>JBLYPW010000001.1:0-487038 GCA_048538275.1 Candidatus Komeilibacteria bacterium
ATGCCCCTGAACAAGTCAGGGTCATTCCACTGCTCATCAAGTTATTCCTTGATGCTCATGCTTAACTCCTCGACAAGCTCGGAGCCCAAGCAATGCGCATGGCACTCACTTTTCAACTTGCTTCCGCCGTTTCATGCCCCTGAACAAGTCAGGGTCACTCCACTGCTCATCAAGTTATTCCTTGATGCTCATTGCTTAACTCCTCGACAAGCTCGGAGCCCAAGCAATGCGCATGGCACTCACTTTTCAACTTGTTTTTCTACTTAGCACCAAGCGTAAAATAATTTTCATAATATATTACGCTCACCAATGTTTGTCGGCGCTAGTATTTTACAGGATTATACTGTTATTTTCAAGAGGTTTTTTTGGAATGAGGGGGGGGGTAATTTAAAAATAACATATCGTGACAAGTCCTGTCACATTAATCTGGTATGGTGGGTGTGGGTGGACTTGAACCACCGACCTCTGCTTTATAAGAGCAGCGCTCTAACCGACTGAGCTACACACCCTCAGTGTAAAAACATTTACTATTTTAAACTATTTATCGCTCTTTGTTAAGTCAGCACAGATTGTAAGCGGCGTTTTGTGTCAGCTAGAACAACTTCACTACTATTTATAATATTATCTTCAACAATAAAGGTGGCCAGGTCTTTATCTCCCTGTGGTTGATAATTGTTAGCTAATTGTAAAGAATCAAAATTGCGTCCACTGTGTAACCATATTTTGGTTTTATCATCAGCGGTAGCATAGAATATCAACGCTATTCCGATTTGAGGAGAGGTAAGTATTAGTTCTTCTATTACCCCCGGTATATCTTCTTCGCCAGCGCCAGAACGCTTCATGTCTTGTTGGTTAATTAATGACCAACCAAGTTGGTAGCGATTATCAATTTTGAGGCGCGCCAATACCCTGCCCCATAGTTTTAGCATAGATACGGATTTTGTGTTGAATAACTGCTCTACTATTTTTTTTCTATCGGCACCTCTTTGTATAAGATCACTAGCTAATTGTAAGGTTTGCGGGGTGACAGAATTGCTGCGAAAACTTTGCGTAGCGCTTAATAATCCAGTGAGAAGGCAGGTCGCTACCGAGTCGTCTATTAAATCAGGTGCAATCATAGTCATAATATCATAGCTAATTTCTGCTATGGATGTTTTAGTTATGTCCACTTCATTTATATCAGCGAAGTGTTCATTGAGATAGTGATTATCTATGTTGATAGTTGGCACCTGATAGAAAAAGTCAGCGTGTTGTTGGTATAGATAGCTTAGTGAATTATAATCAGGTACGCCGAGTAAAATAACTAAATCATATTTAAAATCCGTGTTTTGGAAGGAAATGTCATGATTATCAATAAAGCCGCGCTCGGGCGTTAGATAAAGTTTGAGTTGATCAGCGGTTACATCATAGCTAAAATCGTCTAGGCCAGAACGGTCTATATTTACATTTATAGTAAATTTTTTTAATTTGTGTAGGTTGTTTTTTATAGAATCCCAATGCGGTAAAAATTTAAGCTGTGGTTTTGGCATAAAACCAGGGATAACAACATCGTGCTGCTTACCCAGTTTGTTAAGCCAAAGCGACCAAGCTAAAACACTAGCCAAATCATCCCCATGATAACTTTGCTTGCTTAGCAAGAGAATGTTTTTGGCTTTTCCCAAATAGTTTTTTATTTGATTTTTTTGACTCAACATGGTTATTTCACCCCTCTTTTTGATTAGAGTTAAGTAATTAACTTACCTTTTATTCTGTGTTTTGTCAAGCTAATATTTTGTTGACAATTATACTGATTTTAATAAAAAACAGGCCATATGTTGGGCCTATAATTTTAGCTTAAACTATCTTTTATTTATACTTTTTCAACCCTAATATTATTAAGATTAATATGCCCGTCATTATATAAACATCTGCCAGATTAAATATTGACCAGTTGCCAAGTTGGACAAAATCAATCACTTGCCCTAGCCATATTCTGTCTAATAAATTACTGATAGCCCCGATTATTACCAATTGGATAGCTAGGAGTTTTACAGGCGGCCAGCTTCGCCAATGCTTTATGAGGGCAGTTAATAAAGCAATTATAATAATTAGCGCTGCCAATAAACTTAATACTTGAGGCAAGGGGAAACCAAAAGCTATGCCGGGGTTAAAAAATAATTTTAGACTGAAAAAGTCGTGGCAACAAAAAAGCCCCATACCGAGATAGTGTAGGGCTATATATTTACTTATTCTTTCCAGCAAAAAAAGAAAAAAAATCAATAAGCAAAAAAAGAACCTTTTGTTCATGACTAGATATTTTTACGCTTGCAGTTCATGCAAGCAGTAGCTTGTGGGAACACGGTTAAGCGTTTTTCATCAATGGGCTGACCACATTTTTCACAAGTGCCATAGGTATTGTTAGCAATCCGTTGCAAGGCTTGATTAATGCGCTCCAAAGAAAATTTTAAATCTTCTTCTAAGGAAATATTACCTTGGTAAACAGCTACTTCAGCGGCGTTTTCATCTTCTTTGTCGCCAAAATCAGGAAATTGGGAGTCATACTCGCTACTTTGCCTGTCTTTATTTACTAAGGTGGCTAATTGTTCTTCTAATTCAGCTTTTCTGGCAGATAAATCCTTTTTTCTAGCCTCAATAAAGTCTTTATTTAACATACGGGTTTTGTTTTAATGCTGTAAAATATGCCTAAATAATAGAGGAAAAGCAAGATTTTGTCAATAATAAAGTAGGGTTTTTTAGCAAAACAAAAAGGCTGACGTTAGAGCCCAAATAAATTTGATTTATGGCCACTGTCAGCCTTTGAAATGTATTGTCATCCCGCCTAAATATTATCCCAAAAGGGATAGTTTTAGACATAGAAATGTCAACACGTTTTTTCGTGATTACCAACTATCACTATTAATATCTACCGTTTTAGTGGTGGTCTCCATATTTGTGAGGACTCACCATTTTATTTTTATTTTTTTGCTTTTTTTTAAGCTTTTGTTTTTTTTATTTAATGAACCGTTGGTTGGCCCATTAATAAAAACAGTAGATATATGAGAGATTATTCTAAGATACCTTAGGATAATGATCTCATTTTTAAAAGTACTATTTCAACCTATATTCATTATATCACCTACAGAGAAAAAAGTCAATATCAATATATAGCTAATATTAGGTTAAAAATATGTATTTTATTATGAAATATAGTTTTAGTGAACAAAAGTTTTACTCACACTTTAACAGTTTATCCACAGATTATCGCAGTTGTAAACAACCCTTTATAATAATACTTTTTTCGTTTTTTTGGCTAAATATAGCTATTTCTTTTATTTTACGTAGAGATGGGTGTAGTTCAAATATCCAATCATCGGGCAATTGGTCAGTTTTCATGATTAAGGCATTATTATATTTTGGAATATCACCACAAATTTGGTTTATTGTCTTATTATCTAAATTATTAATCAAAGTAGCTTTATCATTGGCTATCAATAGGTTATCGCCGCTTTGATAGTAGCTGATTGCTTGCTTGGAGCCGGGCGCCAACCAAGTAATGATAGATTGCCCTTGATATAAAAATTTTTGTGATATGATAGCGTCATAGTCAGCTACCAATTCTGTATATTCTCCGCCATCAGGCAAGGTCTTAGTGACTTGTTTGGCTTTATTTTTTGCTAATATATTACGACTGACATAGGTGATGTCATCTATTATTTTACTAGGCACTACTATTAATATTTCACCGCTAGCTAGCAAAGAAATGTGTTTTGGGCCATTTAACTTGAGTATTAATTGCCACAAACTAGACTGGTCACCATGTTTATGCAGTTGCCAGAGATAGTTTACGATATCATTATTACTCGTTGCATTACTCCAATTTTGACTATCGGCTGCCGCCCAACTGAATATAGCGGGTAGGTGGATTGCCTCGGCTAGTGAATTTATATTAGTAGTTTGAAATGTGGGTAAAGAAGTAAGAGAGTCTGAGTTAGCAATTTGCCACCATAAATAATCGCCACTTTGATTTATTTCTATTTGTAGGGCATTGTTTTCTCCTTGGCTCCATAGCGGTTGCCAAATATTATAAAATGGTTTTAGCCAATGATTATTTGCAAGTAAATCATCATCTAAAAATTGGTTTATTTTTATAGTTAATAAGGGGCGAAGAGAAATGATGGAAGAGAATCTGTTCCAGCCAGACAGTTCATCACTTTGGTAGGCTTGGTGAGAGTTGATTATCAATTGTTCATTTTCGCTCACGCTTAACAAATTTTTGGTTATATTATCAAGGTAGATGATATTATCATTATTATTCATTTGCCAGAAGTTGACGCCATTTTTTTGGTACGGAGTTATAATACCTTCATTTTTCAATGCTTTTATTATATTGTCGGCTCGTCCACTTACTAAGACACCCCATTGATAATTATTTGTGGCGGTAATATAAAATATAGCTTTGGGGTCTAGATATTGTTGGCTGAGCTCGCCCCAGTTTATTTGCCAAGCAGATAAATAATTTGCAATGGCAACATTTAGATCTGTTGCCAAGTCAGAAATTAGTGGGTTTTTCCCTAATTTGTTTTTTTGATTGATAGTGGCATTGAGTTCAGATAAATCAAGGTGGGCTTGTAAGGCAGTGTTATGAGGCAATAAATTTTCTAAACCATAAAGTCGGTTAAGATATTGTTTTTGTAATTGCCAAGCAAACAATCCTAAAATTAAGATTGTTAATAAACACCAAATGAAATTTTTACGTAACCAATTAAGCATGTTTATATTTTAGCAGATCACGGCTTAAATATACAGTTAGAGGTATAAAAAACAACCTCTCCATAAAAGGAGAGGTTGTTTTTTGATAATCTAGGCTAAGTATTAGCGTCTAGATCTATAATTATCACGTCCGCCTTGTCTATTATTGTGGTGGGAGCTGCGGGGATTATTATGCCCGTGCTTCTCTTGTCCGGGACTGGCAGGGGGCATATATTCTTTATGAGAGAGTCCAATGCGCCCTCTTTCTTCATCCACTTCAACTACTTTGACTTTAATTTTATCACCAATTTTGACTATGTCCGATACTTTAGCTACGTGTTCATTGGACAAATTAGAAATATGTATCATACCGTCTTTATTGGGCAGGATTTGTACAATAGCTCCAATTTCATTGCCTCTATTACGGTCAGTCATGATTTGAATCACTTCGCCTTCGTATTCTTCACCGACTTTTACTTTTTTAGTAATACCCTTGATAATGTCAATGGCTTTTTCTGCTCCGGCGGCGTCGGTAGAGGTTATCAATACTGTGCCATCCTGTTCAATATCAATTTCCACACCGGTTTTTTCAATAATTTCATTGATGATTTTACCGCCCGGCCCGATGACGTCACGAATTTGTTCTGGGTCAATGTGTAAAGTTTCAATGCGGGGCGCGTATTTGGAAAGCTCTGTACGTGGTTGGTCAATAGCTTGAGTCATGACGTCAAGTATTTTTTCGCGAGCTATTTTCGCTTTGTCTAGAGTCTCGCTAATCACTTTTGGAGAAATGCCATTCAGTTTGATATCTAGTTGCAAAGCAGTAATGCCGTCTTTAGTACCAGCTACTTTAAAGTCCATATCGCCGGCATGGTCTTCAAATCCCTGAATGTCAGTCAATACGCGATAATCCTCAGTGTTTTTGGGGTTGGTAATCAGACCCATGGCAATACCAGCAACAGCTTTTTTAATTGGTATGCCGGCGTCCATTAAAGCTAGAGTAGAGCCACAAATAGAAGCTTGTGAAGAAGATCCATTAGAGGACATTACCTCGGATACTACGCGAATAGTATAAGGAAAGTCTTCTTTGTCTGGCAAGACTGGCACTAAAGCTTTTTCTGCTAGGGCGCCATGACCAATTTCGCGACGGTTTGTAGAGGCGGCGCGTTTTACTTCACCCACCGAATAGCCGGGGAAATTATAATGATGCATATAGCGTTTTTTTGTCACTCCTTCGTCTTCTATGTTATCTAAATATTGTTCTGCGCCTGGCCCAGCTAAAGTAACAATGGATAGCACTTGAGTTTCCCCTCTGGTAAATAAGCCACTGCCATGGGTGCGAGGCAAAATACCAACTTTGGCATCAAGCGGACGAACATCGTCATAACCACGACCATCCACACGGGTGCCAGCTAAAGTTAGGTCGCGCGCTGCTTCATCAATGTGTTGGTTGAGCATGGCCACGCCCTGGGCGCGTTCTTCTTTATTGATTTCATTATCTGCTTTTAAGATTTCGTCTAGACCATTTTTCAGATTCTCAATATTGGTTTTGAGTTTAGATTTATCAGCAGCAAATAATTTAGTTAAATCATGTTGTGTTAAGTATTCTTTTACTTTGTTTTTAATCTTGTCTTGGATTGCCACCTCTTCATCACTTAGGTCAATAGTTGTGCTTTGTTTTTGTTTGCCAGCAGCCTTTACTACCTCATTGATTAAATCAATGGCTGTACCAATGTGTTTGTGGCCAAAGGCAATAGCAGCGGCTGCGTCAGCTTCTTTGATTTCTTTAGCGCCAGCCTCTATCATCACCACCTGTTCTTTACTGCCGACCACTATTAAATCCAAATCACTTTTATCCAGCGCTTCATAGGTTGGATTAAGCACCCATTGATTTTCAATGCGGCCTACTTTCATACCAGCCACTGGTCCGTTCCAAGGCATCGGTGACATTGCTAAGGCACAAGAAGCGGCTATTAAAGCGGGCATATCTGGATCATTTTGTTGGTCTAGAGACAATACTGTAATAGTCACCTGTACTTCACGTCTTTCCTCCTCTGAAAATAGCGGGCGGATAGAGCGGTCAATCAGGCGCGCGGTTAGCACCGCTTCTTCAGAAGGACGACCTTCGCGTTTAATCCAACGACTGCCTTTGATACGCCCGGCGGCATAAAATTTTTCTTCATAATCAACAGTCAAAGGGAAAAAATCTTGTCCCTCTTTTGGTTTGTCGGAAGCACAAGCGGCAGCCAAAACAACGGTGTCGCCATAACGCACCGTGCAAGAGCCACCGGCTTGACCGGCGAGCAAACCCGTTTCAATGGTGAGAGTGCGGCCAGCAATCTCACGGGTAAAAGTTTGTACATTAAACATACAAATTCCTTTCTCGGCAAGTACAGCTGGCCATCAAGCAATAGACTAGAAAATCTTATAGTCTATCTGTCTGATCACCAACCGGCCGATTTATTAATTTTTTAAGATCGGGAGCGGGAAAACTTGTCCTTTAGCAAGTAACGTTTTGATTGATCGCTGATATTTAAAAAACTATCTGCCTCTTCAATCAGTTTAGCGGAAGCGCTTTGTTCAAAAGCAATAACTTCAACGCGACAACCTTTATTGTTACGTAAAAAACTAACTAAGGGTATAAAATCCCCGTCACCAGTTACCAACACCACAACATCCAAATGATTGGCAATAGTTATGGCGTCAATAGCAATACCTACATCCCAGTCGCCTTTCTTGGCGCCACCAGGAAATATTTGCAGGTCTTTACTTTTTATTTCAAATCCTTGTTTGCGTAAAGCTTCAAAAAAGTTTTGTTCTTCATTGGTTTGTGATTCTACTACATAAGCCAGGGCACGAACTAAGCGGCGTTCACCTACGGCGGTTTCTAAAATTTTGCCAAAGTTTAATTTGGCATTGAAAAGGTTTTTAGCGGAGTGGTACATGTTGCCAATATCAATAAAGACGCCTACGCGCTGATCAGGGTATTGTACATTCATAAATTTAGTATAGAAATAATAAAGTTTAAACTGTCTTATCTTCTTCAAGTTTGGCTAGCTCTTCTTCACTCGGCTCTTCGCTATCAGCAACTTTTTTGGTGATTTTAATCTTTAGTTTTTTGACAATTTTATCAAAACTAGCTTCGTCAGTTTTTTCTAAGTAGCGTAATAATTTACGACGTTGGTTAACTTTACGAATCAAACCACGACGGGAAGAAAAGTCTTTGCGGTGCATTTTCAAGTGATCAGTCAACTCATTGATTTCAGCAGTGAGAATGGCAATCTGCACCTCTGGTGAACCAGTATCATTATCGTGAGTTTTGAATTTAGCGATAATTTGGTCTTTTTTCTTTTTGTCCAACATAAATGTATTCCTTTATTCGGCCCGTCCCAGCGCGACGAATGTTGGTTATCGTCCGTCCGAGCGCGGGCTAATTAATAAGTTATTTAACTGCCCAGACTATATCATTTATGGATATTTTTGTCAATAATGGAGGGTTTTTTGCTAATTTGTAAAAATCTATAAGATTTATTAAATTTTAGAGTAGTGGATAAGGCACTATTGACAAATGATTTATAATATGTTATGGTTAAGTATAGAAGAAGAATTTTGACAATTTAAAATTAAGGAGGATTGCATGCATACAATATTGATTAATTATTTAATAGTGGCGTGGCTTGTCACGCTAGTTATCGGTCTTGTATCAGCATGGGCTGGTAAGAACCGGTATTTTATAGCGCTAAACAGCGTTAGCGCGCTTATAGCATTAGCTATGAGCTTTCTGATAAGGACGCTAGCTATCCACATGGCCATAATGGGGAGCGTATCTCTCCTCATTTCTTTGGTGGTGTTCTTTCTGGAACGTCAGAAATCACCATCGATATCGATCATTCAATAAATCAAGGCCTGACAGTAAACTTATTGTCAGGTCTTTTTGTTTAAATAGAGGGTAAAGGATTTTTATTATTTTGAATAAACAGTATTATATAATTTTTTCTTGTTTTACCCCTATTGTTACTAATTTGTAAAACGTGGTTGGAGCTGGATTTTTATATTAAAGTGTCGTAAAATATAGATGTAATGCTAAAATAGTTATTATTTGATCATGGCAGAAAAAAATATAGACCAATGGTTACGCTCCTTTTTGGAGTATTTGGAGATAGAAAAGAATCGTAGCGCTTTGACGGTGCGTAATTATGAATTTTATCTATCTCGTTTTATTGATTGGACTAAGGTAAAAAAACCAGCTGATATAGATTTGGAGTTGGTCAAGCAATTTCGTTTACGTCTCAACCGTTTGACCGTGAACGGCAAGTCATTGCAAAAGAGCACGCAGAACTACCATATTATAGCTTTGCGTTCTTTCTTGAAATATTTAGCTAAGAATGATGTGAAAACCTTGGCGCCGGAAAAATTAGAGTTGGCCAAGATTGGCGAGCGGACAGTAGATTTTTTGGATGGTTCTGATCTAGAAAGAATCTTACAAGCGCCTTTGCAGGGCAATAATAAAAAAATTATTAAAGCACGGGACAAGGCAATTTTGGAAACTTTGTTTGCAACCGGATTGCGCGTTTCAGAGCTGGTAAATCTTAAACAGGATCAGATTAATTTAGCTAAAGATGAATTTACCGTTCGTGGCAAGGGTAATAAGCCGCGCATTGTTTTTTTATCTAATCACGCCAAGCATTGGTTAGGTGAATATTTGAATTTACGTCATGACACTTCGCCTTATTTATTTACCGCTCATGATCGTGCCAGTAAACAGCGTGAGGATGAGGAACGGCCGTTGACGGTCCGGTCAGTAGAAAGATTGGTGGCTAAGTACGCGCGCGCCGCCGGCATTACTAAACAAGTAACGCCACATACTCTACGCCATTCTTATGCTACGGATTTATTGCAAGGCGGCGCGGATATTCGTAGCGTACAGGCGATGCTTGGTCATTCTAGTATTACAACTACACAAATTTATACGCACATTACTAACCAACAATTAAAGGACGTTCATAAAGCTTTTCATGGACGTTCACGTAAGAAAGGTTCATAAAAGTATGAGCGAAAAAATGCCGCAGGGCGAACGGCTTTGTCAGGTTTGCCAAACCGAGCCCGCCACTATTGAGGGTTTATGCGAGTTTTGTTATGCGGAGATAGTAGAAAATAAATTTATGGATAAGCCACGCGAGGTAATACCTAAACACGGCCAAAGCCTGAAAGAAAATCAGGATTTGCAATCCGATCGCGCCTGGCGTAAGATACACAAAATCAAGAAAAATCGTTCTTAAAGAACGGTTTCTAAGCCCTTGTAGTTCAACGGATAGAACACGGGTTTCCGGAACCCGCGATGGAGGTTCAATTCCTCCCAAGGGCACCACGTCAGTAGAGTTAATTCACAAATTAACTCTACTGACGTGGTGAGCCACCATTTACTAGCGTAATTTAATTTCCCGAAATTGTACCAAAGGTCATATAAGGGAAAGGTTAAAATATATGTCACCAGAACAAGAATTTAAATTTCAACCCTCCATAACTGAAGAGTCAGAAAATTTGATTAATGATTCGGCAAAACAACAGAACATTACTTCCAAAATTGAGCAATTTTATAAAAAACCTGTGACTGAAGAAGAGTTGGTCAAAAACATTAGAATATTAAAAGAAATTCCTGAAGATGTAAGCGATCCAAAAGTTGTTATCAAATTAGGTTCGCCAGATAGGGCACACAAATTTGTGTTTATGGAAGATGATAGCGGACGACAATACGTGATTGCCTTACCGATAGAAAAGAAAGCGTTTCATCGCGATATTGCAAACTTTTCAAGAAAATTATATCAAAAAAATTTGCAAGTCATAGGAGGAGGATATATCCATCGCGATGGTGACAATCTTGTGGTAGATGGAACGTCTGGTGATTATGGTGAAGCGCCAAAAGAGATAGTTCGGGACATATTGAAAAAGAAATTTCCTGATTTGAATATTGAAGTTTTTGCTCTTGAAGACCATGATCAAGTGAATAAGGAAGAAGAGCTACAAAGAAAACTAGAAAGCTTGAAAACGACAGTGCAGAAAGAGCTTTATACTGATGTATTAAATAAGGCGGTTAAGCTGGGCTGTGATTATACAAGATTGCCAGAACAAATCGCGAACAAGGATGATTTAGCCTATATGGTTTATTCTAGTGAAAATGGATCAAGTTTTGGATTTGATACTCTTTACTTAGGTTACCAGGATAAGAATCAAGAGATAAAAAGTAAGGCTGTTTTAAGGGAAAGAGGTTATATTCATGTTAATCAAGTGGATTTGCAAGACGATCAAGTATTTTTTACATATAGGGTGGCTGGTGAAGAAAAAAAATTAGCAATTTCTTTAGATAAAATCGAACAATTTGAAACTATAACAAATTTGGATGATACTGAAAAACAGTTATTGCAAATGTATCAAGATATGAAAGGAGCGTTTGCTAATGCGAACGTGTATCATGGTATTGGATAACATTATTTGATTGTATTTTACTATGGAAAAATTTGAACGCGAAGGACAAAAGTACTGGGAAGGGTTTGGGACAAGTTTAGAGTTGCTGCCGCGACTACATTTTGATTTTGTAAATGCAAAAAAATACGTTGAACTTTTAGAAAGGTATGATTTATGAGATAAAAAGATAATTGATATTGGCGCCGGTTACCCGACTGCAAAATCCTTTTCCAAAAAAGAATTATCTCCACTTGCTTCAGAACTTCAGGAAATTCTTGAAAATCGTGGTGCAAAAATAATCGCGGTGGATATTGCCAAGGCGCCACTGGAAGCACAAAAGGAGGTTGGCAGAGAACCAGTTTTAGGTAGTGCCTTTCATCTCCCTTTTAAAACGGAATCAATAGACGGTGGGGCAAGTATTTTGAATCTATTTAATTCATCTTTCAAGGGAGGGGGCGGCAATGAGGTTTTTATAAAGCCAGAGGAATGCAAACAGATTTTACAAGAAGTGTATAGGGTTTTACAGAGTGGAAAATTTGTTATCGTTAATAACTATGGTTATGTCATAGTGAATCTTGATAATTTGATGAAAATAAATGGCCCCGTAGATAATGAAATGATTACTTCTGAAATGATTAATGAATTGGCAGAACAAGTTGGTTTTCAGAATAGCGAAACAGTCCCACTTGATGAGGATCGTATTAAATTAGCTAGTAAATTTATAATTAAATCCTTTCCAGAAGTATTAAGAGATAGAATAAAGGTTGAGATTAAGTGTTCTGGCTCGTTGCTTTTGGAAAAATAAAATAGGTATCAATTTTTATTATTTGAAATTTGCGTCATAAAGGATTTTAACTTAACATTCATCTTGTTCAAAACAAGTTTGCGCATTTTAAAACAAAGGACATTATGTGAATAGAAGAGATTTATTAATTTAATATAATAATTGATAAATATTAATAATTTAAACAAATTTTATATGGAAAAAATGAATCATAATGGTAGTGAAAAACTGCCGGAAGCCCCGGAAAAATTGGCTGAACAGGAAGTTGTTAAAATAGGCAAGTTAATTCAAGATGAGCGTTTGCAAATTGATGAGGATAAAGAGCACTTTACCATTCATACCAATGGTAGAGTACAATATATTCCCAAATGGAAAAGGATTTTGATAGACAAGGGCGGTCAGCGTGGCTGGATTAAGATTGAAGATTATTTGCGCGGTATCTTAAGGGATTTGCCCGAAGATTAGATGTGTGAATAATTGGACCGGCTTAGATTTATTTATTAGGTTTTATCAAGGGTTGACAATTAGCTTATTTTTATTTAGAATAGGGCGTGCCCTGGTCATTTTCAAATGACTGGGCATGTCCAGTCATTTAAAAAGGATTGTATATGTATATTATTTTTTAAAGGTGTGTTGTTTTAATGCCCTCGTAGTTTCCGCCTCCGACAGATCTCCCGCAGGGAGATGAAGTCCGATTCACTAGCCCTCGTAGTTTCCGCCATAGGCGGACCAGCCTCTGGCTGGCAAAGTCCGATTCACTAGCCCTCGTAGTTCAAAGGATAGAACAACGGCCTTCTAAGCCGTGGATCTAGGTTCGATTCCTAGCGAGGGTACCATTTTGCAGTCAGGCATTGCAATTATATATTTCTAAACCAGTTAGCAATATTACGTTTAAGCAGATTTGTCTGCTCATTGCATGCTTATTACTTTTTTTCTCGCCAAGCTAGAAAATAAGTGACTCGTATATTTATTAGAAAAGAAAGGATTAATTTATTATGTCAGATAATAAAATAGAGACAATAGACAATGCAGCACCGGTGAGCTATGTGGAATTACCACCCATGAAGGATATTGTCCGGGAAAAGTTACAAGAGTTTGTTAGTAAAAGTGGTCTGCGTGATTGGGCCAATAAAGATGATGCCGGCAAAGAGTTGTTTTATGATTTTATTCGTACGGCTTATGACCACGGCGACTTGAATATAGCAGCAGATGAGTTTGCTCAGGCAGTACGTAGTAGCAATGATGAAGTTGCGGCCGAGCAGATTGAAGAATTTTATCAAAAATACCACAAAGGTATAGAGATATTGCTTTTAAGAATATAGTACTTACATGGTGGCTATGGTGTAACGGTTAACACAGCGGTTTGTGGTACCGCTAATGAGGGTTCAATTCCCTCTAGCCACCCCAGTTAAAAAGCAGCTATTTTAGCTGTTTTTTAGTTTATAAGATAAAAAAGTTTGACATTTAAGGCCTGTGGACGTAAGATTTTAATATAGCTATTTAACAAACAAAACAACAGAAAAGAGGTGAGAAGCGTGAAAAAAAACAGTACACCCAAGCCATTGATTTTGGACTTGCGCCAACCAATAGAAGACATCTATAAAGGTGGTGAAAAAGCTATGGAGGGGTTTACCACACATGGTACTCCCAATGATCCAGATAGTGGTGGAACAGATTAATGCAAAAGGAGGTGTAGCCACCTCCTTTTCTATTCTGAAAATTATAGAATTAAGGAGGTGGGTATGATACTCATTATAGGTAACGATAGAGATGGAACTGATAAGGTTTACGATTTTATAAATAGTGAATCTGATCAGCGTGTTGTTAAATATGACGCTAGGTCATGTTTGGATACAGACTTTATTACAATTTCATTTGAAGACAATGAAATGACACTCAATGTTAAGAATGCAAATGAAGTTATAAGCTCAGAAGAAATTGATAAGGTGTGGTTTTGGAAGCCAATACTTCCAAAGGGATTAAGATCTGTAGAGCCGCATGAGGATGCCGTTTATATTCATAGGCAGTTTATTGCATTGTGGCGCGCTATACCATTTATTTTGCGTGATGCAAAGATGTTTAATGGATACATAGAGTCTCTCATTGCTGAGAATAAGCCCTATCAACTTAGTTTGGCATCTGATCTCGGGTTTAAGATTCCTCGCACACTTATGACATCTGATCCGGAAAGTTTAGAAAAGATGTGGGAATCATCAGATGATGAGCTTATTATAAAGACATTGTCTTCGACTCTTAGTGACAAACATGTTCTGTTTGCACATAAGCTTGATGAAAGTCTTTATGAGCAAAGAGATAGAATTAGATCATCACCAAGTATATTTCAGCAATTGGTAGACAAGGTGTACGATATGAGAGTTACCATTGTTGGAGATTTGGTGTTTGCTGTTAAGGTGGTGACAGAAAAGAAACTGGATTGGCGTTCAGGTAAAATGGATCTAGAAGTAATCAATCTTCCAGATGAAATTGCCCAAATGTGTGTACAGCTAGTAAAGTCATTGAAATTGAATTATGGCAGTATAGATCTGAGTTTGGACAAAAAGGGAAATTATTACTTTCTGGAAATTAATCCTAACGGGCAGTATAGATTTGTTGAGGAGAAAACAAGCCTGCCAATAAGTGCAGCAATTGCACAATACATCATTAGTATGTAAAATAAAGGAGCTCGTAAGGGCTCCTTTTTTGACGACTATTTATATATAACTATGAAAAATAAGCAATTAATTGAATCAATTACCAAGAGAGCTAAAGCAGATCAAAAGCTCAGAGCTAGGGTACAAAAAGGCGGCATAACAAATAAAGAGTGGAATAAGGTGTTAAAGTTGGATGAACAGAATATAAAATTTGTTAAAAAAACCATAGATAAATATGGTTGGCCAACTTTTGACTTAATTGGTAAAAGAGCCTCCCATTATTTTTGGTTACTAGTTCAGCATGCTGACAAGGATATAAAACTACAAAAGAAAGCCCTTCAATCACTTAAGGAAGAGGTTTCTCGTGGCCAGGCCTACGCTAGAAATTTTGCCTATTTAACGGATAGAGTTTTAACAGCAGAATCTAAAAAACAGGTATACGGTACACAGTTCATTGTTAAGGGGAAAAAATTGGTTGTTAAACCTGTAAGAAATATGAAAAAAGTGAATCAACTAAGAAAGTCTGCTAGCCTAACTCCTTTAGGGGTAGCAACAAGAAAGATAAATAAGGAGTATAGTGGGTTCTTAAGGGGTAGAAAGTAGCTTTTGAATTACAGAGTACTGTTGCCAAACATTATTAACTTGATCTAGGGGGAATATTTTAATAAAGTCACGACTACCACCCCAGCAAGTCAAACTTGTTGTTCAATAGGACAGAAAGTTTGACGCAGCTGCCGAGTTTGAATAAGCCCAGATACATATTGGACAACAAAAGAGGTCAAAAATGGGCTAGACTAATACAATCCCTTGATTTTCTTTTGCTTTTTCGCTAGAATAAGCATAGCTTATATTAATAACATTACATTTATGCCGGGAAAAAGACGTACAGCTATTGGCAAGCGCAAGCGTTCCCATTCGCACAAGACTGCCAAGCGATTGGAAACTAAGCGTTTGATGTTAGAAGCCAAGGCTAAACAAAGAAAAGGTAAAAAATAATACTTACAAAGCCCTCTGATGGTTAGTGGAGGGTTTTTGTTTTACTAAAAATTTGTTGAGATCATTTCAATGAAGATATCTCCGGATAAAATATATTTAGCCAAATCACCACTCGGTGGACGGGGCATGTTTGCCAGGGTGGATATCAAGAAAGGCCAGGTTGTGGAGACCGCGCCTTATGTTTTGGTTGATAAAGATGATTGCACTTGTGCTTTGGCAGACTATAAATTTGCCCATAGCAAAACCAAGGAGCTGGTTTGTTTGGGTTATGGTGCTATGTATAATCATGCTAAGCGGCCAAATTTGGAACATAGATACTCTAATCGTTTTAAAAATTGCTTGGATTTTATTGCTTTGCGTGATATTAAGTCAGGCGAAGAGTTGTTGGTCAGTTATGGCGATGATTGGTGGGCGGAGCGTGGTAAAAAAGAATTATAATATAAAATAAAAAACTCGTTGTGAATTACAACGAGTTTTTATTTAAATGTTTGGCAAATTATGTCAAAATTTATTATCTGCCAAAATCTCTTTGGTAGAGCGACTATGTTTAGCCATAGCGGCGGCTTCCTGATATAATTGCGCCTTGCTTTTTTTTATCCACCCCTGACCACTTCTGAATTTATAGCTCATCTGGTTAAACGGCCAGAGCCATTGTACGCCGTCAAAGTTTTTGTCGATGGTGTCATGAACAAGGTGAAAAAATATAGCGCAAGTTGTGAGCAGGCCAAACCCAGTTCCTAGATACCAGGCGCTAGTTAAATAAACAATTAGCAATGCTGGTAATGGTTTGTGAAACCAGAATTTATGAGTATAGGAACGCTCATCTAGTAAAGAGTTTAATTGGAACTTTTTCTCTTTTTTGACGTAGCTGCGCCACAGTTCATTGAAGACGATGTCGCTGTCCAGAATGAAGGCCGCCAGCAATACCCATAGGGAGTTAAGGCCATAATTGCCGAGCAGGTGCCCGCCAGGCACGCTCCTAGGAGAAGATCAATGAGCATTTTTACCTTCCTTGGTTTTGTTTTGTTTGATTACCAACCGTATACTATTTTTTTAATTGGTCAATACTATCAGCTATAATGTCAAAAGGAAATAGAACTGTCCTATCTTAGTTAATGGGGATGTTTTGGGTGTTTGTCTAATAGTAGTGTTTAGCTGGTATAATCCAAGGAATGCTCTTTTGACGAGGCTTTTGTTTTTTTGTTATTGTCTGGAAAAGATAGGGTTGAGTGATTTTTGCTTGGCTTGAGTTAAAGGATTGTGTAAGTTAGCTTTAGCTTGGGGCATGTTCATTTAAATAATTTTTTACTATCTTTTCTACTTGTTGAACATTTTCAGTGGCCATCAATTTTGCACGCAGTTCTTTGGCTCCCGGCCAGCCGGTAACATAGGCTTTGAAATGCTTTTTCATAATAGCAAAGTTTTTATGTTGACCAAGTAGTTTGTCATATAGCTTAGTATGTTCTAGCAGGACTGTTAGTTTTTTCTTTAGTGAGATGTCAGTGTGGTTTATTTTTTTATTGAAAAGCCAAGGGTTACCAAAAACAGCTCTACCGAACATGATGCCAGCAGCGCCAGTGATGTTGGCCTTGGCACGTGCATCATCTAAATCTTTGACATCGCCGTTGCCGATTATTAAAACGCCACTTTTTTGGGCGATGTTCACAGCCTGTTTGATGGCATTCCAATCGGCCGGCACCTTGGACATTTGTTGGCGAGTGCGGGCGTGAATAGTGATGGCAACCGGTTTAGTTGCCAGTAGGGCGGGTAGCCAAGTTTCTAGTTCATTAGTCCGAATACCGATGCGCGTTTTGATTGACACGGGTAAATTAGCTGCCCCTTCTTTGGTAGCGGCCACTATTTCTTGCGCCAACTGGGGATGTTGGATCAGCTCAGCACCGGCATATTGCTTTTGGATATTTTTGGCTGGACATCCCATATTGATATCTATACCATCAAAGCCCAGTTGTTTAACCAATTTGGCTGATTCAAAAAAATTTTCCGGACGAGAACCAAAAATTTGGGCTACTATTGGGCGCTGACTGTGATCATAAATAAAATTGTGCAGCAAGGCCGGTTTGCCAGCTGAGCATAGTCCATCGCAGGAAACAAATTCTGTGAACATAATGTCCGGTTTTCCATATTTGGCTATCACGTGACGAAAAGCAGCATCAGTAACATCTGCCATAGGCGCTAAGGCAAAGAATGGTCGTGGTAGTTTTTGCCAAAAATTTTTCTTCATGGATTTATCTTAGGTTATTTTTTCTACCTAGGCAAATATTATGTATTATTCGCCAATTTTGTTATAATTTAAATTATGAATAATGATACTGAAAATATAAAGCGAGAATTTCCCCAGGCGCCACGTCTGCGTAAATTATTGGGTCCCAGTTTTATCATTTTGGCTATGGGATTGGGCTCTGGTGAGGTGATTTTATGGCCGTATTTAGCGGCTAATATTGGTTTGGGTATTGCTTGGGGCGCTTTACTGGGGATTACTTTTCAGTATTTTATGAACATGGAAATAGAACGTTATGCGCTGGTGAAGGGCGAAAGTGTTTTTGTTGGTCTAGGAAAATTATTTAAACGGGCGCCTTATTGGTTTATTATCTCTACTTTTATCGGTTTTGGTTTACCTGGTATTATTGCTGCTGCGGCGCAAGTATTGGGGCATGTTGTCGGTATCACGGATTTTAAATGGTTGGCCATGTTATTGTTGGTAGTGATTGGGATTATTTTAAGCGCTGGTAAAACTGTTTATGGTATGATGGAGCGCATTACCAAAATTATTATATCACTGGGCGTTCCTTTTATCTTTATTCTCACGGTTATCATGGCTACTAGCACTGATTGGATCAGTCTGTTGCAGGGATTGGTCGGCAGAGGTATGGATTATAATTGGCTGCCAACGGGTTTGGCGATGGCAACATTTTTTGCTGCTTTTGCTTATTCTGGTGCGGGTGGTAATTTAAATCTTACACAGTCTATTTATATAAAGGAAAAAGGTTATGGCATGGGTAAGTACGCGCCTAAGATTGCCGGATTATTCAAAGGCGGTAAACTAGAACAACAGCAAATCAAGCTAAGCGGTACGGATTTTACTATTGATGAAACCAGTATCAATCGTTTTCAGACGTGGTGGCGCAGAATAAGCTGGGAACATTTTTTGGTTTTTTGGCTAGTGGGGTTATTGGGGATGTTGTTTTTAATGTTGTTATCATATAGCACTACTTATGGTCTAGCCGGTAATGCCGAGGGTATTAGTTTTGTTATTAATGAAGGTATAATATTGGGTGGCCAATTATTTCCAGCCATTGGCGTGATTTTTCTCATAGTTGTTGCGATCATGTTATTTCAAACGCAATTGGGTATTATGGATTCAACATCGCGCATTATGGCGGAAAATCTGGCGGTCAAGAAATTGGCACATGAAAAAAAACAGACCGTTAATTTGTCCCGTATTTATTATGGTTTTGTCTGGGCGCAGATTATCTTTGGTTTGATTTTATTTGCTGGCAATATTTATGAACCCAAAACCTTGATTGTATTGGGAGCGGTAATCAATGCCGTAGCTATGTTTGTGCACGTGGGCTTGGTCACTTGGTTGAATTATAAAAAATTGCCAGTTGTTTTTCAGCCACGATGGTGGCGTCGCGTAATTTTATTAATAATATTTTTGTTCTTTGCTGTTTTTAGTGTCATTGCTATAAACGATGCTTGGCAGAAATGGTTTAGCTAACCTTAGTTAATAATCCTCTTAAAATTTGGTTATATAATAGTTAAGCAAAACATGACGAAGATTTTTTATTTATAACAACTAGAACATATGAGTATTTTTGAACAGATGCCACAGCCGGATGATAATATAAAATCATCTGAACAAAAACAGGAGGAAAAAGAAAAAAAGGAAATTAATAATACCGCAAACTTCCAAGAGGCCGTAAATTCAGGCAATCTTCAGGAGGCAGCGACTTGGCTGGAGCAGGTCAAATCTGAATCTCAGTATGACATTCGTTGGCTTGACCACCGCAGTCGTGAGCTTATGAGAGCTTTGTGTGATGCGGGACAACTAGATGAAGCAGAGAAGTACATTGAATATGCGCAGAATGAAGAAGGCCGCCTTGGTCGGCGAGAAAAAATAGAAAGGTTGCGCAAACAAGCGACCTAAATTTCAGGTTTAATTTTGTGTTATACATTAGCTAACATGGAATAATCGGTTCGGGGCTAGTACGATTTATTACATAAATTAAAGAGTTGTACCAGCCCCTTTCTCAAATTTACTTCCCTTTTGTTTTAAGTACATCGACGATTGATGCATTTAAAAGGAATGGTAACTAAATTAAGTTTAACAAATCAAATCGGGAAGCAAATCTTGCTTATTCCGATACATTAGTATACAAGCTAGGAGGGATTATGAGGTTTTTATTTTTGGTTTTGAGTGGTGTGTTGTTGATTGGTTGTTTTTCACAGCTTACGCAAGTTTTGCCTGATAATATAGTTGGGCCGGTGCAAGACTTGCCATCAGCGCCAACGCCAATACCATCTTCGTCGGACAATAAACTATTGCCCTTTGAGCATTTTATGAAATTGGAGAAAGAGTGGCGCGACTGGCTTTGTTGTACTGGTTGGTTGCCGGTGCCGGACGATGACACAACCAATGGCCAAGCTCCGATTCGCCCCAGTGGCCACAATGGTTTAATTGTCTAGTTGGCTCTTTATTTTTGACCCGTCGCTTCAGTGGTGGCGGGTTTTTTGTTATCCACAGTTGAATATTGACATAATATAATTATGGGTATATATTCATAATATAATAATTAAGGCTAAGAAAGGGATTAATTATGCCTAATAGAGATGGTACTGGCCCAACAGGCAAGGGTCCCATGACCGGTCGCGGTTTGGGTAATTGTCGTGATGGCAACGCTAATACTTTGCCGCAGCGTGCTAATATAGGACGTGGCAGAAATATGGGTATTGGCCGTAGGGTCAGACAAAAATAAATATGCGTCGAGGAAAGCGAGTTTTTGGTCCGGGCAGGCCTCGGGTTAGGCGTTGGCTACGTTTTCAACCCGAGGTCAAATATTTTAAACCGCAAGGCATTCCTTTGCGGGATCTTCAACAGGTAATTTTATTGCCTGATGAAGTAGAGGCTTTGCGTTTAAAAAATATTGAGCAATTGGATCAAATGGCCTGTGCTCAGCAAATGAAGATTTCGCAGAGTACTTTGCAAAGGATTTTAAGCTCTGCTTATAAAAAAATTAGTGAGGCAATAGTAAAAGGCAAAGCTATCAAAATAGAAGATTAATTTTTTATTTTGATTTAATTAGTAGCAGTTTTTTGCTATACTGATGTTATTAGTTTGACCTCTTTTTTATTAAATAGATAAATATAACAAAATTAATGAAGTTGGTTTTATAGTAAATCATGAGCGTGGTAGTATATTTGGTCGTATTATAATTTTTATTAGTTCAATAAGATGAAATTAATTTCTTGGAATGTAAATGGTATAAGAGCTGCTGAGCGTAAAGGTTTTTTGGATTGGCTATATAAACAAAAAGCAGATATTATTGGCGTACAAGAAACCAAGGCCCACCCCGAACAATTGTCGGACAAATTATTGTCTGTTGATGGCTATCATAGCTATTGGGCTTCTGCTCAGCGTAAGGGCTATAGTGGTGTGGCGGTATGGACAAAACAAAAGCCGATTAGGGTGACTGACAAATTAGGTAAGTCAAAATTTGACAATGAAGGACGGGTGTTGCGCTTGGATTATCCTACATTTGTTTTCTTTAATGTTTATTTTCCCAACGGCGGTGCTTCTGTTGAGCGGTTACAATATAAAATGGAATTTTATCAGTGGTTTTTAGCGGAGATTAATAAAGTAAAGCAACAAGGCAAAAATGTCATTTTTTGTGGTGATGTCAATACCGCTCATCAAGAGATTGATTTGGCTCGGCCCAAAGAGAATAGCGCGGTTTCCGGATTTTTGCCACAGGAAAGAGCCTGGTTAGATCAAGTTGAGTCTGCCGGCTATATTGATAGTTTTCGTTATTTACATCCGCAACAAGTGAAGTATAGTTGGTGGGACTATAAAACACGAGCACGCGAGCGTAATGTCGGCTGGCGGATTGATTATTTTTTTGTTAATAAAAAATTGGCCAGGACGGTCAAAAAGGCTGCTATTGATAATAAGACCATGGGTTCGGATCATTGCCCAGTAATTTTGGAGCTTGATTTATAAGGCTTAACAGAAAAGACTCTTCCGTGTTTAGGAAGAGTCTTTCATTTTTTCGTCAGCCAATAAAGCTTGGGGTAGCTGGGTGACTGATTTTAGGATTAAATGTTTTGGAACACCGTATTGTAGCCAATCGTGTTGATTAGCGAGTATAGAAACAATGCCCATAAAATTCAGTGGCGGTGTGTGATTATAAGACGCTTTTAGGTCATAATCAATAGTGTCGCCAATATACCATAGATTGTCCCAGTTTTTTAAGGTGTGTAACCTGGATAATACGGGACCAAATACAGCTGGGTCTGGCTTGCGGTAACGCGCCTGATCTTCCCCTTGAATGAAATTAAACAAATTAGCATTCAATTCTTGTTGTGCCAATCGTAGCATCATACCGGCACGGTCGCGACTGCTTAGTATGCCTAGCCAATGTCCGGCCTCTTTCAGGGCTTGTAACATATTAGGCAAACCAGAAATGCGAGGGTAGGCTTTGTTAGAGTTGCGTTCTATGTAAGCCTTGATCAGCCTTTGTTTTTGTTTTTCTGTCCAGCCATTAGCTAGGGCTAGGTTGTCCATAAATTCTCTGTTCCAAACTGCTCCCCAGTTGGCGATCAGTTGTTGTTTGGTGGGCGGTTTCATACCTAGCTCTTTAGCTAATTGAATGTGACGCAATATGCCGGCATTGGTAGACTTAGTTAGCGTTCCATCAAAATCAAACAATAAGCAATAAGTTTGTTTTAGTTGCGCGATTAACTTTTTATGATCCAAGATTATCTCCTTGTGATTGTTAAGAACATCAGTATCTTATATTAGAATTTTTTGTCATCTTAGTCAAATCTTGTTATTTTTCTTGATTTATTGTTAAATAAAGGGCGGTAATAGTTTTTTTATTAGGAAAAATCTGCTATTATGAAGAGGTTAAAACATTTTTTATGAGTAAAGAGTTAGCTAAAATTTATCAACCTGGCGAGTGGGAAGATAAAATATATCAGCAGTGGGAAGAGGAGGGCTATTTTAATCCCGATGTTTGTGTGGAACAAGGCATTGCTTTGCCAGCGGCCCCGAGCTTTACTATTATATTGCCACCACCCAATATTACGGACAAATTACACTTGGGTCACGGCGTGATGTTGGCTTTGGAAGATATTATGATTCGTTATCATCGGATGTTAGGTGAACGCGCTTTGTGGGTGCCGGGCACAGATCATGCCGCTATTGCCACTCAAAATGTAGTGGAGAAAATTTTGTTACAAGAAGAGAAGAAGAGCCGTCATGACTTGGGTAGGCTTCAGTTTTTGGATAGGGTGTGGCAGTTTGTTGCTAAGACACAATCTACAATTTTACAACAGATTCGTAAATCTGGCGCCTCTTTGGACTGGTCGCGAGAGGCTTTTACTTTGGATGCTCAGCGGCAGCGGGCGGTACAAAGAATGTTCGTGGATATGTATGAAGCGGGTATTATTTATCGGGGTCATCGCATTGTCAATTGGTGCCCGCGCTGTCAGTCCACTTTAGCAGATGACGAAGTGGAGTATCAGGAGCAGCCGGCGCAACTTTATACTTTTACTTATGATAAAGATTTTCCCATCCCCATCTCTACTACTCGCCCGGAAACTAAACTAGGTGATACCGCAGTGGCGGTTCATCCTCAAGACAAACGCTATAAAAAATTCCTTGGTCAAGAGTTGTCAGCTAATTTTTGTGGCCAGCCTTTGCGTATTAAAATTATTGCTGATGAGGCGGTTGATCCTGATTATGGTACTGGAGCCTTGGGTGTGACGCCGGCTCACAGTATGGTGGATTATGAAATGGCGCAAAAGAATAATCTGTCGATTATTAAAGTGATAGATGAGGATGGTAGAATGATGCCAAGTCTGGGCGGGTTTAGCGGATTGCCGGTGAAGGAGGCTAGGGCTGAGATAGTAAAGTTATTGCAAGAGCAAGGGCTGTTACAGTCCATGGAAGATATTAAAAATAATTTATCTATTTGTTATCGTTGTGGCACGGCCATTGAACCACTTACTTCTCGTCAGTGGTTTATAGCCGTAGATAAGCCGGTCAAACGTTTGCATAAAAAGTCATTGAAGCAAGCGGCAATTGATTTAGCTAAACAAGGAGAAGTGCAATTTGTACCGGAGCGCTTTACTAAGCGCTATTTGGACTGGATGGAAAATTTACATGACTGGTGTATTTCCCGGCAAATTTGGTTTGGTCACCGCATTCCAGTTTGGTACAAGGGAGATATTAATGACAATCCAGAGATAAAAGTACCGCATCAAATTACGCAGGTGGCGATTACTCGCCATGGATTAACCGATTGGAATAAAGACGGTATTGTGCAGGGACAGAGTAATGTACCGTTAGATGAGCAATCTATAGAGCAGATTTATGATTTTGCCGATAAGATAAAACAGCATGGTTATACTGCTATTGTTAGCTCGCCTTTGCAACGCGCTCGACAGACGGCAGAGATTATTGCTGAGAAATTAAAATTGCCGGTAGTAATTGAGCCTTTGGTTAGAGAGCGTGATTATGGAGTGTTTGAGGGCAAGGCAGTGAAGGATATCAAACAGTCAGATCCGGATTATTATAAAGACAAAATCAATTATAAGATTTCGGGGGCGGAAACCTATGATGAAATGCAAAAACGGGCTGAAAAGTTTTTGCAAAAAATGGATAAAGAATTTCCTGGCCAAAAAGTTTTGGTGATTTCTCACAATGCTTTTATGCGGTCGCTACGTAGATTAAATAGTCATGATGATAATGCTACTTTGAGTGATTATCGTCCCAGTTTTGGCGAACTGGCCACTTATAATATTTTGGACGGAGAATATAAGTTGGCGGATTGGCGACAAGACGAAGACTCGCTGGATACCTGGTTTTCTTCCGGTATGTGGACTTTTTCTACTTTGGGTTGGCCGGATAATATAAAAGGCGATAAAAAGATTGGCGACTTAGCTGCCTTCCACCCCACGCAGGTGATGGAAACCGGCTATGAAATCATTACTTTATGGGTATCACGCATGATCATGATGTCCTTGTTTGCTTTGGGCGAGAAGCCTTTTTCTCAGGTGTATTTGCACGGTATGATTTTGGATGAACATGGTAAGAAAATGTCAAAGTCAAAAGGCAATGGCATTGACCCTTTGGATGTGATTGATAAATATGGCGCTGATGCCATGCGTTTGTCTTTGGTATTGGGCGCTACGCCCGGCAATGACGCGCGTATTGGCGAAACTAAAATAGCTGCTTTTCGGAATTTTACCAATAAGTTGTGGAATATAGCTCGTTATATATTGAGTAGCGTTGACATGTCCATGGCAGATCAAGAGATTGAGTCGGATCAGTTGACCATAGCTGATATTTGGATAATGGATCGGATGGGTGAATTAATTGTAAGTACGCGTGAGGACATAGAAAATTTTCGTTTTGCCAGCGCCGGTGAAAAAATGCGTGATTTTACCTGGAATGATTTGGCAGACTGGTATATTGAAGTTAGTAAATATGAGCAGACAGTGAATAAATCCATTATTCTCGCGCGCATTTTGTTGGATTTATTAAAACTATGGCACCCTTATATGCCATTTGTTACGGAGGCTATTTGGCAGCAGTCCGGACAGTCCGGTTTTATAATGGTACAATCATATCCAATGGTGGATTGGTATCATAATATAGTTGACCAAGATCAGATAGCCGGGCAACGTTTTGTTATATTACAGAATATTATCAGCGCCATCCGCAATATTTTGTCTGAATATAATGTGCCTAGCGGACAAAAAATAAATGTTACACTGATAACTAAGGAGCATGGTGATTGGTTGCAGAATGAGATTGAATTGTTGGAGTCTTTGCGCACTCAAGTGGGTAAGTTAAAAATTGTAGATAGTGGCAATCGTCCTAGTCAGTCTGCTTATACTGTGGTTGATAAAGTGGAGATAGTTGTTCCCTTGGCGGGCTTGATTGATATTGCCGCCGAATTAAAACGTATCACCCAGCGTATAGCAGAGTTAGACAATTTGATTGTTGGGATAAATAAGAAATTGGCTAATCAAAACTTTGTACAACGCGCCCCTCAAGAAGTAGTTGATGCGGAAAAGGCCAAACAAGAACAGTATCAAGTGGAAAAAGATAAATTATTGGGACGTAAGCAAAATTTACAATAAGGCTATGACCGAGCAAATATCTGGCCATAAACTTATATTTGAAGGAGCGGAGCTAACGGGCAAGAGCTTTATTATTAGCCAGGTTTATGATTATTTGGAAAAAAAGTATAATAGCCACCCGCACATTCTCAATGGTTGCCATTGGTTGAATTGTGATATAGGTATTTTTGGTACAATATCCGGTCGTCAAGCTATAGAGCATTATGTTGATTTGTTAGCAGATTTGCCGGCGGAGAATATGATTTTGGAAAAATTGTATTGGAGTGATAAAGTTTATCAAAAGTTATATAATAACAAAGAAGTAAATTATGATAAAATAGAAGAGCGGTTGTTGTCTTTGGGCGCGCGTGTTATTCTGACTACAGTGCAACCGAGTGAAGAATTGTGGGCAAAGCGTTTAGCTGATCGTCTATCTTTGTATCCACATTATAAGCGTATTAAACAAACACCAAAACAATATACTCGCCAGCAAGAAATTTATCAGGATATTGCTAGGCATAGTAAATTACCAAGTTTAACCATTGATCTCACCACCTTGCCAGATCCTGAGGCAGTGGATACAATATTACATTGGTTAGGAGAAAAATAAATGCCTTATTATAAATACAAGGGACATTTTAAGTGCCAGGCTTGCGGTAAGCGATTTACCAAAAAAGGAACTTGTCGTCCTCAGGTTTGTCCAGCTTGCCAGGCGGATAAACAAAATTTAACATTAGTCAAAAAAACAAAACTTTAATTATTAACTATAATTTTATGCAGTATCATGAACCTTATGATAAGTTGCCGGACGCTATCAAAGATCAGACTAGAGCAATAAATTCTTTGCGAGAAGAATTGGAAGCGATTGATTGGTATGATCAGCGAGCGGCCATAGTGAATGATCAAGAACTGAAAAAGATATTGGAGCATAATCGGGATGAGGAGAAAGAGCACGCTGCTATGCTAATTGAATGGTTGCGTAAGCATGATAAAGAATTTGATCGGCAGTTTTCCGAGCATGATCAAGTATAGAGCATGAGAATAAACTGCGGTCGTCGAGTCATGCTCGACGACCGCAGTTTTTGTATGACACAATTAATTGTCGGTTTAAGTGAAATAAAATTAAGCAGTTTGGCGTATAAAAATATAGATGAGAGATGATTGCGACAAATTATCTGATGAAGAACTGGTAGCCAGGGCGCTAGAAAATGCAGAGGATTATCGCTGCATTATGCTTTTGTATGAAAGTCGTCTGGGGCGCTATATTCGACGTATCGGTGGTCTTAGCTATGAAGATGCCGAGGATATATTGCAGGAAGTTTTTTTGAAGGCTTATGAGAATTTACGTTCCTTTGACAATAGTTATCGTTTATCAACTTGGCTTTATAGAATAGCTCATAATCAGACAATTAGCCATTGGCGTAAACATAATAAACAAAAATGGGATATTGCTTTGCCAGAGGAAAATGAAACCAGATGGCTCGCTTTGGTGGATGAAATTGATATAGCAGAAAAAGTGGATCAGCGCATTTTGCAAACCAAAGTGGGGAGCATAATAGATCAATTACCCCAACATTATAAAGAGGTGTTGTGGTTACGATATTGGGAGGGTTGGGATTATAAAGAAATGAGTGACGCTCTGCATAAGCCAATTGGCACGATTGGCACTTTATTGGCTCGAGCCAAAAAGAAGTTTGCTAATATATTAAAGGAAAATTTATGAACACGGTGGACCAAATAATGGATAAAATTGAAGAGAAAAAGCTACAACCCCATTCGCTGCGTTATTGGCAGTTACGTCGTTTTTTGACTTGGTCATTGTTTGTTTTATTTATAATTTTAGCTGCTATAGCCGCGGCAATTGCTTTATTTGTCAGTTTGAACTTGGATTGGGATATTGCTTGGGAATTGGCTAGTAGTGCTGGTGAGTATGTGGTATTATTAGTGCCTTTATTTTGGTTTATGGCTATTATTGTGGCTATAGTATTGTCTTGGTGGCGGTGGCGACAAACAGAGCATGGTCACCGTCAAACTTGGTTATTAGTGATTGGTCTCAGCATTGCAGCCAGCTTGGTTTTGGGCATTGGAGTATACGCGGCTGGTTGGGGAGAAAGCTTAGATAGAAATTTAGCTGATAAAGTGTCTCTTTACCACGATCAAAGATTGCGTCAGCAACATTTGTGGCAACGGCCTGATGATGGGTTTTGGATTGGAGAAATTAAAGAAATTGATCAACACTTGTTGCGTATGCAAGATATGCAAGCAAAGTATTGGCAAGTAGAATGGGATAATGCAAAATTACCACCTCGTTGGCAACCGGCAGTTGGTCGTTGGATGAAAGTAAGGGGAGAAAATTATTCTGATGACTTTATTCAAGCTTTAGAAATTAGACCAGCTGGCGGTATGATGCGTGGTTCAAATATGAAAACCTTTCCCCGATATTAATATTGAAATAAAATTACCTGACTTTGCGTATACTCAGATAGAACAGTGACAGCCGGCTAAATTAATTATTAAAGCTAATGACATGAATAAATATTTGTTTGGAGCTATCGCCCTATTTAGCATTGCCCTGTTTGGGGTCAGCGCGGCTCAAGCGCAGGGGATACGTTTTGCTAATGGAGATAACTCTTCGTTACCAATTAAAGAGCGTGCTTGGCAAGGTATAGATCGCCAAGCTATTCAGCAGGCAATTACCGATGAAGATTATCAAGCTTGGTCGCAGGTCGTATCAGTTAATAATCCTCTGAAAGATATTATCACGGCTGATAATTTTTCTCAATTTGCCCAGATGCGTCAATTGATGCAGTCTGGTGATTGGGCTGAAGCGCAGCACATAGCTGATCAACTGGGATTACCCAGCCATAGCCCAGGTTTTGGTATGGGCCGTGGTATGCACAAATTTGGTGAACGTCATTTTATTGACGCTAACGGCGACGGTGTTTGCGATAATGTTGGTGTCATAAATAGCAACAACAATTAAATATTTCGCCCCCGTAGTTTATAAAAAACACAACCCTGCTAAGCAGGGTTGTGTTTTAATCTATAATTTCAAGCAAACTTACATTTGTTGACCTTCTTGGTTATCCTCTTCAGCTGGTGCAGCTGGCTGCTCAGGCATAGCCGCAGGAGCGGCTGGCATCTCTTTGCCTTTGCCGACAAATGAGAAAATGAACAAAATAACACCAACTATTAGTAATAGCCAGTTGAACCAGAAAGCAGAGCCAACTAGCATCCAAATAATAGCTACTACAGCGAGGATCAGGCCTATGATAAGCATACTCATTTTTTGCTTGGACATAGTTTTATCCTTTATTAATATTTATTAATACTATCGTTATTATAGCAAATAAACAAAAAAATAGGGAATTTGACCTGTTGATAAGGTTGGGATATAATGATATTAAGTATCAATAATATATATATTTAGTATCATTACTATGAATAAAAATATCCCACCACATAAACGTTTAACCTTGACACGCAAGTTATTATTGGAGTTTTTAAAGGAGCATAAAGGTCATTTTACGGCTGATGAGGTTTTGCAGCGTATTAATAGTGAAAATAAAGTAAAAATGGGTCGGGCCTCTGTTTATCGCAATTTACAGTTGTTAAGTAAATGGGGATTAATTTATCAGCTTGCTTATCCGGGCGAGCCATTATATTATGAGTGGACTAAGCAAGAACACGGGCATTTTCATTGTAATCATTGTAAACGTTTGTTTAATATTGAATCTTTTCCTCCAGCACAAGCTATGGTAGAGGGTCATTATGTCCAGGAAGCGCATTGGCAATTATCAGGCATTTGCCATTATTGTCTGCAGGAGAATTTTAATTAATTTGTATGAGCTTAATATATTTAGATCACGCTGCCACCACTTATTTATTACCACCTGTAGAGGCAGCCATGCGTCCCTTCTGGTCACAGCAATATGGCAATCCGTCTTCCTTGTCTGTTTTGGGTTTGTCGGCGGCTGGAGCCTTGACTGAAGCAAGGCAAATTGTGGCAGGGGTGCTGGGTGCGGCTAATGATGAGATTGTTTTTGTTGGTTCGGGTACTGAAAGTGATAATCTTGCTTTGCAAGGTGTAGCCCAAGCTATGAACGAAATGGGTGAGATAATTGTGTCTGCCATTGAGCACCCAGCGGTTTTACGCGCGGCAGATTATTTAGCTACCCTTGGTTGGCAAGTTAAAATTGCGCCGGTAACCAATAAAGGGTTAGTAACGGTGGATGATCTCCTACCCCTATTGTCTGATAAGACAAAGTTGGTCAGCATTATGTACGCTAATAATGAAATTGGCACGGTACAGCCTATTGCTCAGCTAGTCAAGGCAGTTAAAGAAAAATATCCAACAGTATTATTTCATACTGATGCTTGTCAGGCCGCGCCTTATCTAGATTTAGATGTGCGTAAATTGGGCGTGGATTTGTTGAGCTTGAATGGCAGTAAAGTTTATGGACCAAAAGGTACAGGCTTATTGTATGTTAAGCGGGGGGTCAAGTTAAAACCAATGATATACGGCGGCGGCCAGGAAAATGGTCGGCGTTCTGGTACGGAAAATTTGCCCGGTATTATTGGTTTGAGCACTGCATTGCAGTTGGCTAGCCGCCGCCGCGTCTCAGAAAGTAAGCGCGTGCGGGCTTTACGAGATCGTCTGTGGAAAGGGTTGCAGAAAATTGATAAAGTTTTTTTAAACGGTGATAAGAGCCAACGCCTGCCTAACAATTTGAATGTAACTTTTGCTGATGTGGAAGGCGAGGCAATGCTTTTGGAGCTTAATGAACATGGTATTGTGGCCAGCACGGGATCAGCCTGCGCTTCGCATAACTTGTCTGTTTCTCATGTTTTGCAAGCTATTGGATTACGTTATGAGATGATTCACGGTAGTATCCGTTTTACCTTGGGTTATAAAAATACAGTTGCCCAGATAGATAAGGTGATTGAAATCATGCCCCGTATTGTTAATCGTCTACGTTCATTGTCACCGGTAAATTTGCAACCGGGCAAGGCGCATCCCCAGGTTAAGAAGTAGATACAAAAAGTTGATACTCCGGCCAGGGGATTGTCCCGTATGATGGCGGATGGGATAGAAAAGCTTCTTTTCGCAATTTAGATCAACTAGTCTGCCGAAGGTTGGCGGAAATACTGTAGTGTTAATAATGTTCAAACAAAATATGAAAAAAGCTATAAAAAAAACTAATAAAAAAGCTGACTTGCGTGATCAAGCAGGTCAAAGTTGGTTTTATTCACCGGTGGTGAAGGAGCATTTTTTTTCACCTCATAATATTCTTATGCCTGGGGAAGAAAAAAAATTCCAAGCGGATGGCGCCGGTTATGTTGGTTCACCCGCTTGCGGAGATATGATGAAAATGTTTATAAAAGTGAAGCAAGATAAAATTGTGCAGTGCAAATGGCAGACTTTTGGCTGTGCTTCGGCTATTGCTTCTACTTCCATGTTGTCTGTCATGGTGACGGAAAAAGGTGGTATCACTTTAGACAAGGCGCGCAAGATCCGCCCTCAGGATATTATGAATCGTTTGGGTGGGTTACCGACTCGCAAAATTCATTGTTCGGTTTTGGGTGATAAAGCCTTACGTGCCGCTATTAATGATTATTTAAAAAAGACCAAGCAATATGAACGGGTGGAGGTTGAAGGTGGTCGTCTTATTGATAAGGTGGTAAAAGTAACAGATAAAGATATTGAAGAAGCGGTATTGGATGGTGCTGTTACTTTGACGGCGGTACAGGACAAAACAAAGGTTGGTACCGGTGATCCGGATTGTCTACCCGAGGTGGAAGAATTGATTCATTTTTATAAAGAAAAGTATTTTGGTTAATGATTCAACCTTGAAGGTCTAGACCTTCAAGGTTGAAATTTGGGCTGGTCGCGGACGGGGATATATTCTATAATGGGTATATGTTGAAATATCAAGACCTGACAATAGAGAAGTTTAATCATGATACTATTCTGGTGCAAAATGACCAGGTTATTTATTTTGATCCGTTTCAAATAGATATGATCAACATGCCACGCGCGGACGTGGTTTTTATTTCTCACCAACATTATGATCATTGTAGCCCAGAAGATCTGGAAAAAGTTATTAAAAACGATACTCTGATAGTAGCAGCCACTCCTTGTCAAGGACAATTGGCTAAGTTTCAGCAAAATAAAATATGGTTTAGCCCAGGAGAGCGAAAAAATATTGGAGAAATTGAGGTAGTGGCCTGGCCGGCATATAATATTAATAAATGGCGAGCGCCGGGGCAGGCTTTTCATCAGGTCAATGATGGCGGTGTGGGCTGGGTAGTGACCATTGGTGGAGTTAGGCTATATTTTGCTGGCGATACTGATTTTATTGAGGAAATGAAAGAATTAAAAGATATTGATATCGCTTTTTTACCCATTTCTGGTACTTATGTAATGACTGTGGCCGAGGCTAAGCAGGCAATTGAAGCGATAAATCCTCAGCTGGTAGTGCCAATGCATTACGGAGCCATCATTGGGGATAAAAGTCAGGCTAAAGAGTTGCAACAAGGTTTGCCTGAGGGCCAAGTGAAGATATTGGGTTAGATTTTGGCTTATCCTAGCCTATTTGCTAATCACAATATATAGTATTATAATAGAAATTGAGGGCACTATATATAGTAATAGAGTCACTGGCCAATGATTTGGCTAGTAGTAGGGAAAAAACCGACTCTATTTTTTTATAGCTCTATTTCTTCTACATTTTACAATAAATTTTTTCAATATATAATTATTAAAATAGTCTAAATATATGGATCAAGACAAAACAAAAGCGGAAATTGAGACTATTGCTTTGACTGATGATGATCAGGTCAAGGACAATTCAGCCGCCAAAATAGCAACTACTCAAACTAAGACCACCGCATTGGCCGGATTGCAGGGTCTGAAGGTGGAACAGAAGTTTTCTACTCCCGGTGTTCACCCTTTTGATGAGATGGAATGGGAGTTGCGTGAAGCCACCATTACCAATGAAAAAGGTGAGGTGGTTTTTTCTCAAAAAGATGTAGAAGTTCCGGCCGGTTGGTCTCAGACTGCCACCAACATAGTTGTTTCTAAATATTTTCGTGGTCGCGTCGGTACCTTAGAACGAGAGCGAAGCGTGAAACAGATGGTAGGCAGGGTGGCTGATACCATGACTCAATGGGGTAAAGACGGTGGCTATTTTTATTCTGATGAAGATGCCGATCGTTTTAATGCGGAGCTGAGTTATTTGTTAGCTAACCAATACGTGGCTTTCAATAGCCCAGTGTGGTTTAATGTTGGTATTGAAAAGCATCCACAATGCTCCGCTTGCTTCATTAATTCCGTGGAAGATGACATGCGTTCTATTCTTAATCTGGCTGTTACTGAAGGAATGTTGTTTAAATACGGCTCTGGCACTGGCACTAATTTTTCTACTTTACGATCCTCTAAAGAGTATTTATCGCAAAGTGGGGGCAAGTCCTCTGGCCCGGTATCTTTTTTGAAAGGATTTGATGCTTTTGCCGGTGTTATTAAATCTGGCGGTAAAACTAGACGGGCAGCTAAAATGGTTATTTTAAATGTAGATCATCCGGATATTGTTGAATTTATCAATAGTAAATCTTCTGAGGAGCAAAAAGCCTGGGCTTTGATCGATGCTGGTTATGACGGTTCTTTTAATGGTGAAGCCTATAATTCTGTATTTTTCCAAAACGCCAATCATAGCGTGCGCTTGACAGACGATTTTATGCGCGCCGTGGAAGAAGATGGCGACTGGTATACTAAATATATTACTTCAGGAGAGATTGCTGATAGTTATAAGGCTCGCTCTTTGATGGATATGATTTGTGAGGCAGCTTGGGTTTGTGGTGATCCTGGCTTGCAGTTTGATACTACTATTAACAAGTGGCACACATCAAAAAAGTCAGGACGGATTAATGCTTCTAATCCTTGTTCCGAATACATGTTTTTGGATAATTCTGCTTGTAATTTAGCTTCTATAAATTTAATGAAGTTTGCCGACAGCAAGGGAAATTTTGACTTTGCTGCTTTTCAGCATGCGGTAGAAATTTTGATAAGCGCCATGGAGATTATCGTGGACAACTCTTCCTATCCTACCGAGAAAATTACACAAAATAGTGTTGATTTTCGTCCTTTGGGCATTGGTTATGCTAATTTGGGTGCTTTATTGATGTTAAAAGGTTTGGCTTATGATTCTGATGACGGTAGAAATTTTGCTGCCGCTATAACTTCCTTGATGACCGGGACGGCCTATAATCGTTCGGCTGAGATCGCCGGTAATTTAGGGCCATTCAAGTATTATCAAGATAATGAAGAAAGTTTCTTGGATGTCATAGCTATGCATCGTAGCGCTGCTTATAAAATCAAGCAAGATGGTATGTCAGAGCCAATGTGGAAAGAAGCTAAGGAAGTGTGGGATAAGGCCTTGAGCGCTGGTAAAGAATATGGCTATCGTAATTCTCAAGTTTCGGTTTTAGCGCCCACCGGTACAATCGCTTTTTTGATGGATTGTGATACGACTGGTATTGAGCCGGATATTGCTTTAGTGAAGTATAAATGGTTGGTTGGTGGTGGCATGATGAAATTAGTTAATAATACTGTCCGTCCCGCTCTACGCAACTTAGATTATGACAAGAGTGCCGTTGAAGAAATTATTGATTATATTGATAAGCACGACACCGTTGAGGGGGCGCCTGGTTTGCGTGAAGAGCACTTGCCCGTATTTGATTGTGCTTTTAAGGCAAAAAATGGCACTCGCTCAATTCATTATATGGGTCATATTAAAATGATGGGCGCGGTACAACCATTCTTGTCTGGTGCTATATCCAAGACTGTCAATTTGCCCAAGGCTGCTACCAAGGAGGATATCTGGGAAGCTTATATGGCTGCATGGAAGCTGGGTTTGAAAGCCATTGCTGTTTATCGCGACGGTTCTAAGCGGACTCAGCCCTTGACTACCGGCAAAGAAAAGGAAGGTGGTAAAAAAGAAACAGTCAAAACAGAAAGCGAGTTTAAACCACGCCGTCGCCGCCTGCCAGATGAAAGAGAGGCCATTACTCATTCTTATCGTATTGGAAATCATAAGGGTTATATTACGGTAGGATTATATGAAGATAATACTCCCGGTGAGATATTTATCTCCGCCGCTAAAGAAGGTAGTGTAATTTCTGGTTTATTAGATTCATTTGCCTTGTCTATTTCTATGGCTTTGCAATACGGTGTACCATTGAAGGTTTTAGTTAATAAATTTGTTCATTCACGATTTGAGCCTTCTGGTTATACCAATAATCCTGAGATTCGTATTGCTAAATCTATCGTTGATTATATTTTTCGATGGTTAGCGCAAAAATTCTTATCGCAAGAAGATCAAACCGCCATGGGCGTCAACGGCGCACATCAGAATAATGACATTACCGTCAGTGAAGCCGGTGCTGATACCAGTACCAGTGATGATACCAAGACGGTAGAGATTAGTGATGATGATGAAGCAGAAAGCGCTGTGACTTTAGGCGAGGAAAGCAGTGTTACCTTTGAAATGCAAGAAGATGCCCCGCCTTGTGATACTTGTGGCTCAATCATGGTACGCAACGGCTCTTGTTATAAGTGCTTAAACTGTGGCGCGACCAGTGGTTGTTCCTAAGGTTATATTAATTTGCTAAAATATAAGGGCGTGGCAATTTAGCGCGTCCTTTTATTAACTATGATTATGTTGTCAGTTGGTAAAGTACAAGCTTATATTGGTCATGGTAAGGGCAAGACTACAGCGGCTTTGGGTTTAGCGCTGCGGGCAGCGGGCTGTGGTTTGCGGGCGGCTATTGTATTTTTTGATAAGGGTGGTGACCATTATAGTGAGCGCCATAGCTTAGCTAAACTGGGTATTGATTGGTGGTCTACGGGCTTGCCCCGTTTTGACGAGGAAAAGAAAACTTTTCGAATGGGCGTGACCAAAGCAGATCAAGAGGCGGGTCGTCAGGGTTTGGATATAGCGCGCCAGATTCTTCAAAATAAGAAATATGATATACTGATATTAGATGAGATAAACTCTAGCGTGGCCTTGGATATTGTAGAGTTGCAAGAGGTGATAGCCTTATTAGCGTATAAACCAGTAGAGATGGAAGTGGTCATGACTGGCCGAGATGCGCCCGCAGAATTATTAGCCCTAGCTGATTTAGTAACAGAGATGCAACCGCATAAACATTATTATCAGCAAGGAGTTGAGGCCAGGGCAGGTATAGAATATTAATTTAATTATTAATCATTATATATATGAAAGTTATCATTCAAGGTACGGGCATGACATTAACACCGATTATGAGAAAATTTATTTCTGATAAAATGAAGGCAGTTGATAAGTTTTATCCCAATATAATTGAATTACGTTTTGAGGCCGAGCACCTACCTCAGCAAACCAAAGGTGATCGTTATCGTTGTGAGGCCAATGTTAGCATTCCCGGTAAATTAATTAGGGTAGACAAAACTACTAATGATTTTCAGAAGTCAGTTAATAAAGTAAAAGACCATCTTAAGGTAGTTTTAGCCAAGGAAAAAAACAAGCGGCTAACCAAGCGTAAAGCATAATATAAAAGTATATAAGTTTATACTTTTGCTGGGACAATAGCTATAAATTTGACAAAATAGTTTAGTAGTATTAAGTTATAAATAATTCAACAGGGTCTTTTTAAGCAGTGACCTTGTTTTTTTATGGCTATTACAATTAATGCCGCCACAACCGTAGGTTTAGCTTGTCAGTTGGTGGAAGTAGAAGTAGATATTACTTCGCAGCTTAAGCCTTTAATTATAGTGGGACTGGCGGATCAAAGTGTGGGAGAGGCTCGTGAGCGCGTGAGGCTGGCGATTAGCAATACTGGTTTATATGTGCCGCGCCGTAGAGTAGTGGTAAACTTGGCGCCGGCTGATTTAAAAAAAGTTGGCAGTCATTATGATTTGGCGATGGCAGTTGGCATTGCTATTATTACCAAGCAGTTGAATTTATTGCCAGAAGATTCATCAGCAATTTTTCTAGGTGAATTATCATTACATGGTGAAGTTAAGCCTATCTCTGGAGTTATCAATATTGCTAGTCAGCTACGCCAATGGAATATTCAGCGCCTGTATGTGCCAGCAGCCAATGCGCGCGAGGCTGCCTTAGTGGGGGGTATAGAGGTATTCCCAGTAAAGAGCCTGGGCCAGCTATTGGCGCATTTACGCGGTGAAGAAAAATTAGCACCGCAGCCGATGACAAAATTACCGCCGCCGGCGGCCAACAAAAAGACGGTTGATTTATTTGATATTCATGGCCAAGAGCAAGCTAAACGCGCTCTTATTATTGCTGCCGCCGGCGGTCATAATCTATTATTTGTCGGTCCGCCCGGCGCTGGTAAAACAATGTTAGCCCGAGCCTTCGTTCATTTATTACCACCTTTGAATCTAGACCAGGCATTGGCAGTGACCAAAATTTATAGTGTAGCCGGTAAATTATCGGATCAAAAACCTCTTTGCCAGCTACCGCCTTGGCGACAGCCACATCATACGGCTTCGGGCGTAGCTTTGATTGGTGGTGGCACCAATCCGCAACCGGGCGAAGTTACTTTAGCACATCATGGCGTTTTATTTTTGGACGAGTTGCCAGAGTTTCCTAGACCGGTGCTGGATAATTTACGCCAACCATTGGAGGATAGAGTGGTTACCATTGCACGCGCTGCCGGGCATTATCAATTTCCGGCGGATTTTATTTTATTAGCAGCCATGAATCCTTGCCCTTGCGGTTTTGCTAATGATCGGCAGCGCGAATGTGTTTGTCGCCCTTGGCAGGTAATTAATTATCAAAAACGTATTTCTGGACCATTTTTGGATAGGATTGATTTGCAGTTGGCCGTGCAGCGATTACCAGCAAAAGAGTTGAATGCTGAAATGGCTAAGTCTTGCTTATCAACGACTCAGGCAAATAAGTTAATCGTCCAAGCACGGCAAAAACAAAGACGACGACAAAAAAATATTTTGAATAGTCGTTTGGATAATAAGCAGGTGCGCAGGCATTGCAATTTAGATCAAGCAGGGCAAGAATTATTAACTCAGGCAGTTGATAAGCTACAATTATCACCGCGAGCTTATTTTAAATTATTGAAGATTGCTCGTACTATTGCAGATTTAGATGGAAGTGATAATATCATTAGTCAACATATTGCGGAGGCTTTACAATATCGTATTAAATTATAAACAAAAAACCCAGGCGTTTTTACCCAGGCTTTGATTGATGAAATTATTTTGGCCATACCCGTTTGATAGCCTCAAGAATTTCTTTTTCTGAATAATGAGCGTATTCTCGGAACGCTCCTTTTTCAATGAGACAAAGCAGCTTTGTCTGTAATGCCTCGGGGGTTATATTGTCCAGGCTACTATGTGCTTGGACGAAATCTTTTATGGCACCTTGTTCAACCGCTGTCACTGCTCCTACCGACATATCTCCTCCTTTTGACTTTTGTACTTACTCTTTTTAGATTATAGTATAAATAGAGCATAGTCAAGTGATTTTTATTATTGTGGTATTGACAATATTTATTAAATATGATATACATATATATTGACTAAATAATCTAAAATTCTTAAATATGGTCAAAAATAAGGTTTTTTCTTTTTTTATAGTGCTTTTATTGTTATTATCTCCTATTTTAGCTAGGGCAACGGATTGGCAGATTAGCGATATAAGCATTAGCAATTTGCTTAATGGTCGAGCCACTTTACAGTGGTCAACTTTTGGCATGCCTACGCGTGCAACAATTTATTATGGTTCTGATCCGGATAATTTGACTCATAGTATTGGCTATGGCAGCTTTGCTTATAGCCACACTACTTATTTAACCGGCTTGGCTGTGGATACTGATTATTATTATAAAATTTATGCTTGGTCTGCAGACGGACAAAATCAGGAAACGTTTATCCTGACTTTTAATACAGATGATATGGTTGATACCGAGCGCCCAACCATTATTAGCGAAGAAATTTTGCAAGTGACTCGGGATGCCGTGGCATTGACTTGGCAAACCAACGAATTAACCAAAGCGGAAATATCTTATGGGCCCAACAGCGATGATTGGGACAAGACTAGTCGCTATAATAGTTATGATATTGATCATGATTTTATTATCACTGGATTGACTAGCTATCAGAATTATTACTTACGTATCAAAGTATACGATAAGGCCGGCAATGAGCGTTTGGGTAAATTGTGGAATTTTAATACCACCGGTAGCTATGATAGGTTGAGTGATTTGCAAATAGATAATATAGAGCCGCTTAGTTTTGACCCCAATATGATTTTTGCGGACAGCGCAATTATTGCTTGGGAGACGAATTTGGTGGCGCGTGGTTCTGTGTATTATGGCACCGAATCAGGTCATTATAATAAGAGAGTAGACGTGAATCAGGATAAAAAAGCATTGGCAGGGCGAGCTATCTTGCGGGATTTGCAACCGGGCACAGTCTATTATTATAAAATAAAAGCTTATGACAGTCTTTATAATAAACGTGTAGAAACGGTAGAGCATACTTTTGTTACGGTTGCTACTCAGCCTAATGAATCTGCTATTATCATTGAGGATCAACCTAGTGGATTAGTAGATGCGGACAGTGACGGCTTATTGAATGATTATGAAAATTCCATTGGTACCAATCCATTGGTGGCTGACACTGATGGTGATGGCTATCCTGACGGTTTAGAGGTAAGCAATGGTTATAATCCCTTGGGCACTGGCCGTTGGCAAGAAAGTGCTTTTGCTTATGGCAAGCCCCGGGCGTCTCTGGCGGTTGAGCAAAACGCTGCTCAGTATTTGCGCCAGGTTTTGCAGGCTAATGCTATTAGCAAAGCTTTGCCGGCCGCTACTTGGTATCGTATGATTAACGCTTATGTCTATGGTAATTATCCGGTGGAAGCAATCGTGCAAGCGGTGCGTTGGGGTGGTAAGACAGTGCATCCTACCATTCCTTGGAGCGCTTGGCGCCATAGCTTTGATTATAATAGTTATATAGATAGATAATTTATATAAACGGCACCGCATCGACAGATGCGGTGCTTTGTTTTATCATGGTTTTATGCAGTATAAATGGATTATCACTGTTATTATCATCCTAGCTTTAGGCGGTGGTTGGCATTATCGTCATAATTTAAACTTATGGTGGCAGCAACAACAGTTACCGCCAGCAGTTTATCGGCAGACAGGCAATGGTTTGAACAATGTAGAGGTTCAAGCCAATTTGGAATTGGCAGAGCAAGCAGAGCCAGATAATTTACCATTACAGATAAATTTAGCCGTGCCCTTTATGGTTCAAGCACCACAAGCCAATTGGTCTCTCCCTTATCAGGAGGCTTGTGAAGAGGCGGCATTGATTATGGCACATTATTATAAATTAAAAAAAGAATTAGATCCGGTATTAGCGGATCAAGAAATTCAGAAATTGGTTGATTGGCAAAATATTCATCGTGATGATTATAAAGACACTACGATAGCAGAAACAGCCGCTATTGCTGAGGAGTATTGGGGCGACAAGGCAAAGATTATCAATCACCCGACCATAGATATGATTAAACAAGAGTTGGCGCATGGTTATCCGGTCATAGCGCCATTTTATGGCCGGGCATTAGGCAATCAGTATTATAGCGGTGACGGCCCTTTGTATCATATGCTAGTTATTAAGGGGTATTTTGATGATAAATTTATTACTAATGATCCGGGCACTAAGCGAGGGGCTGATTATGTTTATGATGCTGATATTATTATGCGAGCAATGCATGACTGGAACGGTGGTCAGGTGGAGACTGGTCAAGCGGTGATTTTTGTGTTAAAGTGATAAAAATCAGTACTTTCAAATGAAGGAGGGAAAATGTCAGAAATTGTGAAAGGAGTGTTGGCTTTGGAGGTAATTGGTGAAGTTCACACCAAACATCTACAAGTCAAGGCAATGTGTAATATTCTTTTTAGCACTAAAAATATAAAGACAGCGGTAGTGAGAAAAATATTACTGGAGGATCTTTTGTATCCTATATTGCAATATTATATTTTTAATATTCATTCGGATCGTCTGGATCAGTTGAGAGCGGCTCAGGGTAAATTAAAATTATATTGGTTTGATAGCCTGACAAGCACAAAGCAGCTTTATGATTATTGGCGACATATTGATTTCTCCAATTATCCCGCGCTGGTAGATGTTTGGGTTGATAGGTTGTATCTTTTTTCTCGTCGTTTTGAAGATGATATCTGGGATGAAGAATTGTTTTTACAATTTGATCACGATTTGAATGCAAAAAAATAAAAGACCGTCAGTTATGACGGTCTTGTTTTTTTGTTCTTTTCTTCATAGTAACGGATTATTTTCCGTACCGATTGTTCCTCAGCGCGTGAGCTGTAATAGATGGTTTCTTCAGCAGAATCCTTATAGGCTAGTATAACCACTTTTCCGTGATTGTGACGACCGGTTCTACCCAAGCGTTGGATATAGCGCCTGACATCACTGATCGGTTCATAAAAAACCAGAATATTAACGGCAGGAAAATCCAATCCTTCCTCACCGATAGAGGTGGCAACCAGTATTTGTATTTCTTTGTTGCGGTATTGTTCTAGGACTTGTTCCTGCTCTTTCTGCTTCATTCCGGGATCGCCATAATTGCTACTAGTGCCTGTTAGTTGGCCACAACTTACCTTGGGATGCTTCTTTTTTAGGAAGCGCATTATTTTGCGCAGACTATCACGATATTTTACAAATATCAGCATCTGTTGCCCTTTTTCCAGGTCTTTAATCAGATCTGTAATAGCTTTCAATTTAGGATCACGCCAAGCATCGCTCCAATCAATTTGATCATCTGCTGCCATCATGCTAGATAACTTGGGCGGGTAGTTATTAGTTGGCCAGATGTTGAAATGTACTAACCAAGAGATAATTTTCTTGATATTAGCATTTTTCATCATCAGTAGACAAGATGGTTTGGGAGCGGTTTTATATTCTACATACACTGTGAGTAAATAACCCGCTAGACGAGATACTCTTTCTTCCAGGTAGTCTAAGGCGTATTTTAGACGACATGTCAGGCTCCAAATAGTAAGCTGCTCAATGAGTGCGGCGTCGTTTTGATGTTTAGCTTGGACTTTTTTTAGCTCTACTTGCAGTGCATTACCTAGCTTTTCAAATCTATCCAGATGTATGTCTATGATTTTACCGCGATTATTAGTTTGACAATACCAGGACATGTCTTGGCGTATTAGCTGTTTGAGTTTTAGTATGCTTTTGGCTAATTCCAGCTGCAGTTTTCTTTTGATCGGTTCACGGAGCATGTCGGCAACAACGCCGAGAATATAGTTATTTTTAGCGAAGAATCTGCGTGAGGGGCTAGGCGCTTTGTGATATTCGTAGAACTGTTTTTGCATGAAGTAGGTGAACTCGGGCATGCCGTAGTGTAAACGCTCTATGGCATTACCTAGTTTCATGGCGATTGCCCAATCTATCAGAGCAAAACCCTTTTCATGACGACTGGGTATCTGTTTTAGTATTACTTGCAGCTCTTCCATGAATTTATTGAACTGCTTGATGCGAATACCAACTACTTTGCCGGCCAGATTGCGATAAACGTAGTCTGATAAGTTTTTACCGCTTATTCTTTGTAGGCGTTTCCAGTTTTGCGTTAGCATCGTGATGAGTTGCTGTTTGTATAGCCTTTGTTGGGGTGATTGCTCTTTGTTTAAAAGGAGCAGTTTTTTAAAACGAAGGTATGTATATGGCTTTACATCAGGACTATCATAGCTTCTTACCAATACTTGGCTATCATCAATCTGTAGCTTTTTCTGTACTTCTATCATTTTTGATAGATCGGCATCAGGACTAGCGGTTAATCCCGTGATGAGTGGAGGCTGACTGGCGGATAGGTAATGTTCAGCTATACGCGCATAGGCGTGATTACCGCTAAGATGATGTACTTCGTCAAACACTATTAGACCGATATCCTCCGCTCTGCCCACACCACTGTTTTTTGCTAATTCTTCCAGGATTGTTTCTGCTGTAGCTACAATTATGTCATTTGTTTGCCACATTTTTGGCCTTTTCTTTTGGCTAATGCGACCAGTCAGATAAGCTGTTTTTGCTTTAGCCAAAGTTTTTGACATTGCCATATCTTGTTGGATAGATAGTGGCTTTGTCGGAGTCAAAAATAACACCTTTTTGTTGGATTCTAAAATATGAACTGATTCCAAAATCGCAACATAAGTTTTACCCAAACCCGTTGGCAGTATAACTAGTGAGTTATTTAGTAAAGCCTGGAGTGCGATAGCTATTATATATGGTCTAGCTTCAAAAGTGTCATTCATCAACTGTGGGTGAAGCAAGTAGATATCTGGTGTACGCATAACGCGCGTGTGACTACTCACACCAAAGCCGGCATTTAAGATATTGCGCCACATCACCGGCGATTTTTTTTCTTTACTCAACATTTCTTCCCGCCAAAAAATATCGGCTTGGGGATTAATGTCAAGTAAAGACATAAGATTCAGTTGCTGAGCTGTCTTTTTCTTGGACATATTATCCCTCCTTTTGGCGGATTGTTAAGGTTCGTATTTACTTTATCACTTTAGCTAATAGATTACTTTTTGGCAAGTGACCAAGGGAAATATAAATAAAAAACCACTCTATTAATGTGTCGGAAGTGGCTTTGGGTTATTTATGAATAATTTAAGCCCTGCCCTTGAGGCGATCTTTGAGATTTTTACCGGCTTTAAATTTAGGTACAGTGACGGCAGGCATCATAATCTTTTCTTTAGGATTTAAAGGATTTACACCTTGTCTGGCTGTACGCAGGCGAGCAGAAAAAGTACCAAAACCGGTTAGGCTGACCTCATCCCCAGCCAATAATGTATTGGTAGTCGTATCGGTGAAAGCGTCAATGACTGCTTCAACTTCTTTTTTGCCGAGGCTGGTTTTCTCGGCTATGGTTTCTATTAGTTTAGCTTTATTCATGGGTATAAAGATTAACTACTTGTAGTATAGCGGTAAATTCAATTGATTTCAACTAGGGCACGTAAAAGCTCAATTTTGTGGGCTTGAGCATTATTTGCATCTATTTCTAAATATATAGCGTGAGCTTCGGCTTGACCCCTTTCTGGTATTTGAAAAATTAACTTACCATTGTTAATAAAACGGTCTAAAATGATATCCTTGTCTATACCTAGGACTGATTGATAGGCGCCGGTCATACCAATGTCGGTGATATAGGCAGTCCCATTGGGCATAATCTGAGCATCGGCGGTAGGGATGTGAGTATGAGTGCCATAAACAGCACTAGCGCGCCCGTCTAGATGCCAGCCCATGGCTCTTTTTTCGCTACTGATCTCAGCATGAAAATCTACTATGATTATATCTGCTTGTCCACCGATTTTAGGATCGGCTAATAATTCGTCCACGGCGGTAAAAGGCGATTGGCTATTAGTTTGTCCGTCATTGCTTTTAGGGTCAATAGCTTTAATATTTACATCTCCTAAAAGGTTTATCACCAACAATTGTTTATCTCTTATGGTATGGAAGCAATAGCCATCACCTGGTTTGGTTAGAGGATTATTGTGAGGTGTGATTAAGTGAATGTCTGGCATTTTTCCCAAGGTGTGTGTGTCAGCATTGCGCCAGCTGTGGTTACCACCGGTCATTATATTGATACCAAGATCATGCATCTCTTGTATTGTTTTGGCAGTCACACCGCGACCATGAGCTAAGTTTTCAACATTAGCGATCCATAAATCAGGCTGGTATTTTTTTTCCCAGATGGGCATAATTTGAGCAACGGCGCGTCGGCCAATTTTACCCATAATATCCCCCCAAGCAATAATTTTTATAACATTGTTTTTAGGCATGATGTTTAGCGGGCATACTCAATAACACGGGTTTCCCGAATAATATTTACTTTTATTTCTCCTGGGTATTTTAACTCTTGTTCAATTTTATCGGCAATATTGCGCGCCAATTTGGTAGCGGTGTAGTCATCTATTTCTTTGGGGTTCACAAATACTCTAATCTCACGACCGGCTTGAATAGCATAAGTATGGTCAACGCCGTCAAAACTATTAGCTACCGCTTCTAGTTCGTCTAGACGTTGGACATAATTTTCATAGGAATCTTTACGTGCACCGGGGCGGGCACCAGAAATAGCATCGGCTACTTTACAGATTATACCTTCTAAAGTTTTGGGGGCGTCTTCATGATGAGCAATGCAGAGATAAGCCACTTCTTCGGGTAAGCCGAATTTTTTCAATATGTCATAGCCGATTTGCGGGTGACCGCCCTGGATTTCTTGATCTACCGCCTTGCCGATGTCGTGTAGCAAGCCACCTTTTTTACAAACAGCTACATTGGCATTTAATTCTTCTGCCAGTATAGTAGAAAGTTTGGCCACTTCTATAGCATGTAATAGTTGGTTTTGGCCATAACTAGTGCGGTATTTGAGGCGCCCGAGTAGCATCACTAGCTTAGGATCTAAGCCGGTGATACCCAGTTCGTATAGAGTATCTTCGCCTGCTTTTTTAATATCCAAAGCTAATTCTTTTTTAGCCTCTTCTACTACTGTTTCTATTCTGCCGGGGTGAATACGGCCATCGCTAATTAATTTATCTAAAGCTCGTTTAGCTAAATGGCGACGAATGGGATTGAAGCCTGATACCAAGATGCTTTCCGGGGTATCGTCAATAATTATCTCAACACCGGTTAATTGTTCTATGGCTTTAATATTGCGCCCTTCACGGCCAATAATACGTCCCTTCATTTCGTCAGAAGGTAGGTTCACAACCGTGGTTGTGGTTTCTATGGCATGGGAGTGGGAAATTCTTTGAATAGCTGTGCCAATCAGTTCTTTAGCTCTATTTTCTAGATCTTCTGTGGACATGGCTTGTAGTTTGTGGATACGACCCAGTAAATCGTTTTTGATTTTTTCTTCAGTATTATTGATCAATATTTCCTGCGCCTGTTCTTGGCTCAATTGGCCAATTTGTTCTAGCTTTTCCATTTGTCTGGCTTTGACTTGCTCTATTTCTTTTTTGAGTGCTTCCACCTGTTTAGCTTTATCATAAAGTTTTTGTTGACGATTTTCTAGGTCCATTAACTTTTGATCAAACAAGCCTTCACGTTTTTCCAAGCGCTGTTGGAGATGATTAATCTCTTTGCGTCTTTCCTCAGCCTCATTATTAGCTTTATCTAAGACTTTGATGGATTTGTCACTTGCTTCCAGCAGGATTTGTTTTTGTTTGGTTTTGGCTTCAGTGATGATATCTTCGGCTTTGCGTTCGGCTGAATCAATAGATCGGAAGCCTACATATTTACGGATAAGATAGCCAATGCTAAAACCCGCTAGAGCGATTACCACTAGGGCTATTATCCAAAAAACTGTTGTCATATTAGTGCCTTTCTAGACTGGCTAAAAAGGGATCTGACAGATAAAAGTAGAGACAAAAATCATTACCACCTTTATGTGGTGGACTTTAGTTTAATTTGATAATTTGTCTGTTTATGAAGGTTTATAGTAGTTGAAGTTAATTTGTTTCTGGCAAAAGAATCAATGCTGACCATAAACTAATATTGATTGTCAGTCCTTTTTCCCGGTTTTATTTATTTAAGAAGTGATTCAAGCATAACATAAAGATCTTATAAAATCAAGTAAATAAAATCCCCCAATTTTGGGGGATTTGTTCATTGAGGAGGTGCTAGGCTGTAGGGTGGATGGTATTATGGGATATTTTATTATTTGATGATTTTATCTACCAGACCATATTTAATAGCTTCTTCGGCAGACATAAAGTAGTCGCGATCGGTATCTTTTTCTATTTTTTTAATTGATTGTCCGGTGTGATTGGCTAAGATATGATTCATTCTTTCTTTTATTTTGAGAATGTGTTCGGCTCGTATTTTTATATCGGTAGCTTGTCCTTCAGCACCGCCCATTACTTGATGTAGCATTACTTCGGCATTAGGCAAAATAAATCTCTTGCCCTTTTTGCCGGCGGCTAACAGTACGGCAGCCATGGAGCTGGAACTGCCAATACAAATAGTTGAGACTGGTGCTTTAGCGTATTGCATGGTGTCATAAATAGCTAGGCCAGCGGTGACTGAGCCACCCGGAGAATTGATATAAAGCTTTATGTCTTGTTTATTATCTTGGCTGTCTAAGAATAGTATTTGGGCAATAATAGCATTAGCGACGTCGTCGTTTATAGCCGTTCCCAAGAAAATAATTCTTTCTTTCAATAGACGAGAATAAATATCATAAGCTCTTTCGCCAAAGTTAGATTTTTCTATCACGGTAGGTATTAAATGCATAAGTTTATTGGTTTAATAGTCAAGTTGTTTTAATAATAGCTGATTTATGAGTAAAAGTAAAAGGTTGTCATAAGGCTTTATTGTAGCATCAAAGCATTTATAATGTTTTCAATTTTTATTTATATTAGATTGATATTATCTCCATTTTGTTGAATTTTTCCAGAAATGACAAAGCCGGAGGCTTTTTGATGTCCGCCGCCGCCCAGAGCCTTGGCTAGAGCAGCTACGTTTATATGATCGTGTATAGTGCGCAAACTGCCCTTGATATAGCCGTCCGGCGTTTCTGTTAGCAACATGATTAGATTAACATCTTCCATACTTTGTAGAAAGTTTATAATGCCCGTTGTGTCATTATCATCTAATCCTAATTCTATAAAATCAGTATGCAGAATAAAGGTATAAATAGCCCCAAAGCGAGGATTGAAACGAATCCTTTCCAAGGCGCGACCCCATAATTGTAAGGCGGCTTCGGATTTGGTACGCCAATTTTGTTTTAATACCTGAGAATAATGCCCACCAAATTTTAGTAGACTGGCTACCGTTTCTAAGGTGTCTGCGCTGGTGGCAGCATTAGTTAAGAAGCCGGTATCGGTGACAATGCCATTCAATAAGCAAGTTGCTAGCCGACTATTAATAGGGGCGTGCCAATGTCTAGCTAAATTATATAGCACCTCGCAAGTTGATGAGGCTTTTGTATCAATATAGTTTAGATCGCCATAAGCATCATTGGTAACATGGTGATCAATATTAATCAGCGTGAAGTTTTTAGGTTTGCCCATCAATAGTTTATCAATACCAGCGTATTGTAAAGATCCAGAATCTGTAACAATAACAATATCGTGATTTTTTTTCCAAATATTTTTATCTTGAGTAATGCGTTGGCTATGAGGTAAATAGTCAAAATTATCCGGTACCTTTGTTAAACAAAAAGCGTCGGCTGCTATGCCCCAATTTTGTAAAATTTCTAATAATGCCGTAGTAGCGCCGGTAGTGTCGCCATCTGGATTTTTGTGCGCCACAATCAAAACATTGCGCGCGTTGCGTAATCGTTTTTGAATATGGTATTGTTGGTCCAGATTGGCCATGCGCAATTTGAGTTAATTTAATACACTATATTAACACACAACATTTGTCAATGTCAGGCCATAAATAAAAAAACCATCCGGAGAAAAGGCAGGGGGCGGTTTTGTTCATTTTATTGGGCTAGCTCTCTTTCTATGCGTCTATTTTTCAATTCAGTGTCATCCAGATGCCAACGTAATTTTGGTATTTTTCTCAGTCTGACCGATTGTTTGAGCAGATGTTGAATATGTCTGGTTTGATTGTTTAATTTTTTTAACACTGCCTTACCGCGATTTATGGGCAGAACGCTAATAGCAATGTCGGCCCAGCTGAGATCGGGAGATACCGAAACTTTTATAATAGTGGCTAAGCTATTGGCCGGCCACTCCACATCACGTACAAAAATTTCGTTTATATGCTGTTGCAATAGTGTATTTAATTGTTCTATGCGCGCCATGTTATTCGGTTTTTTCTTGATAGACTTCCAGTATATCGCCTACCTGTATATGAGGGCGACCTTGATAGGTAATACCACATTGCTGCCCAGCTATTACTTCATTGACGATTTCTTTATTGGCTTGTAGTTCATTTAATTTACCAAAGTCTATAGTTTCATCGCCGCGGGTAATCTTGACAGTTGTATTAGCTATGACCTTGCCTTTAGTAACTTCGCCGCCCACGATCATGCTGTGTTTGTCTGTTTTAAAGATGGCCAAGACTTTAATTTCTCCCAATTCAACTCGCATGGTTTCTTGAGCTTTTATTTTGTCTAGTTCTGCCGCCACATCATCTAGCAAGTTATAAATGATATCATATTGATGAATAATTATTTTATTATCTAGCGCTAGTTGTTCGGCAGATTTTACTGGTTTAGTATGAAAGCTGATAAGCATAGCCTTACTACTGACGGCCTCTAAAATATCGACATCAGTAATATAGCCCAGGCCTTTTTTTATAATTTTTACTTGTGCCTTCTCGGTATTTAATTTGTTTAGAGCTTCTAAGATGGCCTCTTGTGAACCCACTACATCTGTTTTTAGTATAATGGGCAGAGTAGGAATAGAATCTTCCTCGCCGTCTTCCTGCCCGCTAACGGTTTGGCTATTATTGCTTTGTGGTTTCTTTTTGTTGGCTTTTTGTTTTTGTTTGAGTAATTTAGCGTCATTGATCACTTCCAATACATCGCCTACTACCGGAGCATCTTTTAAGCCGAGAATTTTTACTGGCTTGGCCGGCGGTACGCTTTGGACGTCTTTACCATATTCATCCTTAATAGCTTTGATTTTACCAATTACAGAGCCCACTACGACATTGTCGCCGACGTGCAAGGTACCGGTTTGTACCAATACGGTAGCTACTGGCCCTTCGTTTTTATCTTTATGGGCTTCAATGATAGTGCCGGCCGCCTCTCCAGAGGAGTCGGCTGTAAGTTCTTCCATATCTGCTACCAATAGTACCATTTCCAGCAATTCCTTGAGGCCGGTTTTGTTTTTGGCAGAAATGGGCGCGCAAATAGTTTTTCCGCCCCAATCTTCTGGTACCAAATTTATTTCTGATAATTCTTTTTTAACTCTTTCTATATCAGCAGCGTCTTTATCAATTTTATTGATAGCAATAATAAAGGGTAAATTTTCTTTTTGACAAAGAGTAATAACTTCAATAGTTTGTGGTTGCAAACCGTCATCCGCAGCTACTACGATAATGGCGACGTCAGCGATTTTACTGCCGCGGGAACGCATGGCTTTGAAGGCTTCGTGTCCAGGTGTGTCTAGAAAAGTTATTAAACGATTGTCTAGCTCCACTTGATAGGCGCCAATGTGTTGAGTAATGCCGCCAGATTCCTGGTCAATGACATTAGCCGTGCGCAAGGCGTCTAATAATCTAGTTTTGCCATGGTCAACATGCCCCATAACAATAACAACCGGCGGTTTAGTTTCTTTACCGTGTCTTTGTTGTACAATTTCTTTTAATTTAGCTTCTTGTTGGTCTGATTGGGCAGCGGCCAACTCTTCGTCGCTTAGCCTTTCTACCTTTACTCCCAAGTCTTCGCCTAAAATACTGGCAGTATCAAAATCAATTGCTTGATTTAGAGTGGCCATAATGCCATTTTGCATTAATTCTACCATTAATTTATTGACGGGAATTTCTAATCGTTCTGCAAATTCTCTTACCACAATGGTGTCAGGAATATGAATTGTTCTTTCCAATTTTTTATCATCTTTTTCTTTGTCGGCATCCAGCCGAACTTCTGTGACTTTAGCTGCTTCTTCCGCCATTTTATTTTTACGTTTGTACTCGCTCCAAGCAGCGATAATTTTATCTACTAATTTATCGTTTACTTTAATAGCTTTTTTACCAATATCAAAACCAAGCTCCGGTAGTTTTTCCAAGAGCTCATTTGTTGGTACTTTCAGACGTCTGGCTAATTCAGTTACATTCATAAAAATTAATGGGTGTTATTTTGCTAGATAAAAGTGTATAGCTTATTAAGCAATGTATCAAATTTACCCTAAAATATTAGTTTTGTCAATAAATCTAAATATTGTTATAATTTAGTCACTAAGTTACTTTAAATAAAATAAAAAAATGAATAAACTATTTAATGCCGCTATTGATGCACAAGCATCAGATTTACATTTAATAGCCGGATCGCAGCCTTTTATTAGAATTGATGGGGTTTTGCAGCCACTACCTAATTCATCTCCACTTGCGGCGGCAAAGTTGAAAGAGATGGTTTTTGCTTTGTTAACAGTTGAACAAAAGAAGAGGCTGGAAGAAGAGAAAGATTTGGATTTTTCTCACGAAACTTCAAATGGGGATCGCTTGCGTATCAATGTGCATTGGGAAAAGGGGAATATTGGTCTGGTGGCGCGTGTTATACCTGGCGATGTTCCGACTATGGAAGAACTGGCTATGCCAGCAAAATTGTATGAAGTGGTGCGGGAACAGCAAGGGCTTATTTTATTGACTGGCCCTACTGGTTCTGGCAAGACCACCTCCATGGCAGCGATGATAGATTTAATTAACCATGAGCGAGCCTCACATATTATTACTTTGGAAGACCCGATTGAATATATTCACGAACCAGACAAGAGTATTATTATTCAGCGAGAGTTGGGTGAAGATATGTTGTCTTTTCAAGCCGGCCTAAAACACGCTTTACGACAAGACCCAAATGTTATTATGGTGGGAGAGATGCGCGATTTGGATACTATAGCAGCTACTCTTACATTGGCGGAGACTGGTCATTTGGTGATGGCTACTTTGCACACGCATGACGCTGCGCAGACGGTAGATAGAATAGTGGATGTTTTTCCACCCCATCAGCAAAACCAGATTAGACTGCAACTTTCTTTTACTTTGAAAGCGGTTTTATCACAACATTTATTACCAGCTAAAGAAGGTGGTCGTATTGCCGCGCGCGAGCTTATGATTAGTACGCCAGCTATTGCTAATATTATTCGGGAAAATAAAATCGCACAATTAAAAAATGCTATTCAGACTTCTTCTGATTATGGTATGTTTACCGTAGAACAGGACGTTAAACGTTTGATAGAAGACGGCAAATTGGACGAGTCTATCGCTGATAATTATTTAGCGGCCTTGCCTGACACTGATTAGCTTATGTTTGAAGATCCAGTAAAATTGGCAACATTTTTAGTGGTAACCACATTATTGTTTTATGCGGTGGTTTTTAGTTTGCGCGGCTTGCCAATTTGATAAAATTATAGTACATTATGTTGGCTTTTTATTATCCTGCTCCCGTAGCTCAACTGGATAGAGTGTCTGGCTTCGGACCAGAAGGTTGTAGGTTCGAATCCTGCCGGGAGCACCACCACGTCATAACTTGCTTCCGCTGTTTCATGCCCCTGAACAAGTCAGGGTCATTCCACTGCTCATCAAGTTATTCCTTGATGCTCATTGCTTAACTCCTCGACAAGCTCGGAGCCCAAGCAATGCGCATGGCACTCACTTTTCAACTTGCTTCCGCTTACCCACTTTATTTGAGTCTTTAATTTATAAAACAGAATCTATTTTAAGACTCTGTTTTTTTGAAAGAAAACGTCGCCTAACGTTTCGGCATATCTGATGTCCGCTTTGCGGATATGGATGGAGGCTTTTGTATAAAAGCCGTAACCAGATATGCCGTGTTATATGATGTACATGTTTTCCTTTTGATTTGCGATAGCAAATCGCTCTTAAAAAAGAATCTGATTTTGTTTTTCCGTTTTGGGCGAAGGGCAGAGGGGAATTAAAGGGGTGAATGCCCGAGCCCAAAACACCTTACAATTAATTTGAGCTAAATCCTTTTGTATTTGCTGCTTCAAGCGCGCTAAATATAATTTGCATGTCTGATTCAAATTGTTCTTGCGTGATATTTCCAGCAACTTCTTTTGCGTATTCTACTTTTTGACTATTTTCTATTTCATCTTTAGATTTTTTATATTCATTTGGATAATATTCCTCAAGTGATTCAACTGCTAATTCAAAAATTTGCCCGTTTGTAAATAAATATGGATAGCCAGCTTTAAATTGGTCATATTTTGTTTGTTGTTCGCTGTTAGGTTTGTCTATTAGAACAACTGCTTTGTCTTTATATATTGGGTTGTCCGATCCAGCTAGTGGAACAAATAATTTATGAACAGCTAATAAACTTGGTTCTTGCTCGTCAATATCTCCACCAGCAAATATTATTTTAATTCCTTTATATTTTGTTGAGTAAAAACGCTTAATAACGATGTTAATAAACTCAAATTCACTTTTTCCCTCGACTATTATAAAATTTCTAGGTAAGAGTAAGTCAGACGGACTACCACCCAATAGATCAAAGATTACATCAATTTTTTCTGCATCACTTACTTCTGTTATTTGGGTAATTTTATTTAATTTTTCAACCTTATGAATTTTTTGACAGTCATGATTCTCTACCACTAAAACAGACGAATGCGTGTTAATGAATACTTGGTCTGTATCGCAAATATCAAGTAAAGCTTTTTTTAAAGCTCTTTGAGCAGAGGGGTGCAGATGTAATTCTGCCTCATCAATTAAAAAGAGAAATGTGCCACCGCCACTTTGTTCTTTTCTATAATCTGCAAAAGCTTGAATAATAGATAGCATTATCGCCCTTTGCATTCCGTCGCCTTTATCTTCAGCTTTTGTTTCAATCCCGTCATCCACGGTTGTGTCAAAGCTTTTTAAAAGATCATTGAAATTTGGCGGATTTACTCCAAACTTAACTTTTGTGCCATCTGGAAATTGTTTTTGAAGATAAACCTCAACTTTCGTACCCAGTTTATCAAGCTCTTTTCTAACTTCTGACGAATCGCTATCAAATAATTTTGAAAATTGAGTTTTAAAATCAATGTAATCTTGTGAATTGTCAATAATAGCGGTTAAAACTCCGGATAACATTGTTCCTATGGGATTCTTGTCTTTGTATTTTGAAACATCATCAAGGCGTATCTTTGTATTCACATATTCTAATTTCGGTAAAAATTCATTTATTGCAGTATCTAATCCTGACGGATTACCTTTGTCTTCAGCACCAACAAGATATTTTCTTTTATGATCTACGCTAGTTTTTAATACAGAAAAGTTAGTATTGCCGCCAAGCATTGTTCTAATTTTAGTTTTATTTGCATCAGTTGTTAGTTTTTCAATATCAGATTCAATCACATCTTCAAAAAAAATTTCTACGGAAATTTTATTTGATTCTTCTTTATTGAAATGTTCATCTGCTTTGGATGATTTCGAAGTATAAAACCAATCTATTGATTCAAAAAAATTTGTTTTACCATGATTGTTCTGACCGACAAAAACTGAAAATTTATTCGGCAAAACTTCAACCTCTTGAATTGAACGGTAATTTTTTACAATAATTTTTGATATTCTCATATTGAATTAATAACCCAAGGCAAGCTGATCAAGCATATCGGGTCCCTTTTCTCGACCGACTTCCTGATAAATCTCAAGGACTTGCTCATATGTTCCGGCTCCACCCACCAAATCCCAAAATTCTTTACCAAGTAAAACCTCGTCTTCCAAATCCATGTAATTCACAACGAAACTATGCTTATATGTTGCTTTATTTACACCATAGGGGTTATAGGCAGTGGCGTAATATGCTTTTGCTTTTGGATATTGTTTGTAAGTTATCCCGTGAATTTGTAGCAACCGTCCTGTTGCCTCTAAACATTGTCCTTTATTCGGTTTTGGGCTTTTTATCTCAATAAAAAGTTCCGTGCCGTCTTTTTTGACAATATATAAATCAGCAATGCTGGTTCTATCTGCACTTTTCCCATCTCCAGCAATTTTAATAATTTCTTCGACAAATTCAGGATAACTTGATTTCATTCCACCTGTGCCAATTTTGCTTGTGATTTCTTCAATTCGTTTTATAGCCTTAAGTGAGATTTGACCAGTAACACGATGTCCTCGCTCTGCGTGTTTGTGATTATCAAGTGCGATAAGACGAGCACACTCTTCAAATGTCGTGCCAAGTTTTGTAGAAAATGACCTTTCAAATTCCGTTATCGTTAGTAGTCCGTCTGGCAATAAGGATTCGTGGAACGGTTTTAAATCGCCTTTCTTTGATTCTTGGCGCAATGGCCTTAGTTGCTTAGGGTCAAAACCGTTGTCAGTTTTCTCTTCTACCATTCCTTGAATAAATCCTTCAAGGTAACCTTTAATTAATTGTCTGGTGTTTTTTGTAATCATATTTTTTGCCAAATTAAAATACTTTCATAAAATGCGCCATTGCGCCGTCCTGTACGACGATTAACATGGCGTTCAACCCTCCCGATTGATTTAAACCCAACATCTGAGGGATTATATAAATTATGTTTATCGTTAACAACGATAGCCATAATTCCGTTTTTAGTCATATAATTGCGTGTGTGCAATAATACATCATTTATACCTTTTATATATTCTTTTTTTGCATCTTCTGAAGATCCTCTTTTTGCTGGTCCAATTTCTCTGGTTTCGTTATTTTTTAACCCAAGTAATTCATAAGCGTATTTATGCTGATCATGATAATCAATTAAACCAATGTAAGGTGGTGATGTAAAAACCATATCAATATCTTTCGGCAAGATTACTGTTCGTGAGTCATCATGAAATATTTTGACATCTGCTTTAGTTCTAATTTTGTTAAATTCTTTTACTCGTTGTAGAGCATCAATAGAATAGCGACTTAAAAATTTATAAGCTTCTTGAACAGGCGTACAAACTCTTCTATGTTTAAAGCATTTATATGGTGTTTTCTGTGGTTTTTTAGGGAAGTCTAAATCATAATGCGTAACTAATCGAGCTGAACGTGCCGAGCGAGAAAGAATGATTTTTAATAAATCTTGATATTCATAGTCTTTTATCAAACGCAAGTAGCAAAGAAGTTCTTTTTTTGTCCTATCTGCAAACCAGTCGTTAATATATTCATTTTTTGTAGCGAAAAGTTTATTAACTTTTTCATCATTTAAAAAATCTTTTTCGTATTTCGACATTCGTTTTAAGATATCACGAATTTCCTTATCTAAAAGTTCAATATCATATTTATCAGTTTTAACCTTAGAAAGCAGGGTGTTAAAAACAGAAATATCTGTGCCGATTGAATCAATTCCTAGTGCATTTGCTTCAACAAGTGTTGTTCCTGACCCACAAAAAGGATCATAAACTAGTTTGGGATTGAATTTACGCAAAAAAATTTCTGCCATTTGAGGAATAAATTTTCCCATGTATGGATGAAGTCGATGAACGTGCTTTGTTCGCGCTATTTCCGGTAAATCATTTTCCCGCCAATTTAAATTAAGTGTTTCTAAATCTGTATCAAAATTAATGCTTGAAAAATTGGTCAACGGAGTTTGTTGATATTGTTTAGCGATTTTTTGAGCTACTTTATTATCGTACATATTTTATTGCCTGAGTAAATGTATTAGTATTGTACTTCATTTCCCCTTATAAATAAATCGTTTTCGTAGCGGAGCGGAGAAAACACCTTATTCCCCTCTATAATTAAAGAAAAAGAAATTTGAAAATTTTTTAAAACAATTGGGCGTTAGCCCAAAAAAGAAAAGGAATATTTCATATAACATCAGGGATATACGAAGTTTTTCTGGAGCGGAGCGGAAGAAATTTGGGAAATTTGCGAGCCGAGCAAATTTCCTCATAAGCCCTGTTATACGAGGGTGAGCGTAACGAAGTGGAGCGAAAGCGCAGCGTCCCCTTGCGTATGACGCAGGAGCCAGCCGTTATCTTTTACACACAGCAAGAGCATAAGTATCTTTAGAATCAGAATATATTTTCACACTAGAAAAGAACTTCTCAAGTATTTTTTTAAACTCGGGTTTGGTATATTTATAGGATATTGCAGTAATTATAACATCTCCTTTTTTAAAATTTAAAGTTCTTCCGAGATGTTTAATCGTTTTGTCTTTTTTCAAAATATACAATTCTTCAATCCTAGAATTGACAAAACGAACATCATAAGCAATATCATGTTTTGTTAAACCTAATTGTTGTGGTATCTGAACAAGCCAATTATTAATTATGGTGTCTTTGTATTCTTCTGTCCAATCTTCATGACCATTTGTTAGACCATTACCAATCAGAAGAATATCATCTTTGTTCATGCTTGTTTTTATTCCATGCAATATGTCCTCTCTGTCAAAATTCCCCAAGGTATTGCCCAATAACATCATAAAATGAGTTTCAAAGCCAGTCTCTCTAAAAAGAGGAGTAATATTATTAAGATTTTCAAAGTCGGAAATATTCCAACGAAATTCCAAAACTTCTCCGACTTTCATTTTACGAATAGTTTTGGCGGCTTTTGAAACCATGTAAGAACTAATATCAATAGGGCAATACCTGATTTTCATGTGCTTTGCTAATTCATGAATAAACAGAGAGGCTTTTTGTCCGTCGCCACAACCTAAATCAATGATATTGCATGAACTTTTTGGTAAAGCATGAACAAAATCTTTCATATTTTGTTTTATCAAAGACACCTCTTTCTCAATAATGGATTTCTTGTATCCCTCAGTCTTACTTAAATCAAGAAAACCCTGGGCTTGTTTAGGAGTCAGATACCACAACTTAGAATCTGCAACATCCCAAACCCGAGTTTTTCCCTCGAGTTTATATCCTCTTTTGAGAAGTTCTTTGAAAATTAAATCATTGATTTGCATAATAAGTGAAAATATATTCTTTATAATATAAATCTTGCGATTGAATTTATTTAGGCTGGCTCCGAGTAATATGTCGTATAACATCAGGATTATGAGAAGTTCGCGAAGCGAATTTGGGTGGAGAAGTCTGCAAGACTTCGTAACCTCATAATCCTTGTTATATTCCCCGTAGGGCTGAAATTTAGTGCAACGTCCCGAAGGGAAATTTCAGAGTCGTCGTGTCTATCTAAAAAATTTGAATTGCCGCCGCCTTTTTTGTTTCTTTTTTTCTAAAAAAGAAAATTAGGGTGCGAGTTTTTTTGTTTTAAAAATTTTATCATAAAAAATAATCATTAATATTCCTAAAGGAGAAGTTATACCAAAGGTACTTTCTTTCAAAAAAGGAAATAAAACTAATAGTAGGATTGTTGGTATTAGAATTGAATAAAAACTTGCGTTTGAAGTAGTTTTTTTAGAATAAATTCCTGCAATAATTGGCGGAACAAAAATTAAAGCAAGATAAGTAACAAGTAATGATAAGGTAATAATATTTGGTATTAAAAATGCAAATAAAAAACCAATTGTTCCAAATGTTGCTGTTATAAGTCTAGCATACAGCATTTTCTTTTTTGAATCGAGTTTACTTTTATCAAATAATCCTCTGTAAATAATCGCCGAACCACCAACTAATAAACTATCAATTGAGGACATAATAACAGCCAGAATTGAAGCAAAGCCAATCCCAACAAGAGAAGGAGGTAAAATTTTATCCATTAGTAAAAATATTGCAAATTCTTGTTTGATTCCTGAAAGTAAAACTGATGAAACCAGTCCTAAAAATAAAACAATAAATCCTAACAGAATTACAAATGGAATAGAAAGATAAAAAGAGTTTTTGGCAGTTTTTTCATTGTCAGCGGAGAAAATCCTTTGCCAATGAGTTGTATTTCCAAGATATATAAATCCACTTAAAACAATAACGCCTATCATCCAACCAATACCCCCAAACCCAAAAGGATTTAGGTGTCCTTGAGGAACATTGGATAATAAATTTGAAATTCCTCCAACTTCTGAATAACCAATAAAAGCTAATATTAAAAAAACTATTAAGATAATCCAAAATTGGATAAAATCTGTAATTATATCAATTTTTAAACCGCCAATTGTAGTATATAGAATAACAACAACAGCTGATAAAATTAAAGCGAGTTCATATTCTAATCCAACTAAAACAGAAGCCAAAGAAGCAATAGCTATTGCTTGAACTCCTATCCAAATAGTGAGTAAGAATATTTGTAGGATTCCTGTTAAAATTTTATTTCTTCTATCAAATCTCTTAGCGAAAAAATCTACAATTGTGTGAGCATCATATTCATCACCTATAGTTTTTATTTTTTTAGCCATAATACCCAGAATTATCATTCCTGCAACAAATGAGATAGGCAACGCTAAACCATAGGAAATTCCTGAATTATAAACTTCTGAGACTATGGCAACAACTCCCCCAGCTCCAACAATTGTAGCAACAGTGGAAAAAGTCATAAGCCATAAACTTGTTTTTTTGTTATTCAAAAAATAAGCATTTAACGATTCTTTTCTTGAGAAATACCATGCAACTCCAAACATTAATGCAAGATAAACAAATAAGATTATTAGTGTTGTATTCATATTATAAATTTAAAGAATAAATGTATTTATTAAATTTTCTAAAAACTCGCACCCTTTTTATTATATCCTTTGCGATAGCAAAGACAAATTGTGCGAAGCACTAAGGCGGCAATTCAAAATATTAATTTTCACGACGATTGAATATAACTGGTTATTATACGAACTAATGATCGGATAATGTACTAAATTGGTATATTATAGTAACTAATCCTTGGTTTTGGTAGCATTAAATTACACCCAGATTATAACCTGCTGGATGGAATCGCGCAATTTAGCTAGCCAGTCATCAATGTTCCTATAATGATGAGTTATTTAGTTTTCTTAATATAAAAATCACGGGAGAGTTTTTTTGTCAGCCGTTCGGCTTTGTCGGGATTTTTACTAATGGACAATCTGTTTTTTCCTTGGAGTTGAATAATGTTTTGTAGTTGTTTTTTATTGTCAGCTGTAAGCTGAGTGGTAGTTTGAAAAAAAGTATCTATTGTTTTGCTAATATTTTTATCCAGCCATACTTCAATCAGATAATCTTGGATTATGTTGCAATAGTAATTGTCTCCTTTTTTTAATACATTGGCGTTAATATTGTACTGTACATTTTTGTCAGCAAATGCATGGCGCATGGCTTTGTCTAGAACATAATCTTTGGCAATGGTAATCAGTATCTGGCGGCCTTGTTGGCGAGCGGTTTGTAATAGTTTTTGTTCTGATTCTGATCGGGCATAAGTAAACCACTCGTGTGGATTGTAGACAAAAACAGGCGCGCTATTTTTGGTAGCAAGCATTAAGCTGTGCAGAGCATGTGACCAAAAAATATCTAGCAAACGTAAATTTTTAAAATAATAGGTAATCTTATCGCCCGGTTTTAGATTGAGAAAATTGCCTGGATCATTTTCTGGGGTAGAGTAGTGAAATTTAGCCAGGTTAAACCACTCAGCTTGCTCTTTTAACCAATGGAGGTTGAGAGAGAACGATTTTCCGTGTTGCACAATTTTTTCTTCTTCCTTAAGCTGGCGCAAAGTTTTATATAGTCCTTGTTTGGTGGTGTCAGGGCGATTTTTTTGTATTGCTTGAAGTAATTTTTGCCCGGTTAAAGCTTTATTTTGTAATGCCTTTATAACTAATTCTTGAATTGATGGATTATGAGTTGTCATATTTTGAGGTTATCATAAAATAACTATTTTGTAAACTATTAGTTTACTTTTATATGTAAATTACACTATTTATTGTTAATTTTGAGTTTTTGTATAATAATCAGACATTAGTTATTTAATAATCAAATAGGAGGTCCAAAATGACTATTTTACAATGGCTAAAGAAAAAGTTCGTGGCACTGAGAAAGTGGCTTGTCACTCCTAATCCATTAGGACATTTAGCGGTATTATTTTTTGTTTTAATGCTATGGTTATTGCGCCTGGCAGCAGTGGGAGGTTATATTCCTGCATCTTATGCTGATTTTGTCTTGATTGATCCAGACATGACCAGATTGGATTATTATATTGGAACGCCTGCTTTGTTTTCCATGTTATTTGCCTTGTGCTTCTTTTGCACCCTATTAATAATCTGGTTTATAAGTATTTTTGTGCTAGTGGGTGCTATTTATGGTTGTGGAGAGTATGTTGTATTGACTAAAAAGCACATAATGGGTGTGGCGAGCATGTTTTTGCGAAGCACCCCAGAACAATTAGAATCGTTTAAGGAGCGTGGTTACCATCCCCAGTTGTTGACTTACAGAAATATGGTACGTTGGTTACTAGGCGGTATTTTCATCGGGTGGTGGCGGCATTTGGGTCAAAAGCTCAAGTTGCGTTCGTTGGTCTGATCAACAAGCAACAAAAGTTAGAGGGAGGTATAGGATGGACAATTTTGCCGGTTTTCTTCTGGTATTGATAGTAATTATAAATGTGTATGTAAGAATGAGTGCCTTGTATCGTGGCGTGAAGGATATTGATGAGACAGAAAGAAAAAAATGGGTAGCCATGGACGAGACACAAAGAAAGCAAAAAGCAAGAAGTGATTGGCGGGGTGCATGGCAAGCATATTTGGGTGGTATTATGGCTGCTGAATTAGTTGCATCCATCACGGTTATTGTATTATTAGTCAAACCGCACAGTGCCTTTGTTAGCATTCTTCTGCCTCGGCTCACTGTACCAACAGTTTTGTTTGTCGCTCTCGTTCCTTGGCTGGCAATGCGCTGGAATAGTACTGCCAAGCGAGCAAAGCAATATCAGGTTTATGGCGGTGATGGTATGATTGGCACCATTGATAGTATCATGTTGATGATCCTGCTTGGTTGTAGTTTTTTGCTCTTTCCAATTTTGCGCTATAATTGGTTGTTGGCTATTTATATAGCCACAAACTTCATCTCTATGATGAAAGCGTGGCAAAAGCATAAGCAGATACTAGTTCTGGATAAAGCCGAAGAGTCGCCGGCAGAAACTTAGACTATTCCCTGCTGCAAATTATCCAGTTCGTCCACTGAAGCAATTGCATATAATGCGATTGATTCGGGGGCGGGCTGGTTTTTTTTTAGATAAAGTGGTATTTTATAAACATCATATGGAAGAAAAAGAAGAAAAAAATAGAGTGGTTTCCGGATTATCGCAAGGCAGCGATAAGGTTTTGGATTTGACTTTGCGGCCGCAAACACTAGATGAATTTATTGGTCAGGATAAGATTAAAGAAAGTTTGACTATTTTTATGGCAGCGGCGCAACAACGCAAAGAACCGATTGAGCATGTGCTCTTGTATGGCGCGCCGGGGCTGGGCAAGACCACTTTGGCGCATATTATTGCCCGATACATGGGGGTGAATATTAAAGTTACTTCCGGGCCGGCGGTGGAAAAGGCCGGTGACTTAGCGGCTATTCTGACCAATTTGGAAGAGGGTGATATTTTGTTTATTGATGAAATTCATCGTTTGAATAAATTGATTGAAGAAGTGCTTTATCCAGCTATGGAAGACTATGCCCTGGATATCATTATCGGCAAGGGACCATCGGCGCGAACCTTGCGGCTGGATTTACCTAAGTTTACTATTTTGGGAGCTACCACTCGTTATAATTTATTGTCTTCACCCCTACGGGACCGTTTTGGCTCTACTTTTCATTTGCATTATTATGAGCCGGATAATATTGAAGCTATTATCAGGCGTTCGGCCGGTATCCTACAAGTAGAGATTGATGCGGCGGCCTCCCAACTTATTGCTTCGCGGGCTCGTTTGACTCCACGGGTAGCTAATCGTTTATTGAAGCGAGTGCGTGATTATGCGCAAGTCAAAGCCGATGGTAAAATTACGGCTGACTTAGCGGAAAAAGCTTTGACTATGTTAGAAATAGACAAGGCCGGTTTGGACGCCATTGACCGACGCATTATGCAGGCGATCATAGAAAAGTTCAACGGTGGTCCGGTAGGGGTAAACGCTATCGCAGCAGCTACTAATGAAGAAGTGGGCACCGTAGAAGAAATATACGAGCCTTATCTGATGCAGCTGGGTCTACTGCAGCGCACGCCACGAGGCCGGGTGGTGACTGCTTTGGGATATAAACATTTGGATTTGGATCCGCCCGTAGATTTGCAGCAAAAGTTGATGTAAAATTATTAGCAACAAAAAACAGCTCTGTCTAGAGTCTGTTTTTTTATGATTAACCGCGTGCTAGCAAGAAAATAATATAGCCAAGATAAATAAATACCAGGGCGAAGCCTTGCCAGCGTTCCAATTCTCTTTTTTTACCAATTGCCAAGAAAACAAACAGTACTACTGATAGACCAATTAAATAAACAATATCAAGCCATAATAAATTGGGTACACGTAATGGTTGTATGATACTAGCAATACCGAGAATTAATAAAATATTAAAAATATTAGAGCCGACAATATTGCCAATCGCCATGTCCAAGTTGCGCTTGAAGGCAGCTACTAAAGAAGTTACTAATTCGGGTAAAGAAGTGCCTATCGCAATAATGGTGGCGGAAATAACAAATTCACTAAGACCAAAAACATGGGCGATAGCTACGGCGCCATTGACCACCCACTGGCCACCATAGTAAAGACCAATCAGTCCTATTATTATCATGAGAGCTATTTTGGCATTATTGTGGGTGATATCCGTTTCATCATCTAGGTGCATACGCCGGTGGCGCACAAAAACTCCGACCGTATAAGCGACGAACAATACAAAGAAAATTAGTAAAATGATACCATCTACTCTATTTATGCTAGAGTTGAGGACATTATTGAAAAAACTATCGCTGCTGATTAGCAATAAAATCAAAGCCGCCACCATGCTATAAGGTATTTCACGCCAGATAGTAGAGTGCCGCACTGACAGGGGATAAACTATGGCGGTAAATCCTAGCACTAAGGCAATATTGGAAATATTACTACCAATCACAGTGCCTAGGCCAATGTCGCTGGAACCACGCAGGACAGCTAAAATGTTTACGATTAATTCTGGTAAAGAAGTGCCAAAAGAAATAATGGTTAAGCCGATGATGATGTCGGGAATGTGTAATTTTTTTGCCAAGGAAGAAGCGCCGTCCACTAGCAAATCCGCTCCCTTGATCAGGAAAATAAAGCCGATAATAAATAATATATAAGTAAGAGTCATTATTCTGTTTTGAGCGTGCCAATAAAGAAATTTTTTAGATTTTCGCGAGCACGATCAGAATGTGGCGTGCCTGAGCCCATTGGTCTGGTTTCAAACAACTCGGTAGCATCTTTACCGCAGCCTTGTAGAATGGCTTGGCCACCGGGATGGCGCGATATAAAGGAAGTAATCTCATAGACACTGCCCTGAATAGCCAGCCAACAATCCTTAGCCGTATTATGTTGTGCCACGTCGGTCAGGCTAAATTCTGGCGCTATGGTAGCAGGCGTGGTATTGTTGGTGTTTGATTTGATAGTATTGCTGTTGTTTGAAGTGGCTGTATTGCCACAGGCGCTAAGTAGTAGCATAATAGCTAGTAAAGCCACCAAGCCCTTTAAATTATTAAAATTTTTCATAAAAATAATAAATAGTTCGTTAGGTTATATAATTGCCAAATATATATAATTATAACTAATAGTCTTGTTTTAGTATAGTTTTTATCCCATGATAAACAAATATACAGTTTCAATTTAGATAAATAGGCTTATTGGCGAAAGACTTGCGTTATGATAAAATAGTATTGTCTCTAGTTTGTTTGTGTTCATTGATAGATTGTCGTAAAACTCCTAGCACTAGGAGATACTAATAGTTATATGGTTTTTTATTATCTTTTTTTGGCTAGTATCCAAAATAAAAAATGATATAATTTTAATGCTTAATAACGCAATCCGTGCCACGCCATGACATGCCATACTGCGTATGCCATGCCCTACCATGCCACACATTACGTTATTAACCATTTCATTCACAATTGGCCGCTAGGCGCAATTGTCTTACGACAATTTATCTATGAAAGACCCGATTTATGAAGAGATAGTTTCCACCACAAATTTAGCTGAGGCTTATTTTGAGATAGGTGAGAAATTTATATTGGAAGGGAAGTCTGGTTATAGCGGTTTGGATGGTTTGCAGATACAAGAATTTGATACTAATTTAGAAAAGAATTTACAAGAAATTCGTGCAGATTTGATAACATTGGCACCGCTCATGCCTTTAAATTGCAGCCAAATTCCTAAAAAAAATGGAAAACTGCGAGATATATATATTTTATCTTTGCATGATAGGATCAAATCTCAGGCAATAATCAGAGTGCTAGAACCATTATTAGAAAAGGTTTATTCACCTTTTCTTTTTTCGTATAGGTCTACGCACCCTACACATCTAGCGGCTCGTTCAGCAGTGCGCCGTTATCATCGGTATTTTGGGAAAGATTATATTTTATTGACGGATGTTGAGAAATATTTTGATAATATTGATAAAAAAATTATCATTAATAAATTAGAGAAATTTGGCTTGCAGTCAGCTACCTTGAGTTTAATTCAATTGTTTCTGGATCAGAAGATTTTAAGGAATAATAAGTTGCTTTCGTTAGATAGAGGCTTAATGCAAGGCGTTCCTTTGGCGGTGTCATTAGCTAATTTCTATCTCAATGAAATTGATTGGTTAATTGGCAAAAAAGTGTCTTTTTATAGGCGAGTTAGTGATGATATTTTAATTATGGATAAAAGCGAGCATAAAGTTCTGGAAATTTATGATTTGTTACAGATTGAGTTAGATAAATTGGGTCTAAATATGCACCCGACAAAAACCAAATTAATGAAAAATAGCGAATTGTTTGAGTATTTAGGGTATTTATTTCATAATAATAAAGTGGCCATCGCTACTCGGAGCCAAGAAAAGTTAATTGCCAAGTTGGAAGCAGAACTACATTATTATCCCATTGCGCTAGACAAAAAAATTGAACGATTAAGGCAAAAAATATTTACCGGCGCAGATTCTATTTCAGCTTACCTGCAAAATACTATTCGTCATTATAGGTTTGTAGATGATTATGATCAGATAAAGGAAGTTTCAGAGAAAATTTATCATATATTAACTAGGTATTTTTTTAAAACTTATACGGCGCGTCATCGTCGGCGGACAAAAAATATTTGTCGTGATTTGGGCATGCCATCATTTTATAAGATGTTCGTAAAATATCATCATGAATAATTTACATAACATCGTGAACTTATATACTAAAAGACAAAAGCAAAAACAGGACTTTGGTTATTTTGGTTGGCAAAATTATCACCGGGAGTATTTGTTGGGTTTTTGGAAGGCGCAAAAGCAACAAATTCTTAGAGTCGGGTGGTTAAGTTTGGCGGCTATTGTTATAGAAGTGACAATTTTTTTTCTGGCCCGGGTGGTCATTAGAAATTTATCATTGCAATTGAGCATTATAAGCCTATGGTATGTGGCGGCGTTTTTGGTAGTGGCGGTGATAATTTATTTATTACTTAGTTATTTCAGTATTTTTTATCAAAAGAGACTTTTGGTTGATTTATTAAATGATTTAAGAAAGTTATGGTTTAAGATTGTTTTACGACGACCAATATTGGCGTCGGATAGAGAGGAAAAAGATAATGCGATTGCCAAAGTATCTTATCATTTTTCTTTGCTAAGCATGGGTTTTAATAGTGCCTTAGTGGGAACGTGGCAAGCTATTTTAATTGTCATGGTGTTGTTATTATTATCCGCTTTTGTTAGCTGGACAATGTTTATATGGAGTATAATAATTATTATTTTTGCTGTAATTTTTGCTATCGTCGCTTATAAAATAGCTTTTATTTATGTGAGTAGAGAGCAGACATTTTATACTCAGATTATCAAACATATGTTGAAAGTTTTTTATGACTTGGAAAATCATCAGCTACATAACCGCGAGGCAATGGCTTTGCAGAGGTTGAATAAGTTGGTAGAGCTTGATAGTTGGTTTCGGGTGCGTAGAGATATTTGGATGAAATTTGGCGCTGATATATTATTTGTTTTGATATTGTTGGGCGGGGCAATTTTGTATATTGTTCAGCTTTATTGGCCACATATTTTTAGGCAGGAAGCGGCCAGTTTATTTTTATATGGTGTTATAGCAACGTATAGCGTGCGTTTATTTTATCTGAGTTTGCGGGCTGGTCTTTTTTATGTGCCATTGCGTTTGGGTTTGTGGTTGTCAATACCAGAAAAAAAGCCGGCAAAAATAAGAATTGTAGAAGAAATAAAAAAAATATGTTTTCGTTCGGATAAGTTTAGGTTATTTGATGAGGATAAATATTTTTGCAATCAGTTTTGTTTTCAACAAGGTCAAAGCTATTTAATCGTTGATAAAAATAGAGACCGTTTGGATGCCTTGGCACGGATTTTTGCTGGCATGGCCTTGTCTAGGGCCAAGCCATGGATTTTGTCGGTTAATGGGCAACGTTATTTATATAAGGATTATTTTAAATATCACACACCAAATTATTTGATTTCCGCGAACTGGCGATTTCAGGGCACGGTGGGAGATTTTTTATTACCTCAGGCAGAAGATAGTATTTCGCCTAGTGCAGTGACAAAGATATATGAACAATTGGCGCCATATAATGCGTGGCATTTTTTGTTTAAAAAAAACAAGGTCTTGGCTCAAAAAATAGATTTTGTTGCTTCTTCTATTGAGCAAAGAGCTTTATTACAAATTGCCTACGCCATCATTCACCAAGTGAATTTTGTTATTATTGATAGTAGTTTGGTTGATTTGCAAGGCAAGCAATTTGTAGCGGCGATACGATTGTTGCGACAGAAAGTAGCCAAATGTATTATTATAATATTATCAACGGCTGATAACGCCATTTTAGATTATGAAGAAAAGTTCTCACTTAAAGAAAAATAGTTTTTTATTGTCTAGGCAAAAGAAAATTCTGGTAAAGAAATTATTTTTTGTAATTATTATTTTAGCCTGCATTATTTATATTTTACATTTGGTAGGAAATAGGGCATGGCCTTGGTTAAATGATAAAAATTATAATCCATTGATCACTAAGCGCATTAATGCGCCAATAGATTTCAATATTTTTTTCAATGATGTGGTGGGAGACGATGTTTTGTCTAGTAGGATTATAGCTGCTATTGATAGCGCCAGATCATCTATCAAAATAGCTATGTTTGCTCTTACCTCGCCACAAATAATCAGCGCCCTGGATAGAGCTGATAAACGCGGCGTGATTATAAAATTAGTCTATGACGAAAGCAATCGCAACCGTTATGCTGTGGCGCTGGGTAAATTTTTTGATACTGGCATGGCTAGAGGCGCAGGAGTGGATAATCCTAAGCATAATATTGGTTATTATATGCATCATAAGTTCATTATTATTGATGAAGGGTTTGATGATGAACAATTGATTACGGGCAGTTTGAATTGGACTGATTGGCAACAACAGTATGATCCTAGTTATTTTATTATTACCAGGCGGCCAGAGATTATCAATATTTACAATCAAGAGTTTATGCGTCTTTGGCGTGGGCAATCGGGTGTGGCCAAATTGCGAGATAATGATTATCAGCCATGGATTGGCGAGTTTAAGTATAATAATGCGACATTGGAATTGTGGTGGGGGCCAGGATTCAAAGAAAATTCTTATCGTCAAAGATTATTGGATCTTATCACTGCCGCCACGCAAAGTATTGAAGTAGCAATTTGGCAACTGACCGATCGTGATATCGCGCAAGCACTTTTGGTCCAAGCTACGAAAGGGGTTTCGGTAGCCATCGTGACTGATGATTATACTTTATGGTCACGAGATAGTGCATTTCCTTATTTGATTAAGCAAAAGGAGCAATTAGGCTTAGATAATTTAATAATAGCAAGTGATAGTTGGCGCTCAGTTGATCTTGATAATATTTATAAAATAGTTGGCAGGGATTTCTTTAATTCTTATTTTCATCGTCATGGTGCGCTGATAGACAATAAAATTTTAGCGCTTGGAACAGCTAATTGGTCATATAGAGGGTTCTGGAGTAATGATGAGTCTGGTTTGGTGACGGATGATTTTGATATGATTCAGGCTTGGCAGCAATCGTGGGATTATCACTATCATAGTTTACAGGCACAAGAGCTACATTTTTTTAAAAACGAACAAGTTTTAACTTTGGGTGATAAATTTGATCAATTTTATGGAAAAAATTTATTAGCAATTTGTGAGCTGAGCGGTGACTCGGTGAAGCCCTTGATCTTGAGTCAGACCATTTTAGCTGATTTAAATCAAAAAATTATGTTGAAGGGAGATTGTCCAAATGTGGTGCAGGTGTTTATTTATGATGACAATAATAAATTATTGGGTGCTGGTCGAGCCAATTAATAATCAAGTTTTTTGCCAAATGTTCAAAATTGTATATAATGCCCTTGTTTAAGAATAAAATAATATGAAAAAAGCAAAATTATTATTACATGCCTGTTGCGCGCCGTGTTCCATTTATGTGGTACAAAAATTGGCGCAGGATTATAATTTGACTATATATTATTATAATCCCAACATACATCCGGCTGGTGAATATCAAAAACGGTTACAAGAGATTATTCAATGGTCAAAAAAGGAAGGCATTGCTTTGCAAGAGGCGGATTATCGTCCGCAGGATTGGATTCAGACAATGCAGGGTCATGAATGGGATAAGGAGGGCGGCGAGCGTTGCGCTATGTGTTATGATTATCGGTTGCGACAGACGGCAGAATTTGCATCTGTTCATAATTTTCCAATATTTTCCACTACCTTAACCATTAGTCCTCATAAAAAAGCGTCTGTTATTAATCCGATCGGACAAAAATTGGCCGAAGAATATGGTATAGATTTTTTGGCGGCTGATTGGAAAAAACAAGATGGTTTTAAAATTGCTTGTCAGCTAAGTCGCGAGGCCGGTTTTTATCGGCAAGATTATTGCGGTTGTATCTATTCTTATCGTGATAGATTATTAAAAGATAAAGCTAAATATGAAGCTGCAGGAGTTTGATTATCATTTACCAGTGGAGCTGATAGCTCAGACGCCGGCGGATAAGCGTGATCATTCACGTTTATTAGTTTATAGTGCTGGACAGATTGAACATAGAAACTTTTTCAATCTCTCGGATTATTTACAAGCCGGCGACGTTTTAGTATTGAATGATAGCAAAGTATTTCCGGCGCGGCTACTGGGTCGGCGGCAAGGTACAGGCGGTAAAGTGGAAATATTTTTATTACAAAACAAGGACCATGGCCAGTGGGAGTGTTTAGTAGGCCATGCCCGTGCTCAAGTTGGCTTGGTAGTGGATTTTGAATGTGGCTTGCATGCTACTTTACAAGCCAAGTTGGCAGATAGCTGGCTAGTACAATTTAATAAAGAGGCTGAGGAGTTAATGGAGATTATCAATAAAATTGGTGAAACTCCCTTGCCGCCTTATATTAAGACCATGGACGGTCCGCAGGTGCGCCAGCGCTATCAGACAGTATATGCTCAGCCAGTCGGCTCAGTAGCCGCGCCGACCGCTGGTTTTCATTTTACGTCAGAATTATTAAATAAATTAAAGAAACAAAACGTACAAATTGAATATGTAACTTTGCATGTTGGTTTAGGAACTTTTGCGCCGGTAAAAACAGATAGGATTGAAGATCATCAAATGCACTCGGAGTATTATGAAGTAGCTGATGAAACTTGGCATAGTATACAAAAAGCTAAAAAAGAAAATAGAAGAATTATAGCGGTGGGCACGACCGCTACTAGGGTTTTAGAATCAGTGGCTAGTTCTAATAAACTTTCTGGCTGGACAGATATATTTATTTATCCCGGTTATAAATATAAAATAGTGGACTCATTAATAACAAACTTTCATTTACCAAAATCCACCTTATTAATGTTAGTATCTGCTTTGTTGGATAATAGGGGGAGTGTTGATGGTATTGTTGAATTAAAAAGAATTTATCAGGAAGCTATAAATAATCATTATAGATTTTATAGTTTTGGGGATGCAATGTTGATAATTTGACTTTTACTCCAAAATATGGTACAATGACATTATTAATAATAACTACAAACATATGAGCATGGAAAACCCAGGCTGGCTAAAAAATAAATATAATGATTTACATAGCTCTAAAGAGGTAAAAGCTGCAGTTCGTAGTGAAGAAGCACAAACAGGTGAAAAACTATCTCAAAACCCAGAAAAGCAGATTCAAAGCTATTTAGATCGTTTAGAAAAGCTAGTCCTTGATCCAGATAAGAAGCAATCAAGGAAGATGATGGGTAAAGAACAAAGACCAAGAGCAGTATCTTTACTACGTGAAATGGTAATGAATGAATATATTCGTCCCAATAAAGAAAAACTAGCAGAAGGAGCAGCCCGTGTAGAAGAAAGAGCAGCTAGGAATTTAGGAATGGATATTGAATATGGAGAAGAACAATTAGAACAAAGAGGAGAAATAGCTATAGAAGATTTAGAAAAATCACTAGATAATTGGATTTCTTATCTTTCAGATGCTAATGAACCATATCCAACTTGGTTTAGATATTATGCTTTTAGAAATATATTAAAGCTAGGAGATTATGATAAAGACAAAAAAGAGTTTACCAAGAGAACTAAAGGTAGTACTAAACTATTCCCCGAAATAGATAGGGGAGCCTTAGCATATATACAGCAAAATATAGAAGCTTCTAAAGATCCTAAAATACTTGCCAAGCTTCAAGAAGCACAAAAACAAGCAGCTAATGGTGATGTTCCAGAAGATCAGCTTATCACCAAAGAAAAGGTACAAAACTTTTCTAATCTTTCCTTTGCTAAGCAATATGCAGAAGGAATATCTAAAAATGGTGAAATAACCCCAGAGCTTAGAGCCATAACAGAAGGTAAATGGGTTAAGTATCAACAAGGTACAGAACCAACAGCTCTTTGGTCATCTCTACAAAACAAAGGCACAGCTTGGTGTACAAAAGGTTTTGCTACAGCCAAAACTCAACTTGAAGGTGGAGATTTTTATGTATATTACACATTAGATAAAAAAGGCAGTCCTACTATTCCTAGAATAGCTATAAGAATGCAAGGAGAGAATGTAGGAGAAGCCAGAGGAGTAGAAGACAGTGATCAGAATATGGAAGGTAATATGATAGCTATTGCCGAAGAAAAGCTAAGTACACTTCCAGGAGCTGAAAGCTATAAAGAAAAAACAGCTGACATGAAAATGCTTACTAGTATATATAACAGACATAAGCAAGGAGAAGAACTTATAAAAGAAGACCTTATCTTTTTATATGAAATAGATAAACCTATTCAAGGCTTTGGTTATAAAAAAGATCCGAGAATAGAAGAAATACGAGACAAAAGAGATGTAACCAAAGATGCATCAATTGTATTTGAATGCACTCCAGATCAAATAGCTAAAAATATTAATGAAGTAAATGAAAATACAGTAGCATATATAGGGCAATGGAATATACCAGCTTTTCAAGTAATTAAAAACCATCCCAATATTATTTACTTTTATGAATCTTTCCCAGATAAAAAGATATTCATGCAAACTCTAGAAACAGATCCTAGTATAGATTCACCTGATACAGCCAAACAGTCTCTTAAAGATAAGAACATCTATCTTTCAGATTGGGGAAAGGATATTTTAGAAAAAACAGAGTTTAGTAAAGAAAAACAAGAATATGATTTAGTGAGATTTACAGTAGAGCAATTAGGATTTCCAAATGGTGCTACTACTGATGAAATATATAATAAAGCTCAAGAGCTCGGACTTGAATTATGTCCAGCTGAAATTGGACCTCAATTAAGATTACAAAGTACTAGTAAGGAATGGATGCTTATTGCTATGAAACAGATTATAGACCGTGATGGCGCTCCGAAGCTGTTCGATCTGAATGATTATGGTGTTCAGCTGGCACTGGTCAGCAACGATGCAGGGTCTGACGACAGGTGGGATTCGGACGGTAGGTTTGTGTTTCATTACCGCCCCAGTAGCAAAGCGTAGCTTGCTACGGGGCAAGCAAGTTAGAAACTTAGAAATTTTGCCTGCCTGCCGAAGCTTCGGCGTAGGCAGGATCCTTTGTTTTTTTAATTCTTTGATTTCTTTGATGCTTTGATACTTTGCCTGCCCCGTAGGGAGGAACGACCGTACGGGGACCCTTTGATTTCTTTGACGCTTTGATACTTTGAGTCGCTACATTTTTTTGGTATAATTAATTTAGTTTGGTCTATCAGGTGGTCATGGCTTTCTGAAACCTTTCTAACGAACATAAATCGAGAATGTAAGCGGTTAAGATTTCTTGCAGAGTGATTTGTGTATCGTTTCCAAAAGAAATTAACTTGGTGTGCATTGCTGGAGGATTTTAGATCCCAAATAAAATACAGTCCATAGTCTTTTTAATAAATTACTTGGACAGTGATATAGATGGCACTGCACATATTATAGACCGTAATGGCGATCCGAAACTGTTCAATCTGAATGATAATGGTGATCAGCTGGAACTGAACAGCAACAATGCAAGGTCTGACAACAGGTGGAATTCGAACAATAGGTTTGTGTTTCATTACCGCTAGTCATTTCTTTTCCGTAGCTACTATAGTCTACGGTTTTTCTTTTCTGGATTTTTTAGACTGTTTTTCCAGCCGCCAAACATTTTGCCAATCTCATTAAATTTTAAGGATATTGTTTCATATTGCTTATTAGAAATAATTTTAGCTTCCCAGGATATGTGTATTAAAAATTTAAGAGTATCTAAGATTAAAATGCATTTAGAAATTTTATCTGCTTTTTTAGAAAATAAAGACAGTAATGATGGAATTCTAGAATTAAAAAAAATTTATCAAGAGGCGATTGAACAACAATATAGATTCTATAGCTTTGGTGACGCGATGTTGATTTTATAGTAGGAGTTGACACTTTTCATAATATATGGTAGTTTAATATATTAAGAACAACAGTGTTCTTTTATAACCGTAGTCAGTCTTTTGGTAGACAGACTGCACAAAAACAAAGGAGTTTGTCATGACAGAAAGAAATGTCACAGACGAGCAATGTTTAAAAATCAGACGACAAACAGACGATCTTGTTCGTCGAGTTGAGCAAGGAAACCTTCCTTATGATCAAGTAAGAAATTATTTGCAATATTTGATTGAGGGTAAGAGATTAAAGGTTATGAAGTCCTTTTGGATAGAAAAAGATGGTATCATCCATTTCTCTGTCACTTCAGATGGCACAACTGGTCCTGAACGGATCAAACGCCTTGAAGACAAAGGTTTTTGCATCAGTGATTTTGCCAAACGGTTATTAAATTCTTCAGAGTTTAAGCCCACCAATGGCATAACTGCTGAAGTTGCTGTTCTCAAAGGTGATCTTTTTTCAGATGGTGACCGCATCACTAAAAAGATCAGAGCTTATGCTAAGAAGCAAAAGTTTACCATTCCTAATGCAGAAATCGCTTGTCTTATTCGTGAACAATTCACAGATGAAGATATTAAGGTAATGGGACTAAGTTGGATTATTGCTATGCACGAACCCATCAAGGATTCTGACGGTGATCCGAGCTTGCTCAGTACGCTTCGTGAAGGCGATGGCCATTGGCTGGATGCCTATTGGGATGAGCCTGACGGTAGGTGGAATTATAACTGTGGTTTTGGTTTTGCCTTTGTTCAGTCGCAAGTATCTAGTACTTAGTGCTTAGACACTTTGTACTAAAAATAACCCCTTACTTTCAAAGAAAGTGAGGAGTTTTAAAATTGTTAATATATACAAAAACACACCCATGCCAGGTGTGTGTTTTTGTTTTTCTTTTTGTTTTTTGAATAACTAACGGTTTTTGGCCCTCGTCAGTAGAAGCAAAAAGAAAGCTAGTCCCTTTTTATGGTACAACCCCTAAAATTTTGCGAGGAAAGTCCCCGATGCTTGGGTTGTTCCGAGTCAAGCTCGGTTTTTATCACGTGAAACGTGATGATATGCTAAAGAACTTTTATATAAATTTATTTATCTGTTCCATTCAGAGCCACCGTTCTTTTGTCCATAACTTGTTCTTGACCATCGGTTTGTTTTTCTTCGGTTGGAGTTGGGATTAGATCGTTTATTCCTAAATAGCCATTACTGATATTTGCTTGAGTATTATAATAATAGGGATTATCTATGCTATTGGCAGTAGAAGGACTTAGAACAGTATTATAATCATTATTGTCAGTTAAAGCAGTTTCTGCTAGGCTAAGCATTTTGGCAGCAGCTATTATTAAAATAAGAGAAAAAAGAAAATTAAAAAACACGCTCTGCAACGAGTGTGATCGTTTTTTGTGATGATTAGATTGGTTAGTCGGTCTATTGATCCGACTATAAACAGCAGTGTTACTAACAACGCGCATTTTTTTTGATTTTTTGTTTTTTATTTTGGGAGATTTTTTTAACCTCTACTAGTAGTTTAGCACACTTTTTTACAAAAGTCAACCCCGTTAGAGGTTTAGAGGGTTTTTTAACCTATTTTTACTATAATTTTGCTTAGGTTTTGTGTTTAGTGGTTTTTGTTGCCATATATTATATATGGTGTAGGAAAATGTATTTATAGACCCAAACCTCTAACGAGGCAGACCCCGTTAGAGGTTTAGAGGGTTTTTTAACCTATTTTTACTATAATTTTGCTTAGGTTTTGTGTTTAGTGGTTTATGTTGCCATATATTATATATGGTGTAGGAAAATGTATTTATAGACTAAACTTCTCATGAGGTAGGTTTACCGGGCCGGTGGGGAACGGAAAAAAAACCCACCGCTTTCGCCGGTGGGTTATATAATAAAGGTTTATAATTGTGGTACTTATGAAAGACTATCCCAAATAAGTTTGGGACTCCAGGGGGTTAGCCTGGAACGCCAGATATGGATCACCTCCCTCCCTTAATGCTACGCAGCTCAACAGCATTGGCGTAGTTGATTTGGCAATCACGATTGACTGGCATTTCTTCTCCTTTCATTGTTTTGCTAGCGCAGTTGTGAGCTAGCTCAATTTGACTTTTTCTACTTAGTTGGTGATTATTGCGATAATCACTATCTTTATGAGCCAATAATCCCTCCCTTGTTTGAGTTTAAAGTACCTATTAATATTATTATAAACTATTCACTTTTTGCCAAGTGGAAAAAAATTATACACTAAAGCGGAAATGGCAGACATCACCGTCTTGCATAACATAATCCTTGCCTTCTAATCGCAGCAAGCCTTTATCTTTGGCACCGTTTTCACCGTTACAATCAACAAAATCCTGCCAATTGATAACTTCTGCGCGGATAAACCCTTTGGCAAAATCAGTATGAATAACGCCGGCGGCTTCAGGTGCGGTGGCGCCTTGTTTGACTGTCCAGGCACGGGACTCTTTCGGTCCTGATGTAAAAAAAGTTAATAAGTTGAGCAATTTGTAGCTGGATATTATTAATTTATCCAGCCCGGTTGCATTGACGCCTGCAGCTTGTAAATATTCTTTCACTTCATCATCGGGCAGATCGGCCAAATCAGCTTCCAGTCGAGCACAAATATTAAGAGAATTATCAGTTTCTGGAACGCTGCCCAGCTCTTTTTCATCTACATTATTAATATACAGTAATGGTTTGAGCGTGAGCAAGGATAATTCTTTAATGCTGGCCAATTCTTCTTTAGTAAGGTCTAAAATACGAGCCGGTCGTCCTTCCGATAAAACAGTTTGTATTTTTTCAGTAACGGTTATACTGGTTAATAATTTTTTATCACTATTGCCTTTAGCTTGATTTTTAAGAGCAGCTAACCTTTTTTCTACGGTGGCTAAGTCGGCTAAAGCTAGCTCAGTGTCAATCACAGCCTTGTCGTCTTCTGGAGCGATTTTATTGTTGACGTGAATAATATTATTGTCTTCAAAATGACGTACCACTTCTATGATAGCATCCACTTCACGAATGTGTGATAAAAATTTATTGCCCAACCCCTCACCTTTATTGGCTCCCGCCACTAGACCAGCAATGTCCACAAACTCAATAGTGGTGGGTAGGGTTTTTTCTGAATTAGAAACGTAACTAAGTTGTTGCAGTCTTTCATCGGGCACCTCTACTACGCCGACATTAGGGTCAATGGTGCAGAAGGGATAATTTTCCGCGGCTACTTGTTTTTTGGTGAGAGCTTGAAAAAGGGTTGATTTGCCGACATTGGGCAAGCCGACGATTCCGATTTGTAAGGCCATAATTGATTATATATTTGATAACAAGGCTAAGTTTATTATATTTATTCGTAAATGTCTAGGCGAGCTACTTGACAAAATGTAATTAAACAAGTAATTTAAAAACAAATAGGAGGGAAGCACCATGACAACTTTAGCTCAGCAAAGTGTTATCAGCTATTGTGGCCCAGTTTTGGGAAAAGGCGTAAACACGAAAAAAGTTTATCGTGTTCGCGTTCCCCAGCATTTATTTGATGATTTTTATGATTTTATCAGGGCGAAATGGTCTGGTAAAAAATTTCAATCTGGAGTTTGGGAAAATGATGGGGAGAACAATGATAATGTCTTTTGTTGGTGTAGTCGGTCAGAGGGTCTTTTTGCCCTGGTTATACCCATTGGTCAGGAGAGTAAATTTTATAAGCAGTTGATTGAATTTCAACAAGACACCGGCGTTGTTTTGGATTTCAGTTCATAAGGTTTTGTTCTTATTTATCCGCCATTGACTTGCAGCGAGAAGCTGGGGTCATTGGCGGATTTTTTTATGGAATTTTAATATGTTAAAATTGCTTGTCTGGTCAAGATGCTTTATAATCATATTACTATGGGACAGAAAATACTACTTACTATAATATTATTACCTATTTTAGAATTAGCCGTTTTGATTAAGGTTGGTCAGTATATAGAAGTGTGGAATACCATTGCTTTGGTGGTGATTACTGCTGTGATTGGTTTGTCTTTATTGCAGTGGCAGGGCTTGCAAGTGTGGTATGATATGAGCGCACAATGGCAGCAAGGCAAAGAACCTTCTGACATACTATTAAACGCCGGCTTAATTTTATTGGGAGGTATTTTATTATTAGTACCGGGTTTTATTACTGATTTAATTGGTTTGCTATTACTATGGCCTGTCACTCGTCCTTTATTTAAAGAATGGATCATAAAGCGTTGGTGGCCGCGACGAAGGCAGCCGGCTGATGTGATAGAAATAAAAGTTATTAAGTAAATAAAATAATATTATGATGAAGAAAAATTTTTTAGCGAACATAAGTAAAGATTTGCGTGCTTATCAAAAGGAACGCAATGCTATATTTGGTAAATCTCGTCAGATTTTGCAGGCAGCTAAAGAGTCAATTTTTGCTACTCATCGGCAAGATTATAAAAAGGCAGCTGACTTTTTGAAAAAAGCGGAAATTATTTTGAAAGAATTATCTAAAAATTATGACAAGGCCAATCGTCTGCGTTTTGAAGGGTCTTATAAAGCGGCGCTGGAAGAATATGTAGAAGCCAAGTTTTTTTATATGGTGATGACCGGCAAGCAATTGGGACCGATTGCGATTGGTAGCATCGGACCGGAAGAATATATTGGCGGTTTAGCTGATTTGACGGGTGAGTTGGTGCGGCAGGCGGTTTTGCAAACTATTGCTGAAAATTATGACCGAATTCAGCCTTGGCGTGACTTAGCTGAAGAGATTGTTGGTTTTATGACTAAATTATATCTCACCGGTTCATCGCGGCAGAAGTTTGATGAATCTAAGCGCAACCTTAAGCGTTTAGAAAAGATTCTTTATGACATTAAATTGCGTCCCAGTGACGATTAAGATAGTTTTGGTATGAAGGTTTACAAAATTCCTCAATCAGCTGGTCGCAGGAAGCCTGTTGATTGGCGAGCAGAGCTTAATGATTCTCAATATGAAGTGGTGACCACGGCCGATGGGCCGTGTTTAGTACTAGCTGGCGCCGGTAGCGGCAAAACTAGAACCATTGTATATCGAGTGGCTTATTTGTTATCTCAGGGAGTTGCGCCTGAGAATATTTTATTGTTAACCTTTACCAATAAAGCAGCGCGCGAGATGATCAACCGTGTAACCGAATTATGCGGTCAATATCCCCAGGGTTTATGGGCCGGCACTTTTCATCATATTGCCAATCGTATATTGCGTCAGCACGCCAAGGCCATCGGTTTCAATAATAAGTTTAATATATTAGATAGTGGTGATTCTAAAGATTTATTAAAAATGTGTATCAAGGATCAGGGCATTGATCCACGACAACGACGATTTCCTTCCCCGGCGGTTATACAAAATATTATTAGTTATAAAACCAATGCTCAGCAACCCTTAGCCAAGGTAGTCACTGACAAACATCCACAGTGGGAAAGTCTGATCAAGGACATTGACCGACTGGCCAAAACTTATACTGATAAAAAACAAAATAATCAGGTGATGGATTTTGATGATTTATTGTGGCATTGGTATAGGCTTTTGGAAGAACATCCTACTGTCAAAGACAAATTAGCGCAACAATTTTTATATATACTGGTAGATGAATATCAGGATACCAATTATTTACAGGCTAAAATCGTGCAACAGTTGGCTAGTCGCCATAAAAATATTTTGGTGGTTGGTGATGATGCGCAAAGCATTTATTCGTTTCGGGCCGCTGACATTGGCAATATATTACAATTTCCTAAATTATTTCCTGATAGCAAAACTTTTAAATTAGAAACAAATTATCGTTCCACGCCGGAGATTTTAGCGGTGGCTAATGATGTTATAATGAATAATCCTGAGCAATATACAAAAAAACTACGCGCCGTATTACCTTCTCAGGATAAGCCACAGATAATTCCTTGCAATTCGGCCCGTCAGGAGGCGGAGTTTATTGCCAGCATGATTTTGCAGCTTAGGGACGAGGGTGTGGATTTGCCTCGTATTGCTGTTTTATTTAGAGCTTCGCATCACTCTCAAACTTTAGAAATGGAATTAAATAGACGAGATATTCCATATGATTATCGTGGAGGCATTCGTTTTTTTGAACGGGCGCATATTAAGGATGCGGTATCTTTTTTGAAGATTATTAATAATCCGGCTGATGAGATTAGCTGGTGGCGAGTGTTAAATATGCAAGTAGGCGTGGGCACAGCAACAGCAGAAAAGATAGTTACCCTGATTAGAAATGGTCAAAGCTCTGATTTAAAACAAGTTTTAACTTTGCCGATAAGTGATTTATTATCTTCTAGGGCAAAAGACGGCTGGAATAATTTATTACAGATTTTGCAGACTATTATAAAAGAGCAAGATAAGGGTGTGGCAAATTTGATTCGTGCCATTATTGAGTCTGATTATCAAAGTTATTTGGAGTTACAGTATCCTGATTGGAGTGAACGCTTGAGTGATATAGAGCAATTAGCTGAATTTTCAACAACCTATGATGACCTCACTAGTTTTTTGGCGGAAGTTACCTTGCAGGAAAATTTTGCTTTGCAACAAGAGACCGATGATAAGGATGATAAGGAAAGGATGATCCTCTCCACCATTCATCAGGCAAAGGGCCTGGAATGGCACACAGTATTTATTATCAATACGGTAGACGGAGCTTTTCCCAATAGTCGTGCCCTGATTGAGCCCAATGGAATGTCAGAGGAACGGCGTTTATTTTATGTGGCGGCTACGCGTGCACAGCGCCAGTTATTTTTTACTTACCCAATGATTGGTGGGTTTAGCGGTGAACTAAATCAACCCTCTATTTTTTTGGGAGAAATTGATCCAGCTAAGCTTGAAAAGGCCAGGGTAGAGAATGATTATAGTGGCGGGGAAATGGTGATTGAAGTGGATGAAGAGGGGAATCGCCGGGGTATTTTGCCGGATATAGATAGTCTATAGGACTGGCTTTAAGAAAAGTCGTAAATATGCTAAAATGGAGGGGTAAATAATTAATTTTTTTCCTATGCATAAAGCAGGTTTTGTATCCACTACAATACTACTGATAATATTTATTGTCATAGTAGCAGTAATAGGTGGTTTTATTTATTTAGACAGTACGGGCCAATTGAGCTTTGGTTCTGGAAATAATGACAATATTGACAATCAGGCAGTGCCTGATAATGATCCAGAAGCAGGCTCTGATCAGCCGCAGATTAATTTTATTCCTTATCAAAGTACGGATAATCTGTTTACTTTACAGATACCAGAGAATTGGAGCGGAGAAGAGAGGAATGGCGCTATTTTATTCTACAGTTATGATATAGCGCAGGTGCAGCCAGAGCAAAGAATTAAGGTGGAGATCACACGTCAGGCCAACCCTGATTTATTAACAGCTACGGAGTGGCTTAGTGAAAAAAACGTAGAGGTGACTAACGCCGAACAACAGCCGGCTACTTTTGGTCAAGTGCAAGGAGTGGCCTTGATACAAGATAATACAGATACTAACCCCGGGGATTTGAATGTGACAATGTATATTCCTGTCAATGAAGAAATGATCGTTGTTAATGCCAATAGTTATGGACAAATTCGCGACGCTGCCGTGCAATATTATAATGCTATTTTCAACAGTTGGCAGTGGCATGATGATATTACTTCTCCCAGCCTAATTAGTGCTGATGCGGGAGCTGAGGATGCCGCGTTGACAGAAGAAAATGTACCGGCTGATGCGATTGAAGATGCTAATACTGTTAATGATAATGATGATGTAGTGGCAGATGATTCTGGTGATATAAATGATAGTCAGCCAGATGTGAATACTGATGAAGCGGTTGATAATTCGGTTGATGATACCGCAATGCCAGACGACCAGCCTCTGCCATAATAAGTAAATAAGGAAAGAGATTATTTATGTCAGATAAAATTGTTTTGGACTTGGAAACTAAAAAAAGTTTTGACGAAGTGGGCGGTCAGCAGAACGCCCACTTATTGGAGATATCTGTTGTTGGAGTTTATTCTTATGAGCGTGATCAGTATCATGCTTTTAAGGAGAGTGAATTTTCAGAATTGGAAAATTGGTTAAAAAAAGCCGATTTAGTCATCGGTTTTAATAGTAAAAAGTTTGATTTTGCCGTATTGCAGCCTTATTTCCGTTGGAATTTAAGTAAATTACCTCATTTGGATATTTTGGAAGAAGTGGTTCATGCTTTGGGTCATAGATTAAAATTAGAATCAGTCGCTACCAGTACTTTGGGTGAAGGAAAGTCCGGTAGCGGTTTGGATGCTATTTGGTATTATAAAAATAAAGAATGGGAAAAATTAATTAAATACTGTTTGGATGACGTGCGCGTGACAAAAGAAGTTTATGAATACGGCCAAGCTCATGGCAATTTATGGTATGAAAATTCTGGTCAGCATACGCCTATTCCCGTGCGCTGGGGCCAAGAACCAAGCGCGCGAACATTATTGACAGAGGCGATGAAGTTTGGCAAGCAAATAAAGATAGATTATTTAGGTAGGGGCGGTCAAGCCAGGCAACAATTGGTAGTGGATGCCAAGGATTTAACTGATACACATTTGATTGGTTTTAATCATGCCGCTCATAAAGATGAGCAACTGGCTATTGAAAGAATTTTTTCGGTTGAAATTCAGGGGCAAGCTACTTCTTTTCAGACTTCATTATTTTAAATAATATAGAAAGTAGTTTGTATTCCATTAGCATATTAGTTTTTTATTTTATTATGAACTACTTGCGGACAGATAAGGTGGTGACCATGAAGTATGCCGACTAGTCATGTTTTTTTGTCCAATTGACGTGAATTATAATTAGCAAGTTGTATTTGAGGATTATTTGTTGTAGAGGGTAGTAGTGAAGACAAAAAAAGTTTAGCAGCAGACACTTGCCGATAATATTGATTTGACTGATAGCTAGCGTTTGTCCAATGATTTTTTCGGATTGGGTTTTGGATATAATGCATAATCAGCATCAAGCTATAAATAATGATCGGGTTAATCATTGTAGTTATTTCTGCACCGGTGAGGCTCATTATTTTGTAGAGCTTGATCTTGCGGGGGGGGGTATTCAAGTGTAGTAAAATGGAGGTTCATATAACTACTGTTGGTTCAGCGGTTTTTTTGTATAAAAAAAGAGCCTCTCGTATTTGGAGAGACTCTGAAAATTGAAGTTTTTTTACAAATTTGCTACGGCGTCCGTAGCAACCGCCTTATACCAAGTATATTGGTATAAGGAAGGCGCATACTTGAGCACAACTGCTGGGTGTTCAAATATGCTGTTGATGGCCTTGACCTTGGCCGTCTCTTCATACCATGTGCAGCACCGTAGTACTGGTGCTGCGAAGAACAACTCTTCAGCTGACAGATTTTGAGCAGCGAGTTTTATCACTTCATTAGTGATGACCCCTGCAGCTGTCAGCTTTTGGTACGTGTCTTTTGTCAACACATACCTTACGTCTAGACGACGTGGAATCACGTCATCGTAGACGAAGTCTTTGAAATTATCGTTGTTGGTTACCAAACCAACAACCGTAAACGGCTCGTCAGTAGCCATTTGTCGGAAGATTGATTTTGCCGCAGCCATGTTATTCTGCTCGATAGCAGTATGCAGTTGAGTCAGACTATCTTGTGCAGATAAGCTCACCTGCACTGTGAGGCTTAAAAAAACAACAAGTACTTTTTTCATTTTTTACCCCTTTCAGGTATATTTTTAAATAACAATAATCTACTATATCATATATATATTAGATTGTCAAGAGTGTATAAGATTGTAATCCAAAAAAAGCTAATATTAGCTATTTTTATTTAGTAGTCTTTGTGTTAGATAAACACAATTTTGTAGTAGCATAGCAATGGTCATGGGGCCTACACCGCCGGGCACCGGAGTGATATAAGAACACTTATCTACTACGTCATCATAGTCAACATCGCCTACTATTTTTTTACCGGGCAAGCGATTGGTACCTACGTCAATGATAATGACGTCTTTTTTTATATTGTCAGCTGTAATGAGCCATGGTTGACCAACGGCTACTATTAATACATCGGCCTTTTTTGTTTTAGTTTGCCAGTCTGGTTCAGATAAATGAGTGTGCGTGGCTTGCAACTTTTGGTTATGAAAAAATTTCTCCAATCCTTCAGCAAATTCATCGCTATTGGCTAGGATACAAATTTGTTTTGTGGCAAGATTTTCCTTGGTGTCAGCCAAAAGTAGCTGGATGCCACGCGTGAGTCCAGGTAAAAAATCGCTTTCACCCGCTAAATAAGATTTGATATTGTCTGGATGAAAGCCATCTACGTCTTTTTTTGGATCAATGGCTTGAATAATGGCAGTTTCGTCTAAATGTTTGGGTAGAGGAAGTTGTACTAGTATAGCCTGAATTTCATTGTCTTGATTGAGCCACTGGATGGCTTCTATAATTTCTGTTTGGCTGCTATCTCCGGGAAAGCGATAAACGTGAAAATCTATACCGACCTTATGACAAGCCCTGCCTTTTAGTTTTACATAAAGTTTGGAGGCGGCATTGTCGCCAATTAGTAAAACCGCCAAGCCAATGCGCAGGTTTTCTTTTTTTATAGTATTGCCGACTGATTCAATGATTGTATCGGCTAGCTTTTTTCCATCTATTATTTTACTCATATAATTTGGTCAGGATAAAGCGGGAAGCGAGTGGCCATATTTACCACTTTGTCTTTGATTATTTGCAAGGTTTTTTGATCTTGGCTGTTTTTAAGTATAGTGACAATCCATTCACCCAGCTCGGTGATATCTTTTTCCTGCAAGCCGCGAGTGGTGAGAGCAGCAGTGCCTAAACGTAGTCCCGAAGGATCAGTTGGTTTGCGTTTATCAAATGGTATCATATTTTTGTTGGTGTAAATGCCGACAGCATCCAGAGCGGTTTCAGCCACCTTACCGGAGATATTTAGATTAGTTAAGTTTAGTAGTAACAAATGATTGTCAGTGCCGCCCGATACCATATTGATATTATTGGCTTGGAATATTTTTTCTAGAGCTTTGGCATTGGCTAGTATTTGTTTTTGGTAGGTGATAAAGTTTGGCTGCAAAGCTTCCTGAAAGGCTACGGCTTTGGCGGCGATTATGTGTTCTAAGGGACCACCTTGCATACCAGGGAAAACTGCACTGTCTATTTTCTGGGCTAGATTTTTTTTATCTTGCGGGTGAAGGCGATCATCTCGTTTACTTAAAATCATAGCGCCGCGTGGTCCTCGCAAGGTTTTATGTGTAGTAGTGGTGACTATATCGGCGTGTGGTATGGGATCTGGATGTAGTTGGGCGGCTATTAAACCGGCGATATGAGCCATATCTACCATAAAATAAGCCTCAATTTCATCAGCGATAGTGCGGAAAGCGGCAAAATCAATCAGACGTGGATAGGCAGAGGCGCCGGCGAGGATTAATTTAGGTTTATGCTGTTTGGCTAGTGTTTTTATTTCAGCCAAGTCAATTTGTTCGTTGTCACGGCTGACCCCATAATGTATGACATTATAAAATTTGCCGGAGAAATTTACCGGATGACCGTGAGTGAGATGACCGCCGGCGCTTAAATCCATGGCTAAAATAGTGTCGCCCGGTTGAAGAATGGCAAAATATGCTTCCATATTAGCTTGACTACCGGCATGGGGCTGGACATTGGCGTGCTCGGCGCCAAATAATTGGCAGGCCCGTTCAATAGCCAACTTTTCTATTTGGTCAATAAATTCATTACCACCATAATAGCGTTTGCCTGGATAACCCTCGGCATATTTATTGGTCAGAGGCGTTCCCATGGCTTCTAGTACCGCTGGGGAAACAAAGTTTTCTGAGGCTATCATTTCCAACCCCCGGCGTTGACGGTTGGTTTCTTGATTTATAAATTGGTAAATTTGCGGATCGCTATTTTTTAAGCTCTTGTTCATATTTTTTAATTTAAGATGAAAATAAAAAACCTTAACTGTATATAGTCTATAGCAAAATAGACCTCGTGTTAAGGCTGGCGAGTGCGTATATTATTAATTGAATTCTAGAGCAAGATAAATCATTCCTTTATTTATAGCATAAATCTATTAGCTAGTTTACCTTTATTTCACGATTAGTCAAGGTGTATTTATATACTTCAATTCTATGCCAAATCTTAATTATTTTTTGGGGTTGACATATGTATATAAATATGTTAGCCTGTAGTGAACGTTCATTATAAGGAGGACAGCATGAAGAAAGTTTTGATATTTGTGGGAGATGAAAAATCTCTCCAGATCTATACTCAGTTAATAGCTGAGTTGGGTTATGAACCTGTTCCGGTAGTGCATGAAAAAAATGTATTGCCCACGGTTCAAAGCCAGGCAGTGGACGCCATAATCATTCGTAATTCAGCGGGTATCGCTGTTCACGGATTTGATTTGGCGGTGTTGGCCAAAAAGCGCCAGCCACATGCTGTGATAATAGTTGAATCGCAGGGCGAGGCAGATGTCCAGCGGTTATCTGAACACGGTTTTCTGCATTGGCAGACTCCGCAGAAGATAATAGAAATTGAAGATCTGCTGGTCGCCTTGGCTGAACCAGCGTAATCAAACAGTAAAAAAGCCATCTCCAACGAGGTGGCTTTTCTTATTGACTAATATAGATAGGGGTGATAAATTGAGAGTGCTTTTTTATATAAAATACAGGAGGGAATATAATGAAAGTGATGCGAGTGTTGATTTTATCCGATTATCTTCCGTGTAATCGTTACTGGGTTGATCGGATATTAGCCAATTTGCCGCGACCACCTTTTCAACCGCTTTATAGTAATAATATTGATTCGGTGCGAAAATGGTTAGCAGAGGATCCTGCTCAGTTTCAAGCTGTGCTCATCAACCCCGACCAAGGCCAATGGCCTACAGGAGTTAATTGGGCGGTAGAATTGTCTAGGTTGGTCAATCCGGATTTAATCTGGCTGGTCAGTCAACGGAATTTTCAAACACATGAGTTACAACCATCACAGGGAGCGGGGTTTCATTGTAAAACCCTTACTCAAGGTTGGTCGGAATTGAGACAATTATTAGATTCGGGATAAAACACGAAGTAAATCAATAAGTTAGTCCGCTTGAGCCAAAGGCAGGGCGGACTATTTTTTTATTGTTTTTAGCATATAGGTATCTTTTAGCTGATAGCCTATTTTGCGATAATATTCTCTGACGCCAATACCAGCGATAACTGCCATTGTTTCATAACCATGCTGACGAGCAATATCTTCAGCGACGTTCATTAATTTTCTTCCCAAGCCACGATGTTGAACGTGAGGGCGGCTGACAGCATCATCCATAGTTTCATCATACACTGGTTGCATTTGGCCGTAAACGTGCAGCTCTCTTATAAGGGCGGCTTTTTTTAAAACAGAAAAGACAATATTGGCAGCTGGCGTGTTAAATCGTAGGCGCACAAAACCATAGATGATTTTTTTATCAGGTGATGTATAACTGATGAAATATTCTTTACCTTGGGAAGCAGAATATTTGTTAATATTTAATTTTGCTTTATTAATATTGCTTTTTCTACCTCGTGCCTCGCGACAACGAATACATTGACATTCTTTACCCTCGGTTTTTAATCTGTCTTGCAAGAGTTGACGTAAATTAGTGATACTATTACCGGCACTAATGCTAGTTTTGGGAATATCCCTGACTAGACGATTAATTCGTATCCAGGGTGGTGTCAGTAATTTTACTTTGATTAATAAATCGGCTAATTGTTTTACGCTATAGGGTTTGTATTTGCCTTGTTTCCACCAGCCATATAGTTGAGCGTGCGGATTAACTACGCAGGGATATATTTTTATTTGGTCGGGAGATAGTTGGCCACTATTATAAACATATTTAAACATTGCTAAATCTTTGGCAGGCGTGCTACCTGGCAAGTCCGGCATATAGTGATGATCAACTTTTAGGCCGGCTTCTTTTAGTAAACGGGTAGCTTGAATAGCATTAGCTAGGCTATCGCCTCTTTGGATATAGCTTAAGATTTTATCATCTGTATGTTGGACTCCTAGTTGTACACGAGTACATCCTAGCTCGCGTAAGCGTTTTATTTCTTTTCTATCAATATGATCAGGACGAGTTTCCATGGTCAGGCCGATGATGCGATAGCGCGTAGTTTCATTGATTTTTTGTTCAGCAGCTAAACCTTTGTAGGGTCGTTTTGTTTTATTATAATTATTGGCCGCTTGAAACAGACGACCGACAAACCAAGTTTGATAACGCGCGGGATATGCCGACCAAGTTCCTCCCAGGATTAATATTTCTATTTTATCAACTTGGTGACCATTGTTCTCAAGGGCTTGGATGCGGGCTTGTACTTGGCGATAGGGGTCAAATAAATTGCGCACTGCTCTTTGCGCCGCCGGTTCATTGGAAAGATAACTTTTTGGCATATCTGGTTCGCTGGGGCAATAGACGCATTGACCGGGACAGGGCCATGGTTTGGTTAGTACCGTGATAACGCTAACACCGGAAAGGGTGCGTGTTGGTCTTTTTATTAGCCATTTTTCTAGATTAGGAGAGGCCTTTATTTTTTTCTGTTTTACTAATTGACGGTAGTGAGAAAGTAAAGTAGCATTAGAGGGTGGTGCTAGTTTAATGTTTTTGCTGAATTTTTTTTTGGCGCGCATAAAGTCAGCCAGGTTTTGCGGTTGGCTTGCAATAATATCAATAATAAGTTGTTGGATAACCTTTGATGAAGTCATTTCAAGTTCAAAAAATATTAAAAGACGTGCAAGATAGCTATGTTGATATGGCGGATGATTTTGTTATTAGCCGTCCTTATCCTTGGCGCATTATGACTTATTTAGCGCAATGGATAAAACCCGGTCAGCGTGTTTTAGATTGGGGTTGTGGACACGGGCGTTTTTATCAAGCGATTGCCGATAAGCAAGTGGATTATTGGGGGTTTGATAATTGTAAGCCATTGCTGGAAAAAGCTCAAGCACAATATCCCAACGCTCATTGGTGCGCTGAGGAGAAAAATATTCCTAACCAGTTTGATATTATCGTGGCTTTAGCCTCATGGCAGCACCTGCCTAGCAGACATTTGCGCTATGAATATTTAAGACGTTGGGAAGAGCAATTAACCTCCGGTGGATATTTATTATTGACTAGTTGGAATTTAGGGTCGCGACGGTATTGGCGACAATGGTTGAAGAATAATCTTGTTAATTGGTTACGAGGCTGGGAATGGAATGATATGCAGGTACCTTGGCGGGCAGGCGGCAAAGTTCTTTGGCGTTATTATCATTATATTACTAAGCGCGAATTGTCTGGCTATATAGAAAAAATGTCTTTTAGTATAGAGTTGTTGGATTATTTTAAGCAGGACAAAAAGTCAGATTGGCAACGGGGAGAAAACTTGGTTTTAGTGGCTAAAAAGCTATAATTTTGTTACAATAAAGAAAATTATTGAATATAAAATATGTCCAAATTCAAACTGTTTAGTTTAATTTTAGGAGGAGTATTTTTATTTTCCTTGCCTATTGCTGCTTGGGCAGCTGGTAATTTTTATTTAGCGCCGGATGATAATTATTATGCTAATTTATATCATATTGGTGGTGAGGTGGATATTGCCGGCATAGTGGCAGGCGATGTTATGGTGGTAGCGGATAAGATTGTTGTTAGTGGAGAAATTAAAGGTGATTTATTAGCCGTGGCCAGCGATATTGATATTAGTGGCATAATAAATGGTAATGTCAGGATTTTAGCGCAAACAGCTAGTGTGAATGCTGATATCAAAAGAGCAGCTACGCTAGCTGGGGGGCAAATATTTGTCAATGATAAAACTACTGTTGGTGCAACGGTTATAGTAGCGGCTCAGCAAGTGGAAATGCGCGGGGAGATAGCTGGCAACTTGGATGGTTGGGCCGATCGGTTATTTTTGACTGGGAGTGTTACTCACACTAATTTGCGTGTAGCACAATTACAGTTATCGGACACTGCTAAGGTGAAAGGCAATTTAAATTATATTTCTAATCAATCAGCGCAGGTAGCAGATGGTGCTCAGATCGGCGGTGGCACCTATCAGAAGTTAAGGTCGGTTGAGTGGCAATCTTTATCTAGCGCACAGTGGTGGTGGCGCCGTCTGTGGCAATGGTTGTCGTGGTTTTTAGTTGGTTTGTTATTATTTTGGCCGAGCCGACATTGGTCGGCTAAGCTTTGGTCGCGGGCAGAAGGTAATTGGTGGCCCACTTTATTACGAGGTGCTTTATTCTTTTTTGTCATACCCATCGCTATAGCTTTACTTTTATTATCTATTATTGGCGCGCCATTGGCATTATTGTTATTGGGAGCTTATTTGGCCTTATTATATTTGAGTCGCTTGGTAGCGGCTTGGTGGCTGGGCAAGCTGGTAGTGAGGCGGTGGAAAGTAAAATGGGAATGGCCTTGGATATATGCTTTGGGGCTTGTGTTGTATATTATATTAGTCAATTTACCTTGGCTGGGAGGATTGTTTAGCAGTTTATCAATCTGGTTGGTATGGGGCAGTATTTGGCAGTGGTTTAGAAAACGTAAAATAAATTAATTTATGGCCGGTATTTTTAAAGCTTATGATGTGCGAGGTGTTTATCCAACAGAAATAAATGAGGATTGGTGTTATCGTTTGGGTAGAATTTATGGTGCTTGGCTTTATGACAATAGCTCAGATAAAGAGCCGATTGATTTGGTTGTTGGACGAGATATGCGTGTATCATCACCGGCCTTGGCGGAGAATTTAATTCAAGGATTAGTAGAAGCAGGTATTATTGTTTATGATGGTGGCTTGTTGAGCACGCCCAGTTTTTATTGGTCGGTGGCCAAATATAAACATGCTGGCGGCTTGCAAGTCTCCGCTTCGCATAATCCTAAAGAATATAATGGTATAAAATTTGTTGGCCCCAAAGCTAGCCCTATTGGTTATGACACTGGTTTGGCTGAGTTAGAAAGGTTGATGGAGGATGTAGATTTTCCGGAGAAAAGAGCTGGCGGAGAGATAAAAGAATTGCCCCCGGTTTTGCAAGATGAAGTAGCAGAAGTTATTAGTCGTTATGACATTCACAGTCTAAGACCGTTGAAAATTATTGCCGATACAGCTAATGGCATGGGGGCTCAGTATTTACAAGCTTTATTAACTCATTTGCCCGTTACTTTGGTGAAAATGAATTTTGCTTTTGATGGTACTTTTCCAGTCCATCAGGCGGATCCTTTTCAGCCAGAAAATACGGCAGATTTACGACGGGCAGTGGTAGCAGAGAAAGCTGATTTAGGTATTGCCACGGATGGTGATGGTGACCGGATATTTTTTATTGACAATAAAGGAGAGTTGATTGATCCTGCTATTGTACGGGGAATTTTGGCTAAAGCTGTTTTAGCGCGTGAGCCAGGAGCAGTGATTGGTTATGATATTCGCCCCGGACGAATTACCTTGGATATGATTAGGCAGTATGGTGGTAAACCATTATTAACAAAAGTCGGACATTCTTTGATTAAGGCAGAGGCAATTGCGGCCGACGCGGCTTTTGCCGGTGAATCTTCTGGTCATTTTTTTTATCGTCGCCCCTTTGGTTTTTTTGAGCGGCCTATGGATGTGATTATGGATTTTTGGCAAGAATTAACTCTCAGTGGTAAAACAGTCGCTAAATTTATCCAACCCCTGCGCAAATATTATCATTCTGGTGAGATTAATTTTACTGTTGTAGATAGCGCAACAAAATTAAACGAATTGGCTAAGTATTTTTTCGATTCTCAGCAAAGCGATCTTGATGGTTTGAGTATAGTTTATCCAGACTGGTGGGCTAATATTCGTGCCAGCAATACAGAGCCAAAGTTAAGATTGAATGTGGAGGCCAAAACAGCCGCTATCCTTAAGAAGCAGACTAAATTATTGAGTGATTTGATTAGCGCTTAAGGCTATTGATGTAAATAAAAAACGCCGCCAGCAGAGGCGGTGTTTTTGATAAGAAAAATTATAATAAACCAAACTTTTTCTTAAATTTAACCATATTGTCCTGTGCTATCTTATTGGCTTGCTTTGCTCCGCGTTCCAAAATTTTATCTACTTTACTTTTATTTTTCTCCCAGTAAGCAATTTTTTTCTGTATCGGTTCTAGGTTTTTTATAATAGCCTCTGCCAGATCATTTTTTAGCTCTGCATATTTGATAGTGCCTTGTTGGTATTGTTTTTCGTATTTATTAACCGCCGTGGCATTGGCAAATAATCCTAGTAGTTCAAACAAGTTGTGTACGCCCAGAGATTTTTTTCCCGCTATTATTGGACCGGTATCGGTAACAGCCCGACTAATTTTTTGTTTAATAATTTCCGGCTTGTCGCGTAAAGCGATATAGTTTTTAGAACCCCGTGATTTACTCATTTTTTTATCTGGCTCAGTCAGAGACATAATGCGCGCTCCGGAAGTTAATAAGGGTTTAACGGGTGCAAATGTTTTGCCTAGTTGATTATTAAACTTGCGAGCAATAACATTGGTCAGCTCTATATGTTGTAATTGGTCATCGCCTACCGGCACTACGGCAGCTTCGTAAAGTAAGATGTCAGCTGCCATCAGCGCAGGGTAGGTAAGTAAGCCGGCATTAATATTCTGCTTGTTTTGTCTGGCTTTGTCTTTATATTGTGTCATACGCTCTAACTCACTGACCGGTATGAGCGTATTAAATAACCAAGCAAGCTCAGTGTGAGCCGGTACTTGTGATTGAACGAAGAAAATCGCGCATTTTGGATCCAAACCAATTGCCAGTAAATCAATAGCTGTCTGACGTATTTTATTGCGAAACTCTTTAGGATCTTGTGCTATGGTCAAAGCATGCAAGTCTACGATGCAATAGATGGCTTGGTATTTATCTTGCAAGGCTACCCAGTTTTTGAGCGCCCCTAAGTAGTTGCCGATGTGTATTTCGCCAGTCGGCTGTATGCCAGAAAATAAAGTTGTATTTTTAGTTTTCGTCATGTTTTTATTTTAGCATAAAATAGCCATTAAAGATATCAACAATAAGCGAACAAAATACAAATTTGTTGTTTAACGTTTTGTATCTTGTCGCCTATTGTTTGGTGAGATTAAACTTCAATTATCACCGGTAATATCATTGGCCGGCGTTTGGTTTTTTGGTAGAGGAACTGTCCAATTTCATTGCGGATTTTATCTTTTAGGTACATGTCATTGGCCATTTGCTTAGGATTATTGTCTTTGAGAATAGTTTTAAGTTTTGAGCGAGTTTGTTCTACCAGTTTTTTATTTTCTTTCATGTAGATAAAGCCACGAGAAATAATATCGGGAGATTGGTTCAAGTCGCCTGTCTTGGCATTAATGGTGGCAATCACTACCAACATGCCGTCCTCAGACATCACTTGGCGATCGCGCAAGACTACATTGGAAATATCGCCGACGCCTAAGCCATCAACGAAAACATAGTCAGAAGGTACGTGTTGATTGGTTAACTTACCTCCCAATTTAGTGAATTCCATAACCTGTCCATTGTCAGCTATAAAGATGTTTTTATCATTGATGCCGGTTTCGCGAGCATATTGAGCGTGCATATGCAGGAAAGAATGATTACCTTCAATCGGTATGAAGTATTGGGGGCGGATTAGATTGAGTAATAGTTTCAAGTCTTCTTTACGGGCGTGGCCACCAGCGTGAATGTCCATCATTTGATAGTGGATAACATTTGCTCCTTGGCGATAAAGAGAGTCTTTTAGTCTTTGCACAGAACGTTCATTGCCAGGAATTACAGATGAGGAAAAGACAAAAGTATCTCCTTTGGCAATGCGAATGGTGCGGTGTTCACGATTGGCAATACGCATCAATACCGCATTGTCTTCTCCTTGGGCGCCGGTGCAGAGAACTACGATTTGGTCATCACGATAGTCTTTTAGTTGTTTTTCTGAAATCAATGTTCCTTTTTTAGTTTGTAGATAGCCTAATTCTTTAGCAATTTCTACATTGGATTTCATACTAAAACCCTGGATCAGTATTTTTTTATTAAAACGTTCGGCTGCCCAAATAATTTGTTGGACACGCCCCAATAATGAAGCAAAAGTACCGATGATCAAGCGTCCAGTAGCATTGCGAATGATATCATCTAGATTCCGCTGAATTTCATTTTCTGACAGTTGGTGGCCGCTATGTGGTGCGTTGGTGGAATCTGACATCAAGGCCAATACTTTTTTATCTGCTAGTTTGGCAATTTTATTTATTTCTACTGGAGTATCACCACTAGCATCTAGATCTATTTTGAAGTCACCGGTGTGAACAATTATACCTAATGGTGTATGAACAACCACCCCCATTGAAGTGGGTATGTTATGAGAGACACCAAAAAATTCTATTTCAAAAATACCGAGCTTTAACTTGTCATCGGTGTTAACTGATTTAGAGTTTAGTGGTGGAGCGCCAGTAAAGTCTTGTTGGCGTTTTTCAATTATCTTGAGTGATAGGTCGGAGCTAAATATCGGAGGATTGCCCAGCTTACTCATCAAGTGAGGTATACCACCAATATGGTCATAGTGAGCATGGGTAATAATTACGCCACGAATATTTTTTTCTTTTCCTTTCAGGTAGTCGGTATTGGGAATGATATAATCAATACCTGGCATATCCTCTTCGGGAAACTGCAATCCCATGTCAACAATTATTATGTCTTGACCATATTCTAATACAGTCATATTGCGTCCGACCTCTTCATTACCGCCCAGGACTATCACGCGTAGTTTATTGGCGCCAATAGCTCCCGGTCGGTGTGTCGGCTGAGACGTGGCATAGGTTTGACCTCGTCTTTTAGGATGGGGACGATTTTTTCTTTCTGTCATCATTTAGATTAATTTAGTTAATGATTAATTAATTTATGAACAAATGACGACACCTGATCTGAGTAGGGTGATCAGATTTATAGGCCGGTTTGTTCAATTATTTTTCTTTAGTAAAGAAAGTATAAATATACTGGTTGGCTTCTTGGAGTGGTAGCTTATAATATAGTTTGGTGCCAGAGGCGGGAGTCGAACCCGCACAGCCTTGCGGCCACACGGCCCTGAACCGTGCGTGTCTACCAGTTTCACCACTCTGGCTTTGCTAAAAAAGTCAGCGACTTTATTGTATGATTGGAGTTATTTACCAGCTAAACTGTCTCTTGGTTTTTATATACCACTTGGTAATATTATTAAAACGATCTGCTGGGGAAATAATATTGGCCGTATCTATGCCTTTTATTTTATCGCTAACTGGATATAGATAGACAGGATTGTATAAAAATATAGCTGGGGCATTATCCGTTAATATAGTTTGAAACTCTATGAGTTTCTCTGTGCGGATTTGCTCATTAGCGGTACTACGCGCCTGCTCTAGCAAATCATCAACGCCGCGATGTCCCCATATGCTTAAGTTTACTCCGGGGCTTATATTTTGGGAGGAATGCCAGAAAGGATAAGGATCAGATTTTATTAATTGACCGAATAATAAAGCTTCATAATCACGAGGTTCAATAACATCGCTTCTAATTTTATCTTTGGAAACTATTTTGATATTAGTTTTTACACCTATAGCTTCCCAACCATCCTTTATGATATTAGCCGCTTTCTCATATTCTGGGTTTTCAACAGTGGTAATGGTAAATGTTAGTTCAGTATCATTTTTTTGGCGATATTGGGTATTGGTTGTCTTTAGCCAGCCGGTTTTGTCTAGCAAGGCGCTGGCTTGATCAGGATCATAATTATATGTGGTCAATTTGTCGGTATAGCCGGTATAGCCTGGCAATATAGGTCCATTAATGATTTGCCCTTCGCTATTGAGTGAATCAGAGAGAATTTTTTGTTTATTAATGGCATGGGCCAGTCCTTGACGTAGGGCTTTGTCTTTAAGTAAGTTATTTTTAGTAGTATTAAAAAAAATAGCTGTATATTGGGGTAGGCTCAGTTGGTGAAAAATTAAGTCTGTGTTTTTGTCTAGTTCTGAGCGGTATTCTTTTGGTAAAAGACTCAATCCTTCTACATTATTGTTTTTGAGCGCTTGTGTTCCAGTATTATAATCGCCATAAAATTTGAAAGTGATTTGATTGAGATAAGGTAAGGAGTCAAAGTAGTTGTTATTGCGCACCAATACTATGGTTCTAATATTGCCATTTTTATCTTTGGTTAAAGAACTAAATAGGAAGGGTCCGGTACCGATTGGTTTTTTGTTTAGTTCTACTAAAGTAATATTGGCGCTGGGCACTGATAACCATAAGTGTTCTGGTAAAATGCCCACAGTCAAGCTGCTTAGAAAGTTCGCTGAGGGCTCTTGCAGTAAAAATTTTATAGTATGGTCATCTATTTTTTCTACTTGTACATTGGCTAATGATAGACGTAGGGGGCTTTGCCATTGGGGATCTTGGATACTAGCTATGGTAAAGATTATGTCATCAGCGGTTAGCGGTTGTCCGTCGTGCCAGAAAATATTTTTTTTGAGAGTGAAATTATATTCTTTTTGATCAGGGCTAACTTGTAGACTTTCCGCTAATTCAAGTTGTAAACTGCCTTGTTGGTCATATTTTAGCAAGCCATTAAATAGTAGTTTACTTAGATCACGATCTACATCATTGTATTGGGCGAGAATAGGATTGATAAAGTTTGGAGCGCCGATCAAACCTTCAATATAATCACCGCCGGCCCGTGGCACTATTTTGCTGTGTTGCCAATAAAATTGGCCTAGCAAACCAACTATTGCTATAACAATTACAATCACTGCTCCGCGGAAAAGATTTCTTTCCCAGGGGTTTAATATTTTGATGAGATGTTTTAGTTGTTGCCAAGTAGGCCAACGATTATTGTGTAAGTTAGATATGGATTTTCTATCTAAATCAGCAAAAACGACTTCTTCTGATTGATTTTTGTTCCATTGAGACACGGTGGCACGTGTTTTGTTGACCAATGTTTTGGCAAGATTGGCTAGTTTTTTGTTTGACACAAAAAATAGATTATTGCTTATGAAGCATATATAAGCGAAGGCCTTAGTTGATAAAAAGATCAGCTAAGGTAAGTCCTAAGAAAAGTATAGCTAAGATTATAGTAGTGTAGTAGATGGTCTTTTCCGCACCTCTTTTTGTCCGATAAACTGTGCTTTCACCACCAAAAGCAGAGCCTAGGCCCGCTCCTTTGTTTTGCATAATAATTGTTACTATTAGTAGTACAGCAACAATAGCTTGGATGATTTGAATGATTTTTTCCATAGTTTTTTCAATAGAATGATAACAGATTAGCATATAACAAGCAAGGTGTCAACCCGACTTACTTCGCTTTATTACAATGTCAGAGATTATTTGCAAGAGTCAATAATCAAGTGGGCTTTGGCAGAGCCTATCAATTTGATTAAATCTTCTTTTTTGGCTTGATTTATTTCTTGCCAGGAAGAATAATTTTGTTTAAGGCGTTTTTTAGTGATAGGGCCAATTCCTTTTATATTATCTAAGCGAGAGGCGAGAGATGTGCTCCTGTGAGTTTGGCGATAATAGTTGATAGCAAAACGGTGTGCTTCATCACGCATGCGCTGCATAAGAAAAAAGGCCGGTGTATTGAAAGGCAGTTTAATAATTGTTTTGCTATTTATATAAATTTTTTCTTCTCGCTTAGCTAAAGCAACTATTTTGTATTTTTTGCTGATCGGTAATTTTTGTATTGCGCTCCACTGTGTCGGCCCGCCATCTAATACTATGAGATCTGGTTGGGGCCAGTCTTGATGTTGCCAGCGTCGCGCCAGCATTTCTTGCATCATGCGTGGATCATCGCTACTGCTTATAGTTTTGATGCGAAAACGTTTGTAATGGTGTGGCGCCGCCTTACCATCTATAAAGACTATCATACTGCCAACCGCAAAGCGGCCTTGGATATTGGAAATGTCATATGTTTCTATACGTTGAGGAGTATTGTTTAATTGTAAGGCTTTTTGTAGTTGGTCTAGGGCTGGTACGCGATTATCTGTTTGTTTAGCCCAGGGAGCTTTATTTTTGCGCGCCAGATCAGCCGCATTATTTATGCCCAGCTGAATCAGTCGTTGTCTGGCGCCGCGTTGTGGAACCAGAATGGGAGCAATAAATTCTCCTTTTAAAGGATATTGGCAAATGATTATAGCTGGGCGGTCACTGCTTTTTTCATAATAACTCTGGATGAATTGAGTGAGCATGTCGTCGCTGCTTAGTGCGGGCCGCCTATTGAAATTGAATAGTTGTTGCTCCCATAGTTTGCCTTGGCGCAATTTAAAAAGATTGACATATATTTTATCTTCTTGTTCATAAAGAGAAAAAATATCTTCTGCTCGGGTTTGGCGAGTTATTATATTTTGTTTTATATGTAAATGTTCTATGGCTTGCAATTGATCACGATAATGAGCGGCTAATTCATAATTATGAGCAGCCGCGCTTTTTTTCATACGGATGCTTAATTCTTTTGTTACAGCACTGGTTTTGCCTTGCAGAAAGTTTTTTATATTTTGACCGATTGTTTTGTATTGGGCGGGGGAGAAATCAATCAGCTTATAATCACCTATTTTTTTCAGCCAGATTTTTTCAACTAGCCGTACGATATGACGAGCCGCACCGGCGGAAGTATAGGGACCAAAATAATGGCGGTTTTTATCTGGTTGGAACTGACGAGTGACTGCAATCATTGGTTCATCAGTTTTTAGATCGAGTAAAATATAAACAAAGCGTTTATCATCTTTCAGATCAATATTATAAGGTGGCTGGTGTTTACGAATTTGCGTGCGTTCTAGTAGAAGAGCCTCGGTTTCATTAGTGACAATAGTATAAGTTATACGTTTAACTTGTTTTATCATTTGCTGCTTAGCTGGTGTAAGCTCGCTGCTATTTTGGAAATAAGAACGCACCCGTTGGCGTAAATTTTTTGCCTTACCTATATATAATAATTTATTTTGATCAGAAAAAAACCTGTAAACGCCAGGTTTGGCAGGTAGTTGTTGTAAAATTTTCTTTATTTTATCCATAATAATTATAAGTATATGGCAAGCTTAGTTCTTAGGCAATATTGTGCGCATTTGACATAAACTATAAAATATGGTTAGATGATGAGAAGTCCAGATCATTAATAATATAATAAACAGATAAGAAGCGAGGTGGTTTATGCGTCAAGATAAGTCAAGCAGATTTTTTTCCTGGGTTAAACCCCAGTTAATAGTGAAGGGAGAACATCATTTTGCTGGAGCGCCATTTGCTTTTTCAGTTCATCATCAATTGCATCAGACGCGATTGAATGTGGATTTTTGTCAAAACAACAAAGGTGGACGCAAGATCAGGCTCAATATTGAGCAGCAGCGGTGGTTGAAAATGACATTTGCTAACAAAACTTTATCTTATGGATTGCAGCTGGAAGAAAGAGCGATTATTGAAAATAAAACCCGTTTGATCGCCGCCGCTAATGGCGAAAGTCTACGCCCGGTGATTATTCCCCAACGCAATAATCCAGCAGAAATTTATCGGGTATTGTTTCATTTTCCGGCTAATCATCCGGCCGCTGTAGTTGAGGTAAATGATACATCGTTTTGTTTGCGGCGCGTGTGGATTGATCAGGATGGAAATTTATTTAGTCAGTCCTTGGTACCGTGGCATAGGCTGAAGCAGGAAAATGTTGTTGATAGGATTGCTATCGGCAATTATTTACGTCAGCATGTCTTTGATGAGTTAGTGGAACAAACTGATTTCCTGACCATGATTACGGCAGGTTTATTAGCTTGGCAACACGGACCAACCCGTATGAGGCCGTATTATGCGGCACCAGAACATTTGTTGGTATATCCAACGGTTGAAAACATGTTGACTGTGCATAGCATGGTTGGCATTTAACCTTTTAGGAGGAAATATGGAATTGATTATTGTTGTGACAGGATTGTTTCTGTTTTTAATCGGCGTCCTATGGCTAGATGCTTTTCGGCGCAAACAAGCATCACGTTCAGGCGCCAGTCGTAGTAAAGTGAAAAATTTTATTTATCGGCTAGCCTGTTTGATTGGGCCTCGACCGGTTGTCGGCAATGACGGTATGTCTCGTAGACAACGTCGGAAACTAAAGAAAAGATATCCTTAAAGTTTTATTGATACATTTTACGGGATAAATTATACAAATAATTGAAGGAGGGTATAAATGGAACGAGAAGTTGCGGTTTTGACCGACGATCAAATTCTTGGAACCATTAAAGGTATTCTGGAGAAACAGTTTAACATTGACCCAGACAAGGTGACATTGCAGGTTAATTTGATCAAGGACTTACCTTTGGATTCATTGGATGTGGTAGAGTTTGCCGCAGAGGTTGAGGAGGTCTTTGCGATAGAACTGCATCCCGATGATCAAGATCAGTTGGAGCTTGAGAATCCAACTATTCGGGAAACAGTAAATTTGGTGAAAAAATACACCAATTAAAAAAATACACCAATTGAGGGGTTGCAAAGCAACCTCTCTTTTTTTAGTTCTTAACCTTGAAGGTTGAGATGTTGAAATTGTATTAAATAGCTAATATTAGGTAATTTATGGTTTTTAACCTTGACAAATTAGTGAATATGATGTATAGTACTTTATTACCTTGAAAATTTAGCTGTCTGCCCAGGAGAGAGTTAATTGTCTTTTAGACTGGTTTGCACCTGTCCCTGACGGCGATAATTCTGATAAGAGTAATCCGGCTTACATTTTTTATGTTTGATTCTGGATCATTCCTATCAATTTATCATTGAGCTGAAGTTGGCTATTATAGCTGACCACTCAGCTTTTAACTCTCTTGTTGGCAGACAACTAATTAATAAAAAAAGGAGTTCATCATGAACTTATGGATTTGTCAGGTGGTATTGATAATTGATCGGGTCATTCCCGAGATTGTCAACCACAAGATGGTCAAGATTGTTAATAAGGGTAAAAGAAATTTTACCCAGATTATCATGGATGTTGCCGAGAATGGTGACATCTCAAATCCATTGAGTGTTGAGCTTAATGGAAAGTTGAGGATTAAGCTTTTGTCCAAGACTTGGACGGCTGGGCGGAATGGTTTTCATTATGCACAGAATGTCTGTGACTTGCATGGCCGCAAGTTACAGCCTTTGCATGCGAATGGCAATTTTGCCATTTTCTCTTATGAGAAGGCGGCTATTGTCCAGGCCTGTTGTGAAACAGGCAGCTTCCGGATAGTCACTTTACGGCTGGATGGCAATTGCCTGAAAGCTGATGAGGTGATGCCCTGGACAGAGCAGTTTGGATCCATGATTCCCGAGGGGAGTCGGGAGAATTGGTTGAGGAATTATGGACTCAAGGCAGCTGGCAAAAGCCAGTATACTGCGGCTGCCCTGGATGCTTACGCGCTGGCAAAAGCTGCGGCAACGGAGCAGATTCCACCTCGTCCGAGCTTTTTCCTCACCCGTGAGGAAGTCAAAGCACGTCGCGCAGAGAAATCCACGGCGTGATTTTGACATCACAACCATTTATCCCGGCATGAAAAGGAGGGTTCATCATGACCTGACAATGCAATTTATTCAAAATTGGGAAAAAAGGGCAACATTAATGTTGCCCTTTTTATTTTGATTTCACTATGGAAAGACTAAAAGGTTGATCTCTTGACACAGCATGATTTTGGTAGTATGCTATACGCTGATTTATATATTTTAGGTTTTTATGCCTAGCAAATCTACAAAAAATAAAACTATAAAGCCCAAAGCTTTGTCTGCCAATCATATTGTGGTGCGTGGTGCTCGGGTGCACAACTTAAAAAATATTGACGTAGAAATTCCTCGCGATAAACTAGTTGTGATTACCGGTTTGTCAGGATCAGGAAAGTCTTCTTTGGCTTTTGATACTATTTATGCTGAAGGCCAACGTCGTTATGTAGAATCACTGTCTGCTTATGCTAGGCAGTTTTTAGGTTTGATGGATAAACCCGATGTTGATCAGATAGAAGGTTTATCACCAGCCATTTCTATTGATCAGCGCACGGCTTCTCATAATCCTCGTTCTACTGTTGGTACGGTCACGGAAGTTTATGATTACCTCCGTCTATTATATGCACGTATTGGTAAGCCGCATTGCCCGTCTTGTGGCGATCCGGTGCAGCAACAGACTATTCCTCAGATTTTAGAACAAATTAATAAATTACCTTCAGGCACGGCTATTTTATTATTAGCGCCAATAATACGGGATCAAAAAGGTGAACACCGCAATGTAGTACAAGAAGTGGAGCGAGCCGGTTATGCCCGTATGCGTATTGATGGCATTATGCAAACTACGGCGGAAGCGGCCGAGTTAAATTTAGAAAAGAATAAAAAGCACAATATTGAAATGGTAGTTGATCGTATTAATGTGGAAGCAAAACAGCGTGATCGCTTGGCAGATTCAGTAGAGAAAGCTTTGGATTTGGGTGATGGATTATTAATAGTGCATGATTCTGACCAAGAAGAGGATGTGGTTTTTTCTCAGCATTTTGCATGCCCCAAATGTAATGTAAATTTACCACCGATTGAACCACGTAATTTTTCTTTCAATAGCCCGCATGGTGCATGTAGCGCTTGTACCGGTTTGGGAACAAAGCTGGAAGTGGATCCGGAATTGATTATACCCAATAAGCGTTTGACTTTGGCGCAAGGCGCTATCCGTCCTTGGTCACGCACCACGGCCAATCAGACTTGGTATTTTAAAATATTGGAAGCCGCTACTAAAGCACATAAGTTTTCTGTAAATACGCCGGTTAACAAGTTGACCAAGAAACAGCTAGAGATAGTTTTATATGGCACGGGTGATAAAAAATACAGTGTTCCGGCTAATGGCGAGCGGTTGGCCGGTGGTTGGCAGACTACTTTTGAGGGAGTAATTCCAAATTTGGAACGGCGCTATCGTGAGACAGATTCAGATTATATTCGTAGTGAAATAGAAAAATATATGCGCGTATACCCTTGTCCCGTTTGCGAGGGCAAGCGTTTGCGACCAGAGTCTCTGAGCGTGACTGTGGCGGGTTTGAATATTATAGAAGTAACGCGCAAAACAATAAGTCAAGCAGTTAATTTTTTTAATGAATTAGGCAATGTTAAAAGTAGTTCTGCTATGCAGTTAACTGAGAGGGAGCAAACGATTGCCCGACAAATTTTAAAAGAGATTAGGACACGTTTGCAATTTTTACAGAATGTGGGTTTAAATTATCTTACTTTGGATCGCAATGCTTCTACTTTATCTGGTGGTGAAGCGCAGCGGATTCGTTTGGCTACGCAGATTGGCTCTTCTCTAGTAGGAGTTATTTATATTTTAGATGAGCCATCTATTGGTTTGCATGCGAGGGATAATCAGAAGTTGATCGAGACCTTGCAAGAGTTGAGAGATTTGGGAAACAGCGTTTTGGTCGTAGAACATGACGAAGAAACTATGTTGTCGGCTGATTATATTATTGATATTGGGCCTGGCGCCGGTCATTTAGGCGGTGAATTGGTAGCGGCTGGCACGCCGGCGCAAGTAAAGCAAAATAAGAATTCTTTAACCGGTCAATATCTGTCTGGTAAGCTACAAATTGAACCACCAAAGAAGTATCGTAAAGGCAGTGGTAAGGCCATAAAGATAATTGGTGCTACGGAGTTTAATTTAAAAAATATTGATGTTACCATCCCACTAGGTAAACTGGTTTGTATTACTGGTGTGTCTGGTTCTGGTAAGTCCACTTTAATGCAAGAAATTTTGGCTAAAGCATTGTCTCATCATTTTCACCGTGCTAAGGATTTGCCTGGTGCGCATAAACGGATAGAAGGTTTGGAGAGTTTGGATAAGGTAATTGCTATTGATCAGTCGCCGATTGGTCGGACGCCACGTTCTAATCCGGCTACTTATACCGGCGTCTTTACTTATATCCGTGATCTATTTACTCAGTTACCAGAAGCCAAGATTCGTGGTTATAAAGCCGGTCGTTTCTCTTTCAATGTCAAAGGTGGTCGTTGTGAAGCTTGCCAAGGTGATGGTATGGTGAAAATTGAGATGAATTTTTTACCAGATGTTTATGTGGAATGTGAAGAGTGTCATGGTAAGCGTTTTAGTCCGCAGACTTTGGAGATTCATTATAAAAATAAAAACATTGCTGATGTTTTGGCAATGAGCGTAGATGAAGCGATGGCTTTTTTTAGCAATATTCCCAATATTCATCAGAAGCTTAGTACTTTACATGACGTGGGTTTGGGTTATATCAAGTTGGGTCAGTCAGCTACCACTTTGTCGGGCGGTGAGGCGCAACGTGTTAAGCTGGCGACAGAGTTATCTCGTCGTGCTACCGGGAAGACTTTGTATATTTTGGATGAGCCGACCACCGGTCTTCACTTTGATGATGTGAAAAGATTATTAATTGTTTTACATCGTTTGGTAGATAAAGGTAATTCTGTATTGGTGATTGAGCATAATATGGATATTATAAAATCAGCCGATTGGTTGATTGATCTTGGGCCAGAGGGCGGTGATGCTGGTGGAGAAGTAGTGGCAGCTGGAACCCCGCAAGATGTTGCTAAAGAAAAACGTAGTTATACTGGTAAGTATCTGCGGGCTTTGTTGAAAGCTTAAGCTTAACCTTGAAGGTCTAGACCTTCAAGGTTAGTATGACGGCTAATATTAGCCGTTTTTTTGTTTTCAACACCGGGTGTAGACCTGAGAGGTTAAAAATGCGATAATAGCAGTGTTAGTTTCAAATTTAAACTTAATCAATGTTGTCGGACAATATTAAAAAAACAGTAGTTTATTTTGATTTATTTGCTTATCCTTTGACTAGCTGGGAAATTTGGCAATGGCTGTGGCACGATAAAAATGGCGGCTGTAAACAGGATGATTGGTCGGAGATAAAGCAGGTTTTGGATACATTAGTAGCGGGGCAAGAGCTGGGCAGCAAGAATGGCTTTTATTTTTTACCCGGTCGCCAAGAGCTGGTTCAATTACGACAACAACGTTATCGTTTGGCGCAACGTAAGTATCGGTTGGCTCAGCGAGCAACGTGCTGGCTGCGTTGGTTACCGTTTATAAAATATATTGGCGTTTGTAATACCTTAGCTTACAATAATGCCCGAGTGGGCTCGGATATTGATTTATTTATTGTTACCCGGCAGGGACGAATTTGGAGCGCGCGGTGGTGGTCGGCTATTTTGATGCAATTATTGGGCTGGCGACCAAATAAGCGCACGGCGCAGGATAAAATTTGTTTGAGTTTTTTTGTGACGGAACATAGCTTAGACTTGCGTGATGTGCGGGTTAAGCATGATATTTATTTGTATTATTGGGTGGCGCAGTTAGTGCCTTTGTATGATCCACATAATATACAAACTCAGATTGATATAGTAAATCGTCCTTGGGTGAGTAAGAATTTACCTCATTATATTAGCGTGGCAACACCGCCGCCGCGTTTAGTGCAAGATTGGTGGGTAAATCGTTTGGGCAGGTTAATTTTTTCTACCCTTGCTAGTTTAATTCCAGAATTTTTATTGAAAAGCATACAAAAAATAATTTTACCACTAAATTTACGTCAATTATTAAATCACGGAACTAGTGTTATCATGAATGATCAAATGTTAAAATTTCACGATACGGATAAACGTGAACAATATCGTGATGACTGGCAAAAAGCTTGGCAAACAATTTTATGATCCGTAAATACTTGCCTTATTTTGTTTATATTTTAATAATCTTATTGCCCTGGCAAACGCATTTGTGGTGGCCGCGAACTTTGGGAGGCTCTGTCTGGCAATATGGCAGTTGGTCATTATACGTGACCGATTTATTTATCATTGCCTTGGCTATTATTGTTTTTTATTTATACCGTAGAATAAAAATCAGTTGGCTGCTTGTAGTAGGGGTCGCTTGGTTGGTTTATAATATCTTGACGGCTTGGTGGAGTAGTAATGCCTTTCTTAGTCTATACCATAGTGCTGGGCTGATAGTAGCCGGTTTATTTGTTTGGTTGTGGCAAAATAGGCGACTGAACAATCAATGGTTGCTGGGTAGTGTGGCATTAAGTGGTGTGGCTCCGGCTTTACTTGGTATGTATCAATGGATTAGCCAAAATGTTAGCGCTAGTAAGTGGCTAGGTATTGCCACGCAGACTGTAGGGCAGAGTGGAACAGCGGTGGTAGAAGGCGCTGGCCGTTGGTTACGAGCTTATGGTAGTTTTCCGCACCCTAATATTTTGGCGGGCTGGTTGGTTATCAGTTTATTAGCTTTAGGAGGCTGTCTGCTATATTATTATCGTCGTTATTATCAATCACCCTGGCATTTGTCCGGTCGTGGTTTATGGACCATGATTGGTTGGTGGAGCAGCCTTACTATTATGTTGATTGCCTTGCTGTTAACTTTTTCGCGGTCGGCTTGGTTGGCCCTATTGGTTGGCTGGCTGGCAATGGGTTATTTGCTTTGGCGTCAGGGTTGGCAAGGCGAGCGAAGATTTTATGTGAAGACTAGCTTAATAATGCTATTGATCGTATTAATGTTTGCTAGCGCTTTTGGTAGTCTTATATTAAATCGTCTGGACGGTAATTCGCGTTTACAAGTGCAGTCCTGGCAAGAACGACAAACGGGGTGGCATGAGGCTATCAGTTTGTGGCAGGTCAACAGCGGTTGGGGTGTTGGCGCTGGTAATTATACTTTGGCTTTGGCAAATAATTATCCGGGACAACCGGCCTGGGTTTACCAACCAGTGCATAATTTAGATTTATTATTATGGGCGGAAATTGGTTGGCTGGGTTGGTTATTGATAAATATACTATTATTACTTTTGCTTTGGCATTGGTGGCTGGCTTATCAGAAAGTTTCACCTCAATCAGCGCCGTGGTTACAAACAGCTCTGGCTGCTTTGCTGGCCCTATTGGTAATTGGCTTATTTGATCATTATCTTTGGAGTTTGCACAGCGGAATATTATTAAGCGCAGTGGTGGTAGCTTGGTTGTGGCGCTCCGCAGCGACTTAATATTGATAATTATTTAAAATAATATTAACAGTAATTAGCTAATATTAGGTAATTTTTTATTTAACCTCGCAGGTCTAGACCTGCGAGGTTGATCGGGGTTGACACAGTTTTTTCTTTCCGCTACAATGATTAAGCAATTAGCACTCATATGTCAGGAGTGCTAATAGAAAATATAATTATTAATTATAAAAGTTATGAAATTAAAGCCTTTAGCAGACAATGTAGTGGTTAAAGCTTTACCCCAGGAAGAGGTTACCAAATCCGGCATCATTCTTCCCGACACTATGGATAAAGAAAAATCTGGTCAGGGCGAAGTGGTAGCTGTTGGACCCGGTAAGCTGGATAATAAAGGACAGCGGATTGTTCCTGAGGTGGTAGCGGGTAATAAAGTTATTTTCAAAAAATATGCTCCTGATGAAGTCAAAGTGGACGGTGAAGAATTTATGGTGGTGTCCGCTGATGATATTATTGCTATTATTGAATAAAATTAATTATTAAATTGATAAAATACTATGGCAAAACAGATAATTTTCAATGAAGACGCTCGTTTGCGTATTAAGAGCGGTGTTGATCAGCTAGCCAATGCTGTAAAAGTTACTTTAGGACCAAAGGGGCGTAATGTGGTTTTGGATCAGGGTTTTGGCGCACCAACTATTACTAAGGATGGTGTCACTGTGGCGCGAGAAATTGAGCTGGAGGACAAGTTCGCCAATATCGGCGCGGAGCTGGTCAAAGAAGTCGCTTCCAAGACCAATGATGTGGCTGGTGATGGTACTACTACGGCAACGGTTTTGGCACAAAGCATTATTGCTGAAGGTATTAAGAATGTTACAGCCGGTGCTAATCCTTTAGCGATTCGTAGTGGCATCAACAAAGGGGTGCAAGCCATTATTGAAGAATTAAAAAATAACTCGCAAGAAGTTTCTTCTCAAGAAAAGATAGCGCAAGTGGCTTCTATTTCCGCAAATGACAGTGAGATCGGTAAGCATATTGCCGAGGCAATGGAAAAAGTCGGCAAAGAAGGCGTCATTACCGTGGAAGAGAGTCAAGGTTTTGGCATTGAAAAAGAAGTGGTGGAAGGTATGGAATTTGATAAAGGCTATGCCTCTGCTTATATGGTTACCAATTCTGATCGTATGGAAGCGGAGTTTGAAGATCCTTATATTTTAATAACTGATAAGAAAATTTCCGCTGTACAAGAATTATTGCCTTTGCTAGAAAAATTGGCCCAGAACGGCAAGAAAGATTTAGTGATTATTGCGGAAGAAGTGGAAGGCGAAGCTTTGGCTACTTTGGTACTCAATAAACTACGCGGTACTTTCAATACTTTGGCGGTAAAAGCCCCTGGTTTTGGAGATCGTCGTAAGGATATGTTGCAAGATATTGCCATCTTGACCGGTGGTAAAGTGATTACTGAGGAGGTTGGCCTTAAATTGGAAAACACTGAAGTGGAAATGCTTGGTCGCGCCCATAAGGTAAAGGCTACCAAAGATAAAACCACTATTGTGGAAGGTAAGGGCGATAAAGCTGAAATAGACGCGCGGGTTGCTCAAATTAAACAGGCGATTGATAAGGCTGATTCTGATTTTGACAAAGAAAAATTACAAGAACGTTTGGCTAAGTTGGCCGGTGGTGTAGCGGTGATTAAAGTTGGCGCTGCATCAGAAGTGGAGATGAAAGAAAAGAAACATCGCATTGAAGATGCTTTAGCCGCTACCAAAGCTGCGATTGAAGAAGGTATTGTCGTAGGTGGCGGCGTGGCGTTAATTCGTGCCATGGCTGTATTGGATAAGTTGGAGGCTATTGGTGAAGAAAAGATTGGCGTTGATATTTTAGCGCGCGCTTTGGATGCTCCGATTAAGCAAATTGCTAACAATGCCGGTAAAGATGGTTCGGTAATTGCTGAAGCCGTCAAACAAAGAAGTGGTGATGAGGGTTATAATGCCGCTGATGATAAATTTGAAGATTTGGTCAAGGCCGGTATTGTAGATCCGACTAAGGTTACCCGTAGCGCTTTACAAAACGCCGCTTCTATTGCATCTATATTCTTAACTACGGAAGCGGTGGTCACTGATTTACCAAAAAAAGAAAAGGATGAACCAATGGCCGGAGCTGGTGGTGGTATGCCCGGCATGGGCGGCATGCCAATGATGTAGGATACTAATTACTACAACGAATACAACGGATAATACGAATATGTGGAAAAAATCCCTTGGCTGGTGCCGAGGGATTTTTATTTGCATAATATTACGCTTATTCATTTTCCCCAGTCCTTTAGATTGGAGTCAAGTTACATTTGGTGCAATAAAGCAGACTATTGAAGAAAAGGTGAAAAAAGACTTTACCGTTTCTCCTCATTGCATGCGGACATCGGTTAAAATGATAAGAAGTGCGGTCGGTGATTTTTATATTTGTAAATTTTACAGTAAGGTTAATTTGTCCTATAATATAAGTGATTTTAATAATTTAATTAAAATTTATGGCAGATAATAAAACTTATAGTGAAGCAGAGGATATAAAGAACAATGCCTTGGTTGCAGCCATAGGCTATATTTGGATATTGTGCATCATTCCTTTGTTTTTGAAACGCAATTCAAAGTTTGCTCAACATCATGCTAGGCAAGGATTAGTGTTGTTTATTGTAGAGATTATTGGTTGGTTAGTATTTTGGATTCCGGTGATTGGTTGGCTTTTGTTTGTTGCTGTTTTGTTATTATCCGTGACCGGTATTGTTAAAGCTTATCAAGGTGAATGGTGGGAGATGCCTTATTTGGGTCGCTGGGCAAAGAAGCTGAATATTTAATAAAGCGGATACAACATGATACAAAACAATACTAAAATTGTCGCCACCATTGGACCGGCGTCAGAGTCTCCAGCTGTAATTAAGCGATTGATTAAGGCGGGCGTAAATGTAGCTCGTCTTAATTTTTCTCATGGTACACATGCCAATCATCAGCTTTTGATAAAGCGTTTACGAAGCGCTGCCACGCAACTGGGCAAGACAATTGCTATTTTGCAAGATTTGCAAGGCCCGCGTATTCGGGTGGGACATTTGCCGGATAGTGGCGTAGAGTTGATAAAAGGTAAGAATGTAAAGTTAGAATTTGGCGATCATAGTAGCAGTTCACCAGAACTAATACCGGTTGATTTGGATATCGCGCCACGTATGCGCGTTGGTCAACGTATATTAATACACGATGGACTGGTGGATTTACAAGTTAAGAAAGTGACTGGTAAAATTGTTAGTTGTAGAGTTATGCGCGGTGGTTTGTTGTTTTCTCATAAAGGTGTGAATATCCCTGGTGTTAAATTGGATTCACCGGTGATAACTGAACGGGATAAGAAAGATTTGCGTTTTGGTCTGCGGCAGCAAGTGGACTGGGTAGCCTTGTCTTTTGTTGGTGAAGCTAAAGATATTCAAGACTTGCGTCGTTTGATAAAACAATATCGTCCTCAGTCGCGGGTTAAAATTATGGCTAAGATAGAGCGGCCCAGTGCGGTAGATAATATAGACGAGATTATCGCTGCGGCGGATGGCATCATGGTAGCGCGAGGTGATCTGGGTGTAGAAGTATCACCGCAGCGTGTTCCTATTATTCAAAAACGGATTATTGCTAAGTGTATGGCTGCTGCTAAGCCAGTATTGGTAGCTACGCAAATGTTGGATTCTATGATAAAGAATCCTGTTCCAACACGAGCGGAGGCTTCAGATGTGGCTAATGCAGTGATTGATCATGCCGACGCCGTGATGTTGTCGGGTGAGACTGCTTTTGGTCAATATCCAGTAGAAGCCGTTAAAATGATGCATAATATTGTGGCGGAAACAGAACAGTCGCCTTATGATGATATGCCGCCAGATTGGTCAGCTGGACCAATTACTAGCCATTATCAAGCTATTGCCGAGTCAGTATTTGATTTGGTAGCTGATACCAAAGCATCGGCTATAGTAGCTTTGAGTCGTAGCGGTTTTTCTGCCCAGTTGGTAGCTCGCTCACGACCTGACACTAAAATTATTGCTATGGTAGCGGATGATATTATCATGCGACAGCTTAATATTGTTTGGGGTGTGCAAGCCTATAAAGTTTCGGTGAAAAAAAGCATTGATCAATTGATCAAGCAAGCTATCAATTTAGTGAAAAGAAAGAAGTTAGTACGACGCGGTAGTAATGTTGTGATTGTTACCGGTCAACCGGTGGGCAAATCCAAGCACGCTAATTTGGTGGAAGTATATAAAATTTGAAATTAAAAGAATAAAAGTAAAAAATTATTTATGAATAAAATAAAGCGAGAGGAGAAAAATATTCTTTGGTTTAAAGAAATTAGCAATACCGATGTACCGTTGGTGGGTGGTAAAAATGCTTCTTTGGGAGAGATGTATTCTCATTTGACTAAAGTTGGTGTCAATATACCAAATGGATTTGCGGTGACAGCTAGAGCTTACCGTTATTTTATGTCTGTTGCAGGTATTGATAAAAGAATTGCTCAGCTATTGCGAGGTTTGGATACTAAAAATATTCGTCAATTGTCTCAGCGTGGTGAGCAAATTCGTAATTTGATTTTACAGGCTGATTTTCCGGCGGATCTGGAAACGGAGATTTTGGAAGGCTATAAAAAATTATCCAAGATTTATAAACAAAAAACGGTAGATGTAGCGGTGCGCTCTTCCGCCACCGCCGAAGATTTGCCCGATGCTTCTTTTGCTGGACAACAAGAATCTTATTTAAATATCAGTGGTGAATTCCAATTATTATCTTCTGTTAAGAAATGTATGGCTTCTTTATTCACCGACCGAGCAATTAGCTACCGGGCGGATAAAGGATTTTCTCATAAAAAAGTGGCTTTGTCTGTTACCGTGCAAAAAATGGTACGCTCTGACCGTGCTGCCAGTGGTGTGATGTTTTCTATTGATACAGAAAGCGGTTTTCCTGATGTGGTGGTGATCAATGCCAGCTGGGGTTTAGGAGAATTAGTGGTGAAGGGTCAAGTGACGCCGGATGAGTATTTAATTTTCAAGACTACATTGGGTAAAAAAAATAAAACCGGAAAAATTTATCAGCCCATTATTAGTAAAGAAGTGGGTAGTAAAGAAGAGAAAATGGTTTATAGTAGGGGAGGTAATCAAACCACGCAAGTAGTAGATACTACAGCGGCAGAAAGACAGAGCTATGTTTTGACAGATAAGGAAATATTACAGTTAGCCGCTTGGGCTAAGCAGATTGCTGAGTATTATGGCCGACCAATGGATATGGAGTGGGCCAAAGATGGTCAGCTCGACAAGCTGTTTATTGTACAGGCGCGGCCGGAAACCGTGGAATCACAAGAAGATCCCAATGTTTTGGTGGAGTATATATTACAAAAACGTTCTAAGGTTTTGTCAGTTGGCGCGGCGGTTGGTTCTAAAATTGGTCAGGGCAAAGTACAGATCATTCGCCATGTTAGCGATATTGATAAATTCAAAACTGGTCAGGTTTTGGTAACGGAAATGACGGATCCTGATTGGGAACCGGTGATGAAAAAAGCCGCTGCTATTGTTACTAATGCCGGTGGGCGCACTTGTCACGCCGCTATAGTATCACGTGAGTTAGGTATTCCTTGTATTGTCGGTACCGGTACCGCAACGGAAGATTTGCCAGCTGGCCAAGCAGTGACTATATCTTGCGCGGAAGGAGAAAAAGGTTTTATCTATCAAGGCAAGTTACCTTTTAAGATAAAAAAAACTAATTTGAAAAAAGTTGGTAAACCACATACCAAAATAATGATGAATGTTGGTGAGCCACGGGCGGCTTTCTTTGATTCGCTATTACCAAATGATGGCGTGGGTTTGGCGCGGGAAGAATTTATCATCAATAATTATATAAAAGTTCATCCTTTAGCCTTATTAAATTATGATAAGTTGGATGACAAAGAGGCTAAAGCGAAAATCAAGGAATTAACTTACAATTATACCAGCAAGTCCCAATTTTTCGTGGACAAATTGGCAGAAGGTGTGGGTCGGATCGCCGCCGCTTTTTATCCTAAAGATGTGATTGTACGATTGTCGGATTTCAAGTCCAATGAATATGCCAACCTGATCGGTGGCGCACAGTGGGAGCCGCAAGAAGATAATCCGATGATTGGTTGGCGCGGCGCTAGTCGTTATTATGATCCTAAATATTTACCGGCTTTCAAATTGGAGTGCGCCGCTATGAAAAAAGTGCGGGAAGAATTTGGTTTGACCAATGTGAAAATAATGATTCCTTTCTGTCGTACCGTGGATGAGGGCAAGAAAGTTTTGGCCGTGATGGCTAAAGAAGGCTTGGTGCGAGGTAAAAACGGTTTGGAAATTTATGTGATGTGTGAAATTCCTGCCAATGTCATATTGGCAGAACAATTTGCGCAAATTTTTGATGGTTTTTCCATTGGTTCCAATGATTTAACACAGCTGACTTTGGGAGTAGATCGGGACTCGGAAATTGTCAGCCATGTTTATGACGAGCGCAATCAAGCAGTGAAAGAATTAATAGCTTCTGTGATTAAAATCGCCCATAAACATCAATGTAAAGTTGGTATTTGCGGTCAGGCGCCGTCTGATTTTCCGGATTTCGCGCAAATGTTGGTGGAGTTAGGTATTGATAGCATTTCTTTGATTCCGGACACGGTTATTAAAACCACTTTAAAAGTTTTGGAAACGGAGAAGAAGTTGAGGCAAAAATAATTACTTAGTATAAATAACAAAAAAAAGGAACGGGCAATCCCGTTCCTTTTTGCGTGAACACCCACAGATGAGGCGACCACATCGTAAGTGCATAAAAAATCCAAAAATTTTGAAATTGTAAATTGGCGGTGTTTTTTGATTGATGTTCGAACTTTTTTTGAGCAAAATCCGAACTCCGAATTTTAAAATCCAATCGCTCGGGCGGGCAAAAAGGAAGGGGGTTGGGGGGAAGGAATTTTTGCCCGCCCTCGCTTTCCGATTCCAATTTGTTTCCGCCGCCGAATTTCGTGCCAACGAAGTTGGCGCGCCACATTATTTCTCTTTCTGAATAAAATCTACCAATGCTTCCCTATCTACAATTTTTTCATTTCTCATAGCAAGATTCTTTAATTTGAACATTTTTGTCTTCACTTCTTCATCGCCAATACAAATGATAAAAGGTATACTTTGCTTTTCTGCGGTTTTAATTTGTGCAGGAATTTTTCTGTTGGTGTAATCAACAGCAACATTTATACCTTGTTTTCGAAGATAACCTACCAGTTCATCTGTAAACTGATCAAATTCCTCTTTCAGACGACAAATGTAAAGCTTGGTAGTGGATTGATATTTTGGTAGCAAGTCATAAGTTTCTATATAATCACGAATGGTTACATCGCCCATACCAAATCCAACGCCCGGAACTTTTTCAGCACCGAAAATTGCCACCAAATCATCATAACGTCCACCGCCAAATAGTGAACGGTTATTTATAGGATTTGTATCAAACACTTCAAAAACTGTTCCAGTATAGTAATCAAAACCGCGTATCAACGAAGGATCAAAAATATAATTTTTGATTTTCTTTTCTAAAAGAAGTTTTTGAAGTGTTTGTAATTCTTTTACCCCAATATTTTCTGAAAATTCCTTTGGTATTTCAGAAATTTTTTTGCAATCCAAAAACTTGATCAATTTGTTAGTTCTATCACCCAAAAATTTTTCGGCTTGTAAAATAAATTCTTTTGCTTCGATTTTTTCTTTCTTATCAATCAGCTTGGTTAATTGATAACCGCTTTCTTTTTCTAAACCAAAATAATCATTAACTAAGTAATTAATTAGTTTTCTACTATTAAGGCGAATAATGAAGTTTTCATCTTTTGCGCCAAAAGTCCGCATAACATCATAAGCGACAGAAATAATTTCTGCGTCCGCTTCAACATTATCAATGCCAAAAAGATCAACATTAAGTTGCCAATGTTCGCGCAATCGTCCGCGTTGCGGTCTTTCATAACGAAAAAGATTTGGTATTGAATACCACCGCAAAGGAAATGATAATCCTTTTCTTTTATGAGCAATCATACGGGCGATTGTTGGGGTCATTTCTGGTCGTATGGTTACATCTCTGTTGCCTCGATCAATGAAAGAATAAGTTTGTTCGTTTACTATTTCCGAGCCAGTTTTTGCACGATAAATTGCGGTTTCTTCCAAAATTGAAGCTCCGTATTCAACATAGCCATATTGCTCAACCACTTTTCGCATTGTTGAGAAAATATAGTTTTGCACACCCATATCTTCTGGATAAAAATCCCTCGTTCCACGATATGGTTCTGTTGATAGTTTTTGAGAATTATTTTTCATATAAAATCTTTTAACCCTGATGTGTTTTTAATTTTTTGGAAAAAGAATAAAAGTCATCTATTTTTATTATATTTTTCTTTCGTCCAATATTAATTTCAGCCATGTAATTGTTATAAAAATTATTTTTAAGAAGAATAAAAACCTTAAATTTTTTTATATTATCAGGTTTTTCTCTTATATCTATTTCCGCGACATGTCCTTCTTTCCTTAAAGCATTAACTAATTTTATCACCATTTTATAATCTTTCTTCGGGTTCTCGCAAGAAACGAATACGCCAGGTTTTTTGGAGGGTAAATTTAAAAGTTTACATTCTTTCAGTTTTTCCATAGTCCCCATATAACCAAATCCAAAACCTATCGCTGGCAAATTCCTTTCCCCATACATGCTTATTAACCAATCATATCTTCCTCCCCCTGATAACGCACCTAGTTTTTTATTTTTATCAGAAACCTCAAATATTATTCCCGTGTAAAAAGAGCCTCGAGCTATTGATAAATCAAGTCTACACATATCGTAAATACCATACCATTTTAAAATCTTTGAAATCTGGGTGAATCTTTTTAAAATTTGATCGGATTGTTTTGCTATATTTTTATTAACTTGCTTTATCTTTTGTATACAATTGATAATTGACCCGTTTAAGGAAATCATCTTGTATATAAAAACAATTTGTTTTTTGGTTAAACCAATGTATTCAAATCTGCTATAAAATTCTTTTTTGCTAATTTTTTCTTTATCATCCACTATTTTAACCGCAGTATAACAATCATCTGGTTTCACGCCTGCGAAGAATAAGATATTTTCTAAGAGTTTCCTGTCATTAATACTTATTTCCACTTCTTTGCCCAAACCAAGATTTTTATAAAGATTTGCGGCACACGCCAATATCTCGGCATCTGCCTCAACGGTATCACGTCCTATTATATCTATATCTGTCTGCCAAAATTCTTTTGCTCTATCATTTTTAATTTTATCTTCCTGTCTCCATCGTTTAGATGTATCGTACCAACGAATCGGTAATTCAATTTTTTTTAATTCTTGCACCATCCTAGCTCTCGTTGGAGTTTGTTCCGGGATAAGTGTAAGATAGTTTTTTTGATTATCAAAAAAACTAAATGTCTGGCTGATTAACCCCTCCGACCAAGGAGGTTTAACTTCATACAAACTCCTTCTTTCTATAGATGGGGCACTTATCCTTTCAAAACCGAAGCTCTCTATAGTTTTTTCAACTATATTTTGAACATGCTGCCATTTTATCCATTCATCAGGATATATACTTTTAAAACCGTTAATTGATTTTAGATTATTATTACTATTCATGCTCATGGAATAACTTGATTTTTTTCATAAAATTAACAATTTTTTCGTTATTCTCTTTTTTAATTAAGTACCGACCAATAAGAGAAACGATAATCATGCCGGTTACAACTTTCCATCTATAACCAGCATATATATTCCAAATTTTTGCCATACCAAGCTCCATAAGATATGGCCAAGTAATAATGGCTGTAAGGGCGATAATTAATCCTGTCGTTTTTCCAGCACCAATTTTTTTGGTTAGGTATTGCATAGCGACAGTCGCACTTCCTATAGTAGAAACTGCTAATGCAAAAATAACAACTAAAAGTAAGATGCCTAAAAACAAAGTTGGTTTAAAAAATAAGCCAGTTAGTACAACAAAAGTCATGTATAATCCAAACCAAAAACCACCCCAAAGACTGAGTCTTATTTGGTTTTCTTTTTGCTCAAACCTTTGCCACATCATAGGATCGGTGAACACTCCGGTTATAATACCTAATAATCCTAAGGGGAATACCCACTTAATCCCAGCTTCTGTTATGAGCTGTAAATTGGGGTTAATCGTAAAATTACTTATTATAATAGAAGAAACTGCCAGCAAGACAACCGCAGAAATTTGTAAAGAATAGTATCCTAAATCAGATAAAACACTTCCTCTTAAGCCATATTTATAAATAAATAATAAAATAGCTAAAGATAAAAATATAATGGAAGGCACGCTAAAACTATTATCTATAAAATGAAAAGACGCCACATCATGACCGCCCCCTAATCCTATAAGTAGGGCCTGCATATTCATAATGATGGCCATCGCCGCAATAAATAATGAAAATAAAATTAAAGGAATAAAATTGATCCATTTCTCAAACCCTCTAATTTTTACTTTCATGTAGCCAAATAATGGCATAGCCAAGATATTACCAATAACCCAAACAAGGGCTGGAACTATACCATAAGTATACATAAAAGCTATTGTTGCTATCATGCTTACACCCCAAGACCACGAAGCGCCAAGGCTTATTCCAACTCTGCGGTAACTCATTTCTGTTATGTTGTCTTGACTGTCTTTTCTTTTAAAAAGCTTTTCTAAAATTATATTTTTTTAAAATTATTATTTTATTAAGTCCTCAATTGAAACGCCCAGCGCTTTGGCAATTTCTGCCATAGTTTGAACACTCGGCTTATTAACTGTTCCACTTTCGACCTTCATAAGCGTTGTATATTTAATATCCGCTTTCTTGGCTAAATCATCTTGGGTTAAGCCAAGTTTGACACGCATTTTTTTGATATTTTCACTAATTATTTTTCCACTTGTCATATAAATAAAGTTTTGGTAGTATTATAGTATATAAGGTTATTACCCTTATTGTTATACTACCAAATAAAATGAAAATAATCAAACAAATTTATTGGCGGCGCATTTCGCAAAGCGAAATACGAAATTCGGCGGCGGAAACAAATTGGAATCGGAAAGCGAGGGCGGGCAAAAATTCCTTCCCCCCAACCCCCTTCCTTTTTGCCCGCCCGAGCGATTGGATTTTAAAATTCGGAGTTCGGATTTTGCTCAAAAAAAGTTCGAACATCAATCAAAAAACACCGCCAATTTTCACTTTTTGTGAAATCGTAAGAAACAGCCTCGGCGCAAAGCGCCTCGGCATGGTATTTTTCCGCAATTTTGAAGTCATTTTTGAAATCCAAAACCAAAGTGCGGTCGGCAATACGGAAATTCGCCGTGCAAAGCACGGGCAAAATGAAATTTTGCAAACCAATCTTTTTTCTTTCGCTTTCAGCGAAAGGTTGAGCGTATTTTTCTTTGATTGCCCAAAAACTAATTTCAAAACAATATGGACAACATAAATTTACAAACCAAAAAGATTTTTCTCTATGCTCGTAAATCCACGGACGAACCCGAAAGGCAGGTTTTGAGCATTGAAGCGCAAATGTTTGAGTTGCGGGAATTTGCCAAAAAAGAGGGTTTGAATATCGTCCGTGAATTTGTGGAAAGCAAAACCGCCAAAGAACCAGGCAGAGAGATTTTTAATGACATGATCGCAAGCATAGAGAAAAATGAAGCCGAAGGAATTTTAGCGTGGCACCCTGACCGCCTTGCTCGTAATTCCATAGACGGCGGACGAATAATTTATTTGGTGGATACTGGAAAAATTACCACGCTAAAATTTCCCACTTTTTGGTTTGATCCGACACCGCAGGGAAAATTTATGTTATCCATTGCTTTTGGGCAATCAAAATATTATGTGGATAATCTTTCGGAAAACATAAAGAGGGGTATTCGCCAGAAATTGCGAAATGGAATATGGCCCGCTTGGGCGCCACTTGGCTATATAAACGACAAAAACGCCCGCTGTATCGCCGTGGATAAAGAAAATGCAAAGTATATCAAGCGGGCATTTGAAATGTACGCGACTGGCGAATACCCCCTCGCTCAAATCCGAAAGATTATCAATTCCTTGGGCTTGGTTGGCAAGAAAGGCAAAAAGCTTTCCGTCTCAAATTATCAGTATATGCTCAAGAATAAAATCTATTATGGAATGATTGAATATAACGGTGAAATGTATGACGGAAAGCATGAACCGATTATCACAAAGAAACTTTTTGATTCCGTTCAAGAAGTGATGGCGAACAAGAGCAAACCAAAATCGCCAAAACTCAAACCTTATGTTTTTAGAGGATTTTTCCGTTGTGGAGAGTGCGGTTGTTTCATTACTACCGAAACACAAAAAGGACACAATTATTTGCGTTGCACCAAACGGAAAAATCCTTGCACACAAAAATATGTCCGCGAGGAAATCATCACTTCTCAAATAAAGGAAGAAATCAAAAAAGTTTCTTTGTCTTCCGCTTGGGCAAACGCTTCAATCAATTATTTTGAAAATGAAAAAATGAAAATTGCCCAAGCGGAAAGCTCTTTCGCCCAAAAAGCGAGAGATGAGCTTGTGGAAATAGAAACAAAGCTTGATCGTTTGCTTGATTTACAACTGGACGGCAATTTGTCGCAAGCGGAATATACCGCTAAAAAGCACAAGCTCATTCTCGCTAAAAAAGATATGGAAGAAAAAATCACCGCTTTTGGGCGAAAGAGCAATAATCGGTTCGAACTTGCCATTGCCTTTCTAAAAGAAGCCAATCAAGCCGAAAAATACGCTCAACAAGAAAATCCCGAAAGGATTCGGGATTTTCTCAAAAAGATTGGTTCGAACTTCCGTATTGCCGACCGCACTTTGGTTTTGGATTTCAAAAATGACTTCAAAATTGCGGAAAAATACCATGCCGAGGCGCTTTGCGCCGAGGCTGTTTCTTACGATTTCACAAAAAGTGAAAATTGGCGGAGGAGGCGGGATTCGAACCCGCGATACCTTGCGGTATGCCTGCACTCCAAGCAGGTGCACTAGACCACTATGCGACCCCTCCGCAGGGAATAATACTTTTAAAAACGTTAGAATTATAGCAAAATGCGAAGAAAAATCAAGTCTTATTAATTCTTCGCCAGTACCAGCGCCCAGACTGCTCGGGCGTTGTTTTGTTTGAGTAGTTTAGCTTGTTCATCAAGCGTGGCGCCGGTGGTAATAACGTCGTCTATTAAAATGATAGTTTGATCGGCTAGGTCAATATTTTTACTAATACTAAAGCTATTAGCGACATTGATCAGGCGTTGCTGGCGATTGAGGTTGGCCTGATGATCATTGTATTTTTTACGGTGGAGAATATTTGTTTTGACTGGTATTTTCAGCGCTAAACCAAAATGATTTGCCAGTAGCTCAGCTTGGTTAAAGCCGCGTTCATTATAACGTCGGCGATGTAAGGGTGTAGGGATAATCAAACAATTATCTGGCATGTCTATATTTTGGTATCGTTGGATTAATAATTGTGCCAGCGGCACGGCCAACTGAGAATGGTATTGGTATTTGAAGGCGTGAATCACTTTATCTAAACCACCATCCAGATAAGTAGCGCTGACTAGAATTTTGTCCAACGATGTTTGGTTGGCACAGGCAGTGCATAAAATTTGTTGATCTTGAGCTTTATCGCAGAGCGGGCAGATAAGGGGGCGTTTTTTAATTTTATACTGACAATCATCACACCAATTGGTATTGTTTTGTCCACAAACAGCGCAAGTAGGCGGAAATAGCCAGTGAATAAGGTAAGCGAGTGGATTGAACATAAGATTATATTAATAATAAAAAAAACAGAGTCGCATAATCAACGACCCTGTTTTAATAAATGTAAAAATTAACTTAGGTAATGGATATTTTGTTTTTTTGTACGCCGATTTTTAAAAGTTTGGCTGCGGTCATTTCTTCACTTAATAATTTATCAGCCAAAGGCGCTTCTACGTATTCTTGGATGGCGCGACGGATGCCACGTGCTCCCTGATCAGGAGAGAAGCCTTTACGGACAATGAATTCAAAAGTATTTTTGGTAACTTGTGCTTTCAGGTTTTGTGCATGCAGGCGGGCTAACAACTCTTCTACTTGTAGCTTGGCAATCTTTTGTAAGGCTACTTTATCCAGTGGTTGGAATATAATAACATCATCAATGCGATTTAAGAATTCAGGACGAAACTGATCGTGTAGGCTATGCTCAATGCGTCGGCTAAGCTCTCGCCAAGCGGTCGCTTGTTTTTGTTGCTGATCATCATCGCTGCTAAAACCAAGGGCAGCCTGTTTGTTGAATTCTTCTAAACCAATATTGGAGGTCATTATAATAATAGTGTTTTTAAAATTGATAGTTTTACCGGTGGCATCAGTTAACTGGCCGTCTTCTAATACTGGTAATAGTAAATTATAGACATCGGGATGAGCTTTTTCTATTTCATCAAAAAGAACAACGGAGTATGGCTGATGTTTGACTGAATCGGTCAAAGTGCCTTGCTCTTTATAGCCAACATAACCGGCTGGCGCGCCAATCAGTTTAGAGATATTAAAGCGTTCGGAAAATTCAGACATATCTACGCGAATCAAAGCATCTTCACGACCAAAAAATTGGCGCGCTAGTACTTTGGCGGTTTCGGTTTTACCAACGCCAGATGGCCCTAAGAATATAAAAGAGCCAATCGGACGGTGTGGGTTGGACAGACCAGTACGCGAACGGCGTATGCTTTGCGCAATGGCTTTTAAGGCCGGATCTTGCCCGATAATATCTTTGCGCAGTTCGTCTTCCAAGTGTAGCAGACGTTCTTTTTCTGATAAAGCTAGGTCTTTGACAGGTATGCGAGTCATGCGAGATATTACATCAGCAATATCGTGCTTGGTGATGGTGCCTAAACTTTTTTTATTAATCAATTCGCTTTGGTTTTTGAGTTGTTCTAGTTTTTTTAGATATTCGCTTTCTTTTTCTTTGAGAGCTAAGGCATGACTGAATTCTTCTTGCATGATAGCCTGTTCTTTTTCTTTAATAATTTTATTGAGTTTTTGTTCGTAGTTACGGATGGTTTTGGCACGACCATCTTTAGTTGCTTCTACTTTAAGTTTGGAAGCAGCTTCGTCAATCAAATCAATTGCCTTATCTGGTAAATATTTATCTTGCAAATAGCGCATGCTCATATCCACGGCGGCTGTTAAAGCCGCGTCATCAATTTTGACATGATGATATTTCTCATAATTTTTGCGCAAGCCACGTAAGATTTCTATAGTTTCGTCGCGAGTAGATTCAATGACCATGATGGGCTGAAAGCGACGTTCAAAGGCGGCATCACTGGCGATGTATTTTTTATATTCTTCTGGTGTGGTCGCGCCTACGCAACGCAGATGACCTCGTGCTAATTCCGGTTTTAGCAAATTAGCAGCGTCAAGCGTGCCACCGGCCGAGCCAGCACCCATGAGGTTATGAATTTCGTCAATAAAGAGAATAATATTTTTATCTTTTTTAACTTCTTTAATAATTTTCTTGATGCGGTTTTCAAATTCACCCCGATAGATAGTGCCAGCGATAGCCGAACCCAAGTCTAAACTAAGAATACGTTTGTTCACCAGTACATCTGGTACTTTACCTTCACTAATACGCTTGGCCAGACCTTCAATGATGGCTGTCTTACCAACGCCGGGGTCACCCAGTAGAATGGGGTTATTTTTAGTGCGACGGGAAAGGATCTGAATAAGGCGTTCAATCTCCCTGTCGCGACCAATGACCGGATCAATTTCGTCTTGTATTTTTTCATCAGTCAGGTCTATAGCATAAGTGTTGAGAGCAGATTCTTGGTTATTATTGTTACCGGCCATTATTTTTTCTAGTTCATTGGCTGCAAAATCATTATCGTCATATTCTTCTTCACTATTTGTTTTATTGCCAGATAGGTCAGGGAATTTGGAAGTACTTTTTAGTACAGCTTCTAGATGAGTGCGTAATTGACTAGGCTGAACATTTTTACTACCTAAAAATTTTAGTAAATTCCCATCTTGACTATCTATTAGACTATAGAGTAAATGTTCGGTACCGATATAGCGGTGATTGAAACGATAGGCGGTAGTAGCAGCGTTTTCTATAATTTTTTGGGTATTGTTGGTTAGGGTAGGCACGATACCTTCGTCTAATTCTCCTTTATTATTGAGTATAGTTAAAATATCCTTGGCTTCTTCACCAGAAAATTTATTTTTAGCCAGAATATCCGCGCCAATAGAGCCTTGTTCTACTGTTATGGCATAGAGTAAATGAAGCGGCTCAACATTTTTATTGCGTAGACTAATAGCTAATTCTTGTGCTGTTATAAGGATTTTTTTGAAATGAGAAGTGAATTTCTCAAAAGCGTCATTCAAATCGTTTTCCATAGATAAAGTTTATTATAGTCTTATTAAAAAAGTATATTATATTATCAAGAATTGTCAATTTTAGCAAGTCAGAATAGATAAAAAAACCTCCTCGGGAGTGATCCCGAGAAAGTATGGCGAATAAAGATTAAGCAGAGGAGGGTCACTAGATTTAAAAATGGTGGTAACGAACAAAGCTTGCAATCGTATTCAAGACTTTTGAGTCACGGCAATGCTTATAAGTTAAGGTAAAAACTTGTTGGATAAATATGTTTAATATCGACTATTGTGAGGATAGATTGTATAATAGTTCTATGAATCAACGATATTTTTTTATTTTTGGTAATCATCCGGCTTTGGCAATGGCGGAAATTTTGGCAGTAGCTAGAGCAGATAAGATTGACTTGACTATTGATTATAGCAATGACGAATTTGTTATTCTTTCCAGCGATAAAGATATTGGTATAGATTTTTTTGATCAGTTGGGTGGGAGTCAAAAATATGGCGAGATCAAGGCAATGGACCATGATGTTGAAACTGATGGTTGGCCGCAGTGGTTACAGCCAAATAGTAAAGAGGAGAGATTTAATTTTGGTATATCCCTTTATGGTCAGACAGCAAAAGCAAAACAACAGCCACTTTTCAAGCTTGGCTTAACAGAGAAGAAGCGGTGGCGTCAGGCTGGTTTTAGCGTACGCTTGGTGCAATCGCGTGAGCCGGCCTTATCCAGCGTGATTGTTAAAAAAGAAAATATTATCACTAAAGGTGCGGAGCTGGTGTGCTTATTGGCAGATGATTTGTCTTGGCTAGGGCAGACTTTGGCGGTACAAGATTTTGACAATTTTAGCCGACGTGATTATGGGAAGCCAGCACGCGATAGTCATAGTGGCATGTTGCCACCTAAGTTGGCACGCATGATGTTAAATGTTAGCAGTGGGGATAAGGACAAAATCTTATTGGATCCTTTTTGTGGATCGGGCACTATTTTATTGGAAGCAATGTCATTGGATTGGTATAAAATACAAGGTAGTGATCAGAGTGCCAAGGCAGTGGCTGATACCATTCAAAATACAAATTGGTATAAAGAAGATATTAATTATCAAGGAGAATTATCCGTTAGACAATTGACAGTAGAAAATTTAGTAGAGCATTGGTCTGGTGATAGATTGCATACGGTTGTGACTGAGCCTTATTTGGGACCGCCGCATACTCGTCCCTTGCCGGAGCAGGTAGCGGCTGATTTGGTAGCAGAGCTTACAGCTTTATATCAGCGGGCATTAGGTTCCTTGGCGCAGATTATGCCGGCCGGCGCCGTCTTAGTGATGATAATCCCGGTTTTGTCCGGTCAGCGTAATATGCATTATTTGTCTTTGGCAAAGATTGCCTCATCTGAGCAATGGCATCTGGCTTGGCCTGGTCAAAGTCAATGGGAGCATTTATCTTCTTGGCAGGGCGAGCGACAGAGTTTTTTGTATAAACGTTCTCATCAGGTAGTGCAAAGAGAAATTGTGCGCTGGCGGCGTTTATAAAACTATTGTCTCTGAAGATAGTTTTGTGTTATAATTTAAGGGTTAAAACCCTTTTTTATGAATGAATTTATCGTTAAAGAATACGCCGTTAAAGATAAACAAGGTAATTTTAAAATTTGGCAAAAAGGCCGCTTGCGTGATTATCATGAATGGTTAACGGAACAAGCTAGTTTAGCCGCAGCAGAAAATAGCGATAGTCGGGCTATGCTTGATACTGGCATGGAAGAGCCGCGTTTAGCTCCGCCGCCACCTGTTATTATCGCACCCACACCGGCGATAAAGAAGTTTAGTCTGGATAAGATTGTAGACAAACTGAATGCTAAGTACCAATGGCAGTGGGACAATGAAGATTTAGCTACTTTTAAAAAATTATTGTTTTCTTATTTTCGCGATGTACGAGAAGCTTCTGATTTACGTCAGCTTTTAGAACGTAAATTAGCTGGCTCCGGTGGAGTTCTAGCCAATACAGATTTGGATGATTTATTGCATAATATTAAGAAAATCAACGCCCAGATTAAAGCTGCTAAAGGCCAAGTGATAAGTTTGGATAATGAAAGTAAGCGTTTGCAGTCAGAGCCGAGTGTCCAAGCTAAAATCGCGCAAGCGCAAGCTGAAGCACGTCAGCAAATCGCCCAAGATATGAATCGTGGTCGGGCGCCGATAGAGCAGGCAGCTAAGCAGACTAATGAGCCGGAATTTGTAGTGCCAGATAAACCGGTTAAAGATCATGGTTGGCATTTGTTTAAAAAACGAGAAGCTACTGTGCCAGCTGGCAAAGTAGCAATGCAAGAAGTTGCTAGTTTTAGTAAGTTAGTGGGGCCGGTAGATGAATTACGCCAATTATCTTTGTCTGTCTGGCGACGCTTGGGACCTGATTCCACTACCATTATTAATAAAATAAAACAGCGTATAGAAAGCTTAGGAGCAGATTCATTGGCAAAGCGTTTGGCGGCTATCAAAGCCTGGCAAGCGAGCGCAGTATATAAAGAATATGTTGATTTGGGGCGAGCTAGTTTGGAGGAAGGCTTGCCAGTAGATACTATTATACAAAGGCGTCAGAGTGCTGGACAAGAAACGCTTACGGTACAGGAATTTTCCGCCATTTCTGATCTAAATGGACAATTACGTTTTTAAGTTATGCAAAAGTTTATTGTTCCCCAATTTATTGATGTAGAAAGTAAAATAATCGGGCCTATCACCACTCGTCAATTTGTTATTACTCTAGTGGGCTTATTATTTGGCTTTATTGCTTATAAATTGTCAGATTTTACTTTATTTTTTTTGGAGGCAATCATCATATTTGTTATAGTGGCAGCCTTTGCTTTTGTAAAAGTCAACGCCGCTCCTTTTCATGTTTTTTTACTAAATTTTTTAAAAACTTCTTTTGCTCCCAATTTAAGAGTATGGAAAAGAGAAAAATGGCAAGCGACCGCTAAAAAAGAAGAGGATAAAAAAGAAGATGAGCCAGAGCATCCGCCGCGTCGTAGATTAACGGCCTCACGCTTATCCGAGCTAGCTTTGATTATAGATACCGGCGGCGCTTATAGTGGTGAGGATATTATCAATTCACAAAGTCAAGATAATGAAAAATAAAAAAGCTAAAAATCAAGGTTTGCCTAGTACGGAAAAATATTTATTTGCGGAAACGGTACGTGACGACACCGTAGTTTTGAAAAATGGCGGATTGCGAGCAATATTGATGACTTCTTCTATAAACTTTGCTTTGAAAAGCGAAGATGAACAGCAAGGTATTTTGCAAGGGTATGTTTCTTTGTTGAATTCTATTGATTTTCCTTTGCAGATTGTAGTGCAGTCTCGTCCTTTAAAGATTGATAACTATTTATCAAGCATGGATAAGCGGATGACGGAAATTGATAATGAACTTTTACGCGTACAGCTACAGGATTATAAAAAATATATCACTGAGCTTTTAAGTCTAGGTGATATTATGAGTAAAAAGTTTTACTTGGTTGTGCCCTATGAGCCGGGAGGCGGAGGGGGAAAGAAGAATTTTTGGACACAAGTAACAGAAGTATTTTCTTCTCGTTCCATTATAAATCTTAGTCGCAAACAGTTTAATGAATATAAAGATGAATTAGAGCGTCGTGTTAGCTTGGTCATGGCTGGCCTAAATAATATGGGCTTATCATCAGTTCGTTTGGATACGCAAGGCCTGATTGAATTACTTTATAACAGCTACAATCCATTGATATCCAATTGGCAAAAATTACCAGACATTAATGAGTTGAATTTAGAAAAATAAATTATGCGTATTCCTAACCAAACTAATAAAATAATGAGTAGTGAGGCGCCGGAAAGTCAATCTCAAGATAAGGAGCTTTTACAGGCAGAAAAAACTTTTCGGGAGGGCATGACAACGGTGCGAGAATTAGTCGCCCCTTCTAGTATGAAGGTGGATAAAGACAATTTACGATTGGGACAAAAATATGTACGCACAGTTTTTGTTATTAATTACCCGCGTTATATCAGCTTAGGGTGGTTTACACCGATTATCAATTTGAATGCAGAATTAGACATAGCTATGTATTTTTATCCGGTGGAATCAAAAGTAGTGCTTAAGCAGTTGAAAAATAAAGTTGGTGCTTTGGAGGCGGAGATAGTAGCAGATTCGGAAAAGGGCGCGCCACGAGATCCGATGAAAGAGACAGCTTTACGAGATATTGAAAGCTTACGTGATGATTTGACGCAGGGGATTGAGAAATTTTTCCAATTTGCTCTTTATGTCACAATTTATGCCGATAATGTTGAAGAATTAGATCAATTGAACGATCAAGTAGAGTCTATTATTGGTGCCAAATTAGTAATGTCAAAAAGAGCTTTGTATCAAGCAGAACAGGGTTTTAATTCTAGTTTGCCTTTGGGTAATGACGAATTGATGATATCCAATAATTTAAACTCCTCACCGGCGGCTGCTTCTTTTCCTTTTATTTCCTCTGATTTAACTTCGGATAGCGGCATTCTTTATGGCATCAATCGTCACAATAATAGTTTGATAATTTTTGACAGATTTTCTTTACAAAACGCAAACTCTTGTGTATTTGCAACTTCTGGCGCGGGCAAAAGCTATGCCGTAAAATTGGAAGCTTTGCGCAGCTTGATGATGGGTACCGATGTTATTATTATTGATCCAGAAAGTGAGTATAAATATTTGGCCGACGCCGTGGGAGGCACTTATATTAATATTTCTTTAAACTCTGATAGCAAGTTAAATCCTTTTGATTTGCCCCGGGGAGTGGGTGGAGAATCCAAAGCGGCAGACATTATTCGTAGCGCTATTATCACTATCAAGGGTTTGTTGAAAATCATGCTGGGAGAGTTTACTCATCAGGAAGATTCTTTATTGGATAGAGCTATTTTAGAAACTTATGCCAAAAAAGATATTGGACCGGATAGTGATTTATCTAATGTGGAGCCGCCGATTTTAAGCGATTTAGAACAAATATTATCTGGTATGGAGGGTGGTGAAGACTTAGCCCTACGTTTGAAAAAATATACCGAAGGTACTTTTTCTGGTTTGCTCAACAATTTTACTAATGTGGATATGAACAATCAGCTAGTTGTCTTTTCGGTGCGAGATTTAGAGGATGAGTTGCGTCCGATTGGGGTTTATACGATTGTAAACTATATCTGGAATATAGTACGTTCGCAAATGAAAAAACGTATTTTAGTGATTGATGAAGCGTGGTGGTTGATGCAGCATGAAGACTCCGCCAAGTTTATTTTTGCTTTGGTTAAACGTTGTCGCAAATATTATTTGGGCGTTACTACTATCACTCAAGATGTTAATGATTTTTTGGGCAACAAATATGGTCGCGCCATTGTGACTAATTCGGCTTTACAAATATTATTAAAACAATCTTCGGCTGCCATTGATAATGTTCAGAAAACATTTATGTTGACGGAGGGGGAAAAATATTTACTTTTGGAGGGTGGCGTTGGTACGGGTATATTTTTTGCCGGTAGTAAGCATGCTGCCATCCAAGTAGTGGCATCTTATGCAGAGGATCAAATTATTACTTCCGACCCACGTCAGTTATTAGAAATTGAGGAGGCAAAAAAGGAATTTGCTGCCGATCAAAAAGCTAAACAAAATAATGCTTAATTTATAAATATATGTATTGGACACGTAGAAAAATGATAATAATAGGAGCGGTGATTCTTTTGGTCATTATTGTATTGATTGTATTGTGGTTTGTTTTACGTTCCAGCCAACCTAATGATAATGGTTTGAACAATGGTCCTCAAGTGTATGACTCTAGTAATGCCGATCAGGTTGTTTTACCCAGTCTGCCCAGCAAGACAGAGGTGTCACCGCTAAGTCAGGGAGCAGCCACTTTAGCGCGTAATTTTGTTGAACGTTATCTAAGTTTTTCCAATGATGCTTGGGGCTCTAATTTGAGCATTTTGCAAAGCCAGATGTCAGTTGTGATGCAACAGACTAGTGAGCAGGATCTGCGTAATTGGCAAAACCAATACCCGGCGGGAAGTTTTTATGGGGTTAGCACTAAGGTATTAAGTCAAGAACAGCTTAGCGCGAGTGAAGATTATTATTCTGCCCGTTTGACGGTCCAACAAGAAGAGACCGCCGGCAGCGAAGTTAGTATTAGCCGCCATCAGTATGATATTAAAATGCGGCAAGCTCAAGGAGAATGGTATGTTAATGATTTAATTAAGGTTGACTAATGTCAGAAGATAAGGCAGAGCAATTTAGGGATGAGATGGCTAGTGCCCGGCAGGCTGCTCAGCATCAATCAGCCACTTCGGCGGCAGTTGATATTGCAAAAGATCAGATCAAGAAGCGCGCCACCCGACAAATATTGATCTGGGTCGGGGGCGTGGTGGCGGCGGTATTGCCTTGGGTGTTATTAATATTATTTATCTTAGCTATCATAATAGGCGTGTATAATGAATATATTTCTTAATATATGATGAACGATCGGACAAAAAAAATATTATTTATTGTAGGTTTTGTTATTATTACAATTTTATTAGCTTGGGCTTTGTATAGTTTATTTTTTAGTAGTTCGGTTATTGATAATGTTCCGGTTAACAATGCTAATCAGCCGGTTGGCGGTTTGCCTTCTATAAATAATGGTGGGACAAATCGAGTGACGCAGCCAAGTAATAATATTGCTAATCAGAGTGGTTATTCGGGTTTGCCATCTACTGGTGTATCTGCTCAGACAGCAAAACCAATAAGCGAGATAACTGACCAACCTGTACAGTCGGTCACAGTTGGTTCACAAGGAGAGGTGGCTTGGTATGATCAAGGGGATGGCAAGTTTTATAAATTACAAAGTGGTCAGGTACAAAGCATGAGTGATAAAACATTTCCGCAGGCAGAAGCGGTTAGTTGGTCACCACAGGCTGATAAAGCAATAGTGGAATATCCCGACGGCTATAATATACTTTACGATTTTGTTAAACAAAAACAGATTAGCTTGCCTAAGGAGATGACTGATTTTACTTTTTCTGGCAGTGGTCAGCAGATTGCTGCTAAGGTAGTTACCGACAATCCTGATAATAATTGGATTGTAACTGCCAATTATGACGGTAGCGGATTGCAGTTTATAGAGCATATCGGCGACAAGAGCCGGGATGTACAAATGGATTGGTCGCCAGCTGGCGAGATAATTGCTACTTATCGGGAGGGCGTGGATTTTGAAAGACAAGAGGTTTATCCCATTGGTCAATCAGGTTCTAATATTAAATCACTGAAAACAGATGGTAGAGGATTTGTCAGTAAGTGGTCACCGCAAGGTAATTTGATTGTTTATAGCGTGTATAATAGTTTTAGCGGTTATCGGCCGGTATTATACGTGGCGGATATGGGTGGTGATTGGACTGGTTCTTATTATTTGAATTTAGGATTGCAGAGTTGGCCGGATAAGTGCGTTTTTAATTCTACTAGTCAAAAGTTGTATTGCGCCGTACCTGATGATTTACCTGAGTTATCCGGTATTTATCCGGAACTGGCCGATGATAGTAGCGATATTTTTTATGAAATTAACTTATCTACTGGCAATAAGCGTATATTACCTCTTGCCACTGGTTCGGATAAAGTGCAAGCAACAGATTTGCGTTTGTCTGCTAATGAGGATAAACTATATTTTATTAACAAAGAAACAGGGCGTTTGACGGAAATTAATTTGCGTTAGACGTTGGACCAGGGGACAGCATTATGTTCAAAAAAAATAGAGCAAATAAATTTATCACAGGTGTATTAGCTGGTTTTTTATTGCTGTTTGGCTTGGTTTGGTTTAGTGCGATTGGGCAAGCCGCTAATGAAGGCATAAAATTTGTACCGCAGACTACTATACCGGGTGTTACCAAAGCTGGCGATACAAATTTTACAGTAACGCCGGATACATTAGGAAACTATATTAATGCTATATATCAATACGGCGTGGGTGTTGTTGCAGTCTTAGCGGTGGTAATGATCATGTTGGGTGGTTTTAAGTGGATATTTTCTGGCGGTAGTGCCGAGCGCATAAGCTCTGCCAAAGGTACTATTACTAATGCAATTGTTGGTTTGATTTTGGTGTTGACTTCTTGGTTATTGTTATCCACTATCAATCCGGCCTTAGTTGTTTTCCCTTCTTTACAAGCGCCAAAACCTAATCTTGTAGCCGGCGACTGCCCGATGTTGTTAAAAGATAATAACTTTGTTCGACAGTGTAGCGATTTTAATAATATAGGAGATTATTTGAAGACGACGGAGAGTGCTAAAACCATTCAAGACTATTGTCTTGATCAAGACGCGCAAGCGGCCTGCGGATTGCCAAAAAAGCTTTGTTATTGGGATGACGGTGAAAATTTATGCGCCTCCATAGTAGAGAAAGAATGTGCTACTGCTTCTGATTGCCAATTTAATGATGAAACCTTTATTTGTGAGAAAAAAACTAATCATTGTTCGCTCGGAGTAGAGGGGTCTTATTGTCTGAGGAATGACGAATGTACGAGTGAATCCAATTTAATTTGTGCTTTCGGTGAGTGTGTTAAAGACGGAGATCATGGTTTTTTTAATGGAACTTGGAGACCAGAAACAGAGTGGCAAACAGGAATAGATTGTCCACCCGGTTATGTGGGGGAGACTGATTCAGATTCTCCTGATGGTGGTGGTAATTGTATAAGAAGAGCCCCTCTGTGTGATATTCAGCAGGATTGTTTTTCTAATTCTGGTGATTATATTGGTTGGACAGATAGCGCTATGACTCTTCTAAAGAATGATTGCGGGACTGAGGGCGATGTCAAAAGATGTGATTGCGATTCAGATAAAGGATGTAGCTCAGGGAGATGTATCAATACGCGAAACGGGCAAAATGATGTATGTTATCCAGACTAGCGGGAGATTATTTGATATTAATTTAGATTTGTCATCATTTATAATTTTAAGATAAAAGGGTCGTTTTTATAGGCGAGTCCCTTTTATTATGTCTAAAAAATGACAATTTTATTAAGACCTGTATTAAAATATTTATCGTCGGAGAAGGGTGATAGATTCTATTTTTTATAGATAATGAATATTGTGTACTTTTGTTCAGTAAGTTATTAAACAAATCAAGCGTAGTTTAAGTTTAAGAAAAAATGTTGTAGCCATTATGAGATTTGACAACCAGTCAATACAGCTTATAATAGATTTATGACTAATAAGAATGTAACAATTTTTGCTTGCAGTAAATGTGGCGCCCAGTACCCAAAGTGGACCGGGCGCTGTTTGGAATGCGGCAGTTGGGGTACGGTAACGGAAGAAAATAGCAGTCCCGCCGGTAAAGTTGAGCAAAAGATAGATAATAAAAGAGCGCAAGCGCCCGTAGCTTTGTCTACTTTAACGAGTGGTGATTTGAGCAGAATTTCTAGTGGTTTTTCTGAATTAGATCGTGTTTTGGGTGGTGGCTTAATTAGTGGTAGTATGATTTTATTGGGCGGTGATCCCGGCATTGGTAAATCCACTTTGGCTTTGCAATTAGCCGGCAATATAAAGGAAGCTTTATATGTGTCTGCTGAAGAGTCCGGTGGTCAGGTTAGTCAGCGATGGCAGCGTTTGGGAAAGGGAAAAGATATAAAATTTTTAAATAGCAATAACTTGGAGGATATTATCGCCACTATCAGTAAAGAAAAGCCATCATTGGTGGTGATAGATTCAATTCAAACGATTTATTCTGAGGTGGTTAGCGGTGAGGCGGGTAATATCAGTCAGGTGCGGGCTTGTACCGTTCAGCTATTAAGTTTCGCTAAGCAGCTGGATATAACAATTGTTATTATTGGTCACGTCACCAAAGAAGGAGTGATGGCTGGCCCCAAGACTTTGGAGCATTTGGTGGACACGGTATTATATTTGGAAGGTGATAAGTATCAACAGTATCGTTTATTGCGGGCAGTTAAGAACCGTTTTGGGCAGACCGGTGAAGTGGCTTTATGGGAAATGGCGGCTAAAGGTTTACAGCAAATTACCAATCCCTCTGCTTTATTATGGTCGGATAAAAAAGTAGCCGGCGCAGTTGGCACGGCCATGGTAGAGGGTAGTCGGGTATTATTGGTGGAAGTTCAGGCCTTGGTAAATAAAACCAGTTTTGGTTATCCTCGGCGGTTGGCTTCCGGTTTTTCTAATCAGCGACTAGAGGTTATATTAGCGGTATTGGCTAAAAAGTTAAAATTACCTTTGTCCAATTATGATGTTTATATAAATATTGCCGGTGGCCTACAATTACGTGAGCCGGCACTTGATTTGGCGGTAGCAGCAGCAATTATGTCGGCTTATTATGATAAGCCTTTTCCGTCCAGCAGTATTATATTTGGCGAAATTGGCTTGTCCGGTGAATTACGAGCAGTGGTAAAGACTAAGTCGCGTGTTAAAGAAGCTTTACGGTTGGGAGTGGAGCGGGTTTATTTACCTACCTTACCTAAAGAGGTGAGGGCCAATAAACAACTTATGAGTTTGGCGGATTTGTCAGCCGTGGTAAAGCTTTTTAAGTAAATAGTTATTTAATTTAAAAAAACCCACCGAGTAAGACCCGGTGGGAGGTTTTGTTGATTTTTCAGTCCTTGCGCCCATTGTTTTTGAGCTTTTCTTGCTCTTTGCAATGAGCATGCTTGGTGGCAATTGGAGTGGTAATGATCCTTTCCCACTCAATGACCTTGTTGCATTGAGTACAGATTCCGAACTTTTCGGTTTCTATACTTTCCAGGGCCACTTGTAGCCTATGCAAATATTCATATGCACGGTGCGTGGCATGAGCATTGAGCGTTTTTGAAAACGCTTGGTTTTCATCACGCTCGTTTTGGAGGACATATTCTTCTTTGGCAAAGTTTATGTCATCCTGACGGTCCTGGGCATCATCATAGATTTTCTGGCGGACCTGTTGTTTCCAATCACTGGGCCAGCCATTGGCTTCGCGAATGTCGTGAATGTCGTTGAAGTTGGACGAAGCTGTTTGCGGTGTAGCCGCTGTAATTACTTCTGACATAAGAATTCCTCTTATTTTTTGGTGTTATTTTCTTGCCTTGTTCAATCCAGAAAATAACCTCAGTCAGTAGCAATGGAAATCAATTCCCATAAAAGTCCCTCCTATCCTGCACAAGTTAAAAGAACAATATATATAAAGTAGCAAGAATTTATTTTTTTGTCAACTACTCAAGGTGGATTGTATTCTGTATTTGGTTTATTTTTTTTGCTATTAAAGGATGTTTTTTTAATTTCTTGTCATCGTTTAGTATATCTTGGACAGCGTTTTGGGCTTCTTTGACCAGGGTGATATTAGTAATGGCCTGGTAAAGTAAATTATTCATAAAGCCTGATTGTGTATCACCATAAAATTCACCAGCACCACGTTGCTTTAAATCGGCTTCCGCTAAAGCAAAGCCATCATTAGTGCGTACCAAAGTCTGTAATCGTTCTAGAGTGCGGGGAGAATTGTTATTACTCAATAAAAAGCAATAAGCTTGATTGTCACCTCGGCCTACGCGTCCGCGAAATTGGTGTAGTTGGGCTAAACCAAAACGGTCAGCACCTTCTATCATCATGATCGTGGCATTGGGTACGTCAACCCCAACCTCTATGACGGAAGTGGCTACTAAGATGTTAATTTTGTTAGCTTGGAAGTCAGCCATGACTTTGGCTTTGTCCTCGGCTTTTAATTTTCCATGCAGCAAAGCAACGGAACGGTGTGGGAATATTTCTTCGTTGAGATGTTTATATTCGGCAGTAACAGATTTTACGCCCAATTTATCTGATTCATCAATTAAAGGGCAAACGACAAATACCTGATGTCCGGCGTCTAGCTGTTTGTTTATAAATTCATAAGTAACTCGTCTTTGTTGATCGGTGACTAATTTTGTGATTATCGGTTTGCGGCCAGCCGGTTTGGTTTTTAGAAGTGAGATATTTAGATTGCCATAGATAGCCAATGCCAAGGTGCGGGGGATTGGCGTGGCAGTCAAGGATAGAAAGTGTGGCATAGTGTCGGGGTCACCGGATTGTTCTTGTAATTGTTGGCGTTGTTTGACGCCAAAGCGATGTTGTTCATCCACTATTACTAAGCCTAAATTGGCGAAATTTATATTTTTTTGAATGAGGGCATGAGTACCGATAATAAAGTTAATTTCTCCTTTAGATAAGGCTTTACTTATAGCGACTTTGCTGATATTTTTTGCTTTTGTTTGCCCGGCTATTAGCCGTTGATTTTGTGTTATTAGTCCGTATTGCCAAGGCACAGAGGGCCATAATTTACAAATAGTTTGCCAATGTTGTTCTGCTAAGATAGCGGTTGGCGCCATCAGAGCTACTTGATAACCGTTAATAATTGCATCATAGGCTGCCAAAGCTGCTACTACAGTTTTACCGGAGCCGACATCACCATTGAGCAATCTGTTCATGGGTTGGCCGCTATTCATATCTTTGATGATTTCCCAGCCAGCTCTTTTTTGATCCGGAGTTAGCTGGAAGGGAAGACTATCAACAAATTCCTTTATCTCTTTTTGTTTGAATTCAATAGCTGGTGCCGTTTGTTCTGCTAGCTGATTTTTGATGAGTTGATTTTGTAATTGGAGTAAAAATATTTGATTGAATTGTAGGCGGCGGCGAGCATCTAGCATATTATCATTGTCGTCTGGAAAATGAATTTGCATTAATGCTTCTCGTAGATTCAATAAATGATATTTTTGACGAATGTCAGCGGGCAGCCAATCTTTTATTTGTGTAATAGCTGGTAAACAGCTTTTGACTATAAAGCGTAGTTGTTTCTGGGTTAGTTTTTCTGTACTACTATAAATTGGTACTAGGCGCCCGGTGTGCGTAGTTTGTTCTTGAGCTTTTTCATAAGAAGGATTATTCATTTGGCGACCCAGTAGATCGCCAGCTACTTTACCAGCCAATAAAATATCATCACCGATTTTGAAAGTTTTTGTTATATAAGGTTGATTAAACCACACTACTTTTAGTGAACCGCTGTCATCGTTGACTAAGGCTTCAGTGATAGTGAGTTTGCGATGACGGGCGCGACGATTGGCGAGTAGTTCAATGCGGGCACGTACTGTAGTGAGTTCATCAATATTTAAGTCCGCTATCGGTTTTATTTGACTAAAATCGTCATAACGTACTGGCAGGTGCCAAAGCATATCTGCTACGGTATTGATGCCAATTTTTTTTAAGCGCGTGGCAATAGTTTTTCCCACGCGATTGACGGATTCTACTTTTGTTTCTAAAGTTAACATATCATAATTGTAGCAAAATAATAGGTAAAAAAATAGGCTAGCTACAGGTTTATTGTTGGATATCCAAATTTAAGGTAAACTAAATATAGTTATTAGTTTTATTTTATGTATTCAACAAATATCGATTATAAAAAATTGTATGATAGGGTAGGTGGTTTGATTGGCTGGGATTTTAGTAATTTACAGGTTGAAACAGAAGACAAAAAGTGGAATTTTTATAAAGAGGTCGTAGCCAAAGCAAAATCTAATTTTCGGTTATTGGATATTGGTACAGGGGGCGGGGAGGCGGTTTTAAAAATTAGAAATAATTTTACTGAAATAATTGGTATTGATTTTTCTGTAAATATGATAATGACTGCGAAGGCAAATTTGAAAAAAAGCAAAGCGACTAATGTCATTTTCAAACTTATGGATGCTAAACAATTAGAATTTCAAGATAATTATTTTGATATAGTATCTGATCGGCATTGTGAGTTTTCGGCTTTTGAAATAGCTAGAGTATTAAAGCCGGGCGGTTATTTTTTAACTCAACAGGTTAGCGAGGGTGATAAATTGAATATTAAGCAAGCTTTTGGTCGAGGACAGGACTGGGGGGTGAAGGAAGGCATAGCTATGAAAAAATATATTACAAAACTTAAAACTGCTGGGTTTGTTAATATCAAGGTTTATACTTATAATGTCAAGGAATGGTATAAGAGCGCAGAAGATCTAATATTTTTATTAAGGCATACTCCGATTATTCCAAATTTTGGTAAAAAACCAGAAGATTTTGCGGTATTAGATCGCTTTATAGCAGATAATAGTAGTCAGAGCGGTATTTTGACTAACTCTAAGAGATATATGTTAATAGCACGGCTTGCATAAGTGTGAGCAGATTGACCGGTGTTGTGCTTTTGTTGTGTTGTTGATGATTTGGTATATAGAATATTTGTTATAAAAGGCATAATTAAAAAAGAGAGATGCTCTCTTTTTTATTTTCAGTTATTTAGTCATTGAGCGGTAGTAAATGACTGACCAGGGTTGATTCATGAGTCAGCGCAGTTTGTTAGCTTGTTATTTTTTTGATATTTTTTAAAATTGTAGAAACCAGCGGGTATTATTGGAAGGCGGTTTCATGTGCTTATGTTTTGTAGTTAGTTCATCAATATTCAAGTTGTCTATTTGTTTTAATACATGAACATAATATATAAGTTTATGATTAGCACTCAATAGCTTCTATTTGCTTAATGGCCTTTATGTTTAAGTTTTAGTGAGGGCGAATGGTGGAGAGAGATTTTTAGCGCTTCCTCTTAACTTTGTTCAGAGTTGTCTTGTTCAGGTCAGCAGCTCACTTACCATCGGCAACTTAGCTAATATTTGCTTGGTTCGCTTCTGTCCGCCCGTCAGACGGGTCCCGTTTGAATTCCTGTTCTAAAAGAACGCGCCCCATACGATAGTATGGGGCGCGTTCTTCTGGCGGAGAGAGAGGGATTCGAACCCTCGCGCCGGCTAAACACCGACCTAACGGTTTAGCAAACCGTCCCCTTCAGCCGCTTGGGTATCTCTCCACGTCCTAGTCACTCTTCGCCGCTCCATGTTTCAGGTCAAGCCTGAACCATTCCGCTTAACTCAGAGTGCCTACTCCTTGCTGCTCATTCCTTACCCTTCGCTTTGCTCAGGGTCAAGCAACTCGCAGGGTTGATATACTTTGTCACTCTTCGCCGCTACGTCGTAGTCGGGTTTCGCCACTGCGTGCGACAGATCAAGTCTGTCTCACTGCGTTTGACTCAACCACGCCTACTCCTTGCTGGTCGTGACTTAACCATTCACTTCGTTCATGGCCCAAGTCACTCCCAGTTTTTTTCAGTTTGATCGGGTTTCGCCACTGCGTGCGACAGATCAAGTCTGTCTCACTGCGTTTGACTCAACCACGCCTACTCCTTGCCTCGCACGTTTATTTTTCGTTTTGCTTTACTTGCTTAGAACCAAGCAATGCTCGGGAGGATTATTTATATTTTTTTCCAGGCTACTTTGTTTTTTTAGCACTTTTCTTTGATTTATTCCTGGTCATTATATCAAAGCTTTAGCGCAGGTAAATGGCGGAGAGGGTGGGATTCGAACCCACGGAACCCGTGAAGGTTCAACAGTTTTCAAGACTGTCGCATTCGACCACTCTGCCACCTCTCCCGAATGTATTTTCTACCTTGGCCACTTTTTAGAAATATTTCCCTTTGTCTAGCTTCTGTATAGGTGATGTATGTTTCATAGAATAATATTTTCCATGGTCTCTTTGTTTTTGTCGATTTTGTCTTCCCGGCGTTATGAGATTTTAATCTGGTTGCAGGACTGTTTTCCCGAGATGACCCTATGTAGATATTATTATCATTATTAATTAATGTGTAAGTGCAAGGCATATTTTTGTGAATAGTTTTTCCGCCTGAGGCGGACCCGCCTCTGGCGGGCAAGACTGTCGCATTCGACCACTCTGCCACCTCTCCACGTCCTAGTCACTCTTCGCCGCTACGTCGTAGTCGGGTTTCGCCACTGCGTGCGACAGATCAAGTCTGTCTCACTGCGTTTGACTCAACCACGCCTACTCCTTGCTGGTCGCCTGGTCATATGAGGCTCGTTCCTTACCCTTCGTTCTGCTTAGGGTCAAGCAACTCGCCGGGTTTTTCTTAATTAGTCTAGATTGATTATTTTTCTAGAATGTAAAGCCTTATTAAGGGTATAAAATCTTTAGGCAGTATAATATTTTTACCCATCATTGTCAATATGTGATAAAGATACTATAATAGTGATAGATAAATATATGGCAAAAGGTGAAAAACAGTATGTAGATGAACAGTATGTGGGGCAGGAGATTATGTCTTGGGCTGTTCCTGAATACCCGCGATATCAGCGTGATTTGCGCTGGTATGTTATAGCTGTCATTGTGGCTATTTTATTTTTATTATACTCCGTGCTGACGGCCAATCTTTTATTTGGTTTGATTATAATTATGGCGGCGGTAACTATTTTCTACTTTGATCGTCATCAAGCGCCCATGGTTGATTTTGTTATTACCAATCAAGGTTTTAAATTGCATGATAAGTTTTATGAATTTAGTGGAGTTAAATCTTTTTATATAATTTTTGAACCGCCGCATGTACAAAGTTTGTTTATTGAATTTAATAATAGTTTGCGACCGCGTTTAAATATTCCTTTACAAGACCACGATCCTTCATCTGTGCGTAAAGTATTGAAAGAATATTTAAAGGAGGACTTGGAAAGAGAAGGCGAGCCTATTAGCGAGGCTTTGGGTAGAATATTTAAGTTATAATCCAAATTTTTTAACGAGGTTGACAATTGCACTTTTTTATTTTACACTTCTCAAAGTTCGGGAAGTTTTTTTAATCAATATTAATGTCCTCATAGCTCAACTGGATAGAGCGTCAGCTTGCGGTGCTGAAGGTTGGAGGTTCGAGTCCTCCTGAGGACGCCATTTATATATAAAAACCCGGCTCTTTATTGGGAGTCGAGTTTTTTTGTATTTTTTATTTGGCCATTGGGAGTGAAAATATATCTCACCCAGAGCGATTGCATGATAATAGCACCATTAGGTAAAGTGCGGATGATTTTTTTATTATCCAGATCTAGTACACGATTGTGAATTTTGGGATAATTATCATTTGGTCGATTAACCAGTTCAATGGAAAATGACCAGTGATTGCCATTTTCATAAGTTTGCCATTTTACCACCCAGCCCTCCTTGTCCGGCTCGGTATGTAGCAAATTTTTGATTTGGCAATACCAGCCGATGATATTGAGGTTTGACGGTAACATAAAGAGCTCCTTGTTTTTGTACGATTCCTCTTATATTGTAACGAATTGAGCGAGGAAGTCAAAAATGTTATTTTATCTTTGAATTTAGTATAATAATGTTACCTTTCATGATTTTTTTCGTATTATTAAGTAGAAAGGGAATTTAAGTAATAATGGTGAATTTTATGTCCGAGGCTGCCATCATCAAAGCTTGTCAGCAAGGCGATAGCGAGCAATTTACACTTTTATATGATAAATATGTCAGCGCGATTTATAAGTTTGTTTATTATCGCGTCAGTCACCGTGAGGTGGCAGAGGATTTGACTAGCCAAATCTGGCTTAAAGTTTTAGATCGGCTGGATCAATATAAAATAAAAAATAGTAGTTTTAGCGCTTGGCTATATCGTATAGCTCGCAATGCCGTAATAGATTATTATCGTACTAGCCGTCAAGAATTTGATATAAGTACTATGGAATTGAGTAGTAAAGAGGACTTACAAAGGGAAGCAGAAATAAAAGATAGTTTAAACAGGGTGCAAAAATATTTACAAGAGTTGCCGGACGATATGCGTGACATTGTTATTATGCGTTTGTGGGATCAGCTTTCCTATGAAGAAATTGCTGGTATTATGGATAAATCAGAAGCTAGTTGTAAAATGATGATGTCGCGTGCTTTGCAGAAAATTCGTGCTCAAGGATTATTAGTTTTATTATTTATTTCTTTATTATTAAATAATTAATTTTATTTTTATGACAGATAATATAAAAAATATTTTAGAGGATCTCTATATTATTGATGATAAATTACGTCAGTATGAAAAGCAGTTAATTCCTATTGTTAAAGAGTTATTAGCTGCAAAGCCACAACTCGTAGCTGATAAGGAGTGGCAGGAGAATTTGCGTGGGCAGCTGTGGGAGCGTTTGCAAAATAAGCAATCCGGTTATTCAGTTGGTTATCGTTTTGGGTGGCAAAAAATGTTTTATGGTCTGGGTGGTTTAGCTTTATTAATATTATTGGTAGTGCCTTGGTATGGTTCCAATCAATCGGTTATTTTGGAGGAGTGGACGGCTCAGCCTCAGTTTACCGCTTTAAATGCCAAGGCATTTGGAAGTTTTGTTAGTAATGTAGATCTGAGTGCTGATGGGAGAGGTTCGGCGGCGGAGAGTGACAATAATAGTGTAGCACCAGCTGGATATGGTGGCGGTGGTGGTGATATGGCCCAGCCTATGATGGTAGAGGGAAAGATGATAATGCCACGAGAAATCAATAAATACAATTTTGTTTATGAGGGTGAAGCATTAGATTTGTCCGCACCTATGGTAAAAGTATTGCGACGAGTAAAAGGTGATCAAGTGGCCCAACAATTAGCCGGTTGGCTCGCTTCCGTTAAATTTGAGAACTTGGACTTAAGCTCTTTTAAGCAAACCAAAGTTCAGCAGTTAACATTAGTTGAAGACAGACCATTTGGTTATTCTATGAATTTGGATTTTATCAACGGTAATGTATATATTGGTCAATATTGGGAGCAATGGCAAGAAGCCAGTGTTTGTCAGGATGATGCTTGTTGGCAAGCAAGACGATTGCATGAGGAAGATGTGCCAGCCGATGATGTTTTGATTGGTTTGGCCAATAGCTGGTTAGCGCAGCGTAATATAGATATGAGTGCTTATGGACAGCCGAGCGTGGAGAATGAATGGCGTAGGTTTTATTTACTGACTGATAATAAAGCGGATTATTATATACCGGAAGTAATATCAGTAATTTATCCTTTGCAGCTGGAAGGAAAGACTGTATATGATCAGGGTGGTAATGTTTATGGATTGCGCGTGCCTATCAACATCATAAATAATAAGGTGGCTGGCGTTTCTGGATTGTCTACTCAACAATATGAAAGTAGTGATTATCCGGCGATCACCGATAGCGAGGCGGTATTGCAATTGGCCGCGCGAGGCGGTATGCAACATTATTATTATCCAGATAATGCTACCACGGTGGATGTAAAATTAGGCACTCCATATGTTGGTTATGTTCAATATTGGAATTATCAAAATAATATAAGTGAAGAATTTTATGTGCCAGCCTTGATTTTCCCAATCACAGAAATCCCAGATGACATAAATTTTTATCAGAAAAAAGTGGTAGTACCATTAGCGCAAGATATGTTTGATAGGTTTGCTTCATATCCTAAAGACGAGCCACCGGTACGTATCATGGAAATGGGTTCGGCTGATGATATTGAAGCATTGTCTCCAGCAGACTTGCCAGTAGCGGAAGAAACAATCATTGAATAAACAAAGCAAACGGTTTTAAGATGGCCCTCGTTTTTCCCCTTGTTTGCTAGTTTAGAATAAAACAGCTCTATTTTTTTAGGGCTGTTTGTTTTATAATAAAAATGTTTTGCTAAACTTGTGTTTTTATGGTAAAAATAGAGCAGTATGAATGACCAAACACAATTAATTAAAGATCGCGTAGATATAGCTGATTTATTGCAGGAATATATCAAGTTAACTCCTGCCGGAGTTAATAATTTTAAGGCATTGTGTCCATTTCATAGTGAAAAAACACCTTCTTTAATGGTATCACGCGATAAACAAATTTGGCATTGTTTTGGTTGTGGAGAAGGGGGAGATATATTTTCTTGGGTACAAAAAATAGAAGGGATTGATTTTCCTGAGGCTTTGCGTATATTGGCGAAAAAAGCCAATGTTCAGCTGGAATTCAGATCTGTTGATCCGCAGGTGGCTAGCAATAAAACCAAATTATATGATATTAACAGAGCAGCTGCTGAGTATTGGCATGATTTATTACAAAAGGATAAAGCGGCTCAGCCGGTGCGAGATTATTTATCTCAACGAGAAGTAAGTGAGGCAACGGTTGAAACTTGGCAACTAGGGTGGAGTCGGGACAGCTGGGATGACTTGTTACAGTATTTAACAGCGCAAGGGTTTGCGGAAAATGATATTTTTGACGCTGGCTTAATTACTCGTTCGGATAAAAAAAATAGCTACTATGATCGTTTTCGTAATCGTTTGCTTTTTCCCATTACTGATCATCACGGCCAGATTGTTGGGTTTAGTGGACGAACTATGGCGGATGATACCGCTAAGTATATCAATACCCCCCAAACTCTCATTTATAATAAGAGCAGGGTATTATATGGTTTGGATAAAACTAAAACAGCCATTCGTAAACAGCAATATGCTATTTTAGTGGAAGGTAATATGGACGTTATTAGTGTCTGGCAAGCCGGTACGCAAAATGTAATCGGTGTTTCTGGCACTGCTTTGACAAGTGAGCAAATTGCCTTATTAAAACGTTATACTAATAATGTTATGATTGCTTTTGACGCCGATAGTGCTGGCCAAAAAGCCGCTTTGCGTGGTTTGGATTTGGCTTGGCAGGCTGGTTTGAATGTTAAGATTATTGCCTTAAGCACTGGCAAAGATCCAGATGAGTGCATTCGGACAGATAAACAAGTGTGGTTGGACGCAATCAAAAATGCCGTGGGTATTATGGATTATTATTTTCAAGTAGTGCTGAAGGATTTGGATTTACAGCGCAGTGATCATAAGAAACAGGCGGCAGCAGAATTATTACCTATTATTGCACGCTTGCCCGATGCTATTGATCGGGCGCATTATTTACAAAAATTGGCGGATATATTATCCGTGGGAATCAATATTTTGGAAGATAAAATCAATAATTTGCGTAACAATATAAAGACACCCGGTCAAGCAAGGCAAGAACCAGAAGCTACTCCCAAGCTGCCGGCTGACAGCATGCGACAATTGAGTGAACGCATCTTAGCCTTATTGTTGTGGCAACCGGTTAAAATAGGCGTAGTGATAGATGATTTATTGCCGGATGATTTTTTGGATGATACTTGGCGCAATATTTACAAACAACTGGTTATTTATTATAATAAGGAAGATTCTAAGCAATCATCAGACTTGAGTAAGTTCTTAATAGCAGAGAATAATGAGTGGCAGGAGCCGATCGGGACATTAGAATTATTAGCGGCTAAGGATTTTGGTAGTTTGACAGATTTGGAGGTAGAACGTGAGCTTTCCCAGTTGGTTAAAAGATTGCGCAGAGAGGCATTGCATAGAAAAAATGAATTATTAAATCAGCAGCTAAAACAAGCGGAACAAATGAATGATGAGGTCAAAGTTAATGAATTAACGGAGCAACTGAATAAAAATATTCAAGCTATTCATAATTTATCGTGATTATAAATAAGAACAATTTTATTAATTAACGGTACTTTTTAGTACCAATTTTATATTTATGGCGTCCAAGAAAAAAACCGTCAAAAGCGGTGGGACAACTAAAAAAACCAAGACAGCCGCTAAGCGGAAGTCTACCAGCACAGCCCGACCAGCGCGGGGTGTGAAAAAAACTCGTGGTAAAGCTACTGCCGGCAAAACCAAACGCCGTGTCAGAGCTACCAAAAAAGTTAGTCAAGCCAAATCCAAGGCTAAAGTAAAAAAAGTAGTAAAAAAGGCAAAAGCCAAGCCCAAGGCAAAGGCCAAGCTCAGGGCAAAAGCCAAGCCCAAGGCTAAAAAAGTGATCAAAGCAGTAGCGCAAGATGAGCCAATTATTTATCCGGATCCGTCTAATTTAGAGCAGTTGGTACAGAATGGACGTTTGCGCGGTTTTGTAACGGAAGATGAGGTAGTTTATGCTTTTCGTAATGTAGAAGAGTATATTTTAGATTATGAGGATTTCCTAGATAGGTTGGACGATAATGGTGTCGGTGTTGTTATACCGGAGGGCGGTATTTTGGATATGGAGATGAATAAGGATTTGGATAAATTGGCGGATTTGATTGATTTGTCGGCCGATTCTATTCAGATGTATTTACGAGAAATTGGCCGTGTACCTTTATTGACCACGGATGAAGAAGTGCAGTTAGCTAAACGTAAGGAAAGGGGAGATGTGGAAGCGCGTGCTCGCTTGATTACTTCTAATTTACGTTTAGTAGTATCTATTGCTAAGAAATTTGTTGGTCGTAATTTATCATTATTGGATTTGATTCAAGAGGGTAATATTGGTTTATTTAGAGCGGTAGAAAAATTTGATTATCGCAAGGGTTATAAATTTTCTACTTATGCTACTTGGTGGATTCGTCAGGCTATCACGCGTGCTTTAGCAGACCAGTCTCGTACTATTCGCATCCCCGTACATATGGTAGAGACTATCAATCGTTTTCAACAAGTAGAACGGCAATTGATTCAGGATCTGGGACGAGAGCCGTTGCCGGAAGAAATTTCTGCGGAAATGGGAGAAGATATTGATAAAGTACGGCAGATTATAAAAATTTCTCAGGAAACGGTTTCCTTGGAAACTTCAGTAGGGGAAGATGATGAAGATAGCACTTTGGGTGACTTTATTGAAGATGATAAAACCATTACTCCGGATCGGGTGGCAGCCTTGCAATTGTTAAAAGACCATGTCAAGGCTATTATCAGCGAATTGACTCCACGGGAACAAAAAATATTGGAAATGAGATTTGGTTTGGATGATGGTGTGGCCCATACTTTAGAAGAAGTAGGACAAGAATTTGGTGTAACACGTGAGCGTATTCGGCAGATTGAAGCCAAAGCTTTGGAAAAGATTCAATCGCATATTGGTATGCGTAAATTGCAGGATTATTAGTTTAGTCATAATTATATAATAGGTAGCCCGCCGGGGCGGGTTTGGTTTATCAAATCAAAAAAATACACCCACCGAGCATGCTCGGTGGGTAGATATAAAATTATTGTTTTTTTAATCATCACAAATATCAAATCCCGCTTCATACATTTTTCCTAGACCGCATAATATTTGCTCTGTGCTGATATCTTGCGGATGAGACAACATGGCTGGATCAATGCATTCTGTTAACAGATAAGCATATTCTTGATCGGTCATACCATCATAAAGAAAGTTTAGCATATTTTTGACATCTTGGCGTAAGCCAGTGAGTCTATGCAGGCGCAATGCTTTATGAATGGAGGTTTGTGCAAAACTGGCCGCTAGCATATCTCTTTTTTTGATCGCTTCTGACCAGCGCTGGACCAGGCTATTGACAGCATCGGCGCCATTGAGCGCGTCAATAAAAGTCAGTAGCAAGGCTTTGACAAAGTAGAATTTTACCGGATCATTAGCTATATCTATCCATTCGCAGGGAATATATTCTTGCTGTAAATTGGACTGGATTTCGCTATAAAATGACCGAAACAGATTGATAATTTTCTGGCAGGTATATTCTTCATGCCAATCTATTTGCAATTCTTGGCTGACATTATAGAAAATACGCAGGTGGCCGTGCATGTGTCGCAGAATGGCGATAACATCTAAATTTGTATTCGCCTTGCTCAGGTGATAAACGGTATTATCCCTCCTCCGTTTTATTTTTTGATAAAAGAGCGTTATCAGTATTTCTGGAAAATCCTTGCTCAACGGTTTGATTCTTATATAATCATTGCGATGAGATGACATCTTTCCCTCCTAGATTGTAATGTTCATACCTTTAATTGTAGACATTGTCTCTAGTAAAGTCAATAAAAGAAAAACCCGCTAAGTTTTAGCGGGTTTGGTTTCGTCTGTATTTTCATTGGTTGTGTTATCAGCATTTATAACAATGCATACAGTGGTAAGAATCGGTATAGACCAATAACGCCAGGTCAGCAAGTAGTCGGCTGTGTCTGATAGTAGTAAATAATAATGTAGTCGTGCAATTTGTGTGATGAAGATAGGTGCTGCCATAATCAGCAAGGGCAAAGTTAAGTTGCGCCAGCCTATTATTTTTTCCTTCATCAGTATCCATAACATTGCCAAGGTAAAACCGACTAGTAAGCTGCTCAATACCGTCCAGAAATTTAATCCAGTAAAGCGCCAGTCAATATTTGTACAGTACATGTACCCTTGTGATATTATGTAGCCAGCCATTAAGCTTGCAGCAATCAAGCTGATTATTAATGCAAGCTCCCAAGACCCCATTCCAATTCTTTTGATGGTTATCACATTTCCCTCCCTTTATGTGAATTGTTGATATGTGCTAGAGATTATAATTTACTGCCACAGGGCTGTTTTGTCAATGTTTATAAATAACCGGATTTATACTTGATTTTCTTTAAAGTTTATATTATACTGTCTCAAGTCAATATATTGGCATATTCCGCGGTAGCTCAGCGGTAGAGCAGTTGACTGTTAATCAATTGGTCGTCGGTTCGAATCCGACCCGCGGAGCCATGTGAGACGAAGCGAGTTTAATGACTCGTTTTTTCTCTTATCTAAGCCATTTTCATGTAGTTCAAAAGTGGAATTTAGACGAGGCATCCATTTAAGTAAAAATTCAAAAGACGGTGTGCATTTTGTAGCTAGTTTAAGGTCTTTTAATTCAAAGTTCAAAAATATTTCACTTAAAATTTCTCTTTTCATTTCTGTGCTTGTTTTAGGATTTAAATAATCTTTTTTAGCATTGAAAGCCAAATCGTGAATAGCGACAGCTTCTTTGTAAAAGTCTATAGTATTGTCATTTAGTTTTTTAATCTTTTTCTTGATTAATTTTTCAGTTGCTGAATACTCCTCAAACTTTTTATTATAAAATTCAAGAGTTATGTTTTTGTCTATTTTATCCTCATAAATAGATTCTAGCCTTTGTTCTGTTTTCTTAAGTTCAATATTATAAGTTTTCATTTGTGTTTCTTTGTATTCTTTTTGATCGGCAAAACTATCTTTTAAGTTTTTTTCAAGCCAATTTAAAACCCTTTCATTTTGAGGTGAAATCTTATCAAACAAAGGTAGTATCATTTCTTCCAAATCTTCCTGTCTAATATACTTTTTTTGAGAACAAGGTTTATATCTATTACAATAGCCATACCAATGGCCTTTTTGTTTTGCCCATGTTATTGTTCCGCCACATTCACCACATTTTATTTTACCTTTAAATACTGGTAGGTGTTTGCTATATCGTGGAGCATTAATCTGTCTTGTGATTTTACTTTGCACTTTATCAAACAATTCCTCGGTTATTATAGCCTTTTGTTTGCCTTGATATATTTTATTATTCCACCTTAATTTGCCACAATAGAAAGGTTCTAATAAAAAACGGTGCATAGAGCTTTTGCCAACAGCTTTACCATTTCTTGACCTCAGTCCTTTGTCATACATAACTTCACATAGCTTTTTAAGCGAATAATTGCCTGTAGAATAAAGTTTAAACATTATTTTGATATATGGAGCCACTTCGTCATTTATGACGTGTATTTTGTGTCCTTTTTCGCCTATGGTTTTGTAGCCAATCGGTGGTTTTGTTGGTAGCCAGCCCTCTTCAATTTTAGCTTTTTGTCCCTTTTTAACTTCTTCACTTAAATTGTCTATATAGTTTTTTGCAAATAAAATTCTAATACCCCAATTAAGCTTTTCTTGTGATCTGGAGTCTTTATGCATAATGAGGCTATCTTTAACTAGGTGAACTTTTCGCTCGCCGTCTTGTTTGAGCCAACTGTCAACTGCAACCATATCTTTAAAGTTTCTAGTTAAGCGGTCAGCTTTTTCACAAACAATAATCTTGAGTTTTTTATCTTTTATATATTTCAACATCTCACCGAATTTATCTCGTTGTTTTTCGCCGCTTGCACTTTCAGATATTTTAAAAATCTTTTCAATTACTAATTCTTTTTTATAACAATATTCTTTCAAGTATTTTTCTTGAGCAGGCAAAGAATATCCAGTTTCTTCTTGTTCTTTACTAGATACTCGACAAAATATTATACATTTTTGTTTATTGTTTTCCATAGATTTTCTTTAATATAAAAAGGGACGGTCGTAGCAACCCAACAGAATAAAGCAAAAGCTATATTTGTCAGTACGAACCGCCCCTTAATAGGGACAAATATATAATAAAAGCCTTTGCGTTTAATATTCTTAGTTGAGTTGCATTTATATATTATCATACTCATTTATTTATGCAAATTGCGTATTCTTAATTCTTTAAGCAAACTAAAGTAATCAACAAGTCCATTAGCTATTTCAGAGGCTTCTTCAAAACTTAAATCATCATCAAATTCTTCTTTGACGATTAATTGAAATTCAATTATTGATTCTTTAGATAACATTTTTATAGGTGATTAAAGAATATACTTTTATCAAAGACACCAAATCTAAAAGGTATAAACTCTAAGGAATAAGCTTTGTATTCAACTTCGCCAGTCCATTCAGATTCAAATATCTTTTCAAAGACAGGTTTTACAGTATTTAAAAACTTCTCTAAAAACCTTATAGCCCAATAGCCCATAAGTTCTATGGCTTTTTTTAATGTTTGTGAGTGAAAGAATTTCTTTTTGCCAAAAGTTCTATCATCAAACATATCTTTACTTAAATACTTACAAACATAAGCTCCAATATTATTTACATTATTAATTTCATTAACCCTAATAAAACCCTGTCCCCAAACAAACTCAAGTTCAGATATTTCCATAAAAGGTAGCCTGCAGAGCAAATGATAATGAACAGCTCCTCTTTTTTGAAACTCAGGTACAGCTAAATATTCAAAGTCAGGGTATTTATACAAAATACGCTTAACAAACTGATTAAATATATAATTAGCTTCTTTTAGTGAGGTAATATTCTTAGCAAAGGTTAAAGTCATGAATTTGTTTAATTGGGGGTTGGCGTTGGTTAATCGTCTTATCTCTGTTTTTGTTCGATTAAGTGAAAATATTGCTTTTTGTTTCTTTATTTCTAATTGCTTGAAAGCATTTAATTGTATGGGCTCTTTTTGAGTATTATTATTGTTATCTTTCTTTTTATAGTCTCGCCAGACCGGTTTTTTATACTTAAATACTTCAACTTGTTTGCCAGATACCACAATTTTGAGATTGTAGGTATTTGCCATAACTGTTTTTCGTTAGATGTGTGGTTATAATCGAGTTAAGATATTGGCGTTATTTTTATATCATTTTAAGCAATCTTTTTTGCCGTCGGTGCGGGCATTCCCGCCGGACAAAAAAGCTTGCCCTTAATAAAGTGAATTATTAAAAACATGCTTAAAATAATCATTTGTCTTTTATTGGTATTAGCCCAGTATTATCATTGGAATATTCTTTATTGTATTGGCGATAATATGGGAATTCGGGATACTTGATAAAATTTACCGCTTCATGAGTGTTGTAGCAGTTGGCTTTTTGTTTATTAAATAAAAAGAACCGTCTTTTAACTGCTCGTCTACGCAGGTTATCATCTTTTAAATCTTGCAGTTCAAAATAAGAGACCATAAAAAGCTTATTAAAGAGATTTCTTACTTCGGCAAAGTGTTGCCCTAGATCTCTTATTCTTTTATCTATGTTTGAAGTATGCTGAACACCAGCCCAAATATCTAAAGGGATGATTTGCCCTTTATCATTTTTTTTAACATCATGCCTATGAGCTGAGAATTTTTGTTTAGCAGACGGTGGCATTTCTTGCCATTCCCGAGAGTCAAAATATCCTTGGGCTTCATCAATAAATATTTGTCCGCCTTTTATGTGTAGGAGTTCTGGTATTTCAGACCAAAAGAATACCTTACCTAGTGTTTCTTTTTTTATCTTTTTCTTTTCTATATATGCTGAAAAATCTAGTTTCCAATTAGCATAAACATCATAGCCTTTTAAAAACATAGAAAGCGCCTGATAAGTCATATACAGAGTTTTACCAGCCCCGGGTTTGCCTGTAATAATAGTAATCATAATTATCTAATTAGAGTGGCTAGCTTCATAATCAGGGTAATAATAAGTAGGGTCATTTCAATAATAAAGACAGCTAGTAGTATTTTAAAAAGCGTAACCACAGGAAAGATTAAATCTATCTTGGCAATAGTTGGAGTAATTACAGCAAAAGCATTATTAACAGCAGTTAAAATACTGCTATCGGTATTTGCTTCAGGAAGTAGGTTAAATATTTTTATTAAGATTGTTTCTAAAGTATCAAGCATATTATTTATTCATTATCGCTAAATAAATGAGTAATGCGAAAGATTACATACATAGCAAAGATCAGCCATAAGATAGCTACCACATAAGGTCTTATGGACTGCGTAAAGGAAATAACTCTTTCATCATCAAAGGAGAAAACAGGGACATCAAGATCATACTCGCCATTATCTGAAACAGACTTAAAAGTTATGTTTAAAGCGTCAGGCGAGGCTTGACCAAAGTCATAATTAAACAAGTTAGTAAAGCCGTCGTAAAAAGCAAAGTAATAGGCAAAAACCACCTTTGTTTTTAAAGTATTTACGAGTCTTGGAAAGAAATAGCCGTCGCTTTCACTGTAGATAAAGTCTAAATCTGAGACACGAACAGAAAAGGGATATTGTCTTTTTACAACAGAATCATCAAGAAGTTGCACAATATAATGATAACGAGTACTAGAGGCTTCTAAATTAACAGTGTGATTACTTGTATCTGTCATATTAGATAAATTTTCAGTGTAATAGTTTTCATCAAGTAAGGTTCCGTCATCAAGATATTGCTTAATGTTAAAGGTAAGAAAGGAAAGTCTGTCAGCAGGATAAGTAAAGTTAAAAGTAACATCTGTATTAGTTGTTCCGTTTGGTAAAAGAAGTGCTTGATCAAAGTCTGGGCTGGCAATTTCTATGTCATAACCGGAGTAATAATCCATATTCTGATACCAAACTTCACCCTCATCATAAACAAGATCAAAGTCATGAACGCCCACCATATACATTAGGTCATCATAATTTACGCAATCAGTAGATATACTATCTATTTCACGAGCAATAATAAAATCTTGCCCACGAGCTTTGAATATCTCACCACTAAACTGGTTATCTACACAATCTATGTTATAGACAATACTATCAAAGCCAGTACAAGAATTAGTAAGCCCAATCCTATTTACGCCATTAGTAGGACAATAACCCGATACTGTAGTTATGAAGTCAGCCAGTAAATACTCATCTTGCTCGGGACTTGCAATGTAAAATGCAGGTAATGACGGATCACTATAAAGCATATAGTATAAATCTAGGAAGCTAGGTTCTGTTCTGGTACCAACTTGTGAAAAGGTAAACTTTTCAATAGAACAAGAACCGCTACAACTATAGCCGACTATCTCTGGCGTAGTATTACCACCAATAGCTGAAATAGTGTAATAAGCCCCATAGTCATTTATTATAAGACCCCAATCACTATCATTTATTCCAGTAAGTAGAGATATTACTTGTGTTTGATCAAAGTAATAGGTTTTACCAATAACAGACAACTCGCCACCATTGGCTTCATTAAACTCTATTAAGAATACAGTTGAATTAACATTATCTCGTATAGTCATGCGCCATGCAGACCCTGTGGCAGTTGTTTTAAAGTGTCCACCTAAATACCAAGTACTAGCATAACTGCTCAGATCTGCTGACGGATCATAACTAGCAGTATATACAGTTGAAGCAGTAGCCCAGTTATGTAAGTATTTATCACTGCCATTTTCTACAATCAAGGCGCCATTTGAACTTGTCCAATTATTTTGGTTATTTACATTACCGGTTATATAATCTGCAAAGTCTGTATTAAATGGATCGTGAACAGCCTGAGCATTTGGGATAAAGATAAAGAAAGCAAGACAAAGAAATATTGTTAAGTATAGTTTTTTCATTGTAGTTTTTATTTAATGCAAGTTAAGGGGCTAAAAGAAATAGCCCCTTTTCCTGCAATATGCTATCTCATGAAGCGTCGCGTTAAGCGCCACACAAAGCCGATAGAAAAGATGATCACACCAACAATAACAATGTTTACGATATTGGCAGTTATTACACCGACAATATTTTCTTTCATTGTATCTACCACACTAGCGGTAGTTGCTGCGACATCTGTATCGACTACGGCGAAAGCACTTGAGCCAAGTGCTAGTCCACTGGCAACAGCCAAGGACAAGGCAGTTAGCCTAGCATTGCTTTTTGAGAGAAAGCCTTTAAGTTTGGTCAACATAGTCTCTTTTTTAAGAATTAAGTTTTTTAACGAATAACAATAGCACGCCGACCATTGTTCCAATTACCAAACCAAGTACAATCGCTTTAGCAAAGACAATGGCAATAATTAAGAAATTGTCTAAGTAGCACGAATTGTTTAGTAAGATGTAATCTGAACACATACTATTTGCCCGACATTATTGTTAAAAAAATGCTCAAGACTATGTAAAGGACAAGAGGGAAAACCAGCCCTAGGCCAATTCCTGAAAATAAATTGTTTACCATTCCGGCCATATTTAGGATTTGAAAATAATTAAGATTATGATGAGTATTAGCAGTCCGAACAAAACCGCAAATGACACGGTAAGCAGTTGGCTAAAAAAGTTGATTAAATCCAACGCATTATCTGTCAATGTATAGGTATTATCTAGGGTGGTTATAAAATCCATTGCTTTTACTCTTTATTGGGGATGTAATAATCCGCAAAAGCCCTTTTTCTTTTCTTGTCCTGAATGTAATAAGGGAATATTTCTACATCAAGGGTAATAAGATCGCCTTGTTTACCGATTTTAAGATTCATATCCCGAATATTTACTTTCACGGGATATAGACTATTCTCGGGTTCTATATACACAAGACGACTTTGGCCTTGAGTTCCGTCTTTACGAGTAAAGTCCCTTATTTCCTCTCTTTTAATTTTGCCTGTAAGTTTAAACATAAGTTTTGGCTTTTTAATTGATTTAAGTTCGCAATCGACCTTTTAATATTTTGCGATTATGTTTCTAGCTTAAACTAACAAAGTTCTGAAAAGTTCTGTAAACTTTTTTCAGAATATTAAAAAAGCCCCGTGTTAAGGGGCTTTAAGGGTATTATTTTTCAGAATTTTATCTTATTTTATTAACATTAATTTTTTTTATGTAATTATTTAAATCGAATTTTTTAATTAAAAACATATTTCTATTTTAATTGTAGCTGTCAATTATTCCATCAATACCATCAAAATAAAAACATGAGGGCGTCTTGTTGCTATAACACGCTTGATATTCATCACCAGACCCATAATTAGATTTATTTAAGGAGTTTGGTTCACCCATAATTTCTTTTAACATATCAAATGTCATTCCAATCCAGATTTTATCTTTTACAATTTTTTCACAGTCATCTTTAAGCCATTCAGTGTTTTTTTGACAAATTTTACCCGCTTCAGTATTATCATACCATTCCAAACCCTCGGTCGTTTTAAGCCATTTTAAATATTCTGCTTCCTTTTCCTGGCGTTCAACAAATTCATTATAACCACTGACGTTAAAAAGGACATTGTAAGTACCCCACCCAATTAGTCCAATAATAATTAAAACAACCCAAACGCTTGCAGGCGTTTTTTTCTTCGGTTCTTTTTTTTCTTGCTTGTTTAAAAATTCTCCGCAATATTTACACTTAATAGCATTATCATTTATTTCTTCAGCGCAATAGGGACATTTTTTCATATATTTATTGATTAATATCTGGGTTTTTATAAAAGTTTCAAGCTAGTTTTTTTAGACGCCTCATTATTTTGCCCATATCTTCAATATCAGCTTTGTTTAGTATTGCGCCATCTTCATACAATGTATGTATTAATTTGGCTATTAATTCTTCCAGTTCTCCATCTACGTAAAACAATATGTCTCCTAAGTCTTTTTTTATATCAATTTCACTTTCAGCAAAATAACGACTTGCCATTATTCCTGAATTTTTAAATAAATCTTCTGGAAACATACCTTCATTTGCCATTATTTTTCCCATGGCTATATATAATTGTTTATATACTCTTCTGAAAATTACTAATTTCGTTTCAAATATTTTTAACTTTTTACTTATATAATATTGAAAAATCATTCCGATGAGCACGCCAACAATAGAGCCAATTCCAAGTTGTATAAAAAAGGCAGTAATTGTTTCTAGCATATATTTATTGATTAATAAACTTATTTGCTTTAATCATATATAAAAATTGATGTTTTTATAGGTATTTTTTATTTAATTTTATTTTACCCTTTATACCGGTATTATATTTCAGAAAACTTTTTATGTCTATAATTTGTTGTATCTTGGTATTTATCTCATTACAAGTATTGTGGTATTTTTTCCAGTTGTTTTTATCTTTGGTATATTCAAGGTCAGCAAATTCATCCTCAGCTATTTCAGCATAATAAAAGTCATCTTTCAGATTATCTTTATTGGTTATAAAGATATATTTAAGTATTTTATGAGCATTGGTAATTTTATTTTGTTTGCTAATAGGTACTTTTTTACCTTTGATATATAAAATGCTTTTAATTTCATCAAAATAGGTTTTCTCATCTTTATCGTTTGAAGTAATAAAGACTTTTTGATCAAGCTGGTCAAATACTTCACTATTTACCACCTTAAAAGAAAGTTCAAGCATTTGTTTAGAATATGGTTTTGAGAAAAGTTTACGAAGCGAGTCAAATTCTTGCTTTTCTTTAAGACAGCAAGCTTTTACCTTTTTCATCTTGCCATGGATTATTTCAAGGTTTTTGTAATATATCCAAAACTCACTAGAAAAGAGAGCTTGTCCCTCAACATCTAGGAATTTATCCTCATCAAGCAGTTCATCGGGTTTACCTATGAATTTAGCAGTGCTATCAAAAATATCTTGTAAAATATCTTTAATTAAGGGGTCTGAGTTTAAAAAACGAATATACTTATACACAATAACAAAACGCTGAAAAATGTTTGTCTCAATCGAAAAAAGACGAGCAAACTCGTTCATCTTTTCTTTGATATTTCGAGCATGATTCATCATGATTTTGGCATGGGTCGTTTAGCATATTTCTTATCTATAAGTATAGAGGAAAATGTCTCATCTGAACAATTAGGCTATTAATAAGGAGTTTTTAAAGCATAGCCCTTTACGGTGTGAATAAGTATTGTTTTAGCTAATTATATTTTTTGACTTTTTGGCTTATTTAAGGGATAATAAAGAGGATTTTATAATAAATACATTCTAACATTCAACGATAAGTTTCATATAAATTATGGCAAAAAAAGATTATACAAATTGGAATAGAAAAGACTTAATCAAAGAGATTGAGCAGCTTCGCAAACGCAAAAAATATGGGCTTGTTTGGGAAAACAAACCGGAAAATGTTGTTGAGCAATGTAAAACAGAATTGCCAGTTTTGAAAGAAGTCAAAGACAAAGAAATAACTACCGACCCTGAAAAGCCAGTGAATTTATTGATTGAGGGCGACAACTATCATGCCCTTTCAGTTTTAAATTACACACACAAAGGTAAAATTGATGTGATTTACATTGATCCGCCGTATAATACGGGAAATAAGGATTTCGTTTATAACGATCAATATGTTGATAAAGAAGATGCCTATCGACATAGTAAATGGATCTCATTCATGGAAAAAAGACTCTCTCTCGCAAAACCATTACTGAAAACAAATGGAGCAATTTTTGTATCAATTGACGATAATGAGTACCCAAGATTAATGATGTTAATGGAAGAAATTTTTGGAGAAAACAAACTAAAAACCGTTTGTGTGAAAATGTCAGAAGCTACTGGTGTTAAAATGGCTAGTGTAATTAAAAATGGCAGAATCCCCAAATTAAAAGAATATTTAGTTATAGCAAAAAGAAATGGGATAAAAGATTTATATTTAGAAAAACTACCTAAAGAGCAGTGGGATAGCGAATATAAAACAATTATCCTAAATACTACAGAGAAAGAAATAAATAAAATCAAAGAAATAAGAGATGACGAGGAAAGAACCGAGGAAGATATTAATTTTTGTAATAAAAAAATAAGCAGATGGAAAACCTGCTCATTATCTGAATATTTCTCACAAAACAATATCTCAAAAAAAGAGCAGGATGATTTTAAATATAAAAATGCGTGGAGAATACTGCAAATTGCCACACTAACAGGTGGTTCTAGAGATAAGGCTGCTGACATTAAAAATAGTTTTTCGAAAGAAGTGCCTGCTTTTTTCTGTTTAACAACACCACAAAAGAAAATGTATTTGATAAGCGGAACTTTTAATCATGAAACAAAACTTCCCCGATGCAAAGTTTTATTTGCAGATGATTATTTAACTATACACCCCGGTGATTTTTGGACAGACATAAAAACAACTGGCTTAGATAATGAGGGTGGCGTTGATTTCAGAAATGGTAAAAAGCCAATAAAATTATTAGAAAAAGTAGTTAAAACTTACGAAAACAAAAATATTACTGTTTTAGATTTTTTTGCAGGTTCAGGAACATCTGCGGAGGCGGTCTTAAAACTAAATAATGAAGATAAAGGAAACAGAAAGTTTATTTTATGTAGTTATAACGAAGAAAATGGAAATGGGAAAATTGTTGATGAATATTGTTATCCAAGAGTAGAAAAAGCTATCCGTGGCTATAACACCAAAAAAGGTTATGGTGGAAATCTTAAATATTACAAAACTGCTTTTGTTCCAGCCGAACCAACAGACAAAAACAAAATTGCAATGACCGAAAAAGCAACGGAAATGCTTTGTGTAAAAGAAGATACTTTTGAAGAAGTAAAATCAACAAAGCAATATAAAATTTTTCGAAATAAGAAACGATATACCGGGATTGTTTTCGATCATCAAGCGATAGATAATTTTAAAAAGGAAATTGTAAAAATTGACGGCAAATTCAGTCTTTATATTTTCTCGCTCGGCGATGATACTTTTGACGAGGAGTTTGAAGATATGAAGAAAAAAGTAAAATTATCACCAATACCGGAAGCGATACTACGAGTTTATCGCAGAATATTTAAATAATTGGAAAAACTATGCAACTAAAAGATTATCAAACTACGGCTATAAAAAAACTCCTCACCAGAAGCAAGGAATTGCTGGCACAAAGTGGCGAGAAGAAAGTTATTTTCAAAGCTCCGACTGGATCGGGCAAAACCATAATGACGGCGGAATTTTTGAAGCAACTCATTGACGACAAAGAAATCAAAACCCCCCTTTCGTTTATTTGGACTGCTCCAAGAAAATTACACACACAAAGCAAGGAAAAGCTGGAAAAGTATTATGAAGATACAAGAGCTTTGGAATGTTCCGACTTTGAAGATTTGACCGACAAACAAATTGGCGAAAATGAAATTTTGTTTTTGAATTGGGAAAGCATAAACAAAAAAGACAAAAATACAATTGTAAAAGAGAATGAGAAAGAATTTTACCTCGGCAAGATTGTTGAGAATACAAAGGAAGAAGGACGAGAAATCGTCTTGATTATTGACGAAAGTCATCACCATGCCACAAGCGAAATCTCGCAAGATTTAATTTCAGATATCGCCCCACGACTAACGATTGAAGTTTCCGCTACTCCTGTTATTTCAAATCCAGACGAGATTGTTTCTGTGCCTTTAGAAGATGTAAAACTGGAAGGGATGATAAAAAAATCAGTTGTTCTTAATCCAAATTTTAAAAATGTTTTATCTGGCGACAGCTTAAAAACCAAGCTTGCTGACGGAACTGATGCAATGGTGCTTGAAGAAGCACTAAAGAAACGAGAAGAAATCGCAAAAGCATACAAAGAAGCAGGAATTGATATAAACCCGCTTTTACTTATCCAGCTACCAGACCGAAAAACACAAGCGGAAGATCAAGTCAAAAATGATGTTGTGCGGATTTTGAAAGATAAATACGGAATGACAACGGAAAACGGTAGACTAGCGATTTACTTATCAGAAGAAAAAGAAAATCTTGAGAATATCGCAAAAAATAATCACGAAACTGAAGTTTTGATTTTTAAGCAAGCAATCGCCTTAGGTTGGGATTGTCCTCGCGCTCAAGTTTTGGTGCTTTTCAGAGATTGGAAAAGTCTTACATTTTCGGTCCAAACAGTCGGGCGAATTATGCGTATGCCCGAGCCAGACACAGGTCACTACAAACAAGAAATATTGAATCACGGCTTTGTGTTTACAAATCTTGCTGATATTGAAATCAAGGAAGACATGGCAAGAAGCTATGTAACGATATATACCAGCCAAAGAATTGAAAGCTACAAGCCAATCAAATTAGAATCTGTTTACCGCTTGCGACAACGAGAAAAGACTCGTTTAAGTCCGAAATTTATCAATATCTTTTTAGATGAGGCTAAAAAGTACGATCTCGAAAAGAAAATTGAAACCAAAGGACAAAAACTGGAACTGTCTTTAATTTCTGATTACGAGGCGGAAGGCGTTGATAAATTGGCAAACGAGGAAATCAAAGGCGAAGCCAAAATCAACACTGAAAACGAAGCTGATTTACAAAAGCTATATGACTTTTTTGTAAAGAATAATCTATCGCCTTTTTATCCCGAAGATCGCTCAATCGGCAGACTGAAAGAAGCGATTTATTACTTTTTCAGAATGCGCCTTGGCATGGAATACACCGACCGTTTTGCTGAAATCATCAATATTGTATTAAGTCCGAAAAATAGCCAACATTTTATAAATGTTATTGATAGCACCAAAGAAAAATATATTGCCGAAACTCAAAAACGAGAAGCAGAACTGCAAAAATCAGCTGACTGGGAATTGCCTGAAATGTTGAACTATGGCGGAAACTTTACGGAGTTTAAAACCAAATTATCAGCAATGAAGCCGTTTTATTACGACAACAAATGGAAAACTGAAGAAGCATTTATCAAATTTCTTGAAAAATCAGATCAAATTGAATGGTGGTTTAAAAACGGCGACCGAGACGCTACATTTTTTGCCGTGCCCTATGTTGAAAATGACGAGCAAAAACCTTTTTATGTTGATTTCATTGTAAAATATAAAGACGGAAAAATTGCTTTGTTTGATACGAAAAGCGGAAACACAATCAAAGACGCACGAGAAAAAAGCGATGGTTTGCAGGAATATACAAAAAAGAACAAAAACATTACCGGTGGAATTATGGCAAACACAAATTCCAAAGATTTTTCTGGTCGCTGGATGTGCTACAAGGGACAAGGAAATGAACTTAATCCTGATGACTTTTCTAATTGGGAATTGTTGGAAGTATAATTATGAGAGTAAAATATCTTACAATTCGGAATTTTCGTGGCATAGACAAATTGGAGAATTTGGAAATTTCTAATTTGAATACTTTTGTCGGAAAAAATGATGCTGGCAAATCAGCAATCCTTAGAGCTTTAGCGTGTTTTTTTGACGTCAAGAAATTTGATATAAAAGATGTTTTTAAGGGAAAACAAGATAATGACGTAACTTCCATAGAAATATCTTTTGAACCGTCAGTTGAAATTGATGATCTTGCTTTAGACAGTAGAAAACTGATTACGATCAAAAAAGAATTTGTCGTTGTTAATGGTAAAGCAAAATCATCTGAATACTACCTATCTAATGACTACATTGATGAAAAGTATCAAAATCTTTGGAATAAAAAGGAACAAGATTTAAATCAAATTATTTCTGATCTTGGAGAGGAACCAAACAAATCAGGACGAGGTAAGAAAAATATAATTCGAATAGATCAAATTAAAACGGCACTCGCAAGAAATATTAGAACGGACACCTACCATGAACTTGAAGACTTTTTAAAAAACATTGAAAAAACCTACAAAATCAGTTTACCTGAATACTCCCTTTTTGACGCCGAGCAAGATTTGAATATTGAAGCGACAAATTTTCAATCTCAATTTAAGCCGATTATTTCAGCATATTTTGAAACTACAAAGGACAAAACCGCAGAAATTGAGAAGGGTCTTAAACAAGACTTGGCGACTGAATTTGAAGAGATTAGAAAGTATATGACAAAAAATGTTTCTGGGTTGAAAAAACTTAATCCTACAACGGATTTTGATTGGTCCAAATCGTTAAAAAAGTTTGATTTAAACTTGGAATTTGAGGGTCAAAATTTTGATGTTCCAATTTCTCATAAAGGCACCGGCTTTAAAAGATTGTTAATGGTTGCGTATTTTGAATATTTAGCAAACAAGAAAAGCATAAAAAATCAAATTTTCGCCATTGAAGAGCCGGAAACATATCTTCACCCCTCTGCACAGCAAGACCTTCTAAACTCTATTGTAAGAATTTCTGAAGATTCACAGTTTTTTCTAACAACACATTCACCGGTTTTTGCTGGAGCAACTGACGGAAAAAATTCAATTTTAGTTATAAAAGATGAACTTGGTATATCTCATTATTCAAGAGAGGAACAAGATATTATAGATCAAATTATAAATGAACTGGGAATAAGACCAGACTACAATCTCTTAAAAGAAATTAAGTATTTAATTTTTGTCGAGGGTGTAGACGACATTCACTTTTTAAAAACATACGCAAAAACCGTACTAAATAAAGATTTGGAAAATGACAAGATACTTTGTGTTATTGGTGGTGGCGGATCATTAAAAAATTATGCAGACCTTAATTTATTTAAAAAACTAAAAGGCAATAATCTTTATTCCGTGATGGTTGATGGGGATGACCAGTCAAACGGAAAAGCTAAATGGTGCGAAAGAATAAAAGCTAAATGCGATGAAGATACAGCTGATTTTAAGAAATTGAGTAAGAGAGAAATTGAAAATTATTGTCATCCTCAGGCAATATGTAGAAAATGCACAGATTTAGATATTTCTAAAATTGCCATTCAAGATGACACTGACGTTGCAAAACACCTGAAAGAGATAGGTTTAGTAAAGAATTTTAAAAATGATCTAAATATTGAAGTTTTTAATGAAATGACAAAAGAAGAGTGGGAGCAAACAGATTCAAATAATGAAGTTAAAGTTTTTATCGAAGCAATATACACAAAAATATCATGAACGAAATAATATGTCCAAAATGTAAAAAAGTTTTCAAAGTCGATGAGGCTGGTTTTGCTGATATACTAAAACAGGTGCGCGACCATAAATTTGAAGAAGAGTTACAGGAACGATTAAGCATTGCTGAAAAAGAAAAAGAAAATGCTATTAAATTAGCTGAATCTAATCTAAAAAATACATTACAAGAGGAGTTAACGAAGAAAGATAAGGAGCTATCAGAATTAAGAGTCGAAAAGGATCGTAATCTTGCGGAACAATTGGCAAAAAAAGAAGCCGAGCTCACCCAAATGAAATCAAAGATTGATAAGGCAGAAGTAGAGCAAAAACTCAGTGTCACTCAAGCAGTTAATACAGTAGAAAAAGAACGAGATGATCTTAGGGTTAAATTGCAAAGTAAAGAACAAGAAATACAACTTCGAGAGGTTTCATTAAAAGAAAAATATGAAAATGAATTAAAAACAAAGGACGAAGTTATTGAGAGGTATAAAGACATGAAGCTAAAGCTTTCTACCAAAATGGTTGGCGAAACTTTAGAGCAACACTGTGAAACAGAATTCAATAAATTACGTGCTACTGCCTTTCAAAAAGCTTATTTTGAAAAAGATAATGATGCTAGTAGTGGTAGTAAGGGGGATTATATTTATCGCGAAACTGATGAAGCAAAAAATGAAATTATCTCTATTATGTTTGAAATGAAAAATGAGGGAGATGAAACTGCTACAAAAAAACGAAATGAAGACTTTTTAAAAGAATTAGATAAAGATCGTACCGAGAAAAAATGTGAATACGCAGTTCTTGTTTCGCTTTTAGAGGCAGATAGTGAATACTATAATACTGGTATTGTTGATGTTTCTCATAAATATCCAAAGATGTATGTTGTCCGACCACAATTTTTTATTCCTATTATTACATTGCTTCGTAATGCTTCTTTGAAATCAATGCAATATAAAACAGAGTTAGCGATAGTAAAAGCACAAAACATTGATGTAACTAATTTTGAAAATCAACTTAATGATTTTCGTGATTCATTTGGTCGGAATTGGCGCTTAGCTTCAGAAAAATTTGCAACCGCTATTGATAGTATTGATAAATCAATTGCTCAGTTACAAAAAACAAAAGAAAACCTCTTACGATCAGAAGATAATTTAAGAATTGCAAACAACAAAGCAGACGAATTAACAGTAAAAAAATTAACAAGAGGTAATCCCACAATGACAGCTAAATTCGCAGAGATTAATGAAATTGACAAAAAATAATATTATCTATAATTTATTTAGCTTGAATCAGCAAAAATAGTTCTAAAGTCGTCCCGGTATGCGAGCCAAGAGAAACGATGCTATTTAAGTATCGTTTTTCTTTTTTAACTTGGCTCGATTTTTTTTGTGGCTTTTTTATAGTTGCCTTTGCTCTACCCGTCCAGCGTGCATTTCGCGCGACCAAGCTGCGTCATAAATTCTCAATGGACAATAAAAACAGCTCAACTTTTTGAGGTGTTTTTGAGTTTACATTGTGGAGGACAGGGTGTATTATGATAGGGTAAATTAATCATTTATATGCAAATATGGAACATACTAGTAGTAGTAAATTGAGCAAAAACTTAATTTTGGAACTTTTATTTAGTACGGGTTTAGCTATTTTTTGGGTTATTTTTTTATGGAATTTTTGGGATAAAGGAGTTTATGTTTTAGGTTTTAATGCCACTATTTTTGGCTTTATTTTTTTACTTTTATTTATTTGGGTCTTGTATAGAAAAAATTATTATATAAAAAATGATTTGTTTTGGATTATTCCTATCGGGTTAATTTTTTTGAGTTATTCTTTATATGATAATCCTTTTTTGAAAATGATTAGTTTAGTGGTCACGCCTATTATGTTGGTGCTTTTTTATAATCAAGCTTTCTGGCCTGATAAAAAAACCAAACTTTGGGATTTGACCTTTATTTTTAGAATTATTGGTAGGTTTTTTTCTTTTCTGCCAAAACTCAGTCAAACAGCACGGCTTTATTTAAGCTTACTCATGCCTGTTAACAAAGCTAAGCAGAGCATTATAGTTAGAATTATCGGCGGGATTATTTTATTTTTAATAATTGCCCTAACGGTTTTTATCCCGCTTTTGTCATCAGCCGATCTGATGTTTGCTGATAAAATGCAAGCTATAAATGAGTGGTTTTTGCATATATTTTCTTCGCTTTTTGTTTATAAATTATTAGTTGTTCTAGCATTGATGCTGGTATTTTTTTCCGCCTTGCAAGCCTGGGGTAGAAAATTTGATTATCAAGCCAAAGAAGAATTTGATACTAAGATTGATTCCATTATATCCGGCATCGTCTTGGGCGGTATTCTTTGTTTATATTTATTATTCTTAGGAGTGCAAATAAACCGCTTATGGATTGGGGCGCTACCTTTTGATTTTCAAGAAACAGAAAGTTTAGTAAAGAGTGGTTTTTGGCAATTACTAGTTTTATCTATTATCAATATTTTAATATATTTTACTACCTACAGAAAAACCACACTATGGGTACAAAGAATATTAACGGTCTTTACAGTCGCGTCATTATTTTTATTGATTTCCGCGGGCTATCGTATGGGGCTTTATATTACTTATTATGGGCTTAGTTATGAAAAGTTTTTTGCTTCTTATACCGTCATCTATTGTGCTATTTTATTTATTTGGTTGATTATTCAGTTATTTCTCAAACGGGGAGCTAATATATTGAAGTTTATAATAATTCTTTTTCTGTGGATGTATGCTTTAGTTAGCATTGCTCCGGTTGAACAATTTATATTACGTAGCAATATTGCCTTGAGCCAAGTTAATGGATCAAGAATTAGATTGTTTGAACTGACAATGTTATCGCCAGATATTCTTTCTTTGGTGAAAAAATATGAACAACGAGGATTATTACAAGAGAATGTTGGTTATCTTTCTCGGGAAAAAGAAAATAAAACTAATGATAAGTTTGATTGGCATCCGTGGATTGAGCGTCAAGAAAAAACAATAGCAGATAAAGTTTGGTATGAAAAAAATTTCACCAATGTTTTATACTCAATAAATAACGATCAATAATGCATTGCTGCTCAATATGAAAAAACCAATCATAATTTTAATCATTATACTTGCGTTGATTACTTTAGTTGCGTTGTATTGGTTTGTGAGAGGTGATGCCTGTTTGACTCAGCCACCATATTTTAATTGTCATATACAAAATAAGTTTGCGGAAATAGATGCCGAATTTAACAATTTATCAGGCCAAATTTTAAGTTTAAACGAGCCATCTATTTTTAATATTGATAAATATGATGGTATATTTTCTTTTGATCATATAGGAGAAGATACAGATGTTGGTGTTGGTTGGACTAGAATAATGCAAAATGAGGAGATTAGGGATTCTTTGGGGTTTTATACCAATTATATTGATCCTATACTGACGCCTTTGACCGAAAATACATTGATAGGTTCGGCATGGCAATGGCCAAAAGATAGTAAACTGTATAATGGGCCATTTTTTAATTATTATTTGGACTTTAGTAGACGACAAACTACTGTGCTACCCACCAAAGGCAAATTAATGGCCAAGTCATCAGATGGTAAAAAAGTTGTTTTTTTGGAGAGTGAATGTGTCAAAAATCCCGCTGTTATGGAAATAGATCATAGCTGTAATAATAAAAATTTAAGTTTAAGGTTAATTACCTTGCCTCCTGTGAATGATGGCTATTTTATTACACATTTTGAAGCGACAAAATTACTTGATTTTAATCATATTATTTTTTCTCCCGACGATACGAGATTAGTCATAGAGGCCAAAATTGAAGCCATGGACTATGACACGCCCACCGCATATTGGAATTTGTTTATCATTGATACTGAAAACGGAGAAATTATTAAACAAAATAATAGATTATCAAAGAGTAGATATGAGCATGTTTTTTGGTCTGATAATGTTAATATAATTTATTGGTAAATTGATGATTATGTCGCCTGTCAATAATGCGCTTTTTTGTTTATATTAGAAAAGTTTATTATAATGACGGTGTAGTAAATAATTAATTTATTATTTTATGAAGTTAAAAGTAGGTGATCAGGCACCGGATTTTTCGGCACTTGATCAAAAAGGTGAGGAACATAAGTTGGCCGATTATAAGGGTCGGTGGCTATTATTATATTTTTATCCCAAAGATGATACGCCCGGGTGCACGACTGAGGCTTGTACTATCAGAGACAATTATGCGGATTTTAAGAAAATTAAAGCTGTGGTATTAGGCGTGAGCGTAGATAATGTTGCCAGTCATGTTAAGTTTGTCCATAAATATAAATTACCTTTTATTTTATTGGCGGATGAAGATAAAGTAATTGTGAAGGCTTATGGCGCTTGGGGTAAAAAGAAATTTATGGGTCGTGAATATATGGGTACTAGCCGTATTTCTTTTTTGATTGATCCGCAGGGTAAGATTGCTAAAATTTATGATCCAGTGAAACCAGCTAAACACGCCGCAGAAGTATTGGCTGATTTAGAAGAATTGGTTTAGTGATTTTGGGGCAAGATGACAAATTGAATAAGTAAGTAGTTGCTTGCCATTATTATGACATTTTTATTTGATCTAGTTTTATTGGGTAGCAAGAGAATTGGTCTGCAATGTTTTGTGATTTATGATAATGTTTTTATTTGGTTTTTAAATTGTTAGCAGGGAGGGCAGCGTTGGGAAAGAAAAAAGAAGATCATATAATTATTGCTAAGCGATTAGTCTTCTCTTGGTTTTCAAAAACCCTTCGTCAAGGCGAAGGGTTTTTCATTTACTGATCAGTTTGATTTAGGCAGCTTGGTCAATCAGCTTTTCAACTGCATCTATTAAATCGCGATCGCTATAATAAAGATAGAGCTGATCGGTCCAATCCGGATCATTGATATTGATGGTCGGATCTACGCCTCGGCCTTCAATCGGCTGATTATCATCACGCAAGGTAACACTATTGACTAAAAACATTTTATAAGTTTCAGTGTCACTGATTTGATTATCAATATCATAAACAGCCTCAATCGTACCCCAGCCACGTGATGTAGTGCCGACTAAAACACCCACATTATATTTTTTTAAAGTGGCGGCCATTACCTCAGCAGAAGATTGACCTAGCTCGTCTTGAAGAATGACGACTTTTTTGTAAGGCACCAAACTAGCCAACCAGGTGGTTTTGGTTTTATAGGGGGTATATTCACCTTGATGATAGAATTCAAAAGCTAGATTATTGGGCCCGATAAATGGTCCCAGCAAATAAGGCATAATATCAATAGAGCCGCCGACATTACCGCGCAAGTCCAAAATCAGGCTGTGTAATTCTGTATGATCGGCAAAACTATCCGCCACTTGTTTTAATTCATTGGGTGTGGTGGGGGAAATTTTCTTAATGCTCAAATGAAGTATATCCGGTTTTATTATTTTGCCGTAGACAGTCGCTTCCACGCCACTTTGATCATAAGTTTGGCGAGAAGATTCTTGTGTGAGGGTTTCTTGCGCGCGCTGCACTTTTTCCAGGTCTGTCTGGGCGGCTTGTTTGGTAGCTTCGTCTGCATTTGGATTGTTTATGGTTTGTTGTAGTGCATTGGCTTTGCTTTGGGCGGCGCTGGCGATTTGTTTTTCGTCAGCGTTTTTATCTACCCCGATAGTATCATACAGGTTGGTTTCCGGGTCAATATTTTTAACATTATTCCAAAGAGCGGTTTCTTTTTGCGTAGTATATAGACCACTGCGTCCGGTTGGTTGTAAATTGTATAATACAATAGTGGCTAAGTTAACGCTGAATTCTTGCTTGGCTTTTTTATCTGGTAATTGTTCTATAATTTGATCCAACATGATACGCAGACCGGTTTTGTCATTGGCAATAGTGACCTCTGGTTCGTGATCCAGCTTGGCCGCGCCCAGTTTATAAAGATTGAATAATTGTTCGTCACTAATTTTTTCCCAGTAGTTGGCTTGGATTTTATCATAAATCTCTGTTAAGAAGGCCACGTAGGGATTAACTTGCTGCTCATTAATATTATGATTCCATAAATTTGTCGGCCACTGTAGCTGACGAGATAATAAAAAACCACTGCTGAGCAAGCCCAGAATGATAAGCGCGCCAATGATCCATTGCCAGTGACGAGCAATATGCCTTTGTTTATTCCAAGTTATTCGCATGGTTTATATTATAGTATAAAATAATAATCTTTGCCATGCGTGGGCTTTTTTTGTAATCAATTGTATAATGAAAATATGAAGAAAAGATTGTTCAACTTCTGTTTTGTTTAGCCAGCTGATAAAATATTATTGGATATGAAAAAAAGCGGTTTTGGTAGCAGTCATGGAAATGGTGGCATCGCTAAAATTAGCGAGGGATATTATCAGTATTGCTCAGCGGCAAGCAGAGGAAAGTCAGGCAATAAAGTCGCAATGGTTTTTTTGCCCGAAATTACTTGTATTCAGCTGTAATGGGATGATAAACTGTGTTTACCTTTGTATTTGCAGAGTAAAAAGTTTAGAGTTCGTTTTTAGTTTAATGATTAGGATCAGGTGGATCAATATAAAATAAAAGAAGTAGATGAATTATAAAAATAAAATTGTTGATTGGCAGGAGGCGGCCGGCATTATTAAAAATGGTGGTATTGTTGTTTTACCAACGGATACTTTATACGGTGTGGTAGCCAGCGTTTGGCAGCCGGCCGCCGTAGAACGATTATATAAAATCCGCCGGCGACCTTTGGATAAGCCGTGCATTGTATTATTGGGTGAGCAAAGGCAATTATTGGCATTTGATATTCATTTAACTGCCAAACAAGCAAATTATTTGCGACAATGGTGGCCGGGGGCTGTCAGTGTGGTTTTGCCCTGTGCTGGTGAGAAATGGCAGTATTTACATCGTGGTCAGGACAGTTTGGCTTTTCGCTGTGTGGCTGATGATAAGCTGCGCCAATGGTTGATTGAAACTGGTCCAATCATCGCGCCCACTGCTAATTTATCAAATCAATCGCCAAGCTTAACCATCGCTCAAGCAATGGACTATTTTTCTGATCAGGTAGATGGTTATGTTGATGCAGGAAGGAGAGAGGGCCATCCTTCTACTGTGATCAGTTTATTTACTGATAAGCCTCAGATTTTAAGACCGGGGGCAATAAAATTGAATTTATGAATAATAGACTGTGGAATATAGATTTATTGAAATTTATTGCCATTATAATGATGGTGATTGATCATATTATGATTAGTACTGTGGGACAGCTCAGTAATCCCTGGCAATTATTATATTTTAGTTTTGTGCCTTTGTGTCAAATGGCTTTTTTATTGTCTTCTGGCTATTTATTAGCTCGTTTGTGGCAGCCGGGACGTTGGCGCTGGTATGCTTGGCGGGCAGCTGAATTAGCCTTGTTGTTTATTGGTATGAGCTGGGCGGTAGGCGAGAGCTTACTTGGCTCTCAGTCTATTTTAATGTCCTTTGCTTTAAGTATTGTGATAGTAATGCCTTTTTTACAATGGCATAAGATACCGTGGTTGTGGTGGGTAATAGCTTTATTTATAGGTTTGGATATATTAATGTGGCAACAAGGTGGTCATGGTTGGGGTCAGGCGTGGTTATCTGATTATAGTTATCCGGTCAATTCTTATGGTTTGTATTTTATTCTGGGCGCATTGTTGGCCCATTATCAAGATCGTTGGCGGGCTTGGTGGCATAAAAAATCGGTGGGTCTGTTAGCTTTAGCTTTATTGTGTTTTTATCCACTGTTCTTTTTTTCCGGAATTATTATCAATAAATATAATTTGTATTGGCATTTGCCTTGGTTAGTGGCAGTTAGTACTTATTTGGGGTGGTATGCCATTTATCATTGGCCGACAACTACGCCACGTGGTTGGGGCTGGATTAGCCGCGTGGCCGATGCTTTGTTGTGGATTTATGTTGTTCATTATATTGTCTTATTTGGCTGGGCCACAAAGCATGATTGGCAATGGTGGCAAGCCAGTTTGGCGGTCTTGTTCATTATTATAGTATTATCTTATACAAAAAAAGCCTGGCTACAATGGCGCCAGGCCAGAAAACATATTTTAGCGGCTAGCTAATCATTAATACTAGCGCGGAAGATGTCTTCGTCCGGTTTGTGTGGTAAATGACGAATGCTATTGATATAATTTACCTTGATAAATCCATCTTTATCAATCGCAACTTTGGAAACAGATGATTCATAAATTTCCATAGAAAGAAAGCCAATTACATCGGCATTGATAATGCTGGTAAGCATAGCGCGAATCATATTGCCATGACAAAACACGGCAATTTTTTTATTGCGATGGCGGCGCCAAAGTTTAGCTAGTTCGCGGCGCATTTTGGTTTGCACTTTGTCTAGCTGTTTGTCCAGACGGCGATAGCTATGCATTGTACGGTGACGATTATTTTCTTGTACATTAAAATATTTTATTTTTTGCCATTCCGTCCAATCAAATTCATTGAGATTTTTATTGATATTGATACGATGATGAAAATCGCGCGTGGCTATAGCAGCGGTTTCTTGAGCGCGTTGTAAATTGCTGCTATAGATGATCTGCGGGTCAACTTTTAGTAAACGCTTGCGTAGGAGGCGGCTTTGTTGCTGTCCCAATTTTGATAAGGGCATAGCTTTATCGCCGACAATATTTTTTTGGGTATAGTCAGGATGACCGTGGCGAATTAAATAGATCTCCGTATAGGGTCCGGTAGCAGCTGGTTTATTGGTTTGGCGAGAGGATGTGGGCATATGAAAATTAACATTTAACTTTTATATTATAATGTATAATAGGTAATTTGAGAAATTTATTAGGAGGTTAGAATATGTTTTATAGCTTGTTGGTAACGATTGATCGGCTCGGTATGATAATTATTCATCATAAATTCACGAATAGACTGGCTTAATTTAGGATGATTAAGTTGATATTGTAGGCATTTTATTAAACTTTTAGCATCATTGGATGATAATAGTAATGAAGGGGCAACTTGTTTGATAATACTTGGCGTTGCGCCGACCCGAGTGCCTATCACCGGTAAACCGGCAGCCATAGCTTCTAAAGTAGCCAAGCCAAGACCCTCATAAGCCAAAGTGGGGAGAATGAAACAGCTGGCTTGTTGGTAGTTTTTTTCAACTCTGCTTCGCTGAGAGCGCCTGTTAATTTAATATTATTATCCAGCTGTAGAGAATGGATTATTTTTTTTAATTTATTATAGAGATAACCCTCTCCGACAATGATAAGGTGAGCTTGGGGCCAGATTTTTACCACTTCAGTCCAGGCATTGATGAGCCATTCTAGACCCATGCGCGGAACCAAACGGCGAACAGTTAAACAATTTATTTCTGAATTATCATTGGGCATAATATTGAAATATTCCGAGCTGACCGCATAAGGCATTAGTGTTATTTTGTCCGGATTGACAGTGGGGAAGTGTTGCATTATTAAATGACGTGAGTATTCAGATAGAACCCAGATATTATTACTCTGGTTTAATAATTGTTTTTCCCAATGTTTTATTATATTAGCAAAGTGGGGCCGAGCAATGGTTGCTAAGCAGCGTTTTGTGATATTGCCGTGTTGCGCTTGATCCAATCCTTGATAGGCTATTTCCAAAGCCGTGGAAGCGTGGAACATATAAATAAAGGGAATATTGCTTTTCAGTGATAACCAAGATTTTCCCAACACCGGGTGTTGAATTATCACCAGGTCAGGTTGCCAGTCACGGACGATTTGAATAAGTGGTTTTCTGCTATTATAAAAATGCGCCCAACTTTGATGAGAGCTAGCAGGGTAATATTGTATAGGAAAATTATGCTGGCTCGGTTTTTCATAATTAGCCACAGTCAAAACCTGAACCGTGTTGTCGGCTGCTTGCAGCCAGTCCGCCTGTTGAGCAGCTACTTTAGCCGATCCGCCCCGGCGCGCCGGCCATAATTCTTGGGTTAAAATTAAGATTTTTTTCATCTTTATAGAGGGTTTTTAATATTTTTAAGCGCTGGATTAGTTACTGGTGTGTAAATTTGGGTAGTTTCTAATATTCTGATAGCCAAGCAACTCTTAAACATAGCGGATAGCAATGCCATTTTTTAATAAATGAGTGGTAAAAGAATGTCTGAGAGAATGAAAAATACCATTTTTTCTTATACCTGAATTGGGTCAGGCACTCACGAAAATTTTTTGTGCCGTTCTTGCAGTTAGTTTTTCACCCCATTCGCTTTCAAAGACAAGATCGTTAGCTGATTTTTCAGTAATTCAATTTTTCAAACTATCAACTAAACTTTTTGGCATTATACTTATTCGGTCTTTTTGTCCTTTTGCTTATCTAATATACATTATTAGTTCTTCAAAATCTAAATCTTTTACTTTCAGTGTAATAACTTAGCTTACTCGTAATTCTGACCCGTAAGCAAGCGATAATAGAAGTTGGTGTTTAGTATTTTTGGGAGATTCTAAAATTCTGCTTAGTTCACTTTGAGATAAAACAGTAGGTAAATTTTTTGGTTTTTTCGCTGATTGAATTTCAATTTTTTGTAAATTTTTAACTATGTTGCGATAGTAAAACTTGATAGCGTTTAAAAATAAGTTTTTGCTTTGGGGTGAAATGTGTTTTTGTTCACAGTGAAGCAAAAAGTTCTTAATGTTTTCCTGATCAAGTTCCGTAAAATTATTACCTTGGAAAGAAAAATATTGCTGCAAGCCATAGAGGTAATTTTTCATGGTTTTGGGGCTGTAACTTTTGATCTTTATTTCTTGTTCAGTCTTTTGCAAGTTGGATTGCATAATAGGTTTATTATAAGTATAATTAGCTTGATATTATGTAAAAGGAGCTTATCATTATTTCATATAATATACAAATTATTGCTTAATTATGAAAATAATTCGTATAATAACCAGTTAGCCAAAATTATTAGGCAAATTTTTATTTTTTTTCGCACTAAAACAAAAATACTTAAATATGCTAAAATTATCATTTGGTATAAAGATGGTTTCTTTACTTTTGGTTTGTTAATATTTAAGAATGGTTTTTAAATAAAAAAATAAAATAAAAATTTGCCCCAATAATAACTAGCTATTGCCCAATTGTTTTAAAAAAATTTTCAAATTTCTTTAATTATTTTAAGATTTTTTTAAAATTTTTTGAAAAGAAAACGCCACCGAAGTTCCTAATGGAAAATGATGGCGTTTTTTTAGAACGAAATGATTTCAGTTGAAATGAGAGTTGGGTGCAACATATTTGGAAACTTTGCACTGGATGATCCCACCTGCACATAAAACCATTGCGCCAACTGTTCGCGCGATAGAAAAAAATGTTCCCTGCGGCCACGTTGGTGCGCTAAAAAGTTCAGCTTGGTGGGTTACGGCGTATGCCGATAAATATACGGTGGTGATTCCAATTAAAAATATGAGGTATCTCATTTTTCTTCCTCCTTTGTTAAATGACCATGTATTGTTGAGCATTAGTGTCAACTGGTTATTATACTCCAAACTGATAAAAATGTCAATAGCACGCGCTAAAAAATTCGAAAAAGAGCTTATAATAAGGAAATTATATAGATTTTTTGGCAATTTATTTTAGGTCGAACATAGCTTGTGATATAATTTGATCATAAAATTATGGAAAATGAACCAAGACATTTATCGCCATTAGAACTGGCGAAGTCAAGAGAGCAATCAGCATTAGAAGAACATGCGCATTTAGTTAAAGCGCTTGAAGCTAATCCAAAGGACTCGGAACTTCGCGCCAATGTAGATAGAGCTTACGATGCATGGCAAGAAGCCAAACGTCAGACAGCTCAACTTGAAGGTGAAAAATAAATTGCCAGAAAATACATTGAAGAATAGAAATTCCTGTTTACATCATATGACGGCGTGTATCTGACTTCGCTTAAATTTTCAAATTTTTTTTATTAATTATAGAGGTATATCATGAATAAAAAGATTATATTTATATTACTTAGTACAGTTCTGATAAGTTTTATCGCTCTTATAATATTTTTTATTTTTTCAAATCAATCAGAGCAAAAAACCACTGATAATACTATTGACGTAGACTCTATTGTCACAGAAACTAAAAAAGAAAATTTGCATCCAATGTCAATTGAAAGTTTGAGAAACAGAGAATATGTTGGTGGTGATTTTATAATTGAGGAAAAATTATCAAACGGAATAAATTATAAGCAATATATCGTGTCCTATAAGTCAGAGGGCTTAAAAGTTTATGGACTGTTAATGGTACCTTTGGTAAAGAAGCCTAAAAATGGATTCCCTTCAATTGTTTTTGTGCACGGATATATTCCGCCCAAACAATATTCTACTACTGAGAGTTATCCAACGTATCCTGCTTATTTAGCAAGGAATGGATTTATTGTTTTCAAACCTGATCTGCGGGGGCATGGCAATTCGGAAGGGGACGCCGTAGGAGCCCATTTTTCAGAAAAATATGTAGTTGATACGCTTTATGCAATCTCTTATTTAAAAAATTATACAGACGTTGATCCAAACAGAATTGGCTATTGGGGACACTCGAATGGAGGTGAAATTGGGCTACGCATGGTTACCATTTCGTCAGATATAAAAGCAGCTTCGTTTTGGGCTGGTGTAGTTGGTAGTTATGAAGATATGCTTGAAACATATAATGATAAAATAGGCTTTTTAAGAAATGCCTTCAGCGCTAGCCTAGTTATTGAAAATGGGCTACCAAGTGAAAATCCTAATTTTTGGAATAAACTAGACCCTTATTTGTATTTAAGTGATATACAGGCGCCTATCCAGTTACAGCATGGTACAAAAGATGATAGCGTGCCGATTGAACTTTCTTTACGCCTTAAGGAAGAATTGGAAAAATTAAATAAGTCAGTTGAATATTATGAATATATTGGAGATAATCACGATATTAGTAATAATGTTGACATTGCCTTCCAAAGAACCGTAAATTTTTATAATAAAAACTTGCCAGAAATAAATAACATAATTCATGAGCCGATTAGCAATTCCTTAAAGCGTGTCACTAAAAAACCATTTGGCATTAAAATTGACATCGATAATTCGCCGGTGCAGCCGGAAAAATTTTCTGGATATCATACTGGAGTTGATTTTGAAATTTTTACTGAGGAAGAAAATTTAGAAACAGATATTTTAGCCATTTGCGTTGGTCCGTTAATTTCAAAAAGACAGATGACTGGTTATGGTGGCGTAGTAGTTCAGCGGTGTGAAATTAATAATGAACCAGTTACCGTAATTTATGGACATCTCAAATTGGAAAGTATTTCGAACAACTTAGATGATAATTTAGATCAAGGTCAAAAAATTGGTATTTTGGGTCAAAGTTTTAGCACCGAGACTGACGGTGAAAGAAAACACTTGCATTTAGGAATTCACCGCGGGGAAAATATTAATTTATTGGGTTATGTCCAGGATCCACAAGATTTAGTCAACTGGATTGATTATCAGAGTTTAATAAATAATTAATCTGAAAGAAAACACTACGAGGACGCTGCGCTTTTGATTTCTCACTTTTCATAGAACTTCGGATATGCCGAAACTTTATATTCAATTACCGCGCCTACGAAAATTTATATACTTTATATAATTAGTAAAAATATTATGATACAAAAAAAATGGATGTTAGGTTTTTTTGGATTCATAGGTTTTCAAGGAATACCTGGAATTATAAATGGGGACTGGTCACAAGCCATTTGGATTGTTTGGTTTGCATGGTTTTTTTATTTTATACCAAAAAGCAAATAGGTTTGGCGACTTTGAAATTTACCTTCGGGAGTTTGTACTAAATTTCAGTCATTAGGAGAATGTGGTAGGAGTTTCAAGGCTCTGTTTGGTCGCACCTTACTTCGCCCGAATTTTTACCTTTCTTTTCTTTTAGAATATAATAAGGAAGCGGAGAAAAACATCGCATACGCTGGAACGTTAGTTGAAATAAATTTTATCTTTAGTGATAATTTCAAGGTTATTGCTGTAAACAACGAAAAAAAATTTAATTTTTTATTTTTATTAGTTTTGAGAAATCTTCAATAATTGAGCATAAAGGAAAAAAAGATGATTAAAAAAACGATCTCTACTGGTGTGGTGCATAGAGTGCCTCATGATTTAAAAAAAGTTTTACTAGCCAATCCCGGCGTGCTGCAAAAATGGAATAGCTTAACGCCTCTGGCTCGAAATGAGTGGATTTGTTGGATCACAATCGTCAAAAAGGATGAGACGAGAAAAAAACACTTAATACGTTTATGCGCAGATATGCGGCAGGGAAAGAAAAGACCATGTTGTTGGCCAGGATGTCCTCATCGCAGAAAAAATGCAAAAAAATTGTTTAAATAAAGGCTAAATCAAATCAAACCTTCCTTTTTATAATAAAAGACGCTGGCTATTTAGCCGGCGCCTTATTTTTAAAGTTTTTACCAAATTCCCCATGGTGGCATGGGGCAGCCAACATTGTAACCCAGAACTGACATTATAAATGGAATGGCGAACGTACCCATGAGAAGGTAGTTATAGAGTTTCTGAAATATACCTGTTTTTTCTTTCACGAAGCGAACCTCCCTTGATTATTTTTTGACCTATCTGGTGATGTGCAGGTACCATATGAACGCTGATATTAGCATCCTTTAAAGAAACTTAGCAAAAAAGTGTAAAGTTTTCAAGGTAGCTAGACATAACATAAAGGTTAAAGTAAAAATATCAGGGTAGTGATATAGGCTATATAGAAAGATATGATAAACACGTTTGACAAATAAATTTCTATTCGCTAAAGTGGGTAGGCTTGTTGTGCAAGCCACATTGTTCTTTAAATAATTTTTGTAGAAAGGAGTATTGGCTAACGGGCGCATAGCTCAATGGTAGAGTGCTTTTTGCCTTGATGTGGCTATGAGCATCCATATAGCTTATTATCCGAAAGCGTCAATCTTTATAGATTGGAGAGTGAGGGAGAATTACCCTCGTGTGGCGATATGCATTCGCTGTGTATCAGTAAATAGTTGCATTGAGGACAGTTAATTAACTGTGGTATGAATACTCGGAAAGTGGGTATCGGTTCGAATCCGATTGCGTCCACAAGTATTTAGTTGATTGCATTGTTTAAGGGGTAGAATCTTATCTGGTCTTCAATCTTGAAGATGCGAATCTTTGAGGTTATTTTGAGTTCTAGGTTGACAATATTTGTATTTAACTGTATAATTTATTGTTGTTTTGTACTTTGTAAATTACACTAAAAGGAGGAAAAATGACCAGACTGAGAAAAGATCTACTAAGTAAGCTTGGTTTCAAAATAGCTATCTTTGAAGATCAAGAGTCGGAAATGGCAGCCGCCCGTCATGCCGTAGAGGCGATGGGTTTAATCCCCGTACCCATGCACAGGTTTAATGATTTCAACGATTTCAGCATAAACAATGATTCTTTATTGATCGGAGTTTTAGCTGATATCCACATTGCTGGCGTGCCAGAAGGTCTGGGTTTGATAACCAATTGCTTGCAATATGATATACCGGTTTGTGCGGTAACATATGTAAAGGGGCACGATCTTGACAACTGGAAAGGGCCATTGGTCCAGTTATTAAAACAACAAGGCGTGATTTTCTTTACCAGCAAGGTAGATGGGTATAAAGAATGGACTGCCGCCCTGGAGTCTTTAGCCGATCAGATTCACGACAAATTAATGTCGCGCACTGATCATTTGGCTCAAGCTTATCAGCGTTATGATAAGTTTGTGCCGGCACAAACTTAATTCTTCAAGAATAAGTAAAAGCGTTCGCACGATGTGGACGCTTTTTTGTATATTTTGTATTTATCTTATAATTTTTATAATCAACACTTTGTAAGTGATAGAGCGCATTTTTCCACACTTTACGATTTTTATTATCAATTGTATACTGTATCACAGATTGTTTGATGGTGACATTTTTTTCTATTGACAGACTATGATTCGTATTACAAAACTCAAAAAATATTACGGTGACATAAAAGCAGTGGATAAAATCTCCTTGGAAATAAAACAGGGAGAAGTTTTGGGTTTTTTAGGGCCCAATGGCGCTGGCAAAACAACCACTATGAAAATTTTAACTGGCTTTATGGCGCCGACCAGCGGAGAAATAAAAGTGGATGATTTGGACATCCTAGATGATAGCTTGGCGATTCGTGCCAGAATGGGCTATTTACCAGAGAATAATCCTTTATATGAAGATATGAAGGTTTATGAGTATTTGCAATTTGTCGGCCGTTTGCGAGGGTTGTATAAGACTAAACTGCGTGAGCGTATAAAAAAAATGGTGAAAGTTTGCGGCTTGGAAAAAGTGTTACGTCAGACTATTGGTGAGCTGTCCAAGGGTTATCGTCAGCGCGTTGGTTTGGCTCAAGCTATGTTGCATGATCCGGATATTTTGGTATTGGATGAGCCGACTTCTGGTTTGGATCCCAATCAAATCGTGGAAATCAGACAATTGATTAAGGAAGTGGGTAAGGCTAAGACTGTTATTTTGTGTACTCATATTTTGCAGGAAGTCCAGGCCACTTGCGATCGTGTCGTTATTATGAACAATGGTCGTTTGGTAGCCGAAGGCACGCCGCAGGAGCTAACTAGCCAAGCGGCCGGTAAAGATCAGATGTATGTTAAGATAAAGGGCCCGGTTGATGAAGTAACGGCGGCTTTGCACAAATTAGCTAATATAGAAAGTATTAGTATGGCAGATAAGGAAGCGGATGATATAATCGGTTATCAGCTGGTTATTGCCGGTCAGCACGATATCCGTGAAGCTTTATTTCAGCTAGCCAGTACCCACCAATGGTCTATTTTAGAATCACACAAAGAGTCAATTTCTCTGGAAGATGTTTTTAGAAAATTAACCAAGAATTAAACATGAGTTGGTCTCGTATTAAAGCTATAGCTGGAAAAGAGTTTGTCTCTTATTTTAATTCTCCGATTGCTTATATTTTCATCGGTGTATTTTTGATTGTTTCTATGTGGTTGTTTTTTCAGGATTTCTTTGTCGCTGGACAGGCAACTATGCGTAGTTATTTGTCTTTATTGCCTTGGATATTTTTATTTCTCACACCAGCTATTACTATGCGTTTATGGTCAGAGGAGAAAAAGACTGGCACTGTAGAATTATTATTGACCATGCCGGTGCGAGACGAAGAGGTTGTGTTGGGTAAGTTTTTTTCCAGCTTAGGATTTTTATTGGTAAATTTATTATTATCATTGACTTTGCCGATTACCATTGCCTTGTTGGGACCATTGGATTGGGGCCCAGTGATCGGTGGTTATATTGGTGCTTTGCTTTTAGGTGCGGCTTACCTAGCCTTGGGTCTGTATGTTTCCGCTTTGACTAAAAATCAGATCGTGGCTTTTTTATTGGCCGTGGTAGCTTGTTTTATATTCTTTATTATCGGCACTAATATGGTTTTGGATTCGGTCGGCACTTGGCTGGCTGGTATTTTGAGCTGGTTGGGTCTGAGCGCTCACTTTGCCAATGTAGCCAAGGGAGTACTGGACAGTCGTGATATTATTTATTACTTGTCATTTGTACTATTCTTTTTGTGGTTGAATGTGCGTGCTTTGCAGGCTCGCCACTGGAATTAATTTATTTATATGAAATTTAGTCGTCGTCAATTATATAAAGCCAATAGTCGCGTACAGATTATTATCGTCTTGGCTATTTTGGTAGTCATCAATATTCTGGGTGGCTGGTGGTACGCACGTTGGGACATGACACAAGGTAAAGAATTTTCTATTTCTGATACCACTAAAAATATTCTACGCGATTTAGACGATGTGGTGGCGATCAAAGCCTATTTTACTACAGATTTGCCGGGACGATTGTTAACATTGCGTCAGCAAGTTGACGATATATTAGCTGAATATACCAATTATGGTGGCCATAATATTCAAGTTAATTTTATAGATCCGGGTAGTGAGACGCGATTGCAGCAAGAGGTGCAAAGTTTGGGCATTCCGCCGGTACAATTTTCAACCGTAGAACAAGATAAGTATCAGGTGTCAAATGGTTATTTAGGCATGGCTATTCTTTATGGTGATCAGAAAGAAATTATACCCGTGATTAAAGATACTACCACTCTAGAATATGAATTGACCAGCGCTATAAAAAAAGTAACCAGTCAGCAGACTTTAACAGTGGCTTTTACTACTGGTAATGATGAAATTTCTCGTACTGATCAGCTGCAACAAGCTACGCAATATTTGAATAAACAATATACTGTTACTGATTTTGATTTGAGCACGGGCGATCTGGTACCGAGCGATATCCAGACTTTGATTGTAGCGCAACCCAAAACAGCTTTATCTGATCGGTCTTTATATGTCTTGGATCAGTTTATAATGCGGGGCGGCAGTATATTATTTTTAGTTGACGGGGTGTCTATTGGTGACGGTTTACAAGCGCAAAGCAATAATACCGGTTTGGATCCGCTACTAGCGTCTTATGGTATTCATATCCAGCATGATTTGGTTTTGGATGGCGCATCCAATGATATGGCTAGTTTTTCCAATGGTTATGTGCAGTTTTATACCCCTTACCCGTTTTTTATAAAAGCCATACAGCAAGACATGGAGGCCAGCTCACCCCTGGTCAATCATTTAGAGTCAATCACTTTGCCGTGGGCTAGCTCTGTACAAGTGACAGCTCAGTCCGATGATAAAGTGCAGGCGATCTCTTTGGTAAAAACTACTCCCAAGGCGTGGACACAGACCAGCAGTTTTAATCTTGATCCGCAACAGACCAGCCCGCCTAGTGCCGATAGTTTAGCGCAGTATAGTTTGGCAGTCAGTCGCTTTGGACAGTTTGATAGTTATTTTAAGGATCAGAATGTCCCTGCCGGGACAGTTGATAATGCCGATGAGGCTCACCTAGATAGCACTGATAATGGTCGTGTCATTGTGGTAGGGGATGGAGATTTTATTACCGATAGTTTTTTGCAACGTAATAGTGAAAATTTAGTATTTTTCTCTAATTTGGTTGATGGTTTAAGCCAAGATGTGGATTTGATTAATATCCGTTCTAAAGCTGTAACAGACCGTCCCTTGGCAGATATATCATATACTTGGAAGCAAGTTATAAAATATCTGAATATTTTCTTGCCGACCTTATTGATAACTTTGTTTGGTTTATTCCGTTTGTATTGGCGGCGACGTATTAGCAAACAAGATAATAGCGTTATTTAATTATGATACCTGCTCAGTCAAAAACTAAACCGCTGCGCGGCACCATTATCATGGTAGTGATTTTGGTTATTTTGATAATATTGGCTGCGGCATTTGGTTGGTGGCGCGCTCGACAAGCGAGTGGAGATGTACCTTTTAGGAATTTGATGGATAGAGTAGATCATATCACCATAAATAATGGTGACCTGAAGATTGATTTGGTTCAAAATGATGCCAATTGGTCAGTTGCCAGTGCCAATAATCAAATAGCCAATCAGAGTTATATTAGCACTATCCTGACTACTTTACCTGATATGGTGGTAAAAGAAATAGTTTCACGTAACCCGGACAAACAAAGCACTTATGGTTTTCCAGATCAAGCGCGAGAAGTAAAATTACAATCCGGCGATAAAGTGTTGGCTGATTTTTGGGTGGGCAAACCGGGTCCATCTTGGCCGAGCGCCTATTTTCGTTGGCAGGACAGCAATGATATTTATCTGGTGGCGGCTAATTTGTCGCAAATGTTTGGCTATCAAGAATGGCGTGATTTGCATATTGCCAGTATTCCTCAGGGTAATATTAAAAGTTTGACTTGGTCCAATGGCATTACTGTAGAAAAACAGGACAGTGGCTGGCAAGCAACCATGCCGCAGCCATTTCAGGTTGCCGATGATAAATTAAAAACGGTTTTGGATAATTTATCTGAACTCAATGGTCGTGGCATCAGTGATCAGTCGGTGACTGATTTAAACCCAGCTGAGATGACTTTTGGCTTGACTGTTATCACCACCGATGATCAACAACAGCAGTTTGGCTTCTGGCGTGAAGACGATATGGAAGGAGGCGATTATCATTATTTAGTGACTTATAGTGGGAAAAATATGGTATATGAGATGAGTAAGTATGTGGCTGAGAATATGGAAAAAACAGCAGCCAGTTTGCAATAGTATTATAAGTTGTGATTTGTATTATTTTAGTCCGCCGCTGGCGGGCTTTTTTTATTGACCAAAAGTAATTTTTACTATACTTTATAGGTGCTATGTTAAATAAATTTGCACAAAAGGTTGTTATAGTCTTGATTATCATTTTAATATTGTTATTATTAGGCGTTTGGCGTGTTTTGGCCGTGGGACAGCAGGTAGCCGGCAATATTGATGCATTGGTAGCTAGTATTGATAATAAAGGCGATTCGGCTGTCATGACAATGGATTTAGCTACGTGGCGCACGCAATTATCCACTAGTGCTCAAGCGTGGCAAACGCTCAGTCCCTGGCGTATTGTACCGGTGTTGGGAGAGATACAGTCTATGGTAGCTGATAGCTTTCAGCAGATTGATAATATTTTAGCCAATTTACAAGTATTGCAAAGAGAGTATGAAAAAGTGCAAGATAAATTAATAAGTGAAGAAGACTGGTCTGACTGGCTTAACTATGTCAATGGACGCAGTGTGATTTGGCAGCCGGCCATTATTAATATTCAGAATGGCTTGATTAGGTTATCAAATGATATGGCAAATATTCCCATTTGGGTTATACCAGTTGATAAAAGAGAGGCGTGGCAGCAGTGGCAGAATAATTTTGCAGCAGTTGAGAAAATATTAGCCAAGACATCTGATTGGGCAGTGTTAACACCACGTCTATTAGGCTATCCCGACAGTATAAAGTATTTATTATTATTACAAAATCATCATGAGATGAGGGCAACTGGTGGCTTTATTGGTAATTATGGTATTTTACAGTTGTCTCAAGCTAAAATAGTGAATTTTTTCATTGATGATATTTATCATTTGGATAGTGCTGCTATTGGTAAATGGCAACAGACGCCACCGGAACCAATTAGTCGATATCTGGGCGTGGAGCAATGGTATTTGCGGGACGCAAATTGGTCACCTGATTGGCCGACTAGCGCCCGTCAGGCGATTAATTTTTATTATGGTGAAGGCGGGCAAGAGCGGGTTGATGGTGTATTAGCTTTTAATCCTTTATTGATCAGTGATATTTTAAATTTATTAGGGCCAGTACAAATAGAGGGCGTCTGGTATGCAGCTGATAATTTTACCAGCACTTTACAATATGAAGTAGAGCAGAATTATCAAGCGCGTGGCGCTAGTCACTGGGATCGTAAAGACGTGATTAGCCAACTAGCCGATATTTTATTAAATCGTTTTAGCAATTTGTCTGCCGCACAGTTAATACAATTGGTTGGAGCGGTGGTAAATAATGTGGAAGAAAAAAATGTTCTATTGTATTTAACTCAGCCTGAATATCAATCATTGTGGAGTAAACAACCATGGTCCGGAGCTATTGTGCAGACGGACGGAAATTATCTCATGGTGGTGGATAGCAATATGGCCGCTTTTAAAACTAATCAATATATTGATCGCTCTGTAGATTATCAAGTCAGCTTACCGGATAATAATACCGACAAGGCACAGGCAACAGTCATCATTACTTATAAACATAATGGTACATTCTCTTGGGATAGCACTCGCTACCGTACATATACGCGGGTACTTGTGCCGGAAGGAGCGGTCTTGTTGAATAATAGCGGTGCCATGGCAAATGATCGCACGAATGAAGTGGGCAAGATTACTGTTGAACATAAATATGGTAAGACCATTTGGGGAGCTTTCATTGCTATTGAGCCGGGCGAAAGCGGTCAATTGAGTTTTACTTATAGTTTGCCTATGAGCGTTGTTGATAGTTTATATTGGCAAAGTCAGCCAGGCATGACTGATTATTTGGTTTTGCGGGTGGATGATGCCCTTTGGTTTGATAATCAAATTAAGACGGATCGTACTTGGGGCATGTCATTGACAGAATAATAGAAATAGTGTTAAGCTGTATCCTTATTAACTTTTGATAAAGTCTTATTGTTATGCGTTTAAATTGGATAAGAATTAAGCAGAAAAAGCAAACTATTAGCATTATTACCCTCATATTTATTGTTATTGTGGCGGGGGTTTCGCTTTTATTTCCCCAGCAATATTCTAGTCAGGCTAAATTGCTTATTATCCAAAAACAATCCCCGTCTTTGGATGCTTATTTAGCAGCCAAAGCGGCCGAGAAAATTGGTAATTTATTTGGCGAAGTGATTTATAGTAGTTCGTTTTTTGATCAGGTTTGGCAAGCTGGTTTTGATATTGGTACTAATTGGGGTAATAGTGATCGGGAGCGGCGTAAATTGTGGCGTTCTCGTGTGCAAATCAGCATGGTACCACAGACGTCATTATTGGCTGTCACAGCCTATGCCACTGATCGTAATAGAGCTGAGCAAATTGCTCAGGCAGTAGTATATGTATTGACACAACATGGCGATGAATATCATGGTGGCGGTGACAGTGTAGTAATAAAATTAGTGGATAAACCAATTACTTCCCGTTATCCAGTACGTCCCAATTTATTACTCAATGCAGTTTTGGCAGCGATAATCGGATTTGTCGCGTCTATTATATTTGTAAGTTATAGTATTGATAAGAAATCGGATAAATTATCCGACGGAGCAAAACAACCATCGGTGCCGAGTCGGCCCAGCGGTTATTTGCAGTATAAATAATGAGTTTGCAGTAGCTCCATTTATGGATTTATGTTACTGCGGGACCAAATAAGCTCATTGACAAAAGAATAAAATAGAAAGGTGATAATATGAAGCGCTTTGTTTGGGTATTTTGTTTTGTATTGATAGCCAGTTTATCGGCGCAAAGTAAAGCAAGCGCCCGCGAGGCGTTGTCTAATTTTGCTTGGCCTGATTCAGTACAAAAGTTATTGCTGGATAATTGGCAGCGTGGTGGTGAGGTTTTGGTTTTGCCACAGGCTCGCATCATGATGAGTGGTTGGTCAATAGTTGATCGTAGTCAATACGCTTATCAATTGTTACCAGCCGGGACAATAGTTCATGTTTGGCGTGTTAGCATTGCTGATAGCGATTGGTTTTTATTATGGCAACCGGAACAGCAGATTTGGCACAGTTATGCGCAGGCTGTCTTCGTAGAGCCAGAGCCATCATTTATCGTTGCAGTGGAAATTTATGATTTTAGTATCAATGGCAGCTACTTACAAACTACTTTTATTCAGCCGGATGCTTATGGTCAAACTTGGCTCCAGCTGGATAGAGAATGGATAGTGGGTAGAGAAATGTTACGGTTTAAGTTGGGTGGTGCCATAGGCATGCGATTATTGACTGGTAGTATCAGTCAACAATGGTCGCCACAGCAACGCCTTAGCATGCAGACTAATTGGTATGGTTCAGCAAATACTTGGCATTGGTACTCCAATTCGTCTATAGTTAACGACGGTAGACGTGGTCAGATGTCTCAATATGTGGAGACCTATCAGCAATTATCTTATCGTCCATTTAGCTTAAAACATTGGTTGGCTAGAGTGGATTATTTCGGCAGTCAGGATATAGGCAAACAATGGTTATATGCACAGGGTTCGGCCGGTATTTATTGGGTTTGGCCGATAGTTTATTCTCATCCTCAGCTTTCTTTTGGTTGGATTTATCAGTCAGCTAATATGTCCAATATTTGGCAAGAGCGTCAACAGTGGCGTCCGCGAAGTGGCGATGTCGTAGTGCATTATGATAGTCAATATTGGTGGTTGCAATTGCAGTATGGTTTATATCAACATGTCTTGGGACAATCCGGTATCATTGTGAGTAAAAACAATCAACCGCGCTTTAGTTTATCTGCTGGAGTGCATTTACTTTGGAAGGATAGAAAATGAAAACAAAATGGATGATATTGATTTCAGTAATGCTTTTTTGGAGCTGCGGTAATTTTTGGTCAGACTATCTGACCAATGAACAAGCGGTGACTATCAGTCTGGCACGCCAGGCAGATTCTGCTTATTTTGAATCCAATATGTTTCTACTGGACTCGGCTGATGCTTTTACGCAAGATCAAAGGGTCTGGCTGACTGATTCATTGTCAATTTTGACCATGGTGAGTGAAAGCAACAGTTATTGGGGTAGGGTAGTAATGAATGGACGTATTCAGTTTTCTGATTTTACTCTAGCTGGCACAAGTCCGACAAATTGGATTATCAATCCCAATACAGGCATTGCTTTTTGGTTTGATATTGATCCGGGTGGTAATTTGATGCAGAGCTATGATAACTTAGCTGATACCTTATCAGCTCGGTTGATCTTATATGCACCGGCCGGAAACAGTTATCACATCAATGGTACGGCTACCAACTATGAAGACCTGGTTTTCGTGTGGCAGCCAGATAGTGGATTTTATCAGATATCCTTTACCACTTTGCCAGGTATTCAGCGCTATGATTTGTGGGGCGGCAATGTCTTGCCGGATTCTGTAGTCTGGGATAATGCCGTTATTGATGATATCAGCGGAGATTATATTCGCTTTGATGTGCATAGCAATGGCGTGACCATATTGGATTCGACCGGCACCCAGCGTCCGGTTTATGTAACCAGCGCTCGGCCAGCAGATTCTGTCGTTGTGATGGTGGAGAGCATTTATGGCCATCACTTATATCGGTTGTCTACAAATGACAGCCTGCATTGGAGTAGACAGATTCAGTTACCAACGGACAGCAGTCTTATTTATTTGCGTAGTGAGCTGGATGGGTTTGGTTTTTTTGCCAATGTTTACTTGGCGGATACCCCCTTGCATCACTTGGAAACCAAGACGGATAGTAATAAATATTATTTTACTTTTCGTTTACAGGGTGATCAGTTATTGCAAGAAGCAAATAACATCATCTTAACAATACAACCCTAAAAAAAGGAGGCGCTTATGCGTCAGTACAAAAACTGGTCGGTATTGATTTTGGTCTTATTGATCATGTGGTCATGCGGACAGCAAGACGTTGAACCTGCCAATGGTGAGCTCACCGCCATCATTAAGAAAGAGGCCGTTCAACCTGCCAGTCAGCCGCAGAAGGAGTCATTTGACCTTGATGAGGCTCTAGCCAAGGTTAATAAAGATATGGAGCAAGCTAGAGCAACTTTGCAACAGGGCGAAAAGCAACGGGCTAGGTTGGATTCCATTTTACATCCGCCGCAGCCAAAAGTTGATCCCATGGTTGAATTGGCCAAGGCTAATAAACAGATTAAAAGTCTGGTTAGGCAACAAGCAAAGTTAGCTGATGAATTGGAAGATCTGCGTGCGGCTAAGCAAAAAACTGCCATAGTTACGCCCGCGCCGGTGGTGGAATCAACGCCTGTTGCTTTCAATAATGTGAATGCGGTGAATAATGATCCTGTTGGAGGCGAAGTGTTTGTTTTTCATCGTAGCGACGGAGCACAACTCTGGGGCGATCCGATTGGCTGGGATAAGTCAGATTATCAGACTTTTGATGGCAATCAAAACGTTTCGGTGCCAGCCACTGTGATGGATTTGATGAAAATCAATGGCATAAGCCGAGGTGGTAGATACCTGGATAATTCTGCTTATTTACAAGTTAGCTTGTATCAGGGTGGAAAACAAAAACAGAGTATTAAGCTGGATAAGAACAATATTCTCACCGAAGGAACCGGGAAAAATAGATTTAGTAACTATATTTTCCGTTTTGACGGCACTCAGCTTATCGCCTTGACGGTCAACAAAAACGGAGAAATTGTACCGGAAGCTTTTTAAAAAAACTAAATAAGAGCTCGTCAATTGACGAGCTCTTTTTGTTTTGTTAAAGTTAAGTCAATATACAAAAGGAGGATGAAGTGCGTTCTTTTAAATGGATTTCCTGGTTTATATTAGCTTTGGTCAGTTGTTCTTTCTTGCCTAGTGCTAGACCGCAGAGTGGATTGTCTATGCAGCAAGCTCATCAGGCTTGGTCACAAGTAAGTAATTGGGTGACATATTATGGCCCTTATTATGATCAGTCTATGCGCAGCCAATTGAACAGTTATGATCTGCTAGTTTTGGGTTATATGGATAAGCGTCAAGTAATTCCTCATCAGCCTATTGTTTTACAATATTTGGCGGTGATGGAAGCTTCTCCTACGGCACGACAATATTATGATTGGTTAAAGCAAGTTGACCCTACTTGGCACGTGGCAGATAATCCGGATTACCCTGGTACTTGGATAATGGATATTCGTCAGCCAGCCTGGCGCGATAAGATTATCAAAGAAGCTATACCGTGGACTTTATCACATGGTGGGAACGGTTTAATGTTGGATACTTTTGGTGATCTGGATTTATATGTGTATGGTAATGATTGGTTGCAGGCAGCAGCGCTGTTAGTGAGAGATATTCGAGCTGCTTATCCGGATCTATTATTAGTGATTAATGAACCTGGTCAGCTATTGTATCAAGTATATCCACAAATAGATGGATTTATCTGGGAACAATTTCAGGCTGACATACGTAGCGGCCAATTATTAAGTCAGCCAAGAGGTAGCTGGGGGAATAGTGATTTTCATAAATTTCTCCAGTGGCGTCAGCAGAATAGTGACGCGCAAAGACTATTGGTTTTGACCAATGATATGGTGCAAAATAATGATCCTGCTAAAATACAATATTGCGTGGATCAATCATTGTTATATGGCTTTGTGCCTAGTATCACGCCAGCCAGCGATCTGGCGCATCGCTACCAAAGCTTATCCCAACAACTTAAACCGGTGGGTCATTAAACAAAACCAAGAGCTGTGACAATCGTATTGACACAGCTCTTTTTTTGTGTTTAGATAAAGCCTCATATCATATTGTATTACAATGTTTCATTTGAGCGACCATAATTTCTTATTTAATTCATTATTTTGGCTAATATCAGCTATTATTTTGTTTTTTACATTAGTCTTAGTGTGGACTAGTGGTGGTTCGTTTGCTAGTTTATTTTTTTTATTGTGCCTGCTTATACTGCTGGCTTGGCATAGACCGCATTGGCTATTGTGGGTAGTAGTACTGCTTTATCCGTTCAATCAAAAATATTTGTGGTGGGGGTTGGATATAAATATTCCTTATAGCGATATTTTTATTTTGTTATTGGCTTTGGTGATGGCGCTTCGTTGGTTGTGGCAAGTATTTATAAGGCATGACAAGCTATTTTCTAGACAGGCATGGCAAGATTTATTACCAGCTTTATTTTTATTTTTGGCTGGCTTATTATCTTTGACCAATGTTTGGACTGGTCAGTTGGGTGACAGTTGGCGTTATTTATGGCGTTTTGTAATGTTTAACTATTTGCTATATTTTTGGTTGGTTGGACAATTGGTTAAGAAACCAAGTGAGTGGTTCACGGTTGCGCGTTTTATTTATATTTTGGGTTTGTTTTTATCCGTTATGGGATTAGTTTCCCTGTTTTGGCCGGAGACTGTGTACAGTTGGCACATGACAACGCCTTTGAGCTGGTGGGGACTATTTCCTTGGGGTGCTAGCCATAATTTATTAGCCGAAGCATTGGTGAGTATTATCCCTATTAGTTGGTTGTGGTGGTATAAAGAAAGAGCTAGTCGTCAGGCTCGCTATATTTTAGTTGGTATTATATTAATGTGTTTGGTGACTCTTTTGACTTTTTCTCGTACCGGTTGGTTGGTATTGGTTGGAGAATGGCTCTTGGGTGCTAGTATTTATTGGCATTGGAATGGCAAAGAGTGGCGTAAGTTTTTGTATTATGGTCTTAGTTTAGCAATGATATTATTGATTATTTATATATTCACTATTGGTCAGTCAGCTTTTGTAACCAGTTCTAATGCCGCCCGATTAGCAATGATTGATCGTAGTTGGCATTATTTTACTCTTTATCCAGTATTGGGTCAGGGCGTTGGTACGTGGCAACCAGTGGTTAGTCATGATAGTTATTATGTGGCAGAATTTGGCCAACCGTTGGAGCAGCACGGCGTGATTTGGAAATTATTAGCTGAGCAGGGCATTGTCGGCGTTGCTGTTTGGCTAGCCATATTTATTTATTTTATTACTGCGGCTGTGAAAATTTTGAAAAAAATGGATAAGGAAGAACATTGGCGGGTAGCGGCCATGATTGCTTTGGTAATTATAGTGGGCCAATTCACTTTTCAATTATTTGATACTGGTTATTATTCTGCTAAAATGTGGTTGCCCATAGGATTAGCCTGGAGTTTATTATTAATAATTCAGCGACAATATTCATTAAGGCAATAATATGCGTATTCTTCAGATAAACAAATTTTTTTATCATCGCGGTGGTGCGGATAGTCATTTTTTAAATTTATCAGAATGGTTACAATCAGTGGGTCAGCAAGTTAGTTATTTATCCACTCAACATCCTTTGAATTTACCCAAGGTGGGTCAGAGTTTCTGGCCACCGTATTTGGAATTTAGTGATTATCATGGGGCTGGCTCTATAGGCGCCAAGATAAGGCGGATGTTTGGCGATAAGGCTACCAAAAAATCATTGGATTATATTATAAAAAGTCAGCAGCCACAGGTGGCTCATTTACACAATGTTTATCACCAATTATCACCGCGCTTGATCGGCTGGCTTAAAAAAGCTGGCATCCCAGTGATTGTTACCTTACATGATTATTATCCTTTTAGTCCTCTGTATACTTTTTATGCTAAGGGCCAGCTATGGGACTGGCGCCATCGGCATTATGGTAGGATTATCAAGCAACGCGCTATTAAAAATTCTTATTTAGCCAGCTGCTTGGCAGTAATGGCGCATTGGCTGACGCGGCATTATTGGCAACAAGTTGATTATTTTATTTGCCCCAGTCATTTTATGGCTAAAGTTTTATCATATTATTACCCGCAGGCCAAGTATATTGTCATGCCTAATGCCGTGGACGCATCGCATTCAAAAATTTCAGACAAGTCAGATTATTTTGTTTTTAGTGGCAGAATTGTTTCGGAAAAAGGGTTGGATTGGTTATTAAAGCTATGGCGATCTTTGCCAGATAAGAAATTGTATATATTGGGTGATGGTCCAGAAAGAAAGCGATATCAACGATATTATCAAAATTTGCGGGAGATAACTTGGCTAGGACAGTTAAAGCCGGCAGCGGCTAGAGAGATAGTGGCAGCTAGCAAGGCATTATTAGTGCCTTCACAGTGGTATGAAAATTGTCCTTTGGTTGTGCAAGAAGCCATTCGGGACGGAGTGCCGGTAGTGGCTAGTGATTTAGGAGGTTTGCCCGAACTATTGCATTCATATTCGGCTGGCATAGTTTTGCCGTCTAATGATCAGCAGGCATGGCGCAAAGTGATCCAAGATTTTTCTTTAAATAAAGCTGATATAAGAGAAAATAATTTGATTACTCCGCAAGAATATAGTGATAAAATATATAAACTTTATGAGAAAGTGGTATAAATTTATTTTGGCAATAACTATATTAATATGGCTGGCCCCTGTAGTCACGCAAGCCAGCGATTATCCTTTGTTGGCAAATTATTATTTGCGTTGGCAAATTAGCGATCAAGAAGCACGTGATTTGGCGCAATGGGATTTATTGGTTTTGGATATGCAAAACGCCATTACTAGCCCGGCTGCGTTACAGACAATAAGACAATTGAATCCCGATATTAAAATTTTAGCTTATTTAACAGTGGAAGAAGTTCAAGATAGACACAATGATACTTCTTTGCTGAATCCTTGGCGACAAGTTTATGATATTGTTAATACACATGACTGGTGGTTACGAAATCAGAATGGTGAGAGAATAAGTTTTTGGCCCGGGACGCATATGATTGACGTTAGCAATAATGCTTGGCAGGACTGGTTGATTAGTTTTTTACAAAATAGCGTTATGACTGATTTTGATTGGGACGGGATTTTTTTGGATAATTGTTTTGCTAGTGTCAGTTGGCTTGATAGTAAAATCAGCGTGAGCGATGAGCGCTGGCGGGCAGGGTTGTCTAATTTACTTAATAATTTAAAAAACAGTTTACCCTCAGATAAACTTCTAGTCATTAATAGTAGTAGTTATTATGCCGATAAAGTTAATGGGCGTATGTATGAGGGATGGCCTCGTACAAAAGAAGACTGGGATACCGCTTGGCAAGACTTACAAAATGTGATGCACAATACTCTTGAGCCGCATACTATTATTATCAATACTAATACAGAAAATGTTTATGAGCCAGCCGATTATCAAGCCATGCGCTTTGGTTTAAGCTCGGCTCTATTAGCAGGCAGCTTTTATAGTTTTGATTTTGGGGATCAAAATCACGCGCAAACTTGGTGGTATGATGAATATAATGAATATTTGGGGCAAGCTTTAAACGCGCCTTATAAGGTAAATAACAATAGTGTGTGGCGGCGAGATTTTAGTAATGGCACGGTTTTGCTAAACAATAATGCCAATATAAATTTAGTTGATTTGGGCGGTGAATATGAAAAAATTAAAGGACAGCAAGATAAAATAGTGAACAATGGTGAATTAATTAGCCAAGTGGAAATCGGCGCTAATGACGGCGTGGTTATATTAAAGCGCGTAAAAAAACTAACTGATGTGGCGTTCACCAATGGAGGCTTAGTACGTGTTTATAATGGTCGTGGCGACATTAGCCGCAATAGTTTTTTTGTTAGTGATAGTAGTTTGGCTGGTGGCGTTCGTATTATACGGATAGATTTAAATGGCGATGGACAGCTAGACAAGGTGGTTGCGGCTGATAATTGGGTAGAAATTTATGATAAAAACAATAATTTGGTAAAACATTTTTATCCTTATACAGAGAATTATCATTGGGGTATTAACTTGACAGTAGGGGATTTGAATGGCGATGGTTGGAGTGAAATCATTACTGGTACAGAACGAGGCGGTGGTCCACAGATAAGGATTTTTAGCAGTGATGGTCGTTTAATTAATCCTGGTTGGTTTGCTTTTGGTAAAGATTTTCGGGGTGGCGTTAGCGTGGCAGTAGCAGATTTAAATAATAATGGTCAATTGGAAATTATTGCTGGTGCTGGTTATGGCGGTGGGCCGCATGTGCGAGTTTTTAATAGCATGGGTAAGCTTTTGAGTGCTGGCTTTATGGCTTTTTCACCTGATTGGCGATACGGAGTAACCGTGTCGGCCGGGGATTTGGACGGTGATGATAGAGCCGAAATTATTGCTATGCCCGGCAAGGGTGGTCCAGTAGAGGTGGGTATTTTTGATAGTTTTGGTAGAGAATTGAATCGTTGGACAGCGGCTGCGGAAAAACAAAACTTAGCCTGGGAAATAGGCATTACTGATTTGGATGGCAATGGCCAGGCCGATATTTTATTGATAAAACCAAACCCTTTTGCGTTTTAATATGATAAATAAAGATAAAAAATTAACATCAGCTTGGCAGTGGCATCATAAGTTAAAACATCATACCCACCGCTTAGTTATATTGCCGGCTCGTAATCGCTACGCGCGTCTTTATCATCAACGCACCTGGACATTGGTAGTTGATTTTGCGACCATTGTTACCATCATGATTATGTTGGCGGTGATAATTTTTTTCTGGAACCATCCTTTAACCAGTAATCGGCATATTGATTTATCGGTTGAGCCTGTGGGCACTATTGTTAGCGGGCAAGTAAATCATTGGCAACTAAATTTAGGCAATAATAATCGTAGTGATTTGCAGCAGGCCTACTTGTCATGGCCTTTGCCAGCTGGTTGGCAGATAGTTGATTTGCATAATGATGAATATCACTGGGATCCGGACCAAAATATTTTATTTATAAATACATTGCCAGCCAATAGTGAATTAGTGATTGATTTTACTACTGCCGGCTGGGGAGATGTTATTTATGGCAATGATTGGCAAGTGCAGTTTTTTTATTTTAACTTGGGTATAAAGCACAATAAGACATTGGCTATGGATACGGTTTATGATGGTTCATCGTTAAATTTACAAATTTCCGCGCCAGATCAAATTTATATAGCCAATCCCGTAGCCTTGGATTATACTTTGTTAAATAATAGTAATCTGTCGGTAGAGTCGCGGGTGGTTTTGTTGGTACCGGGTGATTTTACAGTCAATGGGTATAAGACAGAAAATAATAATTATCAATGGGAGCGATTTGTGGCCGCTGGTGATAGTTGGCAGCGACAGTTATTGGGCGGATTATATTCTTGGTCTGGTGATAAAGCATTATTGACTTGGTTTTGGCAAGTGAAGCAAGGAGAAGAATGGTTGGATCAAGGTAAAATGTCTTATAGCTTACCGGTGATTAAACCACAGATTGATTTGGATTTGAGTTTAGATAATGAATCGGATTATAAGTTGCATACTGATTATCGGGCGGATGTTTATATACACAATCGTCAGGCGCAACCTTTATATAATGTGCGTTGGCAATTAGAAGCAATTGATCAATTGTGGCAATTAACGCAGCAATGGTCCACACAATCATTAAAATCATTGTCAGTCGGTGAGGAAGATTTTTTAACAGTTGATTGGCGGGTTATTAGCAGTCAGCAAGAACAATGGGCTGAATTACCGTTACGAGTCCGTTTGTCCTGGACAGACGATCCCACGAGTACAATGAGATATTATGTTTATAGTGAGATAAAAAATTTGTCCTTTTCACCGTCCCTGCTATTATCTTCTCAAATTTATTATTTTACGCCCGCTGGAGATCAGATTGGCTACGGCCCCCTACCACCTCGGGTAAACTGGGCCACCAGTTATTGGTTGAGTTTATCATTATTTAGTGATTGGGGAGGTTTTAGCAATAGTGCAGCAATTATAACATTAGCACCCGGTGTTCGTTTATTGGATTATAATAGTAGTCATGGTGTGGTTTATACGGACGGCGATATTCGTTGGGCGCCCGGTGATTATAGCTATCAATCTGATTCAATTCCACGGTTGAATTTACAGTTGGAAATAAAGCCGACCGCTAAGCAAGTTGGCCAGCGGGTTGAGTTATTACAGTCTGTTATTGCTCACGCCATTAGCGATTTAACAGAACAAGAGTTTACGGCCACCACCGCTGGCCTGGACAATAATATGAGTGGGGATAGACAGGGTCCCAATGATGGTTTGGTACGACCTTGAGGTGTATTGACTAATACTTACTTTATTGATAAGGTGGAGGCGTCTAAAGGAGTAAAATTATTATGAAAATAGCTTTTATTGGACAAAAAGGAATACCAGCTAAAGCCGGTGGTGTAGAGCGGTACGTGGAGGCAGTGGCTACTGGCCTGGTGAAACAGGGGCAGCAGGTATTTGTTTATACGCGTCCCTATTATAGCGATGCTAAAAAAAATATTTGGCGAGGAGTGAATTTAATTTCTCTTCCTTCTTGGCAGCGCAAACACTGGGACGCTATTACGCACGTTGCTTTGGCCACCTGGCATGCTTTGTGGCAAGATTATGATATTATTCATTATCAAGGCGTGGGACCATCTTTGTTGTCTTGGATCCCGAGAATATTTAAGCCAAGCACTAAAGTGTTGGTGACTTTTCATTCTTTGGACAGAAAGCATGCAAAATGGTCGTTGTTGGCGAAATTAATTTTACGATTGGCCGAGTGGACGGCTTGCGCTTTTCCGCATCAGACAATAACGGTATCCAAAGCCTTACAGGAGTATTGTTTATATCATTATAATAAGCCTACCACTTATATTCCCAATGGAGTAGCAACAAACTTACCGGTCGGATCAAAAACTGTTTTATCTAAATTTGCTTTACGCCCTTATCGTTATTTTATAGTAATTTCTCGACTGGTAGCACATAAAAGAGTAGAAGATATTATTAGCGCCTGGTTTAAAGCTAAATTACCGCAAGATTATAAGTTGGTCATAGTCGGTAGTGGCAGTTATACCAATCGGTATGAAAAAAAATTGCGAGTTTTAACCGCAGGTCAAGAGAATATAATTTTTACTGGCGTTTTAACTGGCAGTAAATTATTTACTTTATTGGCAAAAGCCACAGGATTTGTGTCGGCTTCGTTAGATGAAGGCATGCCTATTACTGTGTTGGAAGCGATGAGTTTAGCTACGCCATTATTATTGAGTGATATTTTGGGGCACAGAGAATTAATTGAGAATTTAGAAGTCATCACATTTGCTCCCGGTGATACAGAATCAATAGCGCAGGGTATGGCTAATTTAGCAGCTAATGTAAAATTTGCTCGCAAAACAGCCAAACAAGGTCAGGTATTAGTACGTGCTCAGTATAATTGGGAAGATATTGTGAATAATTTAATTGTGTTATATAGCAGTGAGCAATTAGCGCCGCGATCATTAAGCCAGACATTGTTTTAGTATTGCCAAATAATGTTGGCATTTGTTATGCTTAACAAAAGAAAAGAAAAATATGTCCAATCCAATAGTTGATCAAAATAAATGTACTGGTTGTGGTACGTGTATAGCGCTTTGCCCTCAAGTTTTCAATTTTAATAAAGAGGGTAAGTCTGCGGTGGTTGACTCCTCTGCTTGTGCTCATTGCGATTGTCAGCTGGCGATAGATAGTTGCCCCAGTCAGGCTATTAGTTGGCAAGAAGAATAAAATTAAAATAATCCGATTGCATAATCGGATATAGTATAAACAGCGACTATTAATCGGTGTTTTTTATATTAGATTGATCGTGGTTATTATAATAATACTAATTTGAATAATATAGATTATAATAGCATGAGGACGGTACAACCATAGAGAGCTGAGGGTAGTTTGCCAACGGGCTAGTGGTTCTAATGATGACCAGTGGGTGAGATCATAAAGCCATATTAGTAAACCAGGTAAGAGAGCGCCAATGGCAGCGCTGAGTAAAATAGTTGGTTCAATATTCACTTTGGTTAGTATAAATAGGCTAAAAATTATTGCCCATAATAATTCTTTAACCCACCAATGCCATAGCTTATGATAATAAGAGCGATTTATTTTCCACCAGCTGTTGAGGGGCGGTGGTATATGAGGTAATAATGACAAAAGATAAAAGCTGGCCAGTCCACCTAAAAAAGCGGTAGCAATATTGTTGGTACTGGTAGCTAAGAGCCAAGCTCCAGCTAAATAAGAAGCAATTAACACAAGTTTTTATTATCAGTATTTAGCATTTATATTATAAAGTAAATTTTAAATAACACCAAATAAAAAAACAGACTGATAGTCTGTGGTAGCGGGGGTGGGAATTGAACCCACAACCTCAGCGTTATGAGTGCTGCGCTCTAACCGATTGAGCTACCCCGCCACGTCCTAGTTTGCCTGCGCTACTTCATGCCTCCGGTCAAGCCGAAGTCATTGCGTTACTTAGGCAAATTATTACTAGCTTTGTAGGCTATTCAAAAAAAAGCGTTTATGATAATAAAAACTCCACCTTTAAAAATAGTGAAGCGTGCAATTGTATGATTGTAAAAAACTTGGTAGCGGGGGTCGGATTCGAACCGACGACCTTCGGGTTATGGGCCCGACGAGCTGCCAGACTGCTCTACCCCGCGTCATGTTTTAGTTAGCCAGTTTAGCTTTTTTAACGCTGGCTTATATTAACTTACTTTATACTACCCATTATCCCGAGATAAGTCAAATAATATATTGTCATCCATCATCCCACATGAATGTGACGTGGTGGGCAAGGAGGGAATCGAACCCTCACAGGATTGCTCCTACAGGTTTTTGAGACCTGCGTGTCTACCAGTTCCACCACTTGCCCAAGCCGCATTTTATAAAAGCGGTAATATAATAGCTAACCTATCAACAAAAGTCAAGATCAGATTGAAAAAATACCTATTTTTTATTATAATAAAATTACTATGACAAGAATAATTTCCATTGTAAATCAGAAAGGTGGCGTTGGTAAGACAACCACAGCGATTAATTTATCTGCCTATCTAGCAAAGCTTGATCAACGGGTATTGTTAATTGATGTTGATCCACAAGGCAATGCTTCTTCTGGCTTAGGTATAAATACCAGTGATTTGCTCAGTAGTTTGTACGAAGTATTAGTGGATGACTTGTATCATTTGGATAATATTATAAAGCCCACTCAAGTTGACGGTTTACATATTGCCCCTGCTCAGCAAAGTTTAGCGGGAGCAAATATTGATTTAGTTTCTGTCCCTAGACGTGAATATAAGTTATGGGAAAAAATATCCAAAATCAGCCCCCAATATGATTTTGTTATCATAGATAATCCACCATCATTGGGCCTGCTCACTATCAATGGTTTGGTGGCGGCTGATGAGATATTAATCCCGGTACAGACTGAATACTATGCTTTAGAAGGATTGAGTCAATTATTACACACCATAAACCTAGTAATAGATAATTTGAAACCTGATTTAAAAATATTGGGTGCGGTGATGACCATGTATGATAATCGTTCTAAATTATCAGAAGCAGTATTTTATGAATTGTATAAGTTTTTTCCTAATAAAATTTTTCGCTCCATTATACCGCGCAATATAAAATTAGCAGAGGCACCCTCACACGGCAAGCCAATATTGATGCATGATCACAGGTCTAGAGGGGCGCGTGCCTATGCCAAATTGGCACAGGAAATTTTAGATGCTAAACGTTATCATTAAAAAATTTTTGTATTTTCTTTTTATCAATTATTAATTAGCAAACGAATGGCAAATAATAGCTTGGGGCGGGGTTTGGGATCATTAATTCCTTCCCGCGCCACTAATGATGAAAAAACCAATATTGAAGCTTCAGCGGATCAGTCTGGTAAGGTAGGTGAATTAAGGCATGTTCCCACCAATAAAGTCAAAAAAAATCCTTATCAGGCTAGACAGGAATTTAAGCATGATGAATTAGAGCAGTTGGCTGATTCTATAAAAAAGCATGGTATTTTAGAGCCATTATTGGTGACTCAGGAGGGAGATTATTATCAGTTGATTGCTGGCGAGCGTCGTTGGCAGGCGGCTACATTATTAAACTTACCTACCGTGCCTGTTATTGTCAAAGACGCCGATGAATTAGGCAAAATGGAAATTTCGTTGATTGAAAACGTGCAGCGTGAAAATTTGAATCCTATTGAAGAAGCACAAGCTTATAAACGGTTATTGGAAGAGTTTTCTATGACCCAGGAACAAGTGGCGCAGAGGGTGAATAAAAATCGTTCCACCGTGGCCAATAGTTTGAGATTATTACAATTACCAGCCGATATTCAGACAGCTTTGCGTTCTGGCACTATTAGTCGTAGTCAAGCTAAATTGATTCTGAGTGTGGCGGACACCAAGCAACAAATTAAATTATTTAAAAAGGTTATAAAAAATAGTCTGACTGTACGTCAGACTCATCATGCCGTTTCATCCCTTAGCGGTAAAGAACGGATTGCCAGTGATAATATAGAATTATCTGAATTAGCTGATGAGTTGCGTCATCATTTAGGAACTAAAGTAGCGATGATGGGCTCTGCCAGTCGTGGAAAAGTTGTGATAGAGTATTATTCAGCGGCGGAAAGACAAGCTTTGATCAGTAAATTGCTGGGCAAAAACTAATTTTTGAAAGGATTTTTAATATTGATAATCGGGCCCTTCTTTTTTCGTAGGGCTTCTTTGATTTTATCTTGTGCAAGTTTAGTTTTGATAATTTTTAACCAATCGGGATTGGGCCATTTACGAGCATTATTAGTTATAATTTCCACTACGTCGCCATTTCGTAAATTGCGGTCTAGGCTAGCCTGTTCTGTATTAACACGGGCGCCAATACAACTATTGCCTATGTCTGTATGAATATGGTAGGCAAAATCAATCACCGTTGCTTCCTCAGGCAGGTCAATAACATCGCCCTGGGGCGTGAAAACAAAAATACGATTTTTAAAAAAATCTAATTTGACGGTTTGTAAATTGTCTAAGTATTTGGCAGAATCAGATATTTCTTTTTGCCAGTCTGCTAAATTGTTTATCCACTCTTTGTATGTGGGTGGTAAAACGCCAGCCCGTTTGTCACTATATTGCCAGTGAGCGGCGATGCCGTATTCGGCATAGTCGTCCATTTCTTGGGTGCGTATTTGGATTTCTATCACATCGCCTTTGGTTGTAAAAAGAGTGGTATGTAATGATTGGTAATTATTGGGCTTGGGTTGAGCGATATAATCTTTAATGCGTCCTTTGAGTGGAGTCCACAAGGTGTGTATAACCCCCAAGGTAGCATAACAGTCTTTAATATTTTTCACTATGACACGCATAGCTACTAAATCATAGATACGATTTAGATTTTTGTCATGAGTCATTAGCTTGAGGTAAAGACTATAAAGTTTTTTTACGCGGCTAGTAATGCTGATGTATTTTATATTATTATTATGCAATTCTTTAGCCAAAGTTTTTTTGGCCCTTTCCATGACCTTTTCTTTGTGTTTTAAGTTATCTTTAATAATTGATTTTACCCAAGCGTATTCTTGCGGATAAACATAGGGAAAAGACAGGTCTTCTAATTGAGCTTTAATTTCTCCCATACCCAAGCGGCTAGCGATAGGAGCATAGATTTCTAATGATTCTTTAGCAATACGCAAGGCTTTGTGGGGTGGGTGGTATTGTAAGGTTTGTAAATTATGAATACGATCGGCAAATTTTATAGTTATGGTGCGAATGTCCTTTGCCATAGCTACAAACATCTTGCGCAGATTTTCGGCATAGCGTTCCATGCCACGATATTTTACTTTACTTAGCTTGGTAATACCTTCAGTAATAATAGCAATTGGTTTACCAAATTTTTTACGAATTTGCTCTAAGGTGGCGTTTGTATCTTCTGGCACGTCGTGTAATAAGCCGGCAGCAATAGTGGTAACATCAAAGTGCATATCAGCCAAAATCTGAGCGGTAGCCAAGGGGTGAATTATATAGTCCTCACCCGATAATCTTTTTTGTCCAGCATGGTAATCACGAGCAAAAACAAAAGCCTCGCGTATGAGCTGTTCTTGTTCGGCAGTTATGCTCGGGTTGTGTGCGCGGGCAGATTTTATGATATTTTCCAGTTTTGCTTGGTGATTATTCATATTGCTAGATTACATTACTTTGTATTATAATATAAATAAGTAATTCATAACACTATTTTATGCGTCAAATAGCAAAAAAGTCAAATGGTTTCACCTTGATTGAGTTATTAGTAGTTATAGCTATTATTGGATTATTGTCGGTTATGGCCGTGGTTTCCTTTAATAATGCCCGCGCGAAGGCTAGGGACGCCCGGCGTGAGGGTGACTTAAAACAACTTAATAATGCCATTCAGTTGTATGTTCAAACTAATGATGCAGCCCCTTTGTTATCCGCTGGGGATGATAATAGTGACGGTATCTGCACCGATCAAGAAACTTGTTGGACGGGCACGGCCAGCGGTTCAGTAGCTAGCGATTTATCTCAGTACAGCTCACCCTTACCACTTGATCCACACCCTGAGTCCAGCACCGGTTATTATTATGCATATGTGCCTGGTCAAACTTTAATAGATGATTGTAGTTGTACTACTTGTAATAATGAAAGTTATCAGCTTTATGCAATTAAGTTGGAAAGTACAGATGATACATGGGGTTTTAATGATAGCGAATGTAGTGCCTGGATGACGCCTTAATTAGCACTTATATATAAACCCAGCCCTTCACGAAGGGCTGGGTTTTAGTTTGGCGTGATTTTTTGTCAGGCAAAAGTGATTTACGAAGTCGCTGCCTTGTAGTCACATTCTTTGTTACTGCAGAAAATCTCTCCTTTTTTATTAGTTACCAAGAGAGATTCGCATTGGGGACATTTATCACCAGTCGGTTTTTGCCAGAGTGCAAAATCACATTCTGGATAACGATTACAACCATAAAAAAGCTTGCCACGGCGACTGCGCTTACCTACTATTTTGCCTTTTTCACAGCGCGGGCAGCTAATGTCAAGATCTTCTTCCATGGATTTGGTAAATTTACAATCGGGATAATTGGTGCAGGCCAGAAATTCACCGAAGCGCCCACGTTTTATTTGCAGATCGTGTCCGCATTCAGGACATTTTTCTTTTGTTTTCGGCGGCTCTACTGGATTATCATTTTTGTCTAGGTTTTTTGTATTTTTACACTCAGGGAAATTTGAACAGGCTAAAAATTTACCGTAGCGGGCAAATTTTATAACCATAGGACTACCACACTTATCGCATATTTCTTCCGTGGTAGTGGCAATGTCTTCTTTAGTCACAGATTCATATTTATTATTTAAATTAGCCGCAAAGGGCTGGTAAAAGTTATCAATCACCGGTACCCAAGTTTTATCACCCTGGGCGATGGCGTCTAAATCATTTTCCAATTTAGCTGTAAATTCATAGTCCATAATCTTGGGAAAATGTTCAACTAATAAATCCGCTACCAATATGCCAATTTCTGTCGGTTGGAGGCGCTTTTCTTCTCTTTGCACATAATTGCGTTCAATGATGGTGGAGATAATTGGTGCATAGGTAGAAGGTCGGCCAATGCCGCGTTTTTCCAATTGTTTAACCAAGCCAGCATCAGAATAACGGGCCGGTGGTTTGGTAAAATGTTGATTGCCAACAATGTCATTCATATTAACTGCCGCTTTCTCCGGTAGAGGTGGTAGGGGATTTTCTGGATGATAGTTTTTGTATATAGTTAAGTAACCAGGTTCTTTAATCACGGAACCGCTGGCCACAAAATCATAGGTATGTTTAGCGTCGCTAATATTAACAGTGGTAATGCTGATAATAGCAGGCTTCATTTGCGTAGCTAAAGTTCGCTCCCAGATTAATTTATATAATTTGTATTGATTATTGTTGAGATATTCTTTTATTTCCACTGGACTGCGATATGCACTAGTGGGACGAATGGCTTCGTGTGCTTCTTGAGCATTTTTACTTTTAGTACGATAATGTATAGCTTTGCTTGGTAGTTTTTCAGCTCCAAAGTTTTCTTTTATATAAGAACGGGCTTCAGTTAAAAATTTTTCACTTAAACTTTGTGAGTCGGTACGCATATAGGTAATCAGACCCTCGGCTTGTTTTGCGCCCATTTCTACGCCCTCGTATAGTTGTTGCGCCAACATCATGGTTTGTTTGGAAGAAAATCCAAGGCGACGATTAGCTTCTTGTTGGAGCAGGGAAGTGGTGAGTGGTGATGGGGCATTACGTTTTTCTTCTTTGCTGGTAAACTCAGTAATAGCATAAGTTAGCTTTTTTGCGGCGCTAACAATATCGTCGGCTTCTTGATTATTGTTGATAGCAAATTTATCCAACTTTTTACCTTGAATTTGTTGTAGTTTAGCAGTAAAGATGTCGTCATCGTGTTGGCAGCTCGCCTCTACGCTCCAGTATTCTTGCGCTTTAAAAGCGGCAATTTCTTTTTCTCTTTCCACTATTAAACGGACAGCCACGGATTGAACGCGCCCGGCAGATAGACCCTTGGCTACTTTACGCCAGAGCCAGGGTGATAATTTATAGCCCACTAAGCGATCTAGTATACGACGCGCTTGTTGAGAATGTACCAAATTAATATCCATTTCCCTTGGTTTGCTGATAGCTTCTTTGACGGCTGTGGCAGTTATTTCATGAAAAGCAATTCGTTTACTTTTGTCAGCTGGTAGTTTTAGTATTTGCGCTAGGTGCCAGGCAATAGCTTCGCCTTCGCGATCTTCATCAGTCGCTAAATATACTTCAGTATTTTTACCAATAGATTTTTTTAGTTGATTTACTGTTTTGCGCGCTTTAACCGGTATGACATATTGGGGTTTGTAATTATCTTCCGTATCAATACCAAGTTTACTTTTTGGTAAGTCACGAATATGACCAAAAGAGGATAATACTTGATATTTCTTATCCAAAAATTTTCCAATAGTTTTGGCTTTAGTTGGCGATTCTACTATTAATAATTTTTCTGCCATAAATAGTAATTTAATAACTTGGTTTTTACCATATTATAAAATTTTAGCCTGGTCAAGTTTGTGGCCAGCTAATACGTTGGCGCAGGATGTCATTTTCTGGTATCCAAAAGCGCCGCAGTTCGCCGGTTAAGTACATAGAACCGGTTATTAAAATGAAGTCAGATTTCTTTGCTTGTTGTAAAATATCTTCCAAGGCATCTAATGGATCCCAGTATATTTCCACTTGTTTGCGCGGAAAATATTTTTTTAGATATTGTTTCATTTTTAGAGGCGAGGCGGTAGAACGGCGAGAGGTGATAAAGCGAGTGAGAATAATTTTTTTACTTTCCGGGGCTATAATTTTGAGAATGTTACGCCAATCTTTATTGGCTGATACGCCAATAATTAAATAATCAACCCTTTTTTTATTGGCGTGTAGATAGTCAGATAAGGCTTGTATTTTAGCCGGATTGTGAGCGCCATCTAGCATGACAGTCGGTTTGTTCTGCATAATTTCTTGACGACAGGGCAACTTGGCGGATTGTTTGATAATTTGTTTATCAATTTTACTTATTATTCCCAGATCATCAACCACTGCTTGAGCTAAGCGCACATTCAAATCATTGAAATAATCGCCATTTGGTTTAACATGGTGAAACTTTACTTTTTTTTGGGCACAAGTATTTTTAAAAAGTTTTACTATTTTAGCATTAGCTTCGGCCGTGAAAAAGCTTTTGGTACCTTTTTTTATGATACCTGCCTTATGTCCAGCTATTTCTAATAAAGTATTACCCAGGACATCATTATGATCATGTCCAACATTGGTTATGACTGCTGTGCGGGGAGCTGGTATCACATTGGTGCTGTCCAAATCTCCACCCAAGCCAGTTTCTAAAACAACATAGTCACATTTTTCTTCAGCAAAATAAGTCAGGGCAATGGCGATAATCATGCCAAAAAAATTGGGCGGCAGATCAATATCCTGCATAGCTGGTTTTATTTTGTCTAAAATATGGTAGAAGGCTTCGGCGGCAATGTAGCGATCATTGAGTTTGATCCTTTCTATGATGGTAGTGGTATGTGGCGAGGTGTATAAACCAACCTTATAGCCAGCTTTTACTAGGGCGGAGTGAACTAAAGATGATACCGTGCCTTTGCCGGCCGTACCCGCGATATGGATAATTTTATATTTATTTTGTGGCGCACCCAGGGAGTTTAAAAATTCTTTCAATAGTTTCAATCGTTTCTGCGGTGAGGGGTGCAGATTAGTGAGGCTTTCCAAAAAATCATTAGCCCGATAATATTTTTTTAAATTATAGTGACTACCCATTGATTTTATATAAGAGAATAATAATAGCTACCCCGTTGTTCAACTAGCTGTTTGATTTCCAGTAGTGATAGGGTAGCGTTTAGAACGTCAATATTAATTTTACAATATTCTTGTAATTTATCAACCATTAACGGTTGTTGGGCTAGTATATTGATAATAGATCTTTCCGTTTCAGTCAGGCTGAGCATTGCTTTGTTGCGTGTTGTATGTTGGTTTGGCAAATGTAAACTTTCCCGCAAATCACTAGCGTCTTGTACCAAGCGGGCGCCTTGTTGGATAAGTCTATTGCTTCCTTGGCAGTTTGTCAAGGTGATAGCGCCGGGCACGGCTAAAACATCACGATTTTGTTCTAGAGCTTGATAAGCGGTAATTAGAGAGCCTGAGCGGGCGGCGGCCTCTACCACCAGTGTGGCCTGACTTAGTCCTGAGATGATACGGTTGCGACGGGGAAAATTAGCGGGCAATGGCCTGGTAAGAGGTGGGTATTCAGATAAGAGCAGGCCGCCTTGTTTGATTATTTGTTGGCTAAGCATCAGGTGCTGGCCGGGATAGAGAGACTTGTCATCCAGGCCGCCACCCAGCACGGCAATTGTTGGCTGATTAGCTTGTATGGCCAGTTGATGGGCATAGCTGTCCACACCAATAGCTAAGCCGGACACTAAGATGATATTTTGTTCTAGTAAAGGATTGAGTAGACGGGGCATTACTTGACGCGCATAGGGACTGATACGTCTGGCGCCGACCACCGCTAGACAGCGTTGTTGGTTGACACATTTAATCTTACCTTTATAGTAAAGAATCGGCGGCGGATCAGCAATTTCTTTTAATAATAAAGGATAGTCATTATCTGCCAATGATATAAAGCTTATTTGATAATTATCCAGGCTTGTGGTGATAGACTGGGCTTTTTTGAGAGCGGATTGTGGCTGCCAGCGCTTGCCTAGTGTTTTTATCCAGGGAATGGTTTGTTGTTTGGCCAATGGCCAATACCACCAATCGTGGATAGGTATTTTGGCTGACAGTATTTTTTTGATGGATTTGGGCCCTAGGCCAGAAATAAAAGCAAGGGCCAAAATAAGGACCCTTGTTTGCATACTATTGACAAAATTATATATTTATGCTATGTTGTATTTAGTTGTATAATAATAATATAAAAAAGAAAGATAAAAGTAAAGGGAGGAAGAATGATTACGGTATATGATTGGGAATTTGAGTATATTGGTCGGAAGATAGCGGTATGCACTGCGAAGCCTGACAAGTCAAATGCCTGGAATGAATTATTCCGGGCCGTTTCTGGGAACTTAACGTCCCAGACTACTCAGCGAAAAATTCGTCAGCTGAGCACCCTAATCATTGGCCCTGTCAGTCGCAGGGTCGCAGATAATTATTTGGAAACATTGGAAGAAGTGGGCTTACAAAACTAGCCTGCTCATTCCAAAAATAAACCGGTTGTCAGTTAAGCAACCGGTTTTTCTTTGGCTAATAATTTTAAGGTCTTCGCTAATTCATCTAGCCAGTCAGAGGATAATTGGCTACGTTTTATTTTTAGACTGTGATTTTGCCAGCGCCAAAGAGGATTATTGTCAATTATGATGCGCTTTTGTTGTGGTGTTAATTCGTTTAGGGTAAGAGTAATATTATAATCAGTAGCTGCTGGTCCATCCGGCAAGGCATTAATTTGTGTTACCTTAGCTTTACTAGCCAGTAGTTTGAGAGTTAATACTGTCCGTAAATTATAAACTGCTTCTGGCCATGGTTGTGGTATTTTTTGTAAATGTTTATTGAGCGCGTCTTCATCCGGCGCGCTGGCTAGTAGTTGATACAGGCGTAATCGGCCACTAGGTGACATTTTTAAGTCTTGCGGTAAGCCGATGGTCAAAGGCAAATCAATTTGTGGATCAATTAGCGGGGTAGGGATAAGACCAGTTTTTATTTCCGCTACTGTTTGTTTGATAAGTTCATGATAATAAGTGAGTCCTACTAAAGATACATGGCCGTGTTGTTCTTTGCCGAGAATATTACCAATACCACGTAATTCCATGTCGCGCATGGCAACCTGCATGCCCGATCCTAGGGCAGAGGCTTCTTGTAAGGCGCGCAGGCGAGCGGCTGGCGCGCCTGCCAATTTAGTGGAGTGATATAAGAAATAAGCCCAGGCCTCGCGGTCCGAACGACCGATGCGGCCGCGGATTTGATAGAGTTGGGGTAAGCCAAAATTTTGCGCGCCGTCTACAATGAGGGTGTTGACATTGGGCAGATCTAATCCATTGGCAATAATAGTAGAACAAATTAAAACATCAATATTGCCTTGATCAAATTCATGCATGACGCGAGCTATTTCCGCGGCCGGCAGCTGACCATGAACAATGCCATAACGCAATTTGGGCAATAGTTGTTGTAGTCTGGCTTTTTGCATGGCAATACTCTGCACTTTATTGTACAAATAATATACTTGCCCGCCGCGAGCGATTTCTTTATTGATAGCTTCTTTGATAATATTATCGCTAAACGGTTTGATAATAGTATTGATTGCTTGTCGTCCCATGGGAGCGGTATTGATAATGCTAATATCACGCAAGCCGCTTAAGCTGAGATTTAAGGTACGAGGTATGGGTGTAGCTGATAATGTCAGAACATGAGCGCTGGTTTTTACATCTTTTAGTTTTTCCTTGGTGGCAACGCCAAATTGTTGTTCTTCATCTATGATAATAAGCCCTAAGTCATGCCATTTTATATCAGTTGATAATAGACGATGAGTGCCAATCATTATATTTATCGCGCCGCTGGCTAATTCATCGCGCCGCTTGGCTTGTTTGTTTTTATCAACAAAGCGTGACAGTAGGCCAATTTTTACGGGGTAGTTTTTGAGGCGCTCTTTTAAGGTGTCATAATGTTGTTGTGCGAGAATAGTAGTCGGACACAAGACGGCTACTTGTTTTTTATTTAGCACTGCTCGCCAAGCGGCGCGAATAGCCACTTCGGTTTTACCAAAACCGACATCGCCGCAGATTAAGCGATCGGTTGGTTGGGGTCGGGCTAGGTCAGAGAGGACATCTTTGACCGCTTGACTTTGATCAGGCGTTTCTTGATAAGGGAAATCAGCTGCCAGCTTAGCTTCTGCTGCCGGGTGGGGCCAAAGAGGAGCAGCGGGGACCAGATCACGACGGGCATAGAGGTTTAATAATTGTTGTGCCATGATGACAATGTCCTGCTTTAGTTTACGTACGGTTTGTGCCCAAGTGGATGCAGCTCCTAGTCTTTGCACTTTAGGTTGGCTAGGACCAATATATTTAGTTATTTTGTCTATTTGTTCTACCGGCAGATAAAGTTTATCCGCAGCGGCGTACTGTAATACTAAATATTCTCTGGTTTGATTATCAATCGTTTGATAGGTAAAGGCTGTTAATTGGCCAATACCGTGGTCACGATGCACAATATAATCACCTAATTTGAGAGTATTTAAATCCAAGACAGCGTTTTGTTTTTCTTTGCGAGAGGGCGGTGGCAAAAGGTGTTGGTCGGTCAACCAAATTATTTTTGCCTTTTTATCTACTAAGCCGGAGAATATAAAAGGAGTAAATTGGTAAATATTAGCAAAAGATAAATTTTTAGCCAGTGCCAAGTCTTTGATAATGCCTGGATCGGTAGTGATGACATTAGTAATATAATCATTGTTAAACTTAGCTAGTTGTTGGCGTAGATTATTATAACGGTTATTAGCTGTGGGGGCGGAGCCAAATCGTTCCGGGGCGTTCTCTTCTGGTAATAATTGAGTGATAATTAATTCTCGCCAAGGCGCATTGATAATATTAGGATAGTTTTGAGTTGCATTAGCTGATAATAAGGCACTTTGTTTCTGTAATTGGGGTAATAAAGGTTTTTCACTTGGTAGTGCATTGGTGATGGGTAGGATCTCTAAGGTGTTTATTTTTTTGCCTAGGCTTTTATCACGCCAATCTACAATTTGTATATTGGTTAATTTGTCCTTATCCCAGCTCAGACGGTAAGGTTGGCGGCATTGCGGTGACCAAATATCCATAGTTTCGCCACGTACGGCAATATAGCCGGGCAGGTCGGCGTAGGGATTGATAATATAACCATTGTTTACCAGAGCTTGGCGCAAAGCATAGGGATCAGAATTTTGGCCAGTGATTAATTTTATTATTTGTTTTTCCCAGCTTATTAAATCCGGTATGCTCTGTTGGATATTATTATGACTCGTTAAAATAAGGGTAGAAAAAGGATTGACCAAAAGTTGTAGAATGGCAGCCGGCGCATTAGTTTTATCCGGCCAGACAATTAGCGGTCGGTAATCAGCTTGTTTGTGTTGCCACCAAAGCAGTAGTTCTTTAGCTCTTTTTATTTCATAGTCATTGTTAAATAATAACCAAACACCACCCCCGTTATCATATTGGGTGGTTAAATAAATTCTGCTAAATAAGTTGTCGGCGCCCGCTATAATTTGCGGTTTTGACCGCCAAAACGGGCCTGAGTTACTAGTATTCACAGGTAATGGGGGAATGATTATTAGACCAGTTTAGATATTTGGTTTATCAATAAGTTGCCCTGCACTATATGTAATATAGTCTCGCACAAAACAGGGTAAAACCCGACTCTATGGATTTAAACTTAAACTTAAAAAATTAGCAAACCTCTAATGAGGGTTGACAAGCAGTTCATAGTATGCTAATATACTATATCAACTTTTGAAAAATAACAAGTTTTAATAGTTGATGGGCAGCACCCTATGAGCCAGTAGCATAGTTTGATAATCTCCCTCCTGATTATCTGACAACGCTAAAGTTAAGGCTAGAGTCCTAGTGACTTCATGCCTTACGCTGGTTTGTAGGGTGCTGTTCAACTTATATATAAAACGAACTTGCTATGGCTAGTTCGTTTTTAGTTAAATTCACTTTGTGTTGTTGCTAGATCTGTTTTTAATAATCTATGAATCACTTGTTCGGCTTGGTTTAGAATTTGAGGAAGATGTTTTTTTTCAAGGGGGCCAAATTTTTGTAAAACAAATTTTTCTCGTGGCATTAGTTCTGTCTGGTCATTGTATATGCCTAGCCGGAGGCGAATAAAATCACGATAACCCAGCTTGTCAATGATAGATTTAATGCCATTGTGTCCGCCGCTGGAATTAAATTGGCCGATGCGTAATTTACCCCAAGGCAAAGCCATGTCGTCGTAGATAATAATAATATCCTTTGGCCTAAGATCGTGCTTTTGGGCGGCATAGGCCACAGCCAGTCCGCTGTTATTCATATAGGTAAAGGGTTTTAGTAATTCTACTGGTTGATCGGCTATGGTGGTTTGTATATATTGAGCGGCGGCATTGCTAGAATTGGACCAGTCAAGGCCATTGGCCAGTTTATCTAAAACTAACCAGCCTAGATTGTGGCGAGTAAACGTGTATTTTTTTTCTGGATTGCCAAGACCAACAATAAGTTTCATATTATTCAGCTTCTTTATTTATGTTTTCTAGCAAAGCTTTTTGATAGATTTTTTTGTCTTTGTGGCTAAGATCTACTTTAATAATTTTTATTCTGATCGGTGTGCCGCTAAAGCCAAATTTGGCACGCAATTCTTTGCTTAAATATTTTACATAAGCTCCGGCTAATTCACTTTTACCATCTAAGCGTAGCTCAAAATATGGCGGATTAACGGCTTTTTGGCGTAAGTCTAAAATGTAAGGATGGCGCGTGCCTTTGCCACGTTGCGGTAAGTTTTTTTTAATGGCTTTTTTTAAGAATTTTTGGCAGGCATTATCGGTAATGCTTTTAAATCTTTCTTGGTAGGTTTGTTGCGCTAATTCTAACAGTTTATGTACACGTTGGCGTTCGGTGGCAGAAGTAAAAATAATAGGCGCATAGCGTACACTGGGCATAAAGCTATTATAGTAGTCTACATATTTATTGATGGTTTTTTCGTCTTTATCTGGTATTAGGTCCCATTTATTGGCGACCAATACTAAGTTGACCCCACTTTTATCAATCAGGTCTGTGATTTTTTTGTCTTGGACGGTGAGGCGTTGGCTCACATCTGTAACCAATAGAGCAACGTCAGCACTAGGCAAGACTTTATCTATTTGTTCTAAGCTGAATTTTTCTACTATATTGGTACGGGATTTATTGCGACGTAGACCGGCCGTATCTAATAATTGGAAGGGCGTGCCTTGATAAGTGAAGTCAATAGTTTGCACCCCACGGGTAGTATGAGCTATGGGAGTAGCGATTACTCTGTCCTCATCCAAGATGGCATTTATAAGCGATGATTTACCGACATTGGGCTGGCCAATGAAAATAAGTTTTATCGGGCGGGGAGCGTCTTGTTCTATTATAGTCGGCTTAGTTTTCTTTTTAGGAGTAGGTAATTGTTTTATTAGTTCATCTAACATATCTCCCGTGCCAGAGCTATTGATAGCAGATATTGGCAAGGGGTCACCAAAGCCAAGTTTGTAAAACTCAGCGATTAGTTGGCGTTTTTTTAGATTATCAGCTTGATTGGCAATTAATAAAACAGGTTTATTTATTTTTTTCAGATAATGTGTGAATTCTATATCAGCAGGCATCAAACCTTCATTGATATTTACCATAAATAGAATGAGGTCAGCCGAGCGAATGGCTTTATCAGTTTGTTCCCAGATGGCTGCTTCTATGACGTCAGTTTTATTTACGTCAAAACCGCCGGTATCAATAACTGTAAAGGTTCTATCACGCCACTGACATTCTCCGGTTAGGCGGTCTCGCGTAGTGCCGGCTACGGGACTGACCAAGGCTTTATTATGGTCGGTTAATTTATTGAAGAGAGTTGATTTGCCGACATTGGCTCTGCCTACGATTGCGACTTGGGGTAAGTTCATTGAATTTGTTTAATTTGATCTTGGTAACCCTTATCTTGGCCTAAAATGATAACAAAGTCAACCTGGTCCTTGTCGCTGACAACATTATTATCGTTGGTTTCGTTTTGCAGAAAAGATGGTATTTTCTCGGTGAATACCGCTTCGGGCATTATTTGTTGTAACAATTCTCTAGTTTGTGATTTATTAGGATAAGCTAGATCATAAACAATAGTTGTTTGGTAATCTTGAGTGGCGGCATTACCATAGCTGATAATTGTCAGTCCATAGCGATCTAGCTCTTGTTTAAAGTTGTAAGCTAGTCCGGGTAGAGTGGTACCGTTTTGAATAATAATAGCGGCTTCTTCTTGGGCCGTGTTATTGAAGGTGAATATTTGATCAATAAAATTTTGTAAAACAGGATAGCCGTTTTTGGGTTTGAGTACATAGGCGCCTATATCATTGATGCCAGATTGTAATAATCCTTGGGGGGAGTCGTCTAAAGTTATGCGCATCACTTGATCAGTTTGTAAGTCCGAGGTAGCATCGTATAAAGCAATGGCGTCGGATACACTAATATTGGTGTCAATATATTGACTGGCTATATTATATAGTTTGGTAAGTTTATAGGGATTGAAAAGAGTTTGATAATTGAGAATATTGTTTTTGATGGCAAATAGAAGTTTTTGTTGGCGGCGACTGCGGGCAAAGTCACTACCTTCACCATTATTACCATGACGACTGCGGGCATATTCTAAAGCAGTGGCGCCATCCATGTGTTGGGGGCCGGCTGTAAAACTGACAGTGCGGTATTCATAATCTAGCGTAGGATATTGATTGTCAGTAAAAGCTCTTTCTACATCGATGTCAACGCCGCCTAATAAATCTATGATTTCTACAAAGCCACTAAAGTCTACCACTGCATAATAATCTATTTCTTGTCCTATATTTTGACCGATTATTTGAGCGGCAAATTGAGCTGGTTTGTCGGAGCCATTGCTTAATCCTTGGCTAAAAACTTCATTTATTTTGTAATTTAAGCTGTTATTATAGTTTATTTCCAAATCTCTGGGTATGGAAATCAAGGCTACTTGTCCGGTGGATGGGCGTAGACTTATCAGTATAATAGTATCTGTTAAATACGGACCATCATGCCCGGTTCCGCCCATACCCATCAAAAGAATATTGGTGCGATCGCGACTAGCAACGCTGTCTACTCCGATTAATTGGGATAGTTGTTGCCATAAATTTAGCTTGCTTAGTGTTGAGCTGAGTTGGTGACTTGTTTGTTGAGCAGAGAGGTAGTTGGAGAAAATTAAGCTACCGAGCAGAAAAATTACCAATGCGCTAATTAAAAAAAATAGGCGTACAAATTTTTTCTTGTGCCGTGGTCGGTCTAGATTTGCGACCTGATTGTCATCCCCCAGAAAATTTACGGGCTGTGATACTTTTGCTTTAGTTTTTTTGGTATTTGTTTGAGGGGCTGATGTCTGCGGGTTGGCGCTGTTATAATAGTTTATTTTAACGCTTTCAGACTCGTGATCTTGAGTCTTGCGATTGATACTGTCTAGATTTGGCATTGATGATTTTTAGTAGCAAGATATTTAAATTTTAGAATATTTATGCCTTTAAGTCAATTTGATTTTTCCTTTTTTATCTGTTATAATCAGCATACTTTGTGCTCTTTTTGGGTTTTATTAGCATATTGGCTTATAGGATATATAACTTAATTTTAGCCAAAGGCTGACCAACCTTTGGTTGGGATTAGAGCGTTCACCCCGTTAAATCTTGGGCGTATAGCTCCCCGCACCACTCACTGCGTTCGTTAGCGGGGCAGGCAGTTGGTAGATCCGCCAGTTGGCGGACTCTTAAGCAAACGGTCGCAGTATTAATAAAATAAAATCTTGGGCGTATAGCTCAGTTGGTTAGAGCGCTACATTCACATTGTAGAAGTCTCAGGTTCAAATCCTGATACGCCCACCATTAATAGCCCAATTTAACGGGGCAAGTTCACATTGTAGAAATCAGAGTTTGTTGTTTTCTCATGTTTACCACGTTTGTAGATACATTGTCATCGCTCTTATGATATGCAAAAATTTGTTGGTTTAAAATGAGTTAGTCATTATTGCACCAAAACATATTTATTATTTTATAAACATATATATAATTCAATGTCGGAAAATCTAAAATCAGAATCAGAACAACAAGATAATAACAGTGTTGAAGAGGCTGAGGTTAAAGTTGAATCTTTTCAGTCTTTTGTTTTTGAAATGGTAAAGGTATTATTTATTTCTTTATTAATAATTGTTCCGATCCGGGCTTATGTAGTACAACCTTTTTATGTTGACGGCGCTTCCATGGAGCCAAATTTTTATGACGGGGAATATTTGATCGTGGACGAAATAAGTTATCGTTTTCAAAATCCGCAAAGAGGAGATATTGTTGTTTTTCACCCGCCCAGCAATCCTAAAGTTTATTACATAAAAAGAATCATTGGCTTACCCGGTGAAGTAGTAGATATACAGAATGGTCAGATAAAGGTGTATGAGAAAGATTCTATAGAGCCATTATTTATGGATGAGTCAGAATATTTAACAGCCGAGTATGCCTTACGAGCGAGTGAAAAATATCATGTCTCATTAGAATATGACGAGTATTATTTATTAGGTGATAATCGGCCCAATAGTTTAGATTCTAGACGTTTTGGCCCTATACCAAGAGATCATATTAAGGGCAAGGTGGTTTTACGAGCATTTCCTTTTGATCGTTTTGGTGGTATGACTAGGCCTGATTATAGCAATGAAAATAATTTTAGCAATAATTAATATCTATATTTTATGGTAGCTAAAAAAGAAAAAAAAGCTTTTCAATTAGTCAGAGGAATGAAAGATATTTTGCCCGAAGATCAAAGATATTGGCAATATATTCGCAATACTTTAATGCAATTAGCGGCGGATTATAATTATCAGCGGATTGACACGCCAATTTTGGAATTTACTAAGTTGTTTAATCGTTCGGTTGGTAATTTTACTGACATAGTGGAAAAGGAAATGTATTCTTTCCAAGATCAGGGAAAAGAGCAGCTGAGCTTGCGACCGGAGTTAACGGCTGGCGTAGTGCGAGCTTATATAGAACACGGTATGATTAATTTACCCCAGCCGGTAAAGTTATTTTATATCGGTCCTTGTTTTCGTTATGATCGGCCGCAGAGTGGTCGCCAACGTCAGTTTTGGCAATTTGGCTTTGAATCCATCGGTGAGGGCGGACCTATTGTTGACGCTCAGATTATCAATATGGGTTATAAGTTTTTTCGGCGCCTAAACCTAGACGTGACAGTGCAGATCAATAGCTTGGGTTGCATAGAGTGTCGCCCGACATATCATGAGGTGTTATTGGATTTTTTAAAAGGTAAAAAAAATCAGTTATGTGATGACTGCAAGCGTCGCGTGAATAAAAATCCATTACGTGTTTTGGACTGTAAAGAGGATACTTGTCAGGCGATAGTGGCTGATGCTCCTCAACAAGTTGATTATCTTTGTGATGAATGCCGGCAACATTTTGTAGCCACCCTAGAATATCTTGATGAATTGGAAGTGCCCTACAATTTAAATCCCAAGATAGTACGCGGTTTGGACTATTATACGAGGACTGCTTTTGAATTTACTGCCACCGATGATGATGAGAATAGGCAAAATGCTTTAGGTGGCGGTGGGCGTTATGATGGCTTGGTGGAAGAATTGGGCGGTCGGCCAACACCAGCAGTTGGCTTGGGGATTGGTATTGAACGTGTGGTGCGGGCTTTGCGTCATTATGATATCAAAGTCCCAGAACAAGAAGTCTATGATGTTTTTGTAGCTCAACTGGGCAAGGAAGCACGCAAGCAATGTTTGTCTCTTTATGAAAAACTTTTAGACGCTGGCATTCGGGTAGTAGAAAATTTTGCCAAGGAAGGTTTGAAACCACAATTAGAACTAGCTAATAAACTGGGAGTAAAATATGCTTTATTGTTAGGGCAAAAAGAAATAGTAGATGGCACCATCTTAATTCGCGATATGGAAGGTGGTATCCAGGAAGTAGTTGATTATAATAAGGTAGTGCTTGAGTTAAAAAAGAGGCTAAAAGCCAAAGAAGTTGAAGAAGTATAATTTCTTTGACAAATCGTTTTTTTTGTGTTATTAAATATATAGGTCAAACAGATATTTATTTATGTCTGTTACAAATTTATAAACTAAGTAAAGGGGGTGACTCTTCGTGTTAGAGGTTAAACGTAAGCCGGGTGAGACTTTTGAGAGTTTATTGCGGCGTTTTACTAAAAAAACCATTCAAAGCGGAAAAATATTGCAAGTTAAGAAAATCAAATATTTTCAGAAACCCAAAACTGAGAGAGCAAAAAAAGAAGCCGCTCTCAAGCGTCAAGAATCACGTAAGCAAAGAGATTATTTACGACGCGTCGGTAAACTGGATGAGTGGTTGGATAAACGACGTAAGCGCAGATAAACATTAGCTTTTTTTACGATGTCATTAGTAGAACAAATATTGGCCGATCAAAAAGAGGCCATGAAAAACAGAGAACAGATTCGCTTATCTGTATTACGTATGTTATCAACTAGCGTAAAGAATAAAGCGATAGCAAAGCGTGATGATTTAACAGATGAAGAAGTTCAGGCAGTTATTCGCACTGAAGTGAAAAGAAGGCAAGAGGCTGCCACTGCTTGGCGGCAAGCCAAGCAGGAGGATAAGGCCGTTGCGGAAGAAAAAGAGGCGGAAATTTTGCAAGCTTATTTACCCGCTCAGTTAAGCGACGATGAATTGAAGTCATTAATTGAGCAAATAATTCAAGAAAATAACCTTAAAGGCGCTGCTCAGTTTGGTCAGGCAATGGGCAAGGTAATGTCAGTAGTTGCTGGCCGAGCCGATGGTAAGCGGGTGCAAACTTTTCTACGCGCAGCCTTGCAGTAGATTTACCATAAATTTCATCACTCTCCCATGCTAAAATTTTTTGACATGATGAAAAAAAAGAGAACCGCTGTTTTGTTATCTTTATTGATTGCAGCGGTTCTTTTTTTGTGGGCAATGGGTGTGCAGGCGGTCAATGATTTGGGCTTGAGTACGGCTCAGCAAATTGGTTTGGGCACGACTCCTTTGCCGGATATTGTAGTCAATGTCGTGCATGTGTTTTTGGGATTGCTGGGCTTGTTAGCGGTCATTTTTGTATTATATGGCGGCTTTGTTTGGATGACGGCCGGTGGCAACCCTGATAAAATAAGTCAAGCAAAAAAGATATTGATTAATACGGTCATCGGCATAGTGATTATATTGTCTTCGTATGCTTTGACAGAATTTTTATTTAGACAATTTGGCTGGGTTACTGGATTACAAAATAATGTGGTGAATCAGTCACGCGATAACTCTTATTATTATAGTGGTGGCTTGGCCGGCGGTATTATTCGGGCACATTATCCTCAACGTGGCGATGTTGATGTACCGCGCAATGTTGCTATTGCCATTACTTTTAAAGAAGCTATTGATCCGACCACCATTATTGGCGACGACGGTAAGATAATTGTTGACAATGTCAGTATTAGCACCTTAGACGGCGCGGCTCTAACTGATATTAGCGTTAGCACGGTGGATAATTTAACTTTTATATTGCGACCGGATCAGTGGCTGGGCAATGATCAGGCGGCGGTTTGGTATCAAGTAGGTTTGCTTTCCGGCATTCAAAAAAGCAATGGCGACCCGGCTTTTGGTCCTTTAGGAAATTATAGTTGGCAATTTGCCACTAGCACTGAAGCAGATACGACACCTCCTCAAGTAACGAGTATTACGCCCAGCGCCGATAGTACTGAGCCGCGTAATGTAGCCGTGCAGATTAACTTTAATGAGCCGGTTGATCCTACTAGTGCCAGCGGTGATAGTAATAATTTTTCTAATATTATACTTAGTGATATGTCTGATCAAATAGTATCAGGCACTTATACTATAACCAATCAGTACCGTACCGTAGAATTTTTAACTAATGATTTGTGTGGTCAAAATTCTTGTGGTGATGATGTCTATTGTTTGCCGGCAGACGAATTATTAAACGCTTTGATCAAAGCCGCCAGCGTGGGTGTCTTACCTTATGACGGCGTGGTGGACATGGCGGGTAATAGTTTAGATGGCAATGCTAATGGTCAAGCGGAAGGATCTTCTACTGATGATTATGGCTGGAATTTTAATACCACCAATGACATTGATATTACGGCACCACAAGTTAAAGAAGTTACTCCAGATACTTCAGCCAATGGTATTAGTACTCGTGCTAGAGTACGGGCTGATTTTAATAAGCCTATGCTGTTGAGCTCTATTAATGGTGACTCTATGCAAATAGATCAAGGAGTGAATTATTGGATCAATAGTACGATTCAGGATAATACTACCATGAGTTATATTAATCACGATGAATTTATTACGCAGACTACTTATCATCCTCGTATTACCAATGCCTGTCGCGATATTTACCAAAATTGTTTTAATCCGCCGCAGGGTCCCAATGAATGGCTGATTTCTCCGACGGGCGATTGGGCCTGGATAGATGGTACTACTAGTGGTGATATTGCTAGCGATTCATTGGGTACTAGCTTGACCCTAAGCGCTGGTAATAGTAGTGGCGCTTGGGTATCAGCCGCTATGAGTGCTGATGCGCCAGTAGCTGTGATGGCTGTTTTTGCTCAGGATTTGTTGGATAATGGTAGTCAGACGCAGATTTTTGTGCGTAGCGCCAATACCATTGCCAATCTAAATAATGCAACCTGGATGGCAGTAGGTTATGACGGACAGCTCAATTTGCCTGCGGCGAATTATTGGCAACTCAAAGCAGAATTAAGTAGCGTGGCAGATGATAGCGTGCCTACAATTTTTCAAATTAGCCTTAATATTGATAAATCTTAATGCGCAAAGCATCGCATAAAAAAATATTTTTTGTTTTCTTGGCTTTGTTATTAATACCAATTATTAGTTTTGCGCAAGCTAATTTAGGTTTAGATACGGCTGGCAGCATTGGTTTGGGTACAACTGATTTACCGGTAATTATCGTTAATATTATAAGAATATTTTTGAGTTTATTGGGCTTGATTGCTGTTGGTGTTATTATTTGGGCTGGTTTGCAGTGGATGACAGCCGGTGGCAACCCAGAGCAGGTCGGACGGGCAAAAAAGTGGATGATTAATGGTTTGATCGGTCTGGTCATAATCATGGCCTCTTTTGGGATTGCTAGTTTTGTTATTAATAATTTAAAACAAGCTACTGGCTTGAGCGAAGCTACAGGTGATAATAATAGTTCGGGTGGTGGCGGTTTGCCTGGTGGTGGTTTTGTTTTGAGTAGTTGGCAACCAAGTAACAATAGTAGTGATTGGCCACGTAATATTATAGTACGAGCTTATTTTAGCGGTGTCATTGATGCCACCACGCTTGATGAGAATGATATCACTTTTATTGACACCACTAGTAATAATAATATTCCTTTTGTTTTAGAGGCCAATGGTAGTCGTTTAGATATAGCGCCACAAAATAGTTGTGCTGTTGATGGCGTTGATTATTGTTTGCCAGCAGATCATGCTTATCAGGTAAGTATTGTAAATGGATCAATACGTTCTTTAGCTAACCATACTTTACAATGCGGACAAAATTGTCAGACGGTTTTTTCCGTTGGCAATAGTATTGATAATACTGCTCCCAATTTTGCGCTAGTGCAACCGGTGGCTGATAGTTTAGTAGCGCTTGATTCATTGGTACCGATTTTAGGTCAGCCAAATGATAATAGTAGTGTTATTGCAGCGGTGACTTTTTTGGCTAATGATGATGTTGTTCAACCAGTTGGTAGCGATACGGATGGTGAGCCGTGGACAGTTGACTGGGTAGTGTCTGGCTATAATGCTGGTGAGATATTAAGTTTAAGTGCTACAGCGGAAGATTTGAGTGGCAATGTGGGTTATGCCCCTGATGTGCGGGTTATTGTGAGGCCGGAGCATTGTTTCAACGGCTATCAAGACGCTGATGAAACCGGTATTGATGTGGGAGGTAGTTGTGGCGCTGCTTTGGGAGAGTCATGCAATGTTAATAATAGTTGTGGCAATGGTGATCAATTTTGCGCGGAAGGGAGTTGTAGTGAAGTAACCTGTACTTGTGAAGCCAAGCCCATTGTCATGAGCATTACACCCGCTGATGGTGCGGTAGGAAATTTAATTACTATTTATGGTAGTGGTTTTGGTCAAGATTTGGGTGTAGTGACTTTTTTGGGTAGTGCAGCTAGTGGCGATGAACAGCTTGGTGATTTAAATGTTTGTTTACAAAGCTGGACCAATAATCAGGTTATAGTAGCAGTGCCAAATAATGCGGTTAGTGGGGGGATTAAATTAACTACGGCCAGCGGACGTTTTGATACCACTTTGGATGAATTAGGATGGCAAGGAGAATTTGATGTAAATACCGTGGTGCGACCGGGTTTGTGTTCAGTTGATCCAACGATTGGACCGGCCTTGTCACTGGCTAGTGTACAAGGTATTAATTTAGGTTCAAGTGCTGACAATCAAAACTTATTTGTAGGTGGTCAGTCGGCCAATATTGGTACTTGGCAAAATTCAGCAATTGATTTTATAGTTCCAAATCTACTGCCCAGTAGTCAGCCAGTGAGTATTTCTATACAAAATGACCAGCAAGAAAATAGTAATCCGGTGTATTTTGTGGTGCAGCCAGACATAGTGACACCACATTTATATAGTATTAATCCGGCTGGAGGGCCAGCGGGTCAGTATATTACCTTGACGGGTACAAATTTTGGTACAAATCCGAGCGAAGTAAATGTCAAATTTGTGGCCGCTGATAATACTGCCACGGAAGCAGATATAGATTTTCCGGCAATGTGTGGAGAGCGACAAATTAGTAATACGGAAATGGTGGTAAAGGTGCCAGCGATCGCAGTGGGCGACTATGCCGTGGACGTTCGCCGTTTGGGTAAGGTGAGTGAGTCCATTGATTTTTCAGTTGTCAGTGGTCAGCCAGGGGCAGGATTGTGTGCTTTATTGCCAGATAATGGACCCAATGGCATTAGCGTGCAGGTAGTAGGTGATAATTTTTCTAATGATGGAAGTGTCAATTTTTATAATAATCAAACAGCCCAGACTAGCAATTGGCAAGCTAATAGCGTTGACACCGTTGTACCGGCTGATGCAGTGAGTGGGCCGGTGAGCATGATGCTGGCAGGACAGGTTAGTAATAGCATAAATTTCTCGGTGGGCACTTGTAGTCCCGGACCGGGCGAGGAATTGTGTGCTGATGGCAGCTGTCGTCCGGTAGGAGAATGTTTAAATATACCGGCAGATGATGACTATACTTGGTCTTTTACCACGGGCGAGGCGTGGCCACCCTTCGTTGTTAGTGATTATTGGCCGGCTTGTAATAGTGCTTGTACAAATGCTGATGTAGCAGCGGTTTTTTCCAATCCATTGGATACAAATACAATTATGAACAATGTTGAGATTTGGGATTGTGGTGAGGATGACATGTGTCTATCATCTGAGCAAATTGATTTGACCAATGGCAATGTTTGGGGCGGTAATTATGATGCGAGTAACAATGTATTGCATTTTTTACCTTTGGGCATTAGCGCTAATCACAATTATCGCGTAGTTATGACCATGGGTAATGATGGTATAAAAAATGCCGTAGGTGAAAATTTAACTAATCCTAATTTTGATAAAAATGGTGACGGAATAGATGATAGCTTTGCTTGGATTTTTAGTACTGGCGAGCAAGCATGTGTTCCAGCGCGCGCTGAGGTTTTGCCATCTCCTATTAAGTTTACTCGTTTAGAACAAAGTGAAACTGTCTACCCTTATCCTTATTCGGCGGCTGACAGTTGTAGCGCAACAGGACAACCTTTGTTGGCCAGTGATTATAGTTGGGCATGGAGTCTAAGCTCAGCGCTGCCAATAACTTTAGCAGTGGGAAGTAATTATGCCATTGTTCGCCCTCGGGCTGATGGCCAATCAAGGGTATTGGCAAGGATAAATGATTATGGTGTTATTGGTAGAAGCTTTGTTACCGTGGATATGGACATTCCTGTTATTACCGCTATTAGTCCGGATAATGGTACGACAAATACTAATGTAAAAACTTTGGTTACCATTAGCGGTTATAATTTTGGCGAACATCAGGGTAGTAGTTATGTGGAAGTGGGCGGTACACGGGCGCAGTTGGCTGATTGTGGTATACCTTGGAGTGATACGCAAATTATTATAGAATTACCAGCCACTACGCAGAGTGGTGATCATATTAAAGTCATAAAAACTACTGGTGAGGATATTTCAGACCAGGCCTTTACGGTGAATAATATTATTAGACCGGCATTGTGTGGTATTTCTCCCAATTATGGCACGGACGGTGATAGCGTGACTTTATCAGGCTATAATTTTGGCGATACCCAAGTTGATAGTATGGTAATGTTTGATCAGCTGGGAGTGGATACAATCAATAGTTGGTCTAATCAGTCCATTCGTACTATCGTACCGCCAGGTGCTAGTACGGGTCCGGTTTATGTTAATGTTCTTGGTAATAATTCTAATGCCATTAATTTTTCTTTGGAGCCATTTATAACCAAGCTTGATCCGAACAATGGCCCGGTCAATAGTTATGTTACTATTTATGGTGGAAATTTTGGTGATACTAGAGGTAATGGTCGGGTGATGATTGGTGGTCAATTAGCGAACTTAGCCCCTTGTGTTGATAATTGGAACAATACCACTATTATCGTTCAGGTACCGGAAGGTCTTGATCTGGGCAAGTGGCCGGTACAAATATTTACAGCTAATAATATTCCCACCAATACGGTAGATTTTACAGTCAATGAAAATCCTTTGAATCCACTATTGTGCCAGCTGGATCCAAATTGGGCGAGTAATAATGAAAGTATAAAATTGAAAGGTGATAATTTTGGTGACGCTCCCTATTTTGCCGGAGCAGAAAATGTAGACATGGCAGTGGGCGCTGATTATAGTAATATTATGGACCGTTCATGTATTTATAATAATGGTACTTATATTGGTTCTTGCAGTAATCTATGGGTGGACTATCAGTTTAATTTTAATGCGGATGGTTATTATAATGCTTGGGCGGAGACCAGTAATAATGGTATAGATCTTACCGATCAAGGAATCTATCATAATGTAGTTGTTTATCTTGACGGTCAATATATAGGTCAGTTCAGCAATGTAGCATCAAACCCAGATCACAATTTAGGTAGTGTGGGTTTGGGTTGGGTGAGCGCCGGTAATCATACGGTGAGATATTATTGGAATAATGATTGGTGTGGTGGTTGTGGTGATGGCATAGGCGATTCTAATATTCTATTTCATAAGGTTGGTATAGATGAGGGCGCTCCGATGAGCTATGCTTTATTTACTGATAATTATGCTGCTGAGACAAATAGCTGGCAAAACACAGAAATGAGCGCCAATATCAATGAGTCGGTATTATCAGGTCCAGTTAGTTTGGTTAAAGAGGTGGTGACTGGTCGACAGTGCGCTGGTTTTCATATTGGCGGTTGGTGTCCGGGTGGAGTTTATGATGATATTACTACTACGACACAAAGTAATAGCTTGTCCTTTATCAAGGGCTGTGTGATTGGTACTACTTCTTCGCGAGTAGAAGGTTATATTCCCACGGTGGCGGAAAATAGTGAGGCGGTGGGAACTTTAGCTACAGATGGTAGATTTTTATATGGTAAGAGTTGGGGTGGCTATGATAGGCACGATCGGTTGATAACAAGAATTGGCAGTGGTTATCAGTATACTGTTCTTGGCAAAGTTTATAGTCATTTAGCTTATGTTGCGGACAGCTTAACTATGACTTATTATCCGGATGGATATATATATAATGGTTATTCTACCAATGGGCATAATTTGCAACGGATCAATGCGGGAACTGGTTCCACTGATATGAGTTTAAATATTCCTGATGGTTTGCTGAATCGTAATACGGGGGAGGTTTATTCAGGAGTAAGAAGTGATTATTTAATTACTTCTGATGGTACATATATTTATAATTTAGCTTTTAGTACTCATGCCTGCCCCCAAAATTATGGCAACCGTTGTTATGATGGATTCAAAGTTAGGGTTTTTGATCCAATGGATGATATGAGCTTGGTAAGAGAATGGACATCTGGTACAGATTCATTTTATACCGACGGTATTATCGCGGATGGTAAATATGTTTATGCCTTTGAATGGAGTGGCCAGCACAGAGTACGAAAAATGGATGCCATCACCGGAGAGTTTGTGGCAGAATGGATATCCGAACAAGGCGGTCCAACTGGTGAGGGTAATGATATTATTTCCGGTCAATATGATTGGGTCAATGATACAGTATGGATGGGTGATTTAGTTGATCATAGTCGCAATCCTGGCCCGGCTTATATTTATCAATATAATAGTTGTCATTTTGAAGACGGTGTGCTATTTCCAAGGTGCGGTGATGGTATATTGCAACAGAATGGCGAACCGGGTGATAGTTATGATTATACTTCTGCTCACAGTGGCAATATCAATTCTTATTATGAGCAATGTGACGATGGTAATCTTATTAACGGGGATGGTTGTAGCTCGTGGTGTGCTCTTGAATCAGTGCCAGTCAGTAGTAATTTTATTATTACTGATCATGAGCCTGCAGTGGACGCTCCTGCCAATACCACCATCCGTTTGTTTTTCAGTGATAATGTTGCGACCGGTTCATTGGCCGATCGTGATATTACGATTACAGCCGGCGAAAATAATTTAAGTTGGAATGCATCAGTGAATAATAATGTCATTACTCTATTACCAACCCAAGTTTGTGGCGCCCCACATACAGACTTACGATGCTGGCCTACTAATCAGCGATTACAAGTCGTGGTAGCTGAGGGTAGTATTAAAAATATTCATAATCAGGGACTTAGTTGTAATAATGGTAAATGCGAATTTCATATACAGACAACTGATCAAGTGGATGTGATAGCGCCACAAATCAGCTTGTTGACACCTACACAGGGTCAACAAGTACCGGTGGGCAGTTCAATAGCAGTGCAGGCTCAGGCTACCGATGATACTGACGTGGCTTATGTTGATTTTGCTATTGATGGTCAGTCGGTTGGTATTGTTAACCAAACGGGTATTTTTTCTGGTGATCAATCTTATACTGTTTTGAATTATTTCCAGACTTTGCGGAGTGTTGATATTAACAATGACGGTTATGAAGATTTGCTAGCTTTTTCCAATAATGAGAGAGGATTTTCCGTGTTATTGAATAATGGTTGGGGAGGTTATATAGCTAAAGATTATAATGTGGGGGCTTATTATTATTCTTATGATTCAGGTTTTGGCATATGGGATGTAAATAATGATGGTTATTTAGACGTATTGCTTGGTAATAATAATTATGCCGGAAAGTTTTATATATTTTTGAATAATGGTGACGGTACTTTTGCCTCTCGTCAGACCTATGATTCGGCCGGACATTATCCGCGCGCCATAGCGACTGGCGATCTCAACGGCGATGGTTATAATGACATTGCAGTAGCGAATGATAGGGGGGATGGTAATAATATAGAATTAGTGATATTTGCCGGCGACGCTCAAGGTCATTGGTACTTGGTCAAGCAATTGAATATTGCTGATGATTATTCTGTTACCGGTTTAGCTATCAGCGATTATGATAATGACGGTAAAGATGATATCGCTGTATTGCAACGTTATCATAGTAGTAATAATTTACATATTTATTGGGGGCAAGAAAATTTAGCGAGCGATTGGCAAAAACTAGCTATGAATTCAGGTGGTTATTCTTATCAATTAGTTAGTAGTGATATAGATAATAACGGCAATGAAGATTTGTTAATCTTGATGTACCATAGTGGGGATGATTATAGCTATTATATACAAGTGTTATATAATCAAGACAATAGAATATTTAGTCAGAGTAGTTTGCCTCAGAGTGACGGACATCACTACTATGTTACCAACTCTTTATTGATAAAAGACACAGATAATGATGATTATTCTGAGATATTTGCTAGAGAGGGTAATGTAATAGTGCGTTGGGATAATAATGGCGGCGCAATTAGCGCACCAGCGGTATTGTCTAATGTACCTAGCTCAATATATACATTAACTGATACAAATAATGATAATAGATTTGATATTATAAGCCGCAATAGTAACACGGATGCCATAGTGCTACTAAATAATGGTGACGGTACTTATGGTAGTAATAATATAGTTAGTTTTCCTTATGCTATGAAAAGTGTAGTGGCTAATGATTTGGATGGTGATGGCCTACCGGAGTTGATTATGCCGTATGTCAATAGTATTAGTAGGGGAGTAACAATTTATAGAACAGGCGCGGCTGGTTATCAAGAACAATCTAATTTTGATATCTTTTATGATCTGACGGCAAGAGCTACTGGTCGTTTATATGGCGCCTTACCTGATAATAGTGGAAGTTATTATGGCTGGTGGGGCGGAGATTGGCATGCTGGCACGGGCGTTGGTAGCGGTCCGGTTTATGCCCAAGTGAGTGGTCAAAGTACAGATTCAACCATAGTCAGTGGTAATTTAACACCCTCTCCTTATGATGGCGTCTATGCTGATTTTGATGTTGACTTGGGAGGTGGATTTAGCGTGCGTAGCACTGGTTGGGTTTATGGTTATCCTAGTTTGTATCCTTATAGCGCAGCAGTTGGTAATTTTAATGGAGATGCTTATCAAGATATTATATTGCGTGATCGGAGTGGCTCTGGTAGCCATTATGATGCTCGTGTTTTAGCTGGTGGCTCAAATGGATGGCAAGAACAAGCGAATTATAATAACACTACTGGCGCATCTGGCTATGATTGGCGTACGGCTACCAGAGGCATTTATCAACAGACCCAGGTAGTTGATATGAACAGTGATAATTCTGATGATTTTCTATTATTCAATGCAACAGGAGCGTTTAGTAGTTTTATTAATGATGGCACGGGTAAATTTACCGCAATCAATTATGAAGATTCTGATACTAATGATGCTTATCGTTTTGTGATGGGTGATTTAACTGGGGATAATATGCCTGATTTAGCTTATATTCAATACGAGTGGCAATCCAATAGTACAAACTTGTATATTGTAGAAAATAAAAATGGAAATTTAGACTTTGCCCAACGCAGAGTTTTGACGTCACCTGATTATATAAATGGTTTGAGCATTGCCGATTTTAATAATGACGGCACAAATGATGTTATGGTGGTTTCGCAGTCAGCCGGTACGCTGTTTTATGACCGTAGTAGCGGCCAATGGCGGTCATATACTGCCGATATCAATGCTCCTAAATTGGCCAAAGCAGGCTTAGTGGATAATGATGGTCTATTGGATATAGTAGTAGTAACAGATGGCGGCGGCGTACAAGTTTATTATAATCAAGGTGATTTTACCTTCACTAGCGGTGAATCTTTTACTTTGTTTAGTTATTACTATGGACCGGCTATCAATGATGACGCTTTGGCCATTGACGATTTTAATAATGATGGCCAGCAGGATATAGTTTTGAGCAGGTCATATGGCAGCGACTTGGCTTTTGTTTATCAAAAAGCCAACCCTGATTTATATAGTTATGCTTGGGATACTACCGGACTGATAGTAGGATCGCAACACACAGTGCAGGCTACGGCTTATGATCTTGATAGCCATAGTACTAGTAGTCAATTAGTAACCGTAACTATTGGCTTGCAGGGAGATCATTGTACTGACGGTCTTATCAATTTTGACGAAAATGGTTTAGATTGCGGTGGCGCCGATTGTAGCGCCTGCCAGAATAATATTAGTGAGATTATTGTTAGTCCGCAAGAAGCTAATGTAAATGTTGGTGAACAGATATTATTTAATGCCCAAGTCATAGATAATGATGGCAATCTTTTGTCAGATGCGATGGTTGATTGGACCAGCAATAGTTCTGACAGTATTGGTATTAGTAGCGCGCTAGATGGTGGAATTTTAGTTAGTGGACAAATAGAAGGAGAGGCTATTATTACGGCCAGTTTAGGTGATATTAGCGACGATGCCTTGGTTCACGTTGTTGTCCCTGTTAGTCCATGTGGTGATGGCATTGTTGATAGTAATATTGGTGAGCAATGCGATTTTGCGGCTGATGGTACGGTAATTATACCGGATAATTTAGCTTGTACCAGTTTTCCTGATTATGCTGCCGGTAGTTTGGGTTGTACGAGTCAATGCGAGTTGGACTTCAATCAGTGCGTGCCTGGCATACCCACATCAGGAGCTTGTGTAAATACAGAAATATCCGCTACGTTTGACAGTCCTATGCTTGCCTCTTCATTTACGCTTGATAAAGTACATCTTTATAAACTATTAAGTAATGATGATTGGCAAGAAATACCTATCACTTTTAGTTTGGAAGACCGGCCAATTAGTGGCGAGCCAGAACAAACAATATTATATATTCATCCCCTTGATGATCTAGATCCTTTTACCGTTTATAGAGCGGTAGTGTCTGGGGGTAGCGGTGGAGTTATGGATATGGGAGGAAGTATTTTACCAAATGATTATGCGTGGCAATTTGATACTGGTGAAACTTTTTGCTTTATTGATCGCGTTGCTATTGAGCCAGATAGTTATGAATTTAATTCAGTGGATGAACAAATTAACTTTATAGTGCATGCTTATGACAACGAAAATAATGTCATCAACGGTAATTATAATTGGCAGCTAGAAGGCAATAGCGAGTTAGTGAATATTGGCAATAATAATGGGCAAATTATTACTGTACAGCCAACTGGTATCGGCAATGGCGCTTTGAGTTTACGTGCCTTGGTTGATAGTGGAGCTCAGGGAAATGGTGAGGCAGTGGCGCCAATTGATATTTTTATGTGCGGTGCTCCTTGGCAATATAGTAATGACAGCTATAATTTTGCTGTTAAATATTGTCGTGGTGATGGGCCTAATATGATCTATAATAGTGGTTTTGAGCAAGATAATAACAATGATATTTATCCGGATGGTTGGGAAATGCCTATTGGCAATGCCCTGGTTAGTGATTATACTGCTAGATTGGATGAGGACGGTAGCGGCAAGGTCTTTACTATCATTCAAAACAATACTGCTACGATTAGTCATGATCGCGTTTTGGTGCGTCAGTATGTGCCGGTCAAGCCACAAACTACTTATAGCATCAATTTTAAAATTAAAGCCGAAAATATAAATAATAGACCGGTGGAAATATATGAGCTGGCGGATAGAAACGGTGCCAGGCTGGGTGATCAGCCACTTTCTTCTGGTAGCATTGGTAGCTATGATTGGGAGACTAATAGCTTAATAATTCTTACTAATGCCGATACCAATTATTTGGAAGTGGGCTTGGTATTGTATATGAGTCGTGATAATAATTTATCACAGATTTGGTTTGATGATATGCAATTGGAGCTTGGTAATCAAGCCAGTAGCTATCAGGCTAGTAATTTATTGCCGGATTTGGTAGTCAGTGAAGTAGGAAGTGGTTTTGATGATCCAAATTTACTAACGACTATATTATTGAGTCAACAAGTTTATGGCAGTGATGACGCTATTGGCATGCGGGTCTATAGTAATTTTGATCATCTTGACCCTCTGAGCTGGTATCAAAACAATATAGTGACCCAAGGACAGCCCCAGTCCATTATAGTCGGAGGTTATAGCGCTTTGCAGGAAGGGCGCAGCACTTATGTTAATGCCGCAAATATAGCTGGCGCTGATGTATATACCAATATTTATCTTTTATCTTATACTCAGGGAGCTGGTAATGATACGCAAAATATGTTCACGCAAATTTATAATAATTGGTCTTTTAATACTAATTTAAGTTCCGTGGCTTTGCGGCAAAGATTAGTGAACGATACTTTACGCTGGGAAGGTTTAAATATATTGGATAACTCACTGCGGGAGTATTATGATAAATATGGCTTTTATCCTAAATTATTGTCTGGCACTTATCAAGTAGGTAATAGTGTATCGGTTTGGGATTCTTGGCAATCAACATTAGCCACTGCTTTGGGTATAGTCGCACCGATTGACCCCATCAATAGTCATAGTATTTGTCCTGCCGGGTACGACTCTGTGACTTGTTGGAATCCTGAGCAGCAAGATTATGTTTGCCCGTTAGGTTCTCATATTTATCAGTATCATGCTTTATCTTCTGGACAACATTTTGAATTGAATAGCAATTTTGAGTATGGCGGGGTTATCTGGCGGGGGAGTTTTCAGTTGCCAGTTGACATGAGCGAGGAGTGCGACAATATCATTTGGAGTGATCAGGATATTGACAGTAATGAGGCACAAGATGGCATACGAGGCATATAATTTATAGGTAATAGTGATTTTATTAATACTCAAATTTAGGTTATAATATAATTATCTTTTTAATAAACCTCTATGAATATTTTTTCTAATAAATTGTTTTTAACATCATTGGGCTTGCTTGTATTTATGCCTTTGATTGCTAATGCCGCTATTAGTAATAGTTGTCAGGAAGAATTATTACTTACCAATAATACTGACATCTCTTTATCTAATATTGAATATTCCGGGATGACACCGGCAAGTGGTTTTTATTTTTTGGACAAAGTCGGTGATTGGACAAAGCTTCATTTATTTTCTGTGACCACCGATGCTAAGTTAAATACATTATTAGATCAGGCGGAGGAGAAAATAGGTGAGCTGGAGTTATTACAAAAGCAAAATAATTTAAAATCTCGCTATTTGGATATATTAACCACCGCATATACTGACATCATGAGCCAAGTAGATAGTAAATTGGCAGAATTGCAAAATAAAAATGTTGATATGACGGCGGTGATGACACGCATCACCCAGCTAAATATGCGTAATAAGGCAATTTTGAGCCGGGTTTTATCCGCTAGTACCAGTGAACAACAAAGTAAATTAAATTTGGCTTATCAGCAGACAGCTGACAGTTTTTGTACATCAATAAATACTTGGCAAGAGAGAACCAGCCAATGCCATGATGACATTGTTGTCCAGCAAACTTTAAATTCTTCTTTTAATAATATTTCTAACACTATCAGCCAAGCCGAGCAGGCGGTGAAAAATTTACAACCCACTATTGATATTATAAAAGATAGGACGCAAATATTAGATAAATTTATTCAGTCAGTTGACGCCGGTTTTCTTGATTTGCAGCTTTTGTTGCAAGAAAAAAGTGATGATCGGGAGGCGCGCTTGCAAAAATTTATGCAATATGTTTCTGATTGGCTAAATAGTGAGCAGTATCAGCTATTGCATAAAGACATAGAACGCATGAATAATTTTGCTTTTTTAGTGGGTGGGTCGCAACAACAACAGACCTTAATGCAAAATTGGCGAGAGCATGACATTAGTTTAACGAGGTTATTGTCAAGGCTAGATAGTTTGCGCAATATATCTATCAATGATGAGGCGGCTGTTATCGGTAATAGCTTGTACGCTTTACAATTAAAAGCTTATGATGACGAATTATTAGCCTTAGCTGCTTATATTGCTGAGGATAAAATAGCAGTAGAAGAGCTAAATGCGGAGGTGCAATTTTGTGCTAAACAATTTTCTAGCATGAACGACGCTCGGGCGTATTTAGAAAAAGATAATCCCAGCAGAGCTTTATCTATTTTTGTAGAAATTAATAAATCTTTATTAAATAATAATAATAAAATATTAGTTGGTTGTGGCATGAGTGATATAGTGGGTAATGCGCAAAATATTTTACAAAATAGTCAGATCTTAGCTGGCGCTGATAAATGTGGCAAGGATATGTATAATATGTATAAAGATGAATTAATTTCTTTGTTTAAGTATGATTTAGAACAAGCGAATTTAGTCAATAGTTATGCCAGTAAGGTACAAATTTTACAGCAGCAATCTTTAGAGCAATTAGTCAAGCAAAAATCTATGATTGAAGAGGCTAAGAAAGCTTTAGCTCAGCCTAAGTTAGAGAACGACGAGGCTTTGTGGGCTTTTTTGGCAGAGCATCTCAAAGATATTAATAATAATTTATTAGATATCAGTAAGAGGTATCATAATTTATTTGATCAGTTGACTCAATTGTCAAATGATTGGCAATTGTGGCTGAAAAATTTCTATTCTATCAGAGACGTTTTGCCTGCCTTGCGAGAACAAATAGATCATAAACAAGTAGCTGTTGTACAACAAACATTGGATTTGAATATTTATCCTATTGTAGAAAAGCAGCTTAGTGGGGCAAGAATAACGCCTCTTACTGGGCAATTATCCTTGAATACAGCTCATCTGGCTTGGGCCAATAAGCACTGGCAGACAGAAGAAAGCAAGGCTTATGAGGATATTGTTTCAGCGATTAAGCAGGCTGCTATAGCAATAGGTAAAAATACTTGCGCGCAAGGCATGGCCATCTACAATAGTTCTGTGCCGGGCATTTGTAGTAGTTTAGCCCAATTAGATTGGATTAATAGTTGTCAGGTAATAAATAATATAGAGAAGCAAGTTACTCTGGCTTGTACTCCTGATGCTCAACTTTTATGTGGTAATGGTGTGGTGGATGATGGTGAGCAGTGTGATGATGGCAATGCTATTTCCGGAGATGGCTGTAATAAAGTATGCCAAAAGGAGCAGATTTTATATTGTGGTGATGGGATAATCAGTCACCCCAATAGTTCTGGCATTGATGAACAATGTGAAAATCAGCCGGCTAATAAATTATCCGGAGATGGCTGTAGCACTAATTGTCAGAATGAAGCAGCACCAGTTTGTGGTGATGGTATTTTACAACGAATGATAGATCAAGCAACGACTAGTACTTTTGCCAGCGCTACCTCTGCATATTATGAGCAGTGTGATGATGGTAATTTATTACCCGGTGATGGGTGTAACAATTTGTGCCAAATAGAAGCGGGTAGTGCGCAACGTAGTATTAATATATTACAAACTAAACCATAATAAATATATAAATCATAAATTTATGTTTGAAGATTTTGATGATAAAATAAAAGATAATAAACCGCCTACTTCACCGGAGATTCCTAGGCAACCAGATAGTATCCCCGTGGCAAATAATCAATCAGCGGAAAAAGAGCCGGAAGATATTTTTGCCAATGTTGAAAAGGATCAAATGTCTAAACCAACGCAGCCACCCAGGCCAGCGCAAGCGCCAGGCCAGCCAAAAGATATTGGGCCAGCTAAGCCTTTACAAGCCATGCCAGCGGCGGATGGCGCCAGCCAGACTGGTCATAAACGTTGGTTATGGGCAGTCATAGGATTGGTGGTGATTGTGGCGATCGGTATTTGGTGGTGGAGCGCTTATAGCACGCCTGATAATTATAGTGATTTGGTCAATAACCCCCTTGATAACCAGATGAATAACCAGATGAATAACCAGATTAATAATGCCCCTACAGATTTGGTGAATAATCAGCCGGTTGATATACCGACTGATAACCAGTTGGATAATAATTCTGGAGAGATTATAAATCAGCCAATAGATAATGTTGATCAGCCCAGCGCTAATCCAGATATCAATATTGATACAGATGGTGATGGTTTGACAGATAAGCAAGAGGCCACCATTGGTACCGATCCTAGTCAAGCAGATAGTGATGCGGATGGTTTGTTTGATAAGGAAGAGGTGGTAACTTATAATACCGATCCTTTGAACCCGGATACAGATGGTGATGGTTATGCGGATGGCTTGGAAGTGCAAAGTGGCTATAATCCAGCCGGTGAGGGTAAGTTATTAAATATTCCTACCGATCAATAATTTTATGGCTCAATTAATAGATAATAAAGCAATTAATCAGGACGATTCTTCAGCCAGCGGCAATATTTATACTATGCCCGCTAAATTTACTAAGCCGACCAATTCTAAGAGTAGTCGCAAGATTTTTATTATAGCCGCTATTATAGTCGGTTTGGTGGTGATAGCCGGAGGGGCTTATTGGTTTATCAATGCTATGCAAGTGCCAACTGATAATATAGTAATAAACGATCAAAGGTTAAACAATAACATGCTATTAAATAATAGCGTTGCAGTTGATAATAATATTAATGAACAACAATCCCCGGTCAGTGATGACATTGAACAGGAAAGAGATGAGCAGCGCTTGCAAGATATTTTTTCTTTGCGCTCTGCCTTGGCGATATATTATGTCAGCGAGAAGGTATATCCAGATAAACTAGAAGATTTGATCCCAACTTATTTACAAGAATTACCCCAAGACCCGCTAGCTGATTCACAAAATTACGTTTATATCGGTGCTGGGGATCAAACAAGTTATCAAATAAATTTTTCTTTAGAATCTGGTGGAAAGGTTGGTAATTTAAATTTACCTGCCGGTGATTATGTCGCTCGAGCGGATATGATAGAGCCGTTGGTACCTGATGTATCAGAGGATGATAATGACAATGCTTCTGTGGATGATATGGAATTATTGGCCGGATTGGATAGTGATAGAGATGCTTTGAGTGATATTGAGGAGAATATATATAAAACCGATGCGGCTTTGGTAGATACAGATGGCGATGGTTATTCTGATGCTAATGAATTGGTCAAGCTTTTTGATCCTGCTTTGCCGGACGGTGCCTTATTGGTTGATTCTGCTAATGTATCAGAATATTTCAATAGCAATTACAATTATAGTATTTATTATCCTACCGTTTGGAACGAACGTGAGCTGACAGAGGATAAAGCAGAAGTTTTGTTTAGTTCAGCTACCACGGAAATGATTCAAGTAATAGTGCAGGACAATCCCTTGGGTTTGTCGGCTCGTGATTGGTATATAAAGAATAATCCTGAGATTGACCCTAGTGGCTTACAGGATGTCGTTTTTGATAATATGGTTGGAGTACAAACAGAAGATGGTTTGCACACTTATTTAGCTTTGGGTAGCGATATTTATGTTTTAGTTTATAATTTAGGCACTACCAATCAGCTCAATTATTTAGCTACTTATCAAATGATGTTGGCCAGCTTCAAATTAGTAGAGCCAGCCTCTAATGATCCAGCGGTATTGCGTGATCAACAACGTCAGCAAGATGTTTCTAATTGGCGCTTGGCTTTGCTTAGTTATCAAGTAGATAACTTATCCTTGCCTGATAGTATAGATGCTGATGTTGATACTTTTCAAATATTAGGTAATGGGTCAGATTGTGCGATGACTTGTTCTGCTGTGACCACTGCTACGGCTTGTGTAGATATGAGTGGTATTTTAGTGCCTAGTTATTTAGAGTCATTGCCTCAGGACCCCAGCACCGGATCAATGGCTAATACTGGATATTATGTAAATTTATTGACAGACGGCACGGTGATTGTTGGTGCTTGCCAGCCTGAGACAATGGATATTATTGAGGTGAGTAATTAGTATGTCGTCACTGACTGTGTCATCTGTCGGTGGAGTTCAACTGTCTAGTAGCTATCGTCAGGTCCTAAGGAAGGCAATACAAGTTGCTGCTCGCCAATTGAAATTAACTTTTCCCCTAAATGTAGTGGTGGTGGATCCGTCTACTAGCCGTAAATTGAATAGTCGTTATCGGGGAGTAAAGAAAGCGACCGACGTGTTGTCTTTTTTTTATGAACCAAAGCCTCTGAGCGGTGAAATTATTATTTGTTATGATATAGCCAGGCGTCAGGCTAAAGAATTGGGACATAGTATTACTACCGAGTTGGCGCAATTGGCTATTCACGCTTGTGCTCATATTGCCGGCTATGATCATGAACTGGACAAAGACAAAAAAATTATGAGCAAAATTGAAGATAAAATTTGGCATAAATATGAGCAAACGAATTAAACATTTTGGCAGAAGTTTACGCAGAGCGGGTAAGGGTTTGGCCTTGGTCTGGCGTACAGAAAGTAATTTTCGTTGGGAGATTGTGATTGCTATGATTGTGATAGCGGCAATGTTATACTGGCAGGTAACTTTGAAGGAAGCCATTATTTTAATATTAATCATTACTTTAGTATTAATTTTAGAAATCATTAATTCTGTACTAGAGCGGGTAATGGACATCCTCAAGCCCAAAATATCAGCCTATGTGGCGGTATTGAAGGATATGATGGCGGCTACCGTTTTATTAGCCAGTATTTGTGCTATCATCATTGGCCTGTTTATTTTCTTACCTTATATATTCTAGAAAAAAGTTAAAATATTTTTAGAATCAAAGTTGATAATAAAGAACAAATTAATTGTTCAAGAAAATTCGGGTGTTTAGTTGGCAGCAATGCTATATTTTGTTATAATTTTAATAGTCAATTATAACTTTTTTCTTAATTTATGGCGCATTCGGAAATTGTTACCGGTATAGACATAGGTACCAGTAAAGTGAGAATAGTAACCTTACAACATTTACCTGAAGGGGGAATGCAAGTTATTGGTGCTGCGGAGCATGACATGGAAGGCATGGCAAAGGGCTCTATCAAATCTATTGAAGAGGCTGTCTCCAGCATATCAGAGTGTTTGGAAAAAGCAGAAAGGATGATAGGCGCACCGATTGAGAATGCCATTATTGGTATTTCAGGTAGTCATATTATTACTCAGGAAAGTAAAGGGGTGGTTGCGGTAGCCAAAGCCAATGGTGAAATTCAAGAAGATGATGTTGATAGAGTGATAGAAGCCGCTCAAACAGTTGCGACGCCGCCCAACTATGAGATTTTACATATCATCCCGAAAGATTTTACTGTAGATAGCCAAACAAACATTAAAGATCCGGTTGGTTTGACCGGTATTCGTTTGGAGGTTAACGCTCAGATGATTTTGGGCCTGACCGCCCAAATTCGTAATTTAACTAAGTGTATTTATCGTACGGGAGTGGATATTGTAGATTTAGTTTTTTCTATTTTAGCAAATAGTGAGAGTACATTAACCAAGAAGCAGAAAGAGCTGGGCGTGTGTTTATTGAATATTGGCGCGGCTACTACTTCATTGGTTGTGTTTGAGGAAGGTAATATTTTGCACAGTAAAATTTTACCAATTGGTTCCAATCATATTACCAATGATTTGGCCATTGGCTTACGTACAGCAATTCCTACGGCTGAGATAGTAAAGTTGGAATATGGTCAGGCGATAGCCAAGGACGTGCCCAAAAGAGATGAAATAGATTTGTCAGATATTGCAGATACAGAAAAAGTCGGTTCTAATATTTCTTTGCGTCATGTCGCAGAAATTATCCAAGCCAGAGTGGAAGAAATTTTTGACATGGTAAATGGGGAATTGCGGGTAATTAAGAGGGACGGCATGTTGCCATCGGGTATAGTCATTACTGGCGGAGGATCAAAATTACCAGGCTTGATAGAGTTGGCTAAACAGCAGCTCAATTTACCAGCTTTTTTGGGCTATCCTTTGTCGGTGGACACTACTATTGATAAGATAAATGATCCAGAATATACCCAAGCTTTGGGCCTAGCTTTGTGGGGAACCAAACAAAGTAATAGTAAGACTGGTTTACGTTTGGGCAGTTTTTCTTCTGTAGAAAAAACAGTAGGTAGTATCAAGGATTGGTTCCAATCATTATTACCATAAAAGTTGTAGTCTATAAGTTTTGATTGCAATTTGGTGTATAAATTTTATTAGATAAAAACTTGAACAATAATATTAATAAAATTATTTATAGTATATTGTAACACCATTAGTATTAAATTTTAGTATATGGCTAAATCAACCAAGAGTAAATCAATGGAAATCAAGCCCGATATAGAGACTTTTGCCAAGATCAAAGTGGCGGGAGTGGGTGGTTCTGGCGGCGCTGCGGTCAATCGTATGGTTCGCGCCGGTATTCGGGGAGTAGAATTTGTTTCTGTTAATACAGATGCGCAGGCTTTAAATAGTACAGAGGCTCATAAAAAGATACATATTGGCAAAGAAACTACGCGTGGTTTGGGTGCGGGCATGGATCCAGAAGTCGGCATGCGCGCTGCCGAGGAAGATAAAGAGGATATTAAAAAAGTATTACAGGACGCGGATATGGTTTTTATCACTTGTGGTTTGGGTGGTGGCACCGGTAGTGGCGCTGCGCCTATTGTGGCAGAGGTAGCTAAAGATTTGGGAGCTTTAACGGTAGCGGTAGTAACTAAGCCTTTTGCTTTTGAAGGCGCGCAACGACGCAATATAGCTGATCGCGCATTGGATAATTTGGTTGATAAGGTTGATACTATTATCACCATCCCCAATGATCGCCTGCTTCAAGTTATAGATAAAAAAACTTCATTATTGGATGCCTTTGCCATTGTGGATGAGGTTTTGAAACAAGGTGTGCAGGGCATCTCAGAGCTTATTACCATCCCTGGCTTGGTTAATGTAGATTTCGCTGATGTTAAATCTATTATGAAAGACGCCGGTAGCGCTTTGATGGGTATTGGTCGGGCATCTGGTGAGAATCGGGCGACAGAAGCAGCTAAGCTAGCGATTGACAGTCCGCTGTTGGAAATGTCTATCAAGGGTGCTAAGGGCGTGCTCTTTACTATTGCGGGTGATACGACTATGACCATGCACGAAGTCAATGAAGCGGCTGAGGTAGTAACTTCGGCTTTGGATCCAAATGCGCGTGTTATTTTTGGCGCGGTGTTAGATGAGAATATGGATGATGAGCTTAAAATTACAGTTATTGCTACCGGTTTCAATACCAACAAATCTATGGATGAAGTCGCGGGTATGAAATCTTATACCCCTAATCCGGTTGTAGATAAAGTAGAACGCAAGACTCGCCAGTCAGATAGTGAGGATGAAGTATCTAGCAGACCGGAAATATTTAAAAAGAAAAAAGAAAATAAAGAAGTTGTGGAAGAAGAAGACAGCGAATTGGACATCCCCACTTTTATAAGAAAAAAAATGAACTAAATGCATTGCCCCGTCTGTTTATATAAAGATACCAAAGTTTTGGATTCGCGCATGGTGGCTGATGGTTTTGCTATTCGTAGACGTCGGGAGTGTATCCGTTGTAATTATCGTTTTTCTACGCAGGAGGAAATTGAATTGCTGAATTTGACTGTGATAAAAAGAGACGGTCGGCGAGAAGCTTATAGTCGAGAAAAAATGCAGAGTGGAGTAAAAAAATCATTGGAAAAGCGATCATTTACACAGGAGGCTTTTAGGAAATTACTCAATGGTATAGAACGCGATATTCAGAAAAAACGAAAGGATGAAATTACTAGTGGTGACATTGGTGAAATCGTAGCACGTCATTTGAAGAAATTTGATAAAGTTGCTTATATTCGTTTTGCTTCGGTATATTATTCTTTTGAGAATGTTGATTCTTTTCAAGAAGTACTAAAAACATTAAAACGGAGAAGGAAATAATACTATGAAACAATCATTAAGTATGCCCATTCGTATTGTTTTAGTCTTGGCAGTCGCCTTGATTGTTTGGATTGTGGGCGTGATGGTGGGACAAGAAAATACCGTTACCATTCTCAATCCGGATACTTCTTATACGGGTATGCATACTAATACTCAAGGTACTGTCAATATTATGATTGATTATAATAATGGTGATATTGCTACATACAATAATTTACCCTTAGCTACCAATCATAGTTTGTGGGCCGTAGTGAAGCGCTTGGCTGATCAAGAGCATATACCATTGAGTTATAATGATGATTTTGATACCGTTGGTCTGCAGTGGTGGCGTTTGGCCGGCCGTGGTAATGTTCAAGGGGGGATTCAGTGGCATGTTTGGGTAAATAATGTTTATCAGAATAAGTCTTGGGATAAAATTGAGCTTAAACCGGGTGACATAGTAAGTTTTAAGCATTTATATTATCAAGTCAATGACTAATTTTGCCGGAGCTTCTCCCGACGAACAAAATAAACGTCTCTTGGAGGAGAACTTAGCTATCAGTCAAGAGATACGTGCTGAAATTCAGCGCATTCGTCGTTATATTCTTTGGGGTAGAATTATGACAGCAGTACAATTTTTATTGATAATAGTGCCTATTATTTTGGGTATTATTTATTTACCACCCCTTGTGCAACAGTTTATTGGTAGTTTTAGTAGTTTGGGTGGTGCTAATGGTAGCATACCTGGGCAAGTAACAGATCCTAGTACCTGGCAAGGATTATTAGAGCAATATAAAGGAGTGCTTGATCTCTATAAGTAATTATATATATAATAATATAACCATTGTTCAAAGCGGGGGTTAATTTGGACGTTTTTTAGTTTCATTGATGCTAAAATATTACTAATAATTAACCTGATATTATATGTTGAACTTAGCCAATAATACAAACAAGAAAAAATGGACACTAAATTCAATGGTGATAACCTTGATTTTGAGTATTATTTTGGGGGGTGTGGCCGGTGGTATAGCTGGATTGATGACCGCGACCTTTTGGTCTAGTAATATGCAGTCATTGTTGGCTGATTGGGGCTGGTCGCAGCCTTCTATTGTTGCTTCGCGCACTAAGTCAGACACGCAAGCTGATGACCAATCAAAGCCCATAAATAATAATGCAGCTACCCCTACCAAATTAACTGTAGAGCAAATTGTAGCCCAGTCTTCCCCGGCAGTAGTTTCCATAGTGGGTAGCAAAGACATAGTGATCAATCAGAATAATATGTTTCCCTTTGACAGTTGGTTTGATTTTGGATGGCCTTTTGTTGTGCCGCAGCAGCCTGATAATAATGAACAGCCGCCACAAACGCAAAGACAGCAGATTGGCGCTGGCAGTGGTTTTATTATCTCGGCGGATGGCTTGATTTTAACCAATCGCCATGTAGTGGAAGATGTGACGGCGGATTATACGGTGACTACTGCAGATGGCATTACTTATGAGGCGACTGTTTTGGGGCGTGATACTTTTAATGATTTGGCCATTATAAAAATAGACGGTAAAAATTTACCTGTTTTAAAGCTGGGTGATTCTGATAAAGTACAGATAGGTGAAACTGTCGTGGCTATTGGCAATGCCTTGGGTGAGTATAGTAATACGGTTACTACCGGCATAGTGTCTGGTCTAGGACGAGATGTGGTGGCTGGAAATGGTCAGTCATCGGAAAAATTGGCTGGCGTCATTCAAACTGATGCCGCCATTAATCCGGGAAATTCTGGCGGACCATTGATAAATATGCACGGCGACGTGATTGGTATAAATACAGCTATGAATAGCCAGGGTCAGTTGATCGGCTTTGCCTTACCTATCAATACTGCTAAACAAGTAGTGGATAGCGTGAAACAATATGGTCGTATTGTGAGGCCTTTCTTGGGCGTGCGTTATGTGATGATAAACGATCATATTGCTCAGCAAAATAGTTTAGAGATAAAATACGGCGCCTTGATTGCGCGGGGACAAAGTCAAGCGGAATTAGCAGTCATGCCTGGTAGTCCAGCTGATAAGGCTGGTTTGGTAGAGAATGACATTATTTTAGAAATCAATGACGTGAAGTTGGATGAGAATAATACTTTAGCAGAACAGATTGCCAAATTTCAGCCACATGATATCATTACTTTAAAGGTATATCATCGGGGTGATTATAAGACAGTGAAGGTAGAGCTGGCTGAATATCAGAATAATAGTCAATAATAAAAAAGTGTAATGTCAGAATTAAAGGACAAATTTGCAAAGTTGGCTCAAGGCGTAAACAACCTGGGCCAACTTTTAGATATTGAAGCCAAAATTATTCAAGCCAAAAAATTACAAAAACAAAGCGAGTCGTCTAATTTTTGGCAAGACGCCAAGCGCGCTGCTCATATTAGTAAACAGTTGGCGGATTTGAACGCAGAAGTAAAGCAATGGCAAGATTTAAAAACTGGTGTGTACGAAGCGTTTGATTTGTCCGCTTTGGCTGATAATGATCAATCATTGAGTGATGAATTGGATGATAGATATGGTCGTTTGGAGAAAATATATCGCTCTCTACAGTGGTTGACATTGTTTTCCGGCAAGTATGATAGACATAGTGCGGTGATGAGTATTTATGCCGGTGCTGGCGGCGATGAAGCGCAAGATTGGGTAGCAATGTTATTGCGTATGTATTTGCGTTTTGCTGAACAACATGGTTGGCAGGCTAATATCGTGGCCGCTAGTCAAGGTAGTGAAGCTGGCTATAAAAATATAGTAGTAGAAATTATCGGTAAATATGCTTATGGCAAATTACAAAGTGAATCAGGCGTGCATCGTTTAGTAAGATTGTCACCTTTTGACGCCGATCATGCGCGTCATACTTCATTTGCCATGGTGGATATTTTACCGGAGTTGGAAGCTGATGATAGTACGGTTGAGATTGACCCTAAAGATATTCGGATTGATACTTTTCGTGCTTCTGGCAAGGGTGGTCAAAAAGTCAATAAAACTGATTCGGCTGTGCGCGTAGTGCATGAGCCCACCGGGATTATAGTGGTTTGTCAAAATGAACGCTCGCAGGCACAGAATAAAGAAACTGCTTTACGTATTTTGCGTAGTAAATTGCAAATATTAGAAGATGAAAAACAGGAAGAAGCCAAACGAGTTTTGCAGGGCGAATTAACAGAGGCGGCCTGGGGTAATCAAATTCGTTCTTATGTTCTTCATCCTTATAAAATGGTCAAAGATCATCGTACGGATTTAGTTAGTAAAGATCCGCAAGCTGTATTGGATGGTAATTTGGATGAATTTATTGACGCCTATTTAAAATATAAAGCCAAACCCAATGCCCAAACTTAAACATATAGCAAAATATGGATTATTTACATTATTATGGATGAGTTTAATTTGGTATTTATCCGCCCAACCTAATTTAGTGATTGGACTGCCTGGTATCTGGGAGTTGTTTGCTCGTAAGCTAGCTCATATTGCCATCTATACTATATTGGCTTTATTACTGATGAAATTATTTAGTCATGCTTGGGTCGGACGTCGTCCCAGTAGAGTAGAGTTAGTGTTGCAAGTAAGCTTGGTTATTATTTTGGCGGTATTATTTGCAATCAGTGATGAATGGCATCAAAGTTTTATTGCTGGACGGCAGGGTAGTGGCATAGATATTATTATTGACAGCATCGGTGTGTTATTTGGCATTGTTTGGGGTTGGCGCTTGCAAGATACGCGTTTACGTCATAGCTGGAAAATTTTATTGACAAGGTAGAAGTTTTGCGATAAGTTTGAGAATAATGAAACAGGGTCCAAAAGAAGGGACTCTGTTTTTATGTTTACTAGGCAAATATATATTATTATCTCGGTTAGCGCCTTTATGCTGGGTATTTATCTGGCGGGGCGTCAGAATATTATTCAGGTAGTGAATTTTAAGATTTTACTGGCCAGTTTTTTTATTATCTCCTTGGTTTTGTTACCTTGGCGTCGGATGCGTTGGTTTATTGTTATTTTTTTTATGTTGTTGCTGGGTATTTGGCGTTGGCAGATGGTACAGCCGGCCGGCGGTCTTGGGGATATCAGCAGTTATGGCCAAAAGTTTAGTAGTGACCGCCGGCCGGCTAGTGTTCACTGGCAGGGTCAGATAATAAAAGCTCCGGTTATTAAATCCGATGCCCAAAGTTTGGTAGTAGCGGCGCAGGTGATAGAAAGAGATGGCCAATATATAGCAGCACAGGGGCAGGTAGCGGTAAAAGCTTTTGTATTTCCCGAATATCATTATGGTGATTTATTGGATTTGGAGTGCGTTTTGTATCGTCCGGACAAAATTGAAGACTTTGCTTATGACGAATATTTAGCTAAACAAAATATTTATACCGCTTGTTATTGGCCAAGAATAAAATTAATAGCGTCGGGGAGGGGATATAAAGTGCAGTCATGGCTGATTGGCGGACAGACAACATTACGAAATTTAGTAAAGCAACATTTGGTTGAGCCAGAAGGCGGTTTAATTATGGCTTTGTTATTGGGGGATAAAAGTGATTTAGCTGATGACGTACGCAATGATTTTCAACGACTAGGTGCGGCTCATATTTTGGCGATTTCTGGCATGCACATCGGTATTATTAGTGGTTTATTGTGGCAATTATTGATTTGGTTGTCTTTACCGCGTCGCTGGCGAACGGTATTGGCAATTATTTTGATTAGCGCCTTTGTGATTTTAGTGGGCGCGCCACCCTCCGCTATTCGGGCAGCCATTTTATGGTCATTGATTTTACTGGCTCAATATTATGGTGCCGCGGCGCAAAGTTTGACTGCTTTGGCCATGGCTGCCCTGGCTATGCTGTGGTTTAATCCGCGTTGGCTCTTATATGATTTGGGTTGGCAATTGTCATTTATGGCAGTATTGAGTCTATTATTATTCGCTCCCGCCGTAGGCAAGTATTTACGTCAGGAGCCTGGTGGCGAGGGGTGGCGCGCTTTATTGCAAGCTGGTATTGCCGCTCAAATTATTACCTTGCCCTGGGTAGCCTATAAATTAGGACAAGTATCTCTGTTAAGTTTATTAGCAAATATTGTGCTAGTACCTCTACTCCCACCCCTTTTGATTTTATCTTTATTATCTATTTTATTTAGTTGGTTGCCGATTGTGGGTCAATTATTGTGGTGGTTAACTTGGTTATTGAGTCATCAATTATTAGACGCGGCTAGTAATTTGAATAAGATACCATGGGGCGCGTGGCAGAATTTGCATATATCATTGCCCATAGTTTTGTTTTATTATTTATCGCTACTGACTGCGTATTGTTTTTTGAAAATAAAAAAAAGCCGAGTTGTTTAGTATTCATTATGAAGATAAACGACCCGGCTTAAATTGATGGGGAATTATATTTTTATATACAGTTTGTTGTTGCCCAGTGGCAGCATATTGTGGAAGGGCGAAGTTTGTTTAGTTTTTTTTCTTCGCTGTATACGTATTGTATACGAATTATTTTTCCATATCATGCTCACAGCTACATAGCCGTGTGGGTTGATAAGCGGATTAAGCTGTCGACAAATCGCTTGCGCTTGAACGCGCTGAAATTCATTGGGCTGGCTGATCGGCGTGAGGTAATAGACATCATCATTCACCTCTCGGTCAAAGCTGAATTGGCCAACCTTTTTGTCGCCCACTGAAATGATGGCAATTTTTGGGACAAAGCTATTCATTGGCATGGTTTGCTTATTCACTATGACCTCCTTGTACTTTTGTGGCAATGTCCAGTAAGTGTCGGTTTATATGGATGCCGACGCAATTCTTGACTTCAATGGTCACCCGCCATGCCAAATTTTCCGGTATTAGCAAATGCATATTGCAACCATCTTTCCCTTTGTGGAACTTGTTATTAAAGCGCCGACAAAAATCTTTCATGAGATTGAGGGAAGGTGGGTTGGTACCGGGCTCAATGTGAACATCACCAGGAAAATCCTTAGGAAAATAAACGGTAACGTGCTGCTCGGGGTTGAAAAGAACTAAATCCAATTGGCGCTTGTCATGACATTCCAGCACCATAATTGATGTTTTGTCTGCGCCTACTGTTGATCTGATGGTTTCTGTCATTCGTCCTCCTGTTTTGGTTGTTTAGCTTATCAAAAAACGTATTTTCTAATTTACAATTTTATGAAATATTTGTCAATAGCGAGTAAAAAATGGCTTTATTATAGTCTGGTTTTGTTTGGTGCTATGTTATTTTTATGGCAGTATAGTATGCAAGCTCAGGCCAATGATGGCTTGGCTCGTTTTGTGTTTTTGGATGTGGGACAAGGGGATAGTATTTTAATTATCACTTCCGATAATAGAAGAATTTTGGTTGATGGCGGTCCTACTACGGATCTGGCTAATGATTTGGGTCCGTGGCTCAATCCTCTGGCGCCAAGCATAGATATGATGTTGCTTAGTCACGGACATGATGATCATGTCACAGGTTTTATTGATATATTGAGACGCTATCCGGTGGGTCAGGTATTTTATTCTGGAGCAGTTGAGTTTTACGCGCCAGCTTATCGGGCTTGGTTGGGCATTTTAAAAGATATTGGCATGAGACCAAAGATGCTTATGGCGGGTCAGGTACTTAATTTTACTAGCGAGGAGAATATAACTATTTTAGCACCACAGGTATCCTGGGACGGGCAAGAGGCGGATGATTTGAATGATACTTCGGTAGTGGTTAAATATTGTTATAAATTGGTTTGCTTGTTATTAACTGGAGATGCCACCGATGAAGTAGAGCAAGCTATCTTACATAGTGATCAAGATGTGAGGGCACAAATACTGAAGGTAGCGCATCATGGTAGTCGTTATTCTAGTAGTGTGGAGTGGTTAAGCGCGGTTAAACCGGCAGTAGCTATTATTCAAGCGGGACAAGACAATTCTTTTGGTCACCCACATACCGAGTTATTACAGCGTTTAGAGTCTCAAAAAATACCCCTATTACGGACAGATCAGCAAGGCGAGATCGTCATCATTACTGATGGTGAGAAATGGTGGCAACAGTCGTCCCAGTAGCTTGCCAGCAGTGATATTTTTCGCTATACTGAAAGCAATTGATTAGTTTTTTATGACACCCAAAAACAAGCGGACAATTGTATTGGTGGAGGATGAAGAGATTCTCTCCAATATGTATAAAATGAAATTAATTAAATCAGGATATGAAGTGCAGACAGCTAATGATGGCAAGGCTGGCTTGGATTTGATAAAGAAAGTTCAGCCGGATGTTGTTTTGCTGGATATTATCATGCCCAAATTGGATGGTTTTGCCGTGCTGGAGGCATTGCACCAAGAAGATATTACCAAGGACATCCCTATTATTCTCTTGACTAATTTGGGGCAAGAAGAAGATATTAAGCGGGGCAAAGAATTGGGAGCGGTCGGTTATTATGTTAAAGCTAATTTGACCCCGGGTGAGTTAGTGGATAAATTAAACAAGTTTATTAAGAAATAATTTTTATAAATTATGGAAAAATCATTGATTATATTAAAACCCGATTGCCTACAACGTAATTTATTGGGAGAAATTATTAAACGTTTTGAAAACAAGGGTTTGAAAATAGCAGCACTAAAAATGGGAAAAATTTCAGATGAACAGATTGATGAACATTATAGCCATCACAAAGATAAGCCATTCTTTGCCGGGCTTAAAGGTTTTATGCAATCCGGGCCAGTAGTATTTATGGTGGTAGAGGGGTATGAAGCGGTTAGTTCTGTTCGTACCATTGTAGGGCCAACAGTAGGTAGAAAAGCTGATGCCGGATCTGTTCGGGGTGATTTTTCTATGAGCCATTCTAATAATATTGTACACGCCTCTGATTCATTAGAAACTGCAGAGGTAGAGATTAAACGATTTTTCCAGGCAGATGAAGTTTTTGATTATTATAAAGATGATTGGAAATGGGTTTATGCTGATGATGAACAATAGATTATAATTTTTTCCACATCATGGTCGCTGGACATGTCAGCGACCTTTTGTTATCCTAAAATAAAGATAAAAGTTATGTCCTATTTTTATTCCCAAATTATTAGCAAGATTGTTCGCAACTTTATGTTGTGGGTCTTGGTTTTGGGAAAAAATAGCGGCAGCTAACTTTTATTAGGAAAATATAGTAGAGAATATTAGTTAGCCCGCTGGCTAATTTTTTTATTCTGCTACTTTGGTTAGTTCTTTTCAAATCAAACAGCATTGGGAGGTACCATGCAGGACACACATAATGGTCCAGGTTATTTTTTAAGCGATGCAGAATATCATCGTTTGGCTCTGCAGGCCATACAAGCTCAGCGGGATGAGCTGGTATGGAAGTATGGCGAGGATAAAATCCAAGCTGATCCGGTTTTACGATTGCAGTATCAGGAATTTGAATCCTTGATTGAGCAACATGCGGACAGCGTAGCAACGCCAAGGGGTCAGAGCGGGTCGTCGGCGACTTTGTCATCAGAAATTGATAATCGTTTAGTTTTTGGGAGGTTTTAAATGTCAGCGGAAACTGGTTTTGCCATTGTGACAGATAGTTCTGTTGCTAAACAGGAACAATCAACTAGTGTATTGCGGTTCATTATTTTATCTGAATTAAATAAAATAGAGCATGAATTACGCCAGTTGAAAGACTCAGGAGCAAGTAAGTGTTGTCCAGCCCGTAAAGAACTGATTCGTAACAAACGTCGTTTGGAAAGCCAGCTACGGCAACAAAAAATCCACGATGCTAATAAGAAATTCAGGCAGGAACCATATTTTGCCTAATTTCAGCTTCAATATTAGCCATCTTGTAAAACAAGGTGGCTTTTTTGTTGACCCCAATTTTGTCATTTGTTATAATATAAATGTTCTAATCATGCCGATAGATTGAATTTCTACAACCTTTATTTTTAGGGAGTTTGCGTGGATTCAGGTCGTGGTCTGAATTCTAGGACACCCAGCGGCAAAAGTTATGCGTCTTTTGAGCAAATCGGTTTATACCAATTTTCGTCAAGAGTGCTTAACTGCCCGGATGTTGCAGAAGGACTTCCAATGCGTATCGGTATGATTAGGACGATAAAGAATCTCTGTTTATGGGCAGGGATTTTTTATTTGTCAGTAATTGATTTTTTTGTTATACCGTGGTAATTTATATCTGTTAGAATTATTTTTTTGATGCGGTTTTATCAGTAAAATTCTACTTGAATAAACTTGATCCTAGAGGTATAAGTGTGTGAGGGAGAGGAACAAGCGCGGTGAGTAGAGTAGAGTAGCTATGACTGGTTTATAGCTATAAAATGACGAGCCGCGATGACGACGACGGGGTGTAGCGCAGTTGGCTAGCGCGTACGCATGGGGTGCGTGAGGTCGCGGGTTCGAGTCCCGCCACCCCGACCAGATTAAACTTTTTTCAAAATCAGAGGCGTTTTGTTGCTCGTTCGCCGCGTTTCCGTCCCGCCTGCGCGGGGCTTCGTTCGCATTTTTCTCTATATTAAGGTTAAAGCTTTGAAATTTTTGCAGATCAAATGAAGCTGTATTTAAATAAGAGGATAAGGCAGTTAATACCATTATTACTTATCTGCAGGCCAAGCAAATCAAGAGTCAAAACGAGTGATATGTTATAATACTTATATGAATGTTACAATGCTGTATTGGTAAATTTTTATCAAATTTATATTTGTATCATTTGCATTGTTAAATTATTAATTACTAATATATGTCCAAAAAGAAAAATAAAGCTTGGATATGGTGGACCATTGCCATCATTATCGCGATTGGCATCATTGTTTATGTGGTCAAGGCAAATCAACAACCGGGTGAGCTGGATGAGTTTGCTCAGTGTATTGATAGCAGTGGCGCTACTTTTTATGGCGCTTTCTGGTGCCCACATTGTCAGAATCAAAAAAAAGACTTTGGTAGCTCAGCTAAGTATCTGCCTTATATAGAATGTTCTACTCCGGACGGTAAGGGTCAAAAGCAAATTTGTGATGACGCTGGCATTACTGGGTATCCTACTTGGGAATTTGCCGATGGCAGTCGTCTTAATGGCGAGGTGGCTTTACAAACTCTAGCCGATAAAACCGGCTGCTCTTTACCAATTAATCAATTATAATAATATGGGAAATTTTAGTCATTATTTTACTTTAGTTTTAGCTTGGGGTACGCTTTTGTTGGATATTGGTATAGTAGTTTTATTATTGTGGTGGTTGCTTCAGTTTTTACGTAAGCGACAGCATAAGAATTTGTTGTGTGTTCATAGCTGGCAATGGCTCTCGGCGCATGCTGGAAAATTAGCTTGGGCATTGGCGGTGTTGGCGACAGCCGGTAGCTTGACCTATTCTGGCATTATTGGTTTTGAACCGTGTCGGCTGTGTTGGTGGCAAAGAATATTTATGTATCCGCAGGTTATTTTATTATGGTCTGCCTGGCGTGGAAAATTAGCCAATTTGCGATGGTATAGTTTATTGATGGTGGTGATCGGCGCTGCTATTGCTAAGTACCATTATATTATGCAGCTGGGGTGGGTGAATGCTGGCTCTTGCGATGCGCTTGGTTATTCATCCGCTTGTTCTCAGCGCTTTGTTTTAAATTTTGGTTATATCACCATACCCATGATGGCAGCTACGGTTTTTGCTGGTATTGCGATTTTGTTGTTAATTAATTGGTGGGAGAATAGATAATGTATGGCTTATCCGAGAAAAGACGCGCCTAGTGATTGGCCGATTGATCCGTTACTAGCCAAGCGTTGGAGCCAGGTTTTGTTCTCTGACAGGCTAATTACAGAGGAACATATTCATAGCTTATGGGAAGCTGTGCGTTGGACGCCGTCTTCTAGCAATGAACAGCCCTGGCGCATTATTTACGCTACTTGGGATCAGCCGGAAGCTTTTCAGCAATTAGCTAGTTTGCTAAATAGCGGCAATGCCTTTGCCAAAAAAGCTTATTTATTAGCAGTATTAGCAGGTGTTACTAAGTCGGCCTATACAGATAAAAATAAATATGCTGAGCATGACACGGGTGCAGCAATGCAAAGTTTATTATTACAAGCAGCTGCCTTAGGTTTGGCAGCGCATCCCATGGCTGGTTTTGATCGCCAGCGGGCATTGGTTGCATTACCATGGGATGAAGAAGTGAAGGTTTTGACCATGGTGGCGATTGGTTATCCGGGCGATGAGAAAGAGGCGACAGATGATTTATTGGTCAGGCACGGAAATTCACGTCAACGAAAGCAGCAATCTGAGTTTGTTAAATTATTAAAAAAATAATGTCATTACAAAAGAGGAATAATGTTTATAAGGTGGTCCGTCGTTCGGTGAACAGCTTGGCGACGGTTATTTTATTGTTTGCGATTTATTATGGTTGGCGGCGGCATTGGCCGGCGGCAATTGGTTTTGGTATCTATGGCGTGGGCTTGTTTACGCCTCGTTATTTGTATCAGCGTAGTCATTGGTGGCAGAAAGTTTTTAATCAAGGGATGTTGACCACTATGGAGCTTTTGCTTGGCACAGCATTGATTGTATCCAGCTTGGGTTATGTTTGGCTATTTAATGAAGCCAAGTGGTTTAATTTTGATAGTTATGCTCATTTCATTATTGTGTTTATGCTAACATTATTATTAGCCATTATTTTAACTATTTGGCAGCATAAAAAAAACAAAGTTCGGGATAAAAAAACTTTGATTATGCAAACTATAATTTTAGTAATGGTCGGGATGTTTGCTTGGGAATTGTTTGAATTTATCGTATCAACTATTTTGCAAATTGATTTTTATGGACAAATAGGTCAGCCACTTGATACTTGGTATGATATTTTAGCTGGTATGGCTAGTTTGCCGATATCAGGCCTATTGATTTATAAATATCATGATATTTGGTTAAAACATTGGCTCGCCTAGTAGGACGTGATTTTTTTTGATAAATATTATATAATAAAAGTATGATAAACAAAGGAGCTAAATCAATCATATTTATTTTCGCGGCTTTGCTTTTGTTGACACCTTTGGCTAGCCAAGCTTTTAGTTGGCATTGGTGGTGGCAGGATGATAGCGAGCCTGTTGTATCGACTCCAGCTCAGCTGACCATGATGCAAAAAAATCAAGTCCAGGTTAAGTATGATGCTTGGAATAATGCTTGGCAGAAAAAAGACATTTCTTTGCTATTGCAACAGCCAGAGAATTTACAATGGAGCGGAGAGGAATTGAATTATATTATTACACAGGCGATCGCGGATGATGAGAATATTCCGGTGCATGATGTACAGATTGCTTTGGCTGATAGGGAAGTGACTATTACCGGCACTATACTCAAACCTTTAAGCGGAGATTTTGAATTGGTAGTGCGTCCAGTTTCTTTGGGCAGTGAGTTATATTTTTATGTAGCCAAAGTTCGTTTCAAAGGTTTTTATTTTCCTAAATTTATCGCCAGTCGTTTGCTGGATAGTTATCTTGAGCCGGTATTGCAATGGCTTTATACAGCGCCTAATTATGACACGATAGATTTGCTTAGCAGCGATGATGGCTTGAGCTTATCTTACACTTATCAATAATTTTCAGTTTATAAAACCCCGCCGTTAGCAAACGGCGGGGTTTTTGTAAAGCATTGACTAACTCTAAAATCAGTAGTCTGCCTCAGGCTACTGATTTTATTTATTCATAGTCTTTATGCAACGAGTACAGACTTTTTTCCGTTGGCCATCAATTACTTTAGTTTGCAGGTTTATCTTTACCTGCCGTTTAGTCTTGATTTGAGAGTGGCTCTTGGTTTGTCCGGCAGTTGTACCGCGTCCGCAGACTGCGCAGTTTTTCGCCATATTGCTAAGATTAATGTATAATAAAATCAAAGTGTCTCCAGTTTACTAGATTTATTGTTTAGTGTCAAGGTTTATATGATGATTATAATAAAAATTTTATCTATTTTGTACGCCATTATTGTACATGAAGTGGCACATGGCTATATTGCCTTGCGGCAGGGTGATCCCACCGCCAAGCTAGATGGTAGGTTAACTTTTAATCCCATACCGCATTTGGATATGTTTGGTTCTATTATTTTGCCAGGTTTATTGTTGCTTAGCGGCAGTCCATTGGTAATTGGTTGGGCCAAGCCGGTTATGGTAAATCCTTTAAATTTTAAAAATCAACGTTGGGGCAATACTTTAGTGTCTTTAGCCGGCCCGGCCGCCAATTTATTGAGTGCTATTATTTTTGGATTATTATTAAAAATTTTATTGGGTGGTGGTTATTTAGCAGCTAATAATTATTTAATCATCTTCTTATGGTATTTGATGATGATTAATATTGTTTTAATGGTGTTTAATTTAATTCCTATACCGCCACTAGATGGTTCCAAGTTTTTATTTGATGTATTACCGCCGCGTTGGGATGCTTTTAAGCTATTTTTAATGCGCCAAGGCCCTATTATTTTATTAGGTATTTTGATTATAGACAGCTGGTTGGGATTGGGTTTATTCGCCGGTTTGATCAATTGGTTTATCAATATTTTCAATAGTTTCTTGTTTTAAAGTAGTTTTTTCTAAATAGGCTTGACGGTTATTGGGGCTTGTGCTATTATTCCGTCATCCCTACTAATTTGAATTATTAGACAATTTGGTGAATCGTGGCTGATAACTAACCCTGCTTGGGTATGGTTATCTTTTTTTGCCAGATTTTATCAGTACAATTTAAGCAATTTAAATAATTGTTAGCATAATATGCCAACTATAAATCAACTGTTAAAAAATCCAAGAAAAAAGCAGAAAGAAAAGGCTAAGACACCGGCTTTGCGGTATACTTTAAATACCTTAAAGCGTAAGCGAGATGAACACGCCCAAGGTGCTCCTTTTAAGCGGGGAGTATGTGTCAAAGTAACAACTACCACACCTAAAAAACCAAACTCTGCTTTGCGTAAGATTGCCAGGGTGAGATTATCCAATGGTATGGAAGTGACTGCTTATATTCCGGGTGAAGGTCATAATTTGCAAGAGCACTCTATTGTTTTGTTGCGCGGCGGTCGTGTACGCGATTTGCCCGGCGTTCGTTATCATGTAGTGCGTGGCGTTTATGATACACAAGGCGTGGCCAATCGTAAGCAAAGTCGCTCTATGTATGGCGCTCGTAAAGAAAAAGAAGGCAAATCAGAATAGATAGCCATAATTACAGATTTATTCTTTTAACTAAATTAAGAAATATATGAGAGGTAAACCAGCCCCAAAACGAAAAATTCATCCTGATGCCAAATTTAACAATGTTTTACTTGGTAAATTGATTAATTATATTATGCGTGATGGCAAGAAAACCACTGCTCAGCACGTTGTCTATGATTGTTTTACTATAATTTCCAAGAAATCAAAGCAGGATGCTATGGCAGTGTTTGATGAAGCTATAAAAAATATCAGTCCCAGTGTGGAGGTCAAAGGTCGCCGTATTGGCGGTGCTAATTATCAGGTTCCAGTAGTGGTAACAGGTGATCGTAAATTACAACTGGCTTATCGCTGGTTGATTGAAGCGGCTCGTAATAAAAAAGGCAAAACCATGGCAGAGCGCTTAGCTGATGAATTAATGGCAGCGGCTATTAATGAAGGTGATGCTATTAAGAAAAAACAAGACGTGCATCGTATGGCCGAGGCCAATAAGGCTTTTGCTCATTTTGCTCGCTAATTTATTATTCTCAATTCTTAATTTTTAAATTTTTATGTCTAGAGATTATCCTTTAGAAAAAGTACGCAATATTGGTATTATTGCCCATATTGATGCCGGTAAGACCACTGTTACAGAGCGAATTTTGTTTTATACTGGTAAAAAACATAAAATCGGCGAGGTGCATGAAGGCGCCGCAGAAATGGATTGGATGGAGCAGGAACAGGAGCGTGGTATTACTATTACTTCAGCTGCAACCACTTGTTTTTGGGCTTCCCGTAATAAAGCTGACGACATCCACCGTATAAATATTATTGATACTCCGGGTCACGTTGACTTTACTGCTGAGGTAGAGCGCTCTTTGCGCGTATTGGATGGTGGTGTAGTTATTTTTGATGGCGTGGCTGGTGTAGAGCCGCAGTCTGAAACCGTTTGGCATCAGGCGGACAAATATGAAGTGCCCCGTATCTGTTTTATCAATAAAATGGATCGTATGGGCGCTGATTTTTATTATGATATTAAAACTATTGCGGATCGTCTCACAAAAAAGGCTTATCCAGCACAGTTGCCCATTGGTGCGGCTGAGACTTTTCAAGGTTTGATAGATTTATTGACTCGTAAAGCTTACATTTATAAAGATGATTTGGGTAAAGAAATTGAAGAAACTGAAGTGCCGGCTGATATGAAGGATAAAGTAGAAGAATACCGTAGTAAATTGGTAGAGGCTATTGTGGAAAATGATGAAAATCTTATGGAGCAATATTTGGGTGGTACAGAGCCTGATTTGGCAGACTTGCGCAAAGGTTTGCGTAAGGGCGTTATTGCCAATGAAATAGTACCCATTTTTGTCGGTACAGCTCTAAAAAATAAGGGCGTCCAATTTTTATTGGATGCAGTGGTAGAGTATTTACCTTCGCCATTGGATGTACCTGCTATTAAAGGACATGCTTTGGATAATGAAGAAGAAGCTATTGCTCGACACGCTTCTGATGAAGAGCCATTGTCGGTATTAGCTTTTAAAATCGCTACTGATCCATATGTCGGTAAATTATGTTTTGTTCGGGTTTATTCTGGAGTATTAAAGACTGGCACTTATGTTTATAACAGCACTAAGCGTGGCAAGGAAAGAGTTGGTCGTATTGTACGTATGCACGCTAATCATCGGGAAGAAGTAGATGAGATTTACGCTGGTGAGATCGCTGCGGTAGTCGGTTTGAAAAATACTACTACTGGCGATACCTTGTGTGACGAAAATAATCCAGTTGTATTGGAGTCAATCACTTTCCCAGAACCGGTTATTTCTGTCGCCATTGAGCCGAAAACTAAGGCCGACCAGGAAAAGATGGGCACGGCTTTGGTTAAATTAGCAGAGGAAGACCCTACTTTCCAAGTTCATACTGATGAAGAAACTTTACAAACTATTATTGCTGGTATGGGTGAGCTGCACCTGGATATTATTGTTGATCGTATGAAACGTGAATTTCAGGTGGAGGCTAATGTCGGCGCGCCACAGGTAGCTTATAAAGAAACGATAAGGGCAGAAGCTGAAGCAGAAGGGAAGTATATTCGTCAGTCTGGTGGTCGCGGTCAATATGGACATTGTTTGTTACGAGTTGAGCCTCAAGAAAGAGGAGCTGGCTTTATTTTTATGGACGAACTGAAAGGCGGTGTTATACCAAAAGAATATGTCCCGGCTGTAGAAAAAGGTGTAAAAGAAGCATTAACCAATGGTATTTTAGCTGGTTATCCCTTGATTGATATTAAAGTTACAGTTTTTGATGGTTCTTATCATGAGGTGGATTCTTCTGAAGCTGCTTTTAAAGTAGCTGGTTCTATGGCTTTGCAAGCCGCTTGTAAAAAAGGTGGTTTAGTATTGTTGGAGCCGGTTATGAAAGTTGAAGTTGTGACCCCTGAAGAATCTATGGGTGATGTGATTGGTGATTTAAATTCTAAGCGTGCTCAGATTAAGGAAATGAGTGATCGTGGCCAGATGAAGGTAGTAGATGCCGAAGTGCCGCTGGGCGAGATGTTTGGCTATGCCACTTCTTTACGCTCTCTGAGTAAGGGTCGGGCATCTTATAGTATGGAATTTTCTCATTATGGCGAAGTACCTAAAAACGTGGAAGAAAAGATTGTCGCTGATAATAAATAGTTTGCAATAGTTGTAATTAGCTTTTAATTGACTCAGCCTACGGGCTGAGTCAATTTATTTGACAAAAATATACCATGCTAATAAAATTCTATAACTAAATAAAAAAATATGTCTATTGATTGGGAGCGATTAGTAAAAATTATAAAAAAGACTAAGGAAAAACTAATTATTGCCACAAAGGATGATCTGTTGGTATTGTTAGATTTAGATAGTTATGAAAAATTACTTACTCAAAAAACACCAGATTTTATAGCCTCGGCTCATCAAGATAATCAGAATGCATCGGTTGCACCGGTAAAATGGGAAAACGATGAAAGTGCGGCTGAACATAGTGAGAAAAACGAGTTGGTTGAGGAAAATAAGCAGAGCGATCATCAGGTTAAGTCTTTTACAAATAGCCAGTTTTCCGCGGTAGGAGATGTTATTGCTACACGGCGCTTGTCTCAGGATTCAGATATTAACAAGCTACCTGATGAGGAGGATGAATATTTTTTTGAAGAATTAGATGAAGAATCATGATTTTATCCACATGATATCCTAGTAAGGATATTTTTTAGTTTTTTTATTATTATAAATATAAATAAAATTGCCTAATATTAGGTAAATATAGATTCAAGTTCATTTATACGATGCAAAAGAGCCCCATAACCCTTGCCAAAATAAAAAACTGGTGTTATAATCCTTACGCAATCAAGCTATTTTTTTTTACGAAAAAGCCAAGCATGGCGATTTCGTTTCGCTTGCTTGTATAATAAAATATTAATTAATCAATAATTAAGCGCAAATTGGGTAATATTTGCGCAGAGGAAACATTCACATATGGCTGAAAATTTTGATAGATCCAAGCCACACGTCAATGTTGGTACTATTGGTCACGTTGACCATGGTAAAACCACTTTAACCGCTGCTATTTTAAAGGTATTAGCTGCGGCTGGTAAAATTGCTCAGAATAAGAGTGTTGACCAGATTGACTCAGCTCCCGAAGAAAAAGAGCGCGGCATTACTATTGCTACTGCTCACGTTGAGTATCAGAGTGATAAACGTCACTATGCTCACATTGATTGTCCGGGTCACGCTGACTATATTAAGAATATGATTACGGGTGCAGCCCAGATGGACGGTGCTATTTTGGTAGTATCTGCCGCTGATGGTCCCATGCCTCAGACTCGCGAGCACATATTATTGGCTCGTAATGTTGGTGTGCCTTATATAGTTGTATTTTTGAACAAGGTAGACCAAGTAGACGATCCCGAGTTGATTGACTTAGTAGAAGAGGAAATTCGTGATCTTTTGAAGAAATATGAATTCCCTGGTGATGAAGTGCCTATTATCCGTGGGTCAGCTTTGAAAGCTTTGGAGAGTCCAGATGGTGACGATGCCAAGCCGATTTTAGAGTTGATTGACAGATTGGATGAATATATTCCTGAGCCAAAACGCGATGTTGATAAGCCTTTCTTGATGCCTATTGAGGATATCTTCTCTATTGAAGGTCGTGGTACTGTTGTAACTGGTAGAATTGAACGTGGCGTTGTTAAGGTCAACGAAGAAGTAGAAATTGTCGGTATCCGTGATACCCAAAAAACCGTGGTTACCGGTATTGAGATGTTTAATAAATCCTTGGATGAAGGCAGGGCCGGTGATAATGCCGGTGTTCTAATTCGTGGATTGAAGAAAAATGACGTGGAAAGAGGTCAGGTTTTAGCTAAGCCCGGTTCTGTGACTCCCCATACTGAATTTGAGGCTGAGATTTATATCTTATCCAAAGAAGAGGGTGGTCGTCACACGCCATTTTTCAAAGGTTATAAGCCTCAGTTCTACATTCGTACCACTGATGTGACTGGTGATGTTTATGAGTTGCCTGCTGGTACTGAAATGGTTATGCCTGGTGATACCGTTAAGGTAAAGGTAAAATTGATCACTCCGGTTGCTTTGGAAGAAAAACAACGTTTTGCTGTACGTGAAGGTGGTCATACTGTTGGCGCTGGAGTCGTTACTAGCATTATCAACTAAGTTTTGTTTTATCATCCGCAGTTAGCCCGCCTTTGGCGGGCTAACTGCGGACTTTAGATAAATTTATGCCCACAAAAAAAGTTACAAATGAAGAAGAGGTACAGTCAAGAATTCGCATTAAGTTGCGGGCTTATGACCACAAAGTAATTGACCAGTCAGCCAAGACTATCATAGATACGGCATTGCGCAGCGGCGCCAAAGTTATCGGGCCTATTCCTTTGCCGATAAATAAGCGTAAATATACGGTTTTAAAATCTACCTTTGTGCATAAGGATTCTCGTGATCAGTTTGAAACACGTACTCACAAGCGTTTAATTGATATCATAACGCCTAGCGCGCAGACGGTTGATTCTTTAATGAATTTAAGTTTGCCGGCCGGAGTTGACATTGAGATAAAAATGACCTAAACTTTGTTACTGATAATCCGCCAATCATTATAATGGGCGGCAGTGTCAGTTTATGAGTATAAAATTAGGTAAAAAAGGAAATTTAAGAATCAAATAAATAGCTCACAAATCCATAAAACGCTGATTAAACAATTTTGTTTAAGAGCGTATTGAGCACCGCGACTTACTGTTTGGGCATTTACTTGTTAAATACCTAAAAGCGAGTCACGGTTTTTGTTAAGAAAAAATATGAAAGCAATTATTGCTAAAAAAATAGGCATGACACAGCTTTTTGCTGATGACGGAGCGGTAATTCCAGTTACCATGGTTCAGGCTGATCCGGTTGTGGTGACACAGGTCAAAACCAAGGAACGAGACGGTTATGAAGCAGTGCAAATTGGTAGTGGCAGTCGTCGTAAGATGGCTAAATCATTATTAGGCCATTTACACGGTAAAAAAATGCGTTATGTTCGTGAATTTGCATTATCTCAGGATTTGAAAGTGGGTGATACTTGGGATGTTTCTATTTTTACAATTGGTGATAAAGTGAAAGTCACTGGCCAATCTAAGGGTAAGGGATTCCAAGGTGTAGTGAAACGTTGGGGTTTCCACGGTTCGCCGGCTAGCCATGGTCATAAAGATCAGTTGCGCATGCCTGGTTCTATTGGTGCGACAGGTCCAGCCAGAGTTTTTCCCGGTACTCGTATGGGTGGTCATATGGGCGATGATAAGACTACTATTGCCGGTGTAGAAATAATGAAAGTTGATATTGATAACAATATTTTGTATATCAAAGGCGCCGTACCAGGAGCACGTAACGGATTAGTATTGGTATACGGTGATGGTGATTTTTCTCCACAGCAAGATGCTAAAGAAAGTGATGATATGAACCAAACTGAAGCTGTAGCCAGCCAAGCCAATAATGATGCATCAGCTGAGCAGGAAAAAGCTTCAGCAGCAAAAGATGCTGGAGAAATAAAAGCAGAAACAACCGTTGAAGAAGAGCCAGTAAAAGCAGCGGCTGCTAAATAATTATTATATATGGAAACAAAGATTTACAATCAGGCAGGTGAAGTGGTCAAATCAGTCAAGCTGATAGGGGAGATATTTTCTGTACCTGCGAAACCGACGGTGTTGCAGGAAGTGGTACGTATTTTGAATGCTCAGAGACGTCCGATTTTGGCCCATACTAAAGGACGTAGCGATGTTCAAGGTGGCGGTCGCAAACCCTGGCGACAGAAAGGTACTGGTCGCGCCCGTCATGGATCCATTCGTTCACCTTTATGGCGTGGAGGTGGTATCACTTTTGGTCCTACTAAAGAACGTAATTTTACCTTACGACTCAATGATAAGGTAAAAAAAATGGCTTTGCGCATGGTATTGAGCAATAAGGCGATTACAGGACATTTATTATTATTAGATAAAATTGAGTTATCGGCTGCTAAGAGCAAAGAACTGTCTGCAATATTAGATAAAGTAATGCCAGAAAAAGATAAGAAGGTAGTGATTGCTTTAGCTAGTAAGGATGATAAATTAGTTAGAGCAGCTAAAAATGTGGTTGGCGTCAGCACTTTGCCGGCCAGTAGTTTAAATGTTTTGGATTTATTGCGTAGCCAATATTTATTGATGACAGAGGATGCTTTAGCTATAGTGACAAAATTGTATAAATAAACATATGAGTTTTTTAGATAAATTAAAAACTAAAAAAAATATAGAGGACAAGAAGCCAGTTAGTAAGCCGGCTCCTGCTCAGGATCAGAACGGCGAAGAGGCTACTGTAGCTGAGTTAAAGGCTGCGAAGGCTAAAGCAGCTGTAGAGGCGGGTAAGAGTGTTACTAAGAGTGCTCAGACAGCTAGTGGTGATACGGGTATGGCTTATAAATGGTTATTGCAGCCATTGATTACGGAAAAAGCTACTTTATTGGGGACGGAAAATAAATATGTGTTTATAGTCGCCGATGGTGCTAATAAAATTGAAATAAAAAAGGCCTTGAAAAAACTTTATGGCGTTGACGCTATCAAGATCAATATAGTAAATCGTCCAGGTAAGAAAGTACGTTATGGCAAGGTCACTGGTCGTACTAAGAAAGTTAAGAAGGCGATTGTTACTTTGGCCAAAGGTCAAAGTATAGAATTATACGAAGGTGTTTAAATATAGCTTATTTTATAGATAAAAATGGCAATTAAGATTTACAAACCAACTACTCCTGGTCGCCGACAGACATCGGTCTTGGTTAATAGTGATTTGAGTAAAATTAAGCCTTTGAAAAAATTACGTCAGGTGAAAAAGAAAAAAGGTGGTCGTAACAATCAGGGTAAAATCACCGTGCGTCATCAAGGTGGTGGCCACAAACGGTTTGTTCGTATTATTGATTTTAAGCAAGATAAGTATGACATTCCGGCTAAAGTAGAACGTTTGGAATATGATCCTAATAGAAATACCAGCATAGCTTTGTTATTATATGCCGATGGCGAACGTCGTTATATATTAGCAGCTGATGGCATGTCGGTTGGTGATAAGATTTTGAGTTCTAAAGAAAAGTTTTACACTGGTCATGGCAATCGTTTTCCTTTAGAGTTGATTCCTAGCGGTCAATCAGTTTATAATATTGAATTACAGGTGAGTAGGGGCGGAAAAATTGTACGTAGTGCCGGCGCCACAGCTACTTTATTGGTAATTGAAGGTAAATTTGCCCAGTTACGTTTGCCCTCGGGTGAAGTGCGTAAAGTACCGAAAGAATGTATGGCCAGTATTGGACAGGTAGCTAATCAGGAATTTCGTAATATTCGTTGGGGCAAGGCGGGTAGGATGCGACACAAAGGCATTCGCCCCACTGTTCGTGGTAAAGTTATGAATCCAGTAGATCATCCTCATGGTGGTGGTGAGGCGCGTAATCCGATTGGTTTGAAGCATCCCAAGACTCCATGGGGTAAGCCAGCCTTGGGTGTCAAGACACGCCGAGCAAATAAAGCATCCAGCAAGTTGATTGTGCAGAGACGAAAAAAGAAACGTAGAAAATAGTTTAGTTATCTTATTAAATATTATTTTATGTCAAGAAGTTTAAAAAAAGGACCATATGTAGACGCTAAATTACTCAAGAAATTGAGCAAAGTTAAGCCTGGTGATAAAACAATGATCAAAACCTGGGCACGTCATAGCACCATTACGCCAGAAATGGTTGGACACACTATTCATGTTCATAATGGTCGCCAACATCTGCCAGTATTTATAGTAGAAAATATGGTTGGTCATAAATTAGGAGAATTTGCCCCTACTCGCAAATTTATTTCTCACGGGGGTAAAATGGCTAAAGAACAAGCCAAAGGTTAATAAAAATATATGGAGACAGTGAAAACAACAGTCAAATATTTACGATTATCACCCAGCAAGACGCGTTTGGTGATTGGACCTTTGCGGGGTTTGAAATTGAGTGTTGCTTTGGATAATTTAAAATTTCAAATAAAAAAGCCCAGTTTAGCAGTAGCTAAATTATTAGAAACCGCGAAAGCTAATGCGGTCCATAATCATAATTTAGGAGAAGATAGTTTGATTGTTAAAGAAATTGTAGCTGACGCTGGTCCAGTATTAAAGCGATGGATGCCAAAAGCGCATGGCCGTGCTGACATGATTCGTAAACCAATGACTCATATTACTGTGACTTTAGCCGGCAAGATAGTTAAGGGCGCTAAAAAAGATATTACCAAGAAAACAGAAGCTACAATTGAGCCAGGTCAAGAGGATAAGCAGGCTGTTCAATCGTTAGATAAGAATAGCCAAAAAGTAAATAAAGGACGCATTGGCAAAACTAAGCATAATAATAAATCAAGGATTAGCAAGCAACAGCCGGCGCGAGCCAAACAAATTTTAAGTAAAACTAAAGGAGATAAGTAATATGGGTCAAAAAGTAAATCCAAAAGCATTACGACTCGGCATTACGCAAACCTGGACATCAAAGTGGTTTGCCCGCAAAGATTTTGCCGCGTTTCTGCAGCAGGATATTAAAATTCGTAAATACTTGTTGAATAAATTACGCGAAAGCGGTATTGATAAAATTGAAATTTCCCGCAATGGTAAGGAATTGACCTTAGATATTACAGCTGCTAAACCGGGTTTGATTATTGGTCGTGGCGGCATGGGTATAGAAGAAATCAAAAAGGATTTACAAGATAATGTGTTACCCAATAAAGCTATTGTCAAGATCAATATCAAGGAAGTGAAAGATCCTAATTTGTCAGCCGCGGTTGTTTTACAAAATATGGCTTTTGATTTAGAAAAGCGTATCCCTTTTCGCCGTATTGGCAAACAGGCAATTGATAAAGTGATGCAAGCCGGCGCCGAGGGCGTCAAAATAGCTATGGCTGGGCGTTTGAATGGTGCGGAAATTGCTCGGACAGAAATGTTTACTGAGGGTAAAATCCCCTTACATACTTTACGGGCAGATATAGATTATAGCCGCGGCCATGCTCAGACAACTTATGGTAAGATAGGTCTTAAAGTCTGGATTTATAAAGGAGAAATTTTTAATAAAGATAAAGAGAGCGAGGAGAAATAATGTATGTTAGCTCCTAAGAAAGTAAAACATAGAAAGTGGCATCGAGGCGATCAGATCAAGGGTCGTGCTACTCGTATGTATACAGTCGCTTTTGGCGAATACGGTTTGAAGTCTATTAGTAAGGGCTGGGTTACTTCCCGCCAAATTGAAGCAGCTCGTAGAGTCATGACCAGATATTTGCAACGTGGTGGTAAAGTATGGATTAGGATTTTTCCCGATAAATCTATTACCCAAAAAGGTAGTGAAGTACCGATGGGCAGCGGTAAGGGAGCGGTGGATCATTATGTCGCCGTGGTTAAGCCCGGTACGGTAATGTTTGAAATTGGTGGTGTAAAAGCAGAAGACGCCTACCAGGCAATGAAATTAGCTAGTTACAAACTACCAGTTAAGACTAAGATTGTTACTCGTATCAATAAATAATATGGAAAGTAAAGATTTAAGAAAAAAAAGTTTAAAAGAATTACAGCAATTATTAGCCACGACCAGAGAAAAAGTTCGTGAATTACGTTTTTCGGTTAGTAATAAGCAATTGAAGAATATTCGTGAAATTAGAACCAAAAAGGTTGAGATTGCTCGTATTTTGACCATTATTAAGGAAAAGAATAATATAGTAAAGGAAAAATAATATGGCAGCAGATAATCAAAATATAAAAATTATACGGCGTGGACAAGGACAGATAATGTCCACCAAGATGCAGGAAACAGCTATTGTGACTGTGGTCACTCACAAGGTACACGCAAAGTATAAAAAAAATTATAAGGTAACAAAAAAAATGGCTTGCCATAATCCGAAAAATAAGTATAAAGTGGGTGATGTCATTATTTTTGAGGAGTGCCGCCCATTGTCCAAGACTAAGCGGTGGCGTATTATCAAGAAGGTAAAGTAATATGATTCAAGCAGAGTCAAAATTAAAAGTAGCGGATAATTCAGGCGCCAAGCTGTTGAAGGTTATTCAAGTCCAGAAAGGTTTTAAGCGTCGTTATGCTCGAGTCGCTGATTTGGTGACCGCTACGGTAAAAATCGCACAACCACATTCTTTGGTGAAGAAAGGAGATGTAGTGGTAGCTGTTATTGTTCGTCAGCGAAAAGAGATTCGTCGTGCAGATGGTACATATGTTCGTTGGGATGAAAACGCAGCTGTTATTATAGACAAAAAAACCAAGGATCCTAAAGGTAGTCGTGTGTTTGGTCCGGTAGCCAGAGAATTAAAAGCGGCCGGTTTTAATAAAATTGTATCTTTGGCCCCAGAGGTCTTATAAGGAAAATATTTATGTATATCAAAAAAGGAGATAATGTGCAGATAATTGCCGGCAAGGACAAAGGTAAGCATGGTAAGGTTTTGAAGGTGATGCCTGAGCAAGACAAAGTTGTGGTGGAAGGACTAAATATTCGTATTCGTCATAGCAGACCGCGTCGGGAAGGTGAAAAGGGGCAAAAATTAGAATTCCCTGCACCAATTCACGTTTCCAATGTGATGTTATTGGAATCACGTACTGGCAAACCCACCCGCATTGGGTATAAAAAATTGGAAGATGGTAAAAAAATAAGAACTTCTAAACGTACGGGAGAGGAAATATAAATATATGGAGTTATTGCAAGAAAAATATAAAAAGACAGTGAGTGAGCAGATGGCTGCTAAGTTTAAGCTTACTAATAAGATGGCTATCCCCAGGTTGCTAAAAGTAACTGTTAATGTTGGTGTAGGTAAAGGCTTGAAAGATCCTAAATTCAATGAATTGGTAGAAAACACTCTGCAACGGATTACCGGTCAAAAACCGCAAACCACTAGAGCGCGCAAGTCAATTGCTGCTTTTAAGATTCGTGATGGTGCGGTAGTGGGATATAAAGTGACCTTACGAGGAAAACGCATGTACGATTTTTTGAACAAAATAGTACATATTGCTTTACCTAGAGTACGAGATTTTCATGGTTTAGATCCCAATAAAAATTTGGATGAACAGGGTAATTTAACTATAGGTTTTAGAGAACACAATGTATTTCCGGAGATCAAGTCTGATGAAGTGGAGCGTTTACATGGTATGGAAGTATCGGTGACTGTTAATGCTGGCAGTCGGGAATCAGGTTTGGCATTATTCCGTTTGTTAGGCTTTCCATTTAAATCAAATGATAAAAAATAATTTTTAGAATTACCATGGCTATTAAATCAGAAATTGCCAAAGCAAATAAAAAACCAAAATACTCCACACGAAAAACTCATCGTTGTTGGCGCTGTGGTCGACGTCGCGCCTATATTAGAGATTTTAAATTGTGCCGCATCTGTTTTCGTGAGTTAGCCACCAAAGGAGAAATTCCCGGTGTCCGTAAATCAAGTTGGTAATATATTTTTAAAGGTTAAAATTTAAGAAATTATAAATATGACAGTAACTGATCCCATTGCAGACATGCTAACTCGTTTACGTAACGGGTTGGCGGTGAAAAAGGAAGAGGTAGTTGTACCTTGGTCCAAGCTTAAATATGGCATTTTGCAAATTTTAGTAAAAGAAGGATACTTGGACGATGTGCAAGTGAGTGAGCGCAATGGTTTTAAGGTGTTATTGGTAAATTTAAAATACGATAAACGCCAACCCGTTATCAAGCACATAAAACGTTTATCTAGGCCTAGTCGTCGTTGGTATGTGAAGGGTAATAATATACCTTATATTTTGAATGGGTTGGGTATGGCAATTTTGTCTACCTCCAAGGGTTTGAAGACAGATTTGCAAGCTCGCCGAGCCAAGATTGGCGGAGAATTAATTTGTGAAATTTGGTAATATGTCTAGAGTAGGAAAACAACCAATTATTATACCAGAGAAAGTTAGTATCAAGATTGATGGTAATCAAGTTATGGTTAAGGGTCCCAAAGGGGAGCTAAGTATGTTAGTGGCGCCTCATGTTACGATTACTTTATCTGATAAAGAGGCAGTTGTGCATATAGAAAATGAGGATAATAAGAAGCAGCGCGCTTTATGGGGCACGACTCGTAGCAATCTACAAAATTTAGTTAGTGGTGTGAGTGAGGGATTTAGTAAACAGCTGGAGATTAATGGCGTTGGTTATAAAGCGGCAGTACAAGGTAAAAAATTAGTGCTCAATGTAGGTTATTCTCATCCGGTGGAATATGATGCTCCCGCGGGCATAGAATTTGCTGTAGAAAAGAACATTATTAGTATTTCCGGTATTGATAAGCAATTATTAGGCAAAGTAGCCGCTGAAATTAGGGCGGTGCGCAAACCTGAACCATATAAAGGTAAAGGTATTAAATATATTGATGAGGTCATCAGGCGTAAAGCCGGTAAGATGGCTAAAGGAGCGGAAAAATAATGGCTAAAACTAAATTTAAAAAATTAGTAAATAAGACTAGACGACAGCAACGAGTGCGTAGTAAATTACAAGGCACGGCCCAGCGACCGCGTTTGAGCATTCATCGCAGTTTGCGCTATATGAGCGCGCAAGCCATTGATGATACGCAAAACAAGACTTTGGTTGGCTTATATGAGAGTAATCTAAAATTGTCTGGTGATAAAATAAAGCGCGCGCAAGCCTTTGCTGAAAAATTGGCTGAGGTCTTGGCGAGTAAAGGTATAAAAAAGATCATTTTTGATAAAGGTCCCTATCAATATCATGGCCGAGTAAAGGCGGTAGCTGACGGTTTGCGCTCAGCGGGTATTGAGTTTTAATAGAAGCTAATTTGTAATTATGGCAAATAAGAACGTAAAAAGAGGAAATAAAAGAAATCGTCGTGAACGTGATGAGTTTGATCAGCGTATTATTGATTTAGCTCGCGTTACACGTGTGATGGCTGGTGGTAAGCGTTTGCGCTTCAGGGCCTGTGTAGTGGTGGGCGATCATAAAGGTAAGCTAGGTTATGGCGTGGCCAAAGGAGCGGATGTGACTTTAGCCGTTACTAAGGCTGTTAATCACGCTAAGAAGCATTTATTAAATATAGATATTTCTACTGGCAGTATTCCTCATCAGGTCATGCAAAAATATAAAGCGGCTCAAGTAATGTTACGCCCAGCACCAGTGGGTACTGGTATCGTAGCTGGCGGTGCAGTGCGCTCAGTATTAGAATTATCTGGCATAAAAAATATTTCGGCTAAGATTTTTGGCTCCAATAATAAAGTAAACAATGTGAAGGCGACTTTTATTGCTTTAGAAAATTTGATTTATAGGGAAAAACAGGAACAGCCAGCTTCACAAGCTGATATCCCTGAAAAAGATAATAAAGTGTCGGATAAGCAAACTAAATAAGAAAATTTATGGCTACAGATTTATTAGGTTTAAATAATTTGCCCAAGAATCCCGGGACCAAGAAGAATAAAATTCGTCGTGGACGTGGTAATGCCTCTGGAGGTAATTATTCTGGTAGGGGTATGAAAGGGCAACGGGCTCGTTCTGGTGGTAGAGTTGGTTTGAAAGCGAGGAGTTTTCGTAATTATTTATTACGCATTCCTAAACATCGTGGTTTTAAAAGTGGTCGCCCAGCTAATATTCCAGTTAATTTAGCTGATTTAGAGAAATATTATCAGGAGAATGAAGTGGTATCATTACGGAGTCTTGTGAAAAAAGGTTTAGTGCCTGCCAGTAGTCAAAATATCAAAATATTAGGCAATGGTAAAATTAATAAGCCTTTGCAAATCAAGTTAAATAACTTATCAGCTAGCGCAAAAGATGCTATTATAAAGGCAGGAGGCAAGATTTTAGAACAAGTTCAGTCAGCGGATGCTAAAACCAAGTCTATTGGTAAGAAAAAAGTAGAGGATAAGTCAAATAAAAACGCCAAAGACAAATCCTAAAATTATGTGGAATAAGATAGTACAAATTTGGAAAACCAAGGATATCCGTAAAGATATCCTGTTTGTCTTTGCTATGTTAGTAGTTTTTCGTATCGCTGCTCATATTCCTATACCGGGTATTGACAGCACCGGTTTAAAAGATTTGTTGAGTTCTAATCAGATTCTTGGTTTATTAAATATTTTTTCTGGCGGTGGGCTGGAGAATTTTTCTGTGGTAATGATTGGCATCGCTCCATATATCACCGCTTCCATTATTTTGCAGTTGTTGACCATGATCGTGCCCGCTTTAGAACGTTTATCAAAGGAAGGCGAACAGGGTAGAAATAAAATCAATAAATATACTCGGTGGTTGACAGTGCCACTGGCTGCCTTACAAGCTTATGGTTTTATTACTATTTTACAGCGCCAAGCGCAAATTGATATTTTGGGAAATTTAACTACTCCCCAATTATTACAAGCCATTTTAACAATCGTAGCCGGCACGGTATTTTTAATGTGGATCGGAGAGCTGATTTCCGAACGCCGGGTCGGTAATGGCATATCTTTATTGATTTTTGCTGGCATTGTAGCTAATTTGCCATCTTCTTTGCAAAAAACTTTAGCAGTATTTGATCCTTCACAGCTATTTAATATGCTTCTTTTTATAGTTATTGCTGTCATTACTATTGTGGTGATTGTTATTATTACTGAGGGACAACGCAATGTTCCGGTAAATTATGCTCGGCAGATACGTGGACATAGAGTTTATGGTGGATCTTCCACTCATTTGCCATTGCGTGTGAATATGGCAGGTGTTATTCCCATTATTTTTGCTATTTCTATAGTATTATTTCCACCCATGATTGCTCAGTTTTTTGTGAATGCTCATACGACTTGGATTGCAAGTGGGGCTAGCTTTATTATTAATTTATTCCAAAACCAACTATTTTATGGTATTTTCTATTTTGTATTAGTGGTAGCTTTTACTTATTTTTACACTTTTATTGTTTTCCACCCCCAGCAATTAGCTGAAAATTTGCAAAAACAAGGAGCTTTTGTACCTGGCATTCGTCCTGGTCGTCATACAGAAATTTATATTCGTAATATTGTAAGTAGAATAATTTTAGCCGGAGCATTATTTTTAGGTGTTGTGGCCATTTTACCAATTATTGTTCAGCCTATAACTGGTATCAATACCATGGTGATCGGCGGCACTAGTTTGCTTATCGTGGTTGCGGTAGTCATAGAATCAATGAAACAAATAGATTCTCAGTTGGTCATGCGTGATTACGAAGGTTTTTAATAATTATTGATTTATTTTGTTTTATTGGTAATCCGTGCTAGGCACGGATTTTTGATGAAAAATTTCGCTAATATTAGGTTTTTTTATATTTATATCCTTAATAACAAATTAGTGTCAATTAGTAATTTCTGTTAAAATAGTAATATTCATTGATATTATAAATTATGAAAAAAATTATTATCATGGGGCCGCCTGGCTCAGGCAAGGGTACTCAAGCTGAAAAATTAGCACAATATTTTAATATCCTACATATTTCAACGGGAGAAATTTTTCGTGATGCTTTGCAAGCTGGCACTGCATTAGGTAAACGTATTGATAAGGTCATGCGGTCGGGGCAGTTGGTAGATGACAACACGACCAATCAAATAGTAGCTGAAAGGTTAGAGCAAGGTGATGTCCAGCAAGGCTATGTTTTAGATGGTTATCCTCGCAATATTAATCAGGCTGTGGCTTTGGCCAGATATGGTCAAATAGATTTAGCTATTGATTTGCGGGTGCGTGATACCGTGGTAATGAAGCGCTTGGCATCCCGCAGACATTGTGAAAAATGTGGTCGCAAGTATAATTTATTGATAGATAAACCTCAGCAGGAAAATATTTGTGATGATTGCGGGGGCAATCTTATTTTACGGGTGGATTCACAGCCAGAAGTCATTGCTGAGCGTTTGGTTGTATATCATGTCAACAATGATCCCTTAGTTAAATATTACGAACAGCAGGGTTTGCTTTTAATTATTGATGGCGAGCCGGATATTGATACGGTGTGGCAGAATATTAAAAAATCTATAAATTTATGAGTTTATTAAAAACTAGTCAAGAAATAAAGGAGTTGAGAATTATTGGTCGTGAATTAGGTATGATTCTCAAACAAGTGGCAAATTCTGTTAAACCTGGCATTACGACCGCTGCTCTCAATGAAATGGCGGAAGAGCTTATTGAACAAGCTGGTGGCAGGCCTTGTTTTAAGGGCTATGGCGAACCTTATTCATTTCCGGCCGGCTTATGCGTTTCTTTAAATGAGGAAATCGTGCATGGCATTCCGGGCGATCGTCAAGTTCAAGAAGGGGATTTGGTTAGCTTGGATATAGGCATGGAAAGAAATGGTTTATATACTGATATGGCTACCACGGTAGCTGTCGGGCAGGTCGGTCAGGTAGAGCGTGAGTTAATGGCAGTAACAGCCCATGCTTTACAGCTTGGCATTGCTCAGTGTCGGGCGGGTAATACTTTGGGTGATATAGGTCATGCTATTCAGTCTTATGTAGAAAAACATGGTTTTGGCGTGGTGCGTGATCTAGTAGGGCACGGTGTTGGTCATGCTGTCCACGAAGCACCAGCTGTGCCTAATTATGGTCAAGCTGGCAAGGGGCAAGTATTGCAGGTTGGCATGGTTTTAGCTTTGGAGCCCATGGTAACCGTTGGTAGTTATGAGATTGCGTATGGTGATGATGACTGGACTATAAAAACTGCCGATGATAGTTTGTCGGCACACTATGAGCACACTATAGCGATTACTGAAAAAGGACCTATTATCATCACTGCTTATGATTAGAATTTTGGGTATAGATTATGGTAGCGCTAAGATCGGTTTGGCTATAGCCGATAGTGAGACAACTTTGGCAATGCCGTTTGATATTATCTATAAAAATAGTATAGGAGAGCAGCTGGCGGTTTTACGTGATATCATCAAACGTGAAAAGATTGATGAGTTGGTAGTAGGATGGCCGCTCAGTTTGGATAATAAAGTTACAGCGCAGACCAAGAAAGTAGAAGATTTTTTGAAAGAATTAGCCGTTCTAAATTTGCCTATTCATCGTCAGGATGAAAGATTGTCCACCCAAGCAGCCAGTCGCACTACGAGTAAACAAGATGATGATGCGATAGCTGCTATGTATATTTTACAAGCCTATTTGGATGGAAAAAACAATGATTCCTAGTTGGCTATTTTATATCACACCATTATTACTAAGCTGTTTATTAGCTTGGTTTTTTACTAAACTGGTACGTTTAATAGCTTTGCATAGAGAAATTGTAGATAAGCCCGCTCCTCGTAAAGTGCATGATAAGCCCGTGCCATTATTGGGCGGACTGGCGGTTGGCGGAGCTATCTTAATAGCTATGATCGTATTGTGGCCTTGGCTACATGATGGTGTGATAGTGAGCAAATATTTATATGGCATTATTATTGGTTTGTGCTTGTTGTTGTTGGGTGGCTATTTGGATGATGTTTATAATTTGCGCCCCTGGCAACAAATAATATTTCCGTTGCTAGCTTCTATCATTGTGGTGTTATCTGGTATTGGTATAGATTATGTTACCAACCCGTTGGGGCCTGGCTATTGGCATTTTGATCAGTACAAAATTCTTTTATTATGGTATCATGGCTTGCCTTATTATTTTACACCATTGGCAGATATTTTTACTTTATTATGGTTGATGGGGATGGTCTATGTGACCAAATTATTGGATGGCTTGGATGGCCTAGCGAGCGGTATTGGTGTGATTGGCAGTTTGGTAATATTTATAGTTTCATTGACTTGGGATGTTGCTTACTCAGCTACATCGGTATTGGCTTTATTAACCGCTGGGGCCTTATTAGGATTTTTATGGTGGAATTGGCATCCGGCTAAGATTTTTCTGGGTGAAGGAGGAAGTACTTTGGTTGGCTTTATGCTGGGCATTTTAGCGATTATTAGTGGTGGAAAAATTGCTACTGCACTATTGATTATGGGTATTCCTATTTTAGATGTTGCTTGGGTAATCATGCGTAGATTGCTAGTAGAACGTCATTCTATTGCGCAGGCTGATCGTCAACACTTGCATCATCGTTTATTATCAGTTGGCTTATCTCACCGTGGCGCTGTTATATTTCTTTTTATAATTACTGCTGGGTTTGGACTGATGTCTATTTGGCAAAATACTAAGGGTAAAATTATAACCTTGTTATTTTTAGTGGTTTTTATGGTGTTTTTGGCTTATAGCTTGGTGCGTAGGCAAGAACGATTGAAATAGAGCAGGAGGCTTGACAGATCGGGAGATTTACTTTATACTGCTGATACTTATCATGTATTTAATAAGATAAATTTATTTATCAATATGAAATTTGCAGTAGTGAAAACCGGTGGTAAACAGTATTTTGTTCAGGCCGGAGATAAAATAAGAGTAGAAAAATTAGTTGGAGAGCCGACTAGTAAAGTGACTTTAGAAGCTATGTTGGTTAGTGACGATAAAGGTAATGGTTTAGATATTGGCACTCCTATATTAACCAATCAGGTGGAGGCAAAAGTTTTGCGTCAAGGCAAGTCTAAAAAGGTTAAGGTTGTTAAATATAAGAATAAAACTCGTTATAAAAGAACCATTGGTCATCGTCAGCACTTTACTGAGTTGGAAATAGTCAAGTTATAAATTTATTCAGCTAAAAAGCCCCCTGCTTGTGGCAAGGGGCTTTTTTTAATTATCTAAAAAAATAAATTTATAACTTTCTTCTATCTTTGAGAGCGTAAGATAGTGTAATATCATCGGCGTATTCTATTTCGCTGCCACTAGGTAGTCCTTTGGCTAATCTAGTAACATTGACTGGTAGGTCTTTTAGCAATTTTGCTAAATATAGGGTAGTGGCTTCGCCGGCCATGTCATAGTTGAAAGCTAGGATTATTTCTTGCGGTTTATTTTTTTTGATCCTTTCTAGCAGTTCGGGGATGCGAAGTTTGTCTGGTGTAATTCCGTCAGGTGGATTTATTTCTCCTTGTAGGACATGATAAAGCCCTTGATAGACATTGCTCTTTTCTAAAGCTTGGAGATCTAGAATATCGGCCACTACGCAAATAGTTTTTTTATCTCTATGTTCATCACGACATATACTACAGGGTGTGGTGTCGGCAAAGTTGAAGCAAAGAGGGCAGATGGAGATTTCTGCTTTGGCTGCCAATAGACTATCAGCAAATTCCTTAAGATCTTCTTTTGGTCTAGAGAGTAGGAAAAAAGCCAGTTTTTCACTGGTTTTAGGGCCAATGCCCGGTAATTTATCAAATTGTCTGATTAGTCGCGCAACGGCGGCAGGAAGATGTTTCATAGGATTATAACAATCCGCTCATTTTGTTAGCCATCATTTTTTGTACTTGTTGGCTAGTATTAGACCAAGCTTCTTTAATGGCTTGCGTGGTGGCTTCTTTATCGCTGTCCCAGCCTTCTTTGAGTTGTAGATCAATAATTTCTTGTTGCCCGTTGATAGTTAAGACCACTAGCTTGTTTTCACTACTGATGCGTTCTTGAGCGAGGGCGCCTTGCAGGCTTTGAGCTTTTTGTTTTAAATCTTTTAAATCACCTAGTTTGTTTAATAATGACATGGAATAAATTGAGAATTAAAAATTAAAATCTATAATTGTTGAAGTTGTATGAATGGATGAGCGTTTATAATTTGTTCTAAATCGTATGAGCTAAAGAAAATTAGAATTCTGGCGGGGCTTGAATATCTTGTTTGGCCATATTGCGGAAAGTTACAGGATCGGCGTCAAAGAATAAATTAACCTGGCCAATGGGTCCATTACGATGTTTGGCAATATGAATTTCTGCTTTATGTCTTTCTTCCGGCATGATGTCTTCTTCACGATAGTTACGATCTGCAGCCTTACGATAAAGGAACATAACAATGTCAGCATCCTGTTCAATAGAGCCGGATTCGCGCAGGTGTGCTAGTTTAGGGATAGCCGGTTTAGATTGTTCAACGGCACGAGATAACTGAGATAGGCCGATAACAGGAATATCCAGCTCGCGAGCAATAGCCTTGAGAGAACGGGTGATTTCTGCCACTTCCTGTACACGATTGTCGCCGTGTGTACTGCGACCTTCCATTAGCTGCAGATAGTCCACGACAATTAAATCTAATCCTTGCTCCAACTTTAATCGGCGGGCTTTGGTACGAATTTCCATGATATTAGCTGTGGCACTATCATCTATAAAAATTTTAGCTTCTGATAAAACGCCCATAGCTTGACCGATGCGAGGAAAATCATCAGCATTTTCATTATCAGACAAGCGACCATTTCGCATTTTCCACAAAGAAACATTAGCTTGAGCACAAAGGAGGCGATCAACCAGCTGGTCTTTACTCATTTCTAAGGAAAAAATGCCTACGGATTTTTTTCCTTCTATTGCTACATTGCGAGCAATGTCTAGAGCGAGAGTCGTTTTACCAACACTGGGTCGTGCCGCTACAATAATCAGGTCAGATTTTTGTAAGCCGGCTAATAATTTATCCAAATCTTCAAAACCAGTGGGAATACCACGAATTTTGCCTGACTCACGATGTAATTCGTCAATACGATCAAAAGCTTCGTGCAGAATGTCTTTAATAGGTACAAATTCTTCTTTTAAGTAGCGTTGGGATATGCCAAACAATTTTTGTTCAGATTGATCAAGTAAGCTGTCCAATTCTTCTGTTTCATTATAGGCTAAAGAAGCAATGTCGCTGGAGGCTTTAATTAATCGACGCAAGGTAGCTTTCTTTTGTACTATTTGAGCATAGGCTACTACATTACTGGCAGTCGGCACATTATTTGCTAATTCCGCTAAATAGCTTTTACCGCCAATATTGTCCAATGCTTTTTTTTCTGATAAACGGTTAGCCAGGGACAATAAGTCTATTGGCTCATGCTTTTCGTATAATTCTAACATAGCGTCAAAGATAATCCGATGAGCATCTTTATAAAAGTCATCTGGTACAGTAATGTTTACGACTTTGGTAATAGCCTCTTTGTCAATCAATAAAGAACCTAGTACGGATTGTTCCGCTTCTAAGTTCTGGGGTTGTAATTTTGTTATATTGTCCGTCATATGGTAAAAATAGTTGATTGAACGATGTTATGGGGCCTTAAATTGCTTCTCTATTTTAAGTAAAAAGTCAGGATAAAGCAAGGGTTTATTATGCAGACATTTTCCACCTATTAATAACAATTTTTTGTTAATAAAAAAACAGTCTTTTACTTAGACCCAAAGGGTTAAGCGAAAGACTGAAAACAAGAATTCGCTTGAACGGCGAAGTGGTTGCGCCTTATGCGCAAGTACATAATTGTGAGTAAGAAGTGGTACGCGCAGAGGGATTCGAACCCCCGACCATCTGCTTAAAAGGCAGCTGCTCTACCAGGCTGAGCTATGCGCGCCCGTGGAAATAAAATATACCTTAGATTATATTAAGAACTTTTAAATAGCCACATAGCCAATGAGCGAAGCCTGGAAGGCTGCTTGCCCCGCAAACGAACACAAGTGAGTGATGCGGGGAGCTATGCGCGTTCACGATAAAACGATGGTATTATAGGGGAATGGTAATTTATTGTCAATATCGTTGTTGATAGTATCGTAAAATTGTTTAGATTTTGTTATAATTATATAGCTTGATCGTATATTTTAAAGGAGAGTTAATTATTAAAGTAAATATTATGGAAAATAAAGCATGGAGTTGGAATCAGCCTAAAGTATGGCTAGTTTTTGTTATCGTGCTCGGTTTTATAGCCTTGGGAGTATTATCTTTATTGCGTGAGCGGTTAGTATATCATGATATGAATCAAATGTCGGTCTCGGCTGATGGCGAGGTGTTCGCTAAGCCGGATATTGCTCAAATAGTAGTGGGCGTGCGTACCGATACGCAACGCACGGCAGCGGCAGCAGTACAGCAAAATACAGAGCAGATGAATAAAGTGCATGAGGTTTTAGGCGATCTTGGCATAGATGATAAAGATATTCAAACGACTCAGTACCAGTTAAATCCTGTTTATCATTATCCTACTAATGGCCAGCGCACTTTGGCTGGTTATGATTTATATCAACAGGCGACTGTGAAAATTCGTGATTTGGATAATATTGGTGAGGTGATAGAGCAGACTACCTCGGCCGGTGCCAATCAAGTGGGTAGTATTAATTTTACCATTGACGATCAAGAAAGTTTACAAGCAAAGGCCCGTGCCAATGCAATTAGCAAGGCGCAGACTAAAGCAGAAGAGTTGGAAAAAATGACCGGTATCAAATTGGGTAAGTTGGTAAACATTTATGAGAGTAATAACAATCAACCGGTACCAACTTATGCTTATGGCATGGGTGGCGCCTCGGCCGATGCCATGGCCAAGTCCGCTCCAGAAATAGCTAGCGGTGAATTAAAGGTGACTACTAATATTACCTTGGTTTATAAAGTAGAATGATTTTGACAATAGTTGGCTATTGTGTTAAGATATTAACAGTATGAGATATTCACAGCTACAGTTGAATAATAATAACAATAATACCGGCAGCTAATGCAGGTCAGGTTTGATTTTAGTGACAAACCGGCCTGCGAGGGCCGGTTTTAATGTAATATGTTTTTTTACAACTGTGTATTATTTAATCAACAAATGTTAGAGTTTAGATAGGCCCGAGCAGCTTGCGCCGCGTCCGTCTCGGGAGGAAGAGTCGGTTTTCATTTGTGCATATTCTGGAGTAGTTCAATTGGTAGAACGCTGCGCTGTTAACGCAGAGGTTGGGGGTTCAAGTCCCTCCTCCAGAGCCACATCTGTAGAGACAATTCATGAATTGTCTCTACAGATGTGGCTTATTATTTATCCCAAGTACAAGTTTATTTTTTTATTATAATTTTAAAGTTAAGCTATAATAAATAGAGATGCTTAGTTAATGGGTAAAAGTCTATTGTGTGGTTTTTTAGCTACTATGATATAATTCCTCCATGGATAAATTAAAATATATATTAAAAATATTTTTATTTATATGTCTATTATCATTTGGCATTTTTATGATTATATATGGAGAACATGACGATAGTCCAGGAGGACAAATGCTTGGTTTAATAATATTTGTAATAGGCGTGCTATTAATAATAAGAAATAGAAAAAAGGTATAATTTAAAGATATATTGCCTGTATATTGAAATATATGACAATAATTTATTAAAATGTTAAAATAGTACAGCTAAGCAGTAATTAAAAAAATAATGGACAATATAGAAAAAAACGAGTCTATGCCAGAGGAATCATCTGACACTAAAGATATTGACATTGCAGTGGACGAAGTTTTAGGAAAAACAAAAAAATCAAAACTAAAATGGGCCCTGCTGGGCATTATTGCCGTGATAGTTGTCGCGGCTTTGGGTATCATTGTGATTGTCAGTAATGTGATGAAAAATCAAGAGGTATCAGTTGCTTTGGTAAACGATGAGAGTATTAGCCAAACTGATTTTGATTCTTTTTATGTACAGCAAGAGCCTGCTTATCAGTCTCAAGGAATAGACACGACAGATCCTGAACAATTGAAACAAGCAAAGGTTCGCGCCCTGGATGCTTTGATTAATCAAACATTATTATTGCAAGCTGCCGCGGCTGCTGACATCTCTATTTCAGATGAGCAAGTCCAAAGTGAATATGACAAGACAGTTGCTCAGTTTGATACTGATGAGGCATTACAATCAGCTTTGGTAGAGAGTAATTTGACGGTTGATTCATTGATGAGCAATATCAAAACACAGTTAATTATTCAGCAATATTTACAGACGCAAGTAGATGATAATGTGACTGCTAGTGATGAGGAAATCCAAGCGCTTTATGATCAATACGTGGCGCAAGGTTCTAACATCCCAGCTTTGACAGAGGTGACTACCCAATTGGCTGATCAAATCAAACAACAAAAAATGAATGATCAGGTAGGCATTATTATTGATGACTTAAGGCAGTCGGCTACTATACAGACATTTTTGGAGTAAATACATTTTTTACATATCAATTAAAAACACCCTTTTTAGGGTGTTTTTATGGTTGACTTTTTTGAAAAAAAAGAATATACCTGAATTAGGGTAATTTTTTTTGTTTTGCTTCAATTTTTTAATGCAAATATGAATAAAATAAATAAATTGTGAGCAAAATTTATATCTTAGTTGTGTATTTATGATCCAAAAATATACTATAGCATTTAAGAATACATTAAATAATATCAAAACCACCTTACCTATATTGATTGGGGTTATTTTATTTATCGCTTGGATAATAACCATTATTCCGCCTACTTTTTATAATAAAATTTTTATAGGAAATAGTATTATTGACTCATTGGTGGGCGCTTTGGTTGGCAGCATGTCTGCTGGCAATCCTATAAATAGCTATATTATTGGGGAACAGTTGTTAAAGCAAAATGTTAGTTTGGTGGCTGTCACTGCTTTTATTTTAAGTTGGGTAACGGTAGGCGTAGTGCAATTTCCCGCAGAGGCTTTGCTTTTGGGAAAAAAATTCGCATTAACCAGAAATATTATTAGTTTTTTCTTTGCTATTATTATATCCATGCTCACCGTATTAATCTTAAAATTGATATGATAAGAAAAATAATAGTGAAAATTGGTAGCAACTGGATTTTTTTAATTTTAATACTAATTTTGTATTTATTCACTTTATTTATAAATAATAACTTATTTATTAAAAGCATACTATATGCTAAAGATGTGATGATAGAAGTTATTCCAGTTTTAATTATAGTGTTTGTTTTAACATTCTTGGCAAATATTTGGCTTACTACTAAAAAAGCTAATAAATTACTCGTGCAAAGAACGGGGCCATGGCAGTATATGGTGGCAATTTTTTTGGGCATATTATCAAGTGGGCCTATTTATATGTGGTATCCATTGTTAAGTGAATTAAAAGCCCAGGGATTAAAAAATTCATTAATAGCAATTTTTCTTTATAATCGTGCTGTTAAAATACCACTTATACCGATGATTATTTTTTATTTTGGATTACCATTTTTATTAATTACAAGTTGCTTTATGATTATATTTTCATTAATCAATGGTTATCTTGTAGCAAAATTTACTAATAATTAATTTTAAATTTTATGAAAATCGCAATTGCATCATTGGGGAAAGATGCCAACTCAGAAATTAGCCCCCAAGCCGGAAGGGCCCCGTATTATTTGATTTTTGAAGACGGTGAACTTGTTGAAGTTTGGAAAAATGTGTTTAGTGTAGGCGGGGGTGGCGTTGGTTTGGCTATTGCCAAAATTATGGGTGATAAAAATGTAGAAAAAATAATCAGCGCTAATTTTGGAGAAAAAATCAAAGAGGCGCTAAAAGAGAAAGGAATTGACTTTGCCATCAAAACAGGTGTTATCAAAGATATTGTATAGTTGGTTTTGTTTGATATCTGTATTTTTGTAATATTTAAAAATAATCATACTATCACTTTTTCTTTCAATGTGATAGGTGAAAATCTTTTTTGTCATTATAAATTATGATTTTAATATCGTATATGATTTTAATTTGCTATTGTATTGACAATTTATCTAAAAAGGTGCATACTCTAGGCTGGCTCATATAATTATTTAACAAAAAAATTATGGGACGAGATAATAGAGGCGGTGGATTTGGTCGCGGTGACAGACGACCCGGTGGACGTAGCTTTGGTAATCGTGGTTTCGGCGGTGGCAGAGACTTTGCTAGACGTGAGACTTTTCAAGCGATTTGTGATAGTTGTGGCAAGGAATGTGATGTTCCTTTTAAACCCACGCAAGGCAAGCCAGTATATTGTAATGATTGTTTCAGCAAAACTAAGGGTCGCGATAGCGGTCGTGATCGTGGTGGTTTCGGCGGTCGTAGACCTGATAATAGTGGCAGAGACAATAATAACGCTGACCAATTAGCTGCTATTAGCAGTAAATTGGATAAGATTTTGCAGGTTTTGGAATCTAATCAGCCAGTATTAGCAGATAGTGGAGTGATTATTAGCGCGCCAGCCAAGATTAAGAAAAGTAAGGTAGTAAAAAAAGCTACTAAAAAGGTTGGCAAGAAGACAGCTAAGAAACCAGCCAAAAAAGCAGCTAAGAAGAAATAGGTTATATTGATATGTTTGAACCTCCCCCAGTCGTTTAATCGCGGTCGGGGGTTTTTCTTTTGATTGTTTTTTTATGTTATAATTTAATCATGAAAAACAGGACCCACAGAATATTCTTTTGTATTTAAACCATCTGAGTACGGTGTGGGTGTTTTTTTGCTGTGCACGATATTCATAAAGATAATCATTTGCGACTTTTTGGCGATAAAGAAACCATTGACCTCCGTACTTTAGTCAGGCCGGCTAGTGAGGTGCTAGAATTATTTCAAGCTGATTGTATGAGTCGGGGGAGAGGATTTAATTTGTCCCGCAGACTTTGGTCACATGCATCTGGGTTGGTATTTAAATCATTCTAAAACTCCCACTGCCTATCCAGACGATGATTATAAATGGTATACGGTACGAGATATCAAAGCCGGTGAAGAGATTACCATTGATTACAATTTATTGGCGGAGCCGGCAGAGGACAAGGCAGATTATTATAGATAATTATGAACAATATTTTATTAGCCATATTAATTGTCGTAGCGATTATTAACTTAATTGCTTTTTTTGTAATGATTGCGGATAAGAATCGTTCGCGGCAAGGGGAGCGGCGTATTAGCGAGGGAGCTTTATTTTTTGGGGCGGTGTTTTTTGGCGGATTAGGAATTTATGCTGGCATGTATGCCGTGCGACACAAGACTAGAAAATGGTACTTTACGTGGGGAATTCCCTTGATCATTCTGCAAAATATTGCTTTTCTTTTTTTGTTGTACAGGTTCTTGGTGGATTTTGAGATTACTATTGTTTTGCCATTTTAATTGACAAAAAGCTGTAAAATTCATAAAATTAGGTTATTATAAAAAGAAAATTTTCTTATGAAAAAACAACCTATTGATAGACAGGCGGTGGAAGATGTGATTTATGATTTAGCTCGTACCACAGACGAGATTTTTTCTTTGGCTGAGTTGAAGAAATTATTAGCTAGTGGCAGGCAGTTACGTATTAAATATGGCGTGGATGTAACGGCGGCTGATCTTCATATTGGTCATGCCGTAAATTTATGGATGTATCGGCGATTACAGGAAATGGGTCATAAGATTATTTTTTTGATTGGTGATTTTACTACGCAGATTGGCGATCCTAGCGGTAGAAATAAACAGCGCCCTATTATCCCACCGGCGGAGATTAAAAAGAATGCTAAAGAATTTATCCGTCAGGCTAAAATGGTATTATTGGACAACCGTAAAGTTTTGGAAATTAGACATAATTCTGAATGGTACAATAAAATGTCGGCTAAGGAATTGCTCTCTTTAATGTCCATGGTGACCAATGATAGATTGTTGGCGCGAGATATGTTTCGCCAGCGCATTAAGGACGGTGTAGAAATTTATGAACATGAATTAATTTATCCTATTTTACAGGGCTATGATTCTGTTATGCTGGAAGCGGACCTTACTATCATCGGTTCAGATCAGCTTTATAATGAAATGATGGGTCGTTTTTATCAGGAAAAATTTGGTCAGTCGCCTCAGGTTATTATGACTAGCAAGATTACTCCTGGTATTGATGGTAAGGCCAAACAAAGTAAAAGTATTGGTAATTATATTGGCTTGATGCATTCGCCGCGTGAGAAGTTTGGTCGGGTGATGAGCATGCCAGATGAGTTGATTATTCAGTATTTTAAAATTTATACGGATCGTCCATTGTCGGAAATTGATAAAATGGCTAAGCAGGTAGATAATGATCCGATGCAATACAAACTTAAACTGGCAGAGGCAATTGTCGGCCGTTATCATGGTGAGAAAGTAGCCCAACAGGAGAGAGATTGGTTTCAAAAAACTTTCAGTCAACAGCAAACGCCTAAAAATATTCCGGTAATTCAAATGGGTCAGACCAGCGCCACGGTTTATGATATTGTGCGTAGTTGTTTTGATCAAGCGGACAAAAGTAATAGTGATATCCGTCGTTTAATAGAGCAAAAGGCTGTTAAAGTTGCCGGTCAGGCCAAAACCGATGGGGAAGAAACCATTCAAATTGATTCTACTGGTTTAGAGATTAAAGTAGGCAAGCGCCATTGGTTTAAAGTTTTGCCTAAGTAAATTATTATGTCACGGAGCCAGCCTATTAAAGTGGTTGTTCATGATAAGATGCAACAGCATTATAGCTATTGGCTCACGGAACCGAGCGGGCGAAATTTTTCTCCAGATTTTAAACCAGAGTTAACACCCAAACAAATGTTGTCTTTGGGTGTTTTTTGTGGTCGCTATATGCGTGATTGTCAGCAAGAATTTCCCTGTAGTTGGTTCAAAACCGCACGTTTTTCCCAGGCCAAACCCAATTGTGATTTAAATTATTATCGTATCAAGGCTAGTATGCCATTGTCATATTGGCAAAAAAATGACTGGATTCATCCCCAAGACCCGCGGGGTTGGTTTCAGTGGTATTGTCGTTATTATAGGGGGCGACGTAGTGCGGATGATGAACGGCAGATTAAACGTTGGCGGATGATGCGACGTCATGTAGCGCAAATCAAGAAAAATTGTCCAGCAGGCGATATGTCTTGTCGTCGACGTCAGCGTCAGGCACTCATACAATGGGCTTATGACGCTAGCCAGTATTAATTTATCCATCTATTGACAAAAAGTATAAATAGTGTATAATTCTAGCCGTAAGTAAATTCCTATGATCCGCGGCAACACCGACAAACTGTGCGGTCGGCAATGCCAATAAGCGTGTTTTTATGGAAGGTCGACTTGCGCCTTAATAAAAAAGATAATATTTTTCACATGGAAAAGAAATTATTCATTGGTGGTTTGGCTTATTCAACTACCAAAGAAGGTCTAGCTGAGGCTTTTGGCCAGGCTGGTACCGTGGAAGACGCCGTGGTTATCATGGATAGAGCTACTAACCGTTCAAAAGGTTTTGGTTTTGTTACTATGTCTACTCCGGAAGAAGCCAAAGCAGCTATCGAAATGTGGGATGGCAAAGAACTTGAGGGTCGTTCCGTCAAGGTCAGTGAAGCCAGACCAATGCGCGATTCCCGCTAAATTAGTAAATTTTACTAACAAGAAAACAAGGTTTGCATAGGCCTTGTTTTCGTTTATCACAAAATATGATATTTTAGTTTATGCTCATGTTATTTCTCTAAAAAATGTGTTAAAATAGTGATATGTTGAATGAAATTAAAGTGCGTAGTTTTATAAAACCGCAGGGCTTCAAGAAAATCAAGGCTTATTTGAGTAGACAAGGTAAATTATTGATTAAAGAATCGCAGGAAAGTAATGTTTTGTCGTGTCAGCGAGGACGCTTATATGTATTGGCTAGCGATGTGGAGTTCAAGTTGGTTTATAAGCTGCCTGCGTATACACAAGGTGAGGGGAGTATTATGGAAGTATTGGGACAAGCATCTGATGCCGATGATTTATTGGAAATACTACACATTTTAAAGTTTAAGGTAATATGTCGTTATCAGAAAAAAATTCAAGTTTGGCGTTGGCGAGGATTAGCAGTTACCTTAGAAAATGTGCGTGGTTTTGGCTTGATAATCAAATTGAGCAAGTTAGTGGATGGTCGTTTTAGCCAATCAGCGCAAAAAAAATTACGTCAGCAATTATGTGAATTATTAGCTAGATATAATTTGCCCATTACCCCTATTACTGAGTTTAATAAACAACATCGTATTTATCAAAAGGATTGGCATCGTTTAATCAAAAAACCCTTTATTAGTGTTTAGCCTTATGGAATTTGACATTATTATCGGTATTGAAACTCATATACAGTTGGCTACTAAGTCTAAACTGTTTTGTAGTTGCGCCAATGCTACTGATCCGATCGCGGCTAATTTACACATTTGTCCGGTTTGTCTTGGTCATCCTGGCACCTTGCCGGTGCTCAATAAACAGGCTTTGGATTGGGCTATCATGATGGCCTTGGCTTTGCACATGGATATTAATAAAGAGTTGAAATTTGATCGCAAAAATTATTTTTATCCAGATTTGCCGAAGGGTTATCAGATCTCTCAGTTGGATCAGCCAGTAGGGGAGCACGGTTATATTTTGATCGGTGTGGGTAGTGAGCAAACTAAAATTGGTATCACTCGTTTGCATTTAGAAGAGGATGCTGCTAAAAATATACATACTGATGATGCGACTTTGGTTGATTATAATCGTTCAGGATCACCATTGGTAGAGATTGTGTCAGAGCCGCAATTACGTAGTCCTGAGGAAGCGAAAGCCTATGTTCAAGAATTGAGGTTAATAGCTCGTTATCTGGGTATCTCTGATGCTGATATGGAAAAAGGCCAATTGCGTTGCGATGCAAATATATCTTTGCGCCCCCGTGGACAGAAAGAATTAGCTACTAAAACAGAGATAAAAAATATTAATTCATTTCGTTTTATTGCCAAAGCCTTAGCTTATGAAGTAGAACGACAAAAACAGTTGTGGCTAGAAGGTAATCCGCCTACTGTACAAACCACGCGCGGGTGGAATGAACATGAAGGACGCACATATGAGCAGCGCGTGAAAGAAGATTCGGATGATTATCGTTATTTTCCTGAGCCGGATTTACCACTGTTGGAAATTAGTTCTGGTATGTTGCGGGAGATCAGTAAGCTGTTGGTTGAGTTGCCGGCTGATAAGCGAGATCGTTTTGCCGCTGAATATGGCTTGCCGACGTCTGATATAAATTTGTTAGTAGATGATAAAGCGGTAGCTGACTATTTTGAACACGTGGTAAGCGAGTTGCGTGATTGGCTGACAACAGAAATTGAAGGGGATAGTGAAACGATCTGGCAAGACAATAGAAAAAAAATCGTCAAGTTGGCTTTTAATTGGATTAGCTCTGAATTATTTAAGTTATTAAAGATTAATAAGCAGGCTATCACTGACATAAGTATTACACCGGAGAATATGGCGGAGTTTATTACTTTGGTTTATCAGAATAAAGTGAATAGCAGTGCGGCACAGACAATTTTAGCAGAAATGTATAAGAGTGGAGCTGATCCTACGCATGTGATGGAAGACAAGGACCTGGGCCAGATGGAGGCGGGAGAAGAGCTGGATAAAGTATTAGACTTGATTGTTGCTGAAAATTCAGAGCAGGCAGAGGAGTATCGTCAGGGTAAAGAATCTTTGTTGCAATTTTTTATTGGCTTGGGTATGAAAGCCACCAAGGGAAAAGCCAATCCACAGGATTTAGCTAAAATTTTTAAAGATAAGTTGAAATAGTTTTTGATGGCCGACAAAATTTCTTATCATAATTATCGTATAAAATATTAGAGGCTCATTGATGGAGCCGTTATTTTTTTTTCAATAGTAATGGAAAAAAAATATAGAAAAAAGTTCTAGGTGATATATAGTTATATTTTTGTCGGTCTTTCCGCTATTATTATGGCGGGCAACATCAATGCCAAGAGGACGTTTTAGAGGATTGTCGTTATATTGATCAGCTTGGTAAAATAACCGCTATGATAGGCACTACCTTGTTTGCCGTCAGTTTGTTGCTCAGCAACTGTTGGCAGGTCTTAGAGCGCTATTTTGACTGTCTCACGATGTTTTTATGAGCCCTGTAGTCAATCTATTACCCCTACCTTTATTACTACATCCCTTGTTTTTCTAAACTCATCGCCCACAGCTATCAATAAATGACCGTGTTTACATGATTGTTTGACTATATATCGTTGGGCTAGATATTGATAGTATTGTTTATATAAATTACCGTGCAAATAAAGTGTAATACTGGGGGCTATAATTTAGTATCTGGTTTGTTTTGTAACCACTTAGCCACTATTTTATTGGCTTCGTTTGAATTATACACCCATTGTATGCGTGGATCGCGTTTAAACCAAGTGATCTGTCGTTTGGCATATTGGCGGGTGTGAAGATTGATATTTTTTTCTGCTGTTTTTTTATCAATATTTCCTTTTAGATAAGATATGATTTCTTGATAACCAATGGTCTGCAAAGCAGGCAAGTCAGGAGAATACTTTTTTAATAAGGTGCGCGTTTCTTGGACTAATCCTTGAGTCAACATAGCTTTAGTGCGCTGAGCTATGTTTTTTTCTAATGTTGGCAAGTCTAGCCTTAGCCCAATTTGTAAAATATCATAGGGCGATGGTCTATGTTGCTGTTGTTTAGTCCAAGATTTTTGATTTGCCAAAACATAAGCCAAAGCACGGCTCAAGCGACGAATATTGTTTTTGTCTATTGTGGCGGCTGTATCAGGATCAAGTTGCCGCAATTGGCGGTAGAGATTGTCAGCAGATTGTCGGCCCAGCCGGTTTTGTAAAATTTTATCATGTCGACCGGTTGGCAGTTTATAATTATTAACAATAGCAGATATATATAAACCTGTACCTCCCACCAAGAAAGGTAGTTTATTGGCTTGCTGTATTTTTTTGATCAGTTGATTGGCTACTATTATAAATTTTGCTAGAGAAAATTCATGATTAGGTAAGTAGCTGGCTATTAAATGATGGGGGACGGCGGCTAATTCAATTTTGTTAGGTTGAGCGGTGCCAATGGCCATTTCTTGATAAATTTGTCTTGAGTCAGCAGATATAATTTCACCTTTATATTGCCGGGCCAATTTTATAGCTAGGTTCGTTTTACCACTAGCTGTCGGGCCTAGTATTATTATTAATTTGTTATTTTTTCTTGACATAATGTAGTTATTATAATAATATAAAGCGAACTTGTAAATTACAATAAAAATAAGGAGGAACAATCTTGCACGCTAAATTAATCAATGTTGGTTGGTTAATTATATTATTATCAACCTTGTTGCCAGTGGTGGAGACTTTAGTGGCCTTGAGTTATCGGGCGGGTAGTTTTTGGACTATCTATATGTTTGTGGCTATGATGTATGGTTTTTTGGCAGTTGGCTCGGAAGTGTTTTATATTAAGTATTTGGTGAAAACAACCTTCTGGCAAAAGAAGGTGCATGATGTTTTAGCTCGTTGGTTACGAGTAGCCAATGGTGATATGAGTCACAAAGCGTATGTACGTTTGGACTATTTATTATTGATGGCTACGACAGCCTCTTTTATTTTTGGTAAGTTTGGTGTGGCAGCCTATGTAAATTCACGTGAGCAGTTGCCTTGGGGTTGGCTATGGCTGTCATTAGGGTGGTGTTTACGAGCTACTTTTGAATATTGGTTGATCAGCGGTTTTTTAATCTGGTTACCAATGCAATAAGAAGTTATTGTGTCAAACATGATAGCTTCTTTTTTTTGACAAAAATAGCTTGACGATGTATTATAGAAAAAATTTGTTCATTAATTGTTATATAAAAGGGGGGAAAGCATGGTAATATATCCAACCATTTACTTGGATGTTCGGCATCAGACTGTTTGGGAACTATGGCATATGAGGTTATCAGATTTTGGATATCGAGTGATTGGCAGCGCTTTTGAAAGAGAAGCTTTAGATAAGCAGCTTTTACATGCAGTCGTTGCTTTGGTTGATAGCGATGAGCAGGAAATGAAGGTCAGAAAGCTGTGTCCAGAATTGTTGATCATTCGGCTACTAGATGATGACGGCAGGACTGTCAATCTACCAGTCGGATTATCTAATAATCCGCAACTAGCTTTTTATTTGCACATTTTTTTACAACACAATTGGAAAAATAAAAAAACCCGTATCAATCGCTGATAGGGGTTTTTTCTATCTTTATTTTCTTGATGAGCCGCTCTCATCCATTCCTTCTCTATTTTGGCCGTTCGTTATATCATTATCCAGTTCTTCTTGACTATTATCTTCCCAATCAGTTTCTCTATCTTCTTGATAAGATGTTTCTGAACTATCGTCTGTGGCTTTATTATCGTCATTAGTATTAGCAAATGAATTATCCCCGGTTCTATTGCTGCTAGGCATCGCTTCTATTTGAGCTTGATTATTTTGCAACATATTTTTTATTTGTTCATGGGTTTGTATCTTTTCTTGCAATCGCAGGCGGTAAGATGCGGTATCTTGGTTATCAGACTCTAGCTCAATTTGCATTCTTTCTAGATTGCGTGTTTGCATCATATCTAGATCATTACCTATTTTTGCTTTTACCGCAGCGGGTAATTTATTTTTGAGCTCTTCTATCAAATCAATATTGTTAGCATCACCGCTAGACAAGTTTTGTAGGACGCGATTGGCGTCGGTATTGTCATCGGCAGATAAACGATTTTCTAAGCGCCCTAGAATATGATTTTTTACTTCGCTGAGGTGTTCTTTGAGAGCAACTGGTAAATCATCAGCCTGATCAAGAGCAGAAACTACTTTCAGCTGACTAATTGGGTCACCCTTCATCTGGGCAAAATATTCATTCAATGGTGAATCTGCTGCTTGATTTGCTAATTTATTTTTTACCTCTGACATTACTTGGTCTCTAACTTGCCAGAGTTGTTCGGCAGTTTCAGTGGGCAGCTGATCTGCGAGCTCAGATATAATGGTGAGATTTTTTAAGTCTTTTAAATCGCTACCGGGTTGAGCTTGGAGGGCGTTTTGTACGGTAGCTGTTACTCTCTCCCGATTGGACAACATTTTGTCCATTGCTTCTGCCCAGCTTTGTAAAGATTGTTCTTGGGCTTGTTTGATATTATTCAATGTTGCTTCTGGTACTTTGTCAGTCAAATTTTCTAATACTTTTTGTTGTTTAATTTGGCGATCGTTGAGTTTAGTTAAAAACATTTCTTTTTTATTTTCATCTACCGTTTGCCAATGAGCGCTTTGTTTGGCTATATTAGCAATTTTTTCTTCGTAATTTTGTAAGCTATTTTGAAAACGCGCTTGTATAGCAATGTCGTCAGACTGATTAGCCAATTGTTGTGCTTTGAGTAGTTGTTCACTGGCTTCGGTCAAGTCTAGTTCTGCCTTCTTAATAGGGTCAAAGGTAAAGACTCTTTGTACGCCACGCCAGGCCTGTTTTAGCCAATAAAAATTACCTGGTACTGAGACGTTTAAATCCTCAGCACTGACACTTTGGTCTTGGCTAATGGCAGTATCAGCAGTGGCTGCTTGACTCATAGGTATGCTTACGCATAATAGCGCAAAAATAGCTATAGTGAGCCAAATAGCCTTGTTTAGAGAAATTTTTTTCATGTGTTTTATTTAATAGTTAACTTAAATATATTGTAACACACTTATTTCTTTAAATTCAATTATGATAGGTCACGGCGACCGGACATTTCCCGTTGCACTCGTTGACGAAAATCAGCTTCAGTGATGCTGAGTAATTCGCGTTTATCACGCAGGCGTACTTGTAGTTTATCTGATTTTATTTCTTTATCGCCAATGACCAAAACATAAGGTATTTTAGCGGCCGCTGCTTTGCGAATTTTATTGCCGATGGTTTCATTGGCATCATCTATAGTGATCCTGAATTTATCCGCTTGCCAACGAGCTGCTAATTTTTGACAGTATTCAATATGATCATTACCGACTGGCAATAGAGAAATTTGCGTTGGTGCTAGCCAGACTGGAAAAGCGCCAGCATAGTGCTCAATCAAGATCATTAAAAATCTTTCTGGCGAACCTATAATAGCGCGATGCAACATGATGGGGCGTTTTTTTTGGCCATCGCTATCTGTATATTCTAGATTAAATCTTTCCGGCATGACATAGTCTATCTGTACAGTAGAAAGTTGCCATTCACGACCCAGAGCATCAGTGGCCATGAGGTCCATCTTAGGAGCGTAAAAGGCAGCCTCACCCGGACCATCATAGTAATCTATTTCATTTCTCTTCATTATTTTGACTGCCCATTTTTCTACCTTATCCCAAGTTTTTGGGTCGCCTAAATATTTTTCCGGATGTTGCGGATCGCGTGTTGATAGGCGATAGCGATAGGTAAAACCAAAAGTTTTTAAAACCTCCTTAATCATAGATAGGGCAATGTCAATTTCTTTATCTACTTGGTCTTCTCGGCAGAAAACATGACAATCATCTTGAGAGAATGATCGGACTCGTGCCAGGCCATTTAGTTCGCCTGGTTTTTCATCACGGTAAAGCATGGCAAAATCAGTATAACGTAGCGGCAAATCACGGTAGCTACGAGGTTGGGAGGCGTAAATTTGCGTATGCTGCGGGCAATTCATTGGTTTGAGGAAAAACTCTTCTTTAGAATAGTTTGATATGACCTGAAACATATCGTCTTTATATTTATCATAATGACCCGAGGTTTGGAAAAGCTTTGCCTTGGCCAGCTGGGGCGTCCAGACTTGAGTATAGTTATGACGAGTTTGTATTTCTTCTATATAGTTGGTTAATGCCAGACGTAGCCAGGTTCCTTTGGGTGTATAAAGCGGAAGCCCACTGCCTACCATTTCTGAAAAAGTAAACAGGTCCAATTCCTTGCCCAATTTGCGATGATCACGTTTTTGTGCCTCTTCCATCATAAGCAGATAATCATCTAGTTCTTTTTGTCGGGTAAAAGCAACACCATAGATGCGAGTGAGCATGGAGTTGTTATCATCACCACGCCAATATGCCCCTGCTACTTTAGTGAGTTTAAAAATACCTAGTTGGGAGCTAGAATTGACATGTGGGCCACGACATAGATCAACAAAATCACCGCTGTGATAGATAGAAACCGGTTCATCCGCTTTCAAAGGTTCTGCTTCGCCATCCACGGCAGTGGTGCCTTTATTTTTTAAATCTTTCAATAGTTCTACTTTAAAGGGTTGTTTTATTTTTTGGAAAAATTTTATAGCTTTGTCCAAAGCTAGCTCCTCTCTGATATAGGGGATGTTTTTCTTTATCATCTGGCGCATGATCTTTTCAATGCGAGTAAAATCAGCAGTGGATAAATTATTATCTCCCAAATCAATATCATAGTAAAAGCCATTGTCTACCACCGGACCAACACCAAATTTTGCTTCTGGATAGAGCTGGTGAATAGCCGCCGCCAAGAGGTGGGCGGTAGAGTGACGAATGGTATTTATATCTGGTTTATCTGACATATGTTTGGTTTGTAAGTATTTAATTTAAAAAAACCTTCCTTCCTTAAATTATCACAAAAAAGTGATAATCAAGGGACGAAAGGTTTCAGTTTCGCGGTTCCACCCTTGTTCCGTCCCGTGGGACGACGCTTTATTGGCGGGAGAGTTTAGGCGATTATAATCGCGTCGGATGCCTCGATTTGGTAGATCGAGCAATCACTCTCCTAATCTTTATTTAATATAATGTGAATGTGATTGTCAAGCGTGGGGATATTTTTTAGCCAAAATGGCTGCAATTGAATAGAAGCATTGGCTACCCCAGACAATTGGGTTAAGTACTTTAGAGCCGTAGCTTTATCTTTACCTTTAATCTGTTCTATATCAATGTCAGGATTAGCCAGCTGGATAGTATATTTTCCTTGAATATTGCCTATGATATTAGGATTATCGCCGGTGGCTTCGCTGATAGTGATGGTAATATCATTGTTAGAAAATTTTATCAAGCCATTATTTTGCTCAGAGAGAATATCAATATCGCTCGCTATTTTATCTAATAATTTTTGTTCGTCATAGGTAATAGTAGTAATTAACATTTCTAATTCTAAGTCAAATTCTGGTACATTAGCGCCAATGGGCTGTGAGTAACTATGTCTTACTTCTTTAGTGATGAGGGCGTCGGGGTTTATAAATTCATTATCAGTTTTTTTAGTTTTAAATTCCGCCAACGCTTCCTCTATTATTTGCTGTTTAAGATCGGCGTAGGCTTGCTTTTGGTCAGCTTCAGATAGATTATAGTATTCCAATGTTTGATAGGTCATAGACTGATCACTTTGAGCGTAAATTTTGTCTTGTAAACCCTCCCATAGGCCAGGCATTGTAAAATGAGTTGGTCCAATAAGATATTCGTCGCCCACTTTATCCGCTTGAACGGGGGCTGTTATTTGACCGCCCGCCGGCACTACTATTGTTTCGGTGAGGCGAAATAATTTATTATCATTTGTCAGTAGTCTGGTAGTAGCAATCAATGGTTGGTCTTTGCTGTAATTATTGATAATAGTTATATTACCGCCGGCTTTATCGCTATTTTCTGTTTGTTTACTGACTGAATAAGTAGCGGTTTTATTGATAGTTGTACTAAGTTTGCGTCCGATTAAAGCATCTTGAGATTGATCAATATTGGGATAATCTGGGCTAACTATTTGAGTGGAGAATGAGATGGGATGCTCGCTGTATTGGGGCAATATAAAAATTTTGGCAGCGGCAAAGGAATAATGAAAAATAAAAATTCCTAAGATAATAACACCTATTATTATCAAGGCCAAAATCTTTTTATACGAAGCGGGCAGGTAATTATTGTCTTTATTGGCAGGGCTTAGTTTTACCTTTACGGCGGCTAGGGCAGCGTCTTTAGTTATCTTTTTTATAGCGGCTTTATCTTGTTTCTTATTTTTTTTCCCACCTGTTAGATCTATTTTTTTGTCGTCTTTAGTTAGCTTAGGCATATGTATAAATCAAAAATGAACTATTGATAATATAGAATAAAAAACATTAATTGTCCAGAGACAGATGATCTTGACCAACAATTTTAGCCAATTTATTTAATAATTCCGGATGAACATCAACTTTGTAAGATGTTGGGTTTACTTTGCCGCTACCATTGATACTAATTTGCACGGAGGTTTTGCCGGGATGGTTTGATAGTATTTGTTTGATATTATCAATGGCTGCTTTTTTTAGTTGTTTAGGTAAGCCAATAGTCAGTAGGGAATTAGTTGGTGGTGAATCAGTGATACTTTGATCAGATCTTCTTAGTTCTAAGATAGCAGCTCGTTCGCATACCACTTTATTTGCACCGTCTTTATTTGAGATACGACCCTGTACTTTAATTACTTTTCCTTCTTCCCAAAGACCCAAGCTATTTTCTAATTGATCATTGAATACAATGATTTCTACGCCGCCACTATTATCTTCTAGCCCGGCAAATAACATAGGCTTACCATTATTAGTGATAATTTTTTTTATATTTGTAATAATGCCAGCTATTTTTATAGATTGGCGATTTTTCCCTTGGTGTATTGCTTGGCAATTTGTAAAATCGTTATTTAATTGATGCTGATAGGCGTTCATGGGGTGATCAGATATGTACATGCCTAAAAATTCTTTTTCCCAAGCTAATTTATCTTTTTTGCTAGCCTGGTTCTTTTCTTCAAGGTTGAGTTTTGGATGAACCATCAATGGCGTGTCGGTAAAAAGATTGCTTTGGCTTTCATTGTGATTGTGTCGGCGGGAGAAGTTGAGTATTTTATCTAAGTTGTCCAGCAATATTTGTCTGTCATTTAGTTGATCAAAAGCCCCAGCCTTAATGAGGCTTTCCATTGATTTGCGATTGAGATCTTTATCAGTTACTCGTACTAAAAAATCTTCTAGATTAGTAAATTGACCATTGGCTTTGCGTTCATGAATGATAGCGCTGGCAATATTGTGGCCAACGTTTTTGATAGCTTCTAAACCAAAACGTATATGCGGTTTTTTGGGGAAGTTGTCATCTACCACAACAGTAAAAATACGAAAACTTTCATTAATATCAGGGGGCAAAACCTTGATGCCCATTTTTTCACATTCGGCTACTTCTTGTGCTACTTTATCTGTATTACCAAGATCAGAAGTAAGTAAAGCCGCCATAAATTGAGCGGGGTAATTGGCCTTTAGGTAGGCAGTTTGATAGGCGATGAGAGCATAGCAAGCGGCATGTGATCGGTTGAAACCGTAACGGGCAAAAGGGAGAATAAATTCCCAGATACGCTTGGCGATAGCTGGCTTAATATTATTTGCAATCATGCCGTCTACCATTTTCTTTTCTTGTTGCTGTAATAATTCTTTTATTTTTTTACCAACTGCTTTACGCAATACGTCGGCCTGACCATAGGTAAAACCGGCTAGTTGGCGGGCCAATTGCATAATTTGTTCTTGGTAGATAATGATACCATGCGTTTTTGACAAAATCGGTTTGAGTAGGGGGTGTAGGTAAGTGGTTTCTCTTTGACCATGCTTAGAAGCAATATAATCAGGTATAAGCTCCATGGGGCCCGGTCTATAGAGCGCTACCATAGCAATAATATCTTCCAGCTCATTTGGTTTTAATTGTTTTAAATAGCGTTTCATGCCAGCGGATTCAAATTGAAACACGCCAGTAGTATCACCGCGGCGGAACAGGCGATAGGTAGCTTTATTGTCCAGAGGGATTTTGTCAATGTCTATTTTTTCTCCTATAGTTTTATCAATAATTTCAACCGTAGTTTCTATGAGAGTTAAATTTTTTAGACCCAAAAAATCCATTTTGAGAAGTCCTAAATCTTCTACCGGATGTAATGAGTATTGTGAAACAACAGTATCGTCAGAAGAACTTGCGTGTTGTAAAGGCACATAATCAGTTAATTGATTTTTAGTGATCAAAACTCCGCAGGCGTGGGTGGAGGTATGACGAGCTATGCCTTCTAGACGTTTTGCCATGTCAATTAGCTGAGTTGCTTCAGGATCGTTCTTGTACATGTCTTTTAATTCAGGAACATCGTCTAATGCTTGCTGTAAAGAACGAAACATTGGTATTAATTTGGCGATACGATCGCAATAGCCATAGCTATAGCCCATTACTCGGCCTACGTCTCGGATCGCTACACGTGCCGCCATGGTGCCAAAAGTTATAATTTGAGAAACACGATCATGGCCATATTTATCCGCTACATAACGTATGACTTGATCACGACCAATGTCGGAGAAGTCCGTATCAATATCAGGCATTGAAATACGATCTGGATTTAGGAAACGTTCAAATATGAGATCATAGTGCAAAGGATCAATATTGGTGATACCAGTTAAATAGGAAACAATACTACCGGCCGCACTACCGCGTCCTGGGCCGACTACAATATTATTATTTTTAGCCCAATTAATAAAATCTTGTACAATTAAAAAATAAGAAGAGTATCCGGTTTTTTTTATAATATCAAGTTCATATTGCAAGCGTTTTTCTACTGCCGACGATGGCTTGTCCCCGTAGCGCTTAGATATGCCTTCACGACATAATTTTTCTAACCATTCATCGGCCGTGGCATTGGCTGGTAATTCAAAATGGGGTAAATGAATAGTGTCAAAATCTAAGGTAACATTGCATCTCTCTGCAATTTTCAAGGTATTTTTGATTGCTTCCGGATAATCAACAAAGCTGGCTTGCATTTGTTGCGGGCTGCGTAAAGAAAAATCATTATCCATATAGGATAAGCGATTTGTGTCATTTAGTTTATGTTTGGTTTGTAAACAAATCAATACATCGTGTGCGGTATTGTCGGTTGGTTTGATATAGTGTACATCATTGGTGGCGACTAAGGGGATGTCTAATTCTCGGCTAATTTTTATCAGCTCTGCATTTACTAATTTCAATTCTTTGATATTGGGATGGTCTTGTAGCTCCAGAAAAAAGTTTTCTGCTCCGAATAAGTCGCGGTAGGCTTGAGCCATGACGCGAGCTTCTTTAAATTTTTTATTTTTAATTAGTTGTGGCACTTGTCCGGTAAGACAAGCAGATAGCGCAATTATTCCCTCGTGGTATTTTTCTAATAATTGCCAATCAATACGAGGTTTATAATAATATCCCTCTAGGTGAGCGATAGAGGTCAGCTTTAATAAATTAGTATAACCGGTATTGTTAGTCGCTAAAAGGATTAAATGATTATATTTATCATCTACCTTTGGTCTTTTTTTCTCATGTCCGTGAGGGGCAATATAAGCTTCCACGCCAATAATAGGTTTGATGCCTGCTTTGATAGCTTTTTGATAAAATTCTACCGCACCATACATAACGCCGTGATCAGTCAAAGCCAAAGCTGGCATGCCCATATCCTTGGCTGCTTGTATTAAATCATCAATTTTACCTAAGCCATCTAGTAAAGAGTAATGGCTATGGACATGTAGGTGAACAAAAGACATTTTGAATAAAAAATTGGGCAATACCCAATTATAAAATTTTATAATTTATTAAAAAACCAATTGTCAAATTAAACAATTAGCTCTTTTGTTTTTTTCTTTGCGTTTTTTTATTTTCAGTTTTGGCAGTTTTGTTTTTCCCTTTGAAATAACTGGTTAGGTGCTCAACACCTTCAAACAATAGCGGTAGGTAGGAGGTAGCCTGTTCCATTTTAAGTTTTGCAGCGCCAAAAAAATCATTGATACTAGCAGACATTTTAGCTACTTGATCCATGGTGTCGGAAACTCTACGCATAATATTCACTACATAATAAATAAACCAACATATAAAAACAGTAAACCATAGTATGCAGAAGGCGATAACTATGTTTAATAAGTCTTTGGATGTTTCCAACATATTTTTATAACCCTAATTTTTAGGCGTCTATATTATAACACAATGGACCGCCTGTGGACAAACCCCTATATTCAGGTTAAAATATAATTATCTATGGAAGGATCAAATAACAATTTATCAGATCGACAATTGCGTTGGGCTTATTGGTATTTATTGCACAAGAAGCGGCTCAAAAAAATTGGATTATTCTTGTTTATTGCTTTGGATATTATTTTAATCGCTTGGTTTGTTATTGGGTTGATTAGGTATATTACAAATTATAATCAGTTTATTAATTTGAGTCAGGATAACCCTAATTATATAAATTGGATAGATTATAATGCCCAGCATCAGCCACAGCCTGTGCAGTGGGACAATCCCATAGTATTGTCTGTCGGTGATGGTCGTAGCGATATTGGCGCTCGCGTGTTTAACCCTAATGATGAATGGGGAGTGGATAGCTTGACCTATCATTTTCTTTTAGCTGGTGGCCAACGCACTGCCAGTGATACCGCATTTATTTTACCCAATCAAGAAATTTATTTATTTGCTTTGAATGTTGCTAATATTGGTAGAAGCGCAACTTTGCAAATAGAGGATTTGAATTGGCGGCGTCTGAAAAAATCTGCAGATTTGCCTGATCCTACATTATTGATCAGTAATGAAGAATTTATTACGGCCAATCAGTTATCATCTGGCAGCGCCGCACAAGGTCGGGCGGTTTGGCAAGTAAAAAATCCAACTATCTATAGCTGGTGGGAGCCGGCTTTTCAAGTTATATTGTTTAATGGCAATAATATAGTCGGGTTTAATTATATTAGTTTGCCCTTCTTAGATAGTTTGGCTGAAAAACAAGTATCAGTAGATTGGTCCAATCGCTTGCCAAATGTTTCTAAATTACAGGTCATACCCTTGGTAAATGTATATGATAGCTCAGCTCTAAAGCAGTAGTTTATGTGGCATAGTATTCTTGTTTGGTCAAAAAAAATAGATTGGTTTCTTTTTTTAAACATTGCTTTATTATCATTATTTTCATTAACGGCTTTATACAGTTTAAATATTGGCCAGTCTTTTAATTTAAATAATTTATTTGTGCGCCAGCTAATATTTGTAATAGTTGGTTTTATTTTGGCTATTTTGCTTTCTTTTATAGATTATCGTTGGTTAAAAAATTATTATAAAGTTTGGCTGGGAATAGTTTTGTTTTTATTATTGCTAGTTTTATTTTTTGCAGAGCCGATCCGCGGCATGACGGGGTGGCTGGAAATCGGTGGACAAACCTTTCAGCCATCCGAGTTGGCTAAGCTAGCGGTGATTATTTTTTTGGCACATTATTTTACAGAACGCGATACCGTATTGTCGCAGTGGCAACAAATTGTTGTCAGTGGCGGTGTGGTTTTTTTATTTGCTGTGTTAGTGGCCATGCAACCTGATTTTGGTTCGGCGGCTGTTATTTTTGGCACTTGGTTGGTTTTATTATTTTTTACAAAATTACCTCGGCGTTATTTTGCTTATTTATTGGCTTTGCTTGTGGCGGGTGCTGCGATTTTGTGGTTTTTTGTTTTATTGCCTTATCAACAGGCGCGTTTAGTTTCTTTTTTGCAACCAGAACAAGATGCATTGGGCAGTGGTTATAATGTCCAACAATCAATGATAGCGATTGGTTCGGGCCAGGTTTTGGGTAGGGGCTTGGGATTGGGTCCGCAGAGCCAGCTTAATTTTTTGCCGGAGCAATACTCTGATTTTATATTTGCCGTAATTGCTGAGAGTCTTGGTTTGTGGGGGACTTGGTTGCTTTTGGGGTTGTTTTTGATTTTGTTTATACGTTTGACACTTTTGGTGCGGGATAGTGGTAGTACGTTCGCTGCTTGGCTGGTATTGGGATTTGTTATTTATCTTTGTTTGCAGGTTATTATTAATATAGCTATGAATATTGGCTGGGCACCAGTTACCGGCATTACTTTGCCTTTTGTCAGCTACGGTGGTAGTTCTATGCTGACCAGTTTTATAACTTTGGGCATTATTCAAAGTATTATTATTAAGAGACGAGAAAAATTATTTACTCCGGCGGCTTAAAAATAAAGTTAGTATTTTATTTGGTTTGACTTTTTCAGCTCACCATGCTTTAATATTGTCACTGATTTGGCTTAATGCCAAATACACCACCAGCTTTAGCAGTAAAGCTTTTAAAATATGAAAAAAAATTATAATTTAGCGGCCGAAATTAGGCCAAAAGGTTCTAAAGGTGATTTAAAAGCCGGTCGTTTGGCAGGCAAGATCCCGGCTGTATTGTATGGTTGGGAACAAGATAATGTCGTATTATGGCTTGATGCCAAGCAAGCAGACAATGTATTTTCTGAGGCTGGCACTTCTAGTTTGATAAATCTCCAACTTGGTGACAAGGATAATATTAAAGTTATTATCAAGGATTTACAGACCGACCCGGTGAGTGATAAAATCGTGCATTTGGATTTATATAAACCAGATTTGAACAAGCCGGTGGAAGTCAGTATACCAATTCATCTCTATGGCGAGGCGCCAGCAGTAAAATCTTTGGGCGGTACTTTGCTACACGCAATTGATAGTATTGATATACGTTGTTTGCCTGAAAATTTGATTCATGAAGTAAAGGTAGATATTAGTAGTATTGAAGATTTTGATACAGCTATTCACGTTTCATCTATTGCTGTGCCAGCTAATGTTGAAGTTTTGACTGATCCTGAACAAGTAGTTGCCTCTGCTACACCACCGCGTGTGGAAGAGGTAGAAACTAGTGAGGAAGAAGAAGGGGCCGCTGAAGAGGGGGCTGATCAGGAAGGTGATGAATCAAAAGAAGAAACCGCTGCGAAAAAAACAGAGGGTGATGATTCTCCCGCTGAAAAATCTTAAGTAAAATGACGCAAACTGGTTCAAAAATTTTTTGGATAGTATTTACGATTTTAGTGCTAGCATGGATAATGCTAGCACTTTATTTGTGGCGCCATCAAACAGCATCGTTGGTAATGGTAGAGCCATTACCAAAAAATTTTGGTAGTACAGAAAATATTAGTGGTCAATGGATAAGTATTATGTTGGACAATACGCCGGAGGCTAGACCGCAATTGGGTTTATCATCAGCCCAATTTGTTTATGAAGCATTGGTGGAGGGTGGTATGACCAGATTGATGGCGGTTTATAATCGGGATAATCTGCCCAGCAAAGTCGGGCCGATACGTTCAGCGCGGCCGTATTTTTTGGATTTGGCAAACAGTTGGGGTGGATGGTATTGGCATGCTGGCGGTAGTCCGCAGGCTTTAAACCAATTGGCTAAGCAAGTTTGGCATTTTACCAATATAGATGAGATTGGTTACCAAGGGATATATTTTTATCGTGATAACGAATATGTTTCGCCGCACAATCTGTTTAGCGATCGACAACACATTCACTTAGCTCTTGATAAATTTTCTGCCAATAGTTTGCCCCTGAGTGGTTGGCGATGGCAAGCAGAGCTAGAGTTGCGTTGGCGTCCAAATAATGCAAGTAGTCTTTTGATTCCCTATCCTTTGCAAAGCACAACTGTTGTTTGGACTTATGATCGGTTTACTAACAATTGGCAACGTCAAGTAGGGGGTAGAGTGGAAGATATTGACGTAAAAAACGTCGTAGTACTGTTTATGGAAACTTCTATGATAGATAAGGAAAGGCTAGCTATTGATACAATAGGGAAGGGATCGGCCTGGTTATTGGCAGATGGACAAAAACAAGAATTGACATGGCGTAGAGCTAGCCACAATGATGTATTATCATTGTGGCAAGGTGATCATTTGGTAGCTTTACGCCCAGGTTTGGTGTGGTTTAATATTATTCCTTCTTATTTACAACCAGAATGGTTGCCTTAGTTGTTGGATAATGTTTTTTTCAGTATAATAAAAGCATGGAAAAGAATTTAGCTACCAGCCAAATAATTAGTAAAATCTTAATTATTTTGTTTATGATTGTGACTGTTATTTTTGGCGCTGGTTATATGAGTAAACGTTGGAGCTCTATTCGTGATATTCGTCGTCAGGCTGATGCGCAGGCTATAGTGAAGGCTTTGGATTATTATTATCTACAAAATGGATCTTATCCAGCAGTTGTAGATGATGATAGTGATGGTTGGGATTATAGCAATGATACATCTCAGGGTGGGGCAAATTTTTTGTCTTCATTAGTTAGCGCTGGTTATTTAAAGGCCGTACCTTTTGATCCGAAGAACGATGAAGTTTATTATTATCGCTATAAAAAATTTGACGCTGGTGAATATGGTTGCGCAAAGCCTTTTTATGTTTTTCAGGTGGTGCGTTTTGAGGGTGATAATGTGTCCCATGGTAATGGCAGTTGCCCTAATTTGGACTGGACCAAACTTGCACCAAATGGCTATACAGCTTTAGAACAGGAATAGAAAAAGTATAGAGAAAAATAAGACTCCTAAAACACGGGAGTTTTTTGTTATTTATAGCTGGCCTTGACAGAAATATATAAATGTGTTATTATTGAATAATTGTTATTTAAAAAAATCGTTTTAACCTAAAAAAGGAGGGGAAATGAAACGTTTGATCGCTCTGGTTGTTCTATTGAGTGGTGTTAGTAGCGCCATAGCGCAGTCTTTTTATGGCTATGCGGCTATGGATGTGCCCACTACCCAGGGTCAGCAGTTTACAGTGCTCCGGGCGCGTATTGGCATGTTTCAACAAATGCAGCAAAGTAAAGTTGCATTTGAGTACGATGCGGCTAGCCAGGTCATGACTTATGCCAATCTGACGTTATCATATGACTTTGGCTGGAGTAATCTGGATGTGGTGGCTGGTAAATACTTGGCGCCAGTGGCTTATCTGTACGATAGCCAGAAATTACTTCATGCCACTCGTTATGCATCTACGTTAAACGGGTTTTCTGTTTATGGCACGGGTGCGATGGTAAAAGTCTCAACCGGTAAGTGGCTATCGCGTCTGGCCTATTATGGTCAAGAGCAGATGGCTGCGACCATTGGTTATGGTCCAGTGGCTGTATTTTGGGAAAAGGATGCCGGTCAGGGTCTCATGTTTAATTATATGAAGATCTACGCCGATCGTCATTTCCGATTTTGCGCTGGCCTGGCTAATCGTAGTAGCTTAGCCAATAGCACTGCGCTGTTGGAGATTGAACTATTCCCCAATGTTTACTGGTGGAATCAAGTTGACTATGAGGGACGAGTGCATTGTTTAAATGGCTTTACTTGGCAATATGCCAAGCAGTCTTTTGCCAAGTTGTATTATGACAGCATGGCAAAAATGGCAAAAATTCAGCTTACTTTCACCATGTAGGCTGTATAAAAAAAATCACCCCCGATCGTTGTTAAGATGATCGGGGGTTTTTTATTTAAGTAGTTTGTTTGATTCTTTGTTCTGCTATTGCTTTGGGAGTAAATAGCATTGATTGAATATCTGCCAAGGGGATTGTTTCTACTTGGATACTTTTGTGTGTTGTTTTAGCCATCAGATCGGGGAGAATAATTTTAAATCGGACGGTAGTGGCTATAAATTCTGGTTCGCTGGCAACGCCGCCGACTATAAAACGTTGGCCTTGTTTTTTGTCAGTGATGACTAGTCGTAGATAATAGGGTAATGCGTCATTATATTCTTCAATCTTGTCTTTGATTTTTTGCAAGCTAGGCGGCAAAGAATCGGTTGGTTTGCGATTGTTCATGTGCGCCTCCATAGCGTATTATACGCTGGTTGTATAGTTAGCGTATAGATAAATTTAAGGCTTGTCAAATTTTATTTTCAAAAGGCGCGGCTGGCCGACTAAGTCCTTAATAATATCAATAGTAATGCCCGGGAATAATTTAGTGACAGTCGTGCATAATTGCTTGTTTTGTCTGGGGTCAATTTCTATGAATAAATATTGCGGTAAGGTGGCCAGCGCTTTGATTTGGACTAGTAGCTGATGATAAAGCATAAGGCCAGCCGCGCCGCCATAAAGAGCTTGGCGTGGTTCGTATTTGATAGTTGGCTCGTCCAATTGCTCGGCGGTGAGATAGGGTAAATTGGCGATGATAATGGCTTGAGATATTATTTTATGATTGATCTTCGCCAGTAAATCACTTGATATAAAATTTATATTGACTTTATGTAGTCCGGCATTTTGTTTAGCTATTTTTAGAGTTTGAGTTGATATATCAGTGGCAAAAAAATTATTGTCAGGTAGCTCTTGGGCGGCGCTTATGATAAGACAGCCGGAGCCAGTACCAATATCTATAATATTGGTTTTTTTTGGATTAATTTTTTTTAATTCATCAATAAATAATTCAGATTCCGGACGGGGGATGAGAGTATGCTTATTAACTAGAAAATCTCTACCATAGAATTCTTGCCTACCTAATAAATAAGCTAGTGGCTTGCCTTTTGCTCTTTGTTTTAGTAGGTAATAAAAAAAACAGCTCTGTAAAAAATTTAGCTGATTTTCTGTATGCGTCAGTACATAGCTGCGCGGTTTCTTGATAATTTTGCTTAAAATAAGCTCGGCATCTAAGCCATATTTTGGGCTGGTCAAATTTTTGTTGGCATAGCGTAATGCTTTAGTTATTGTCAGAGGCATGGTCAGCTTGGTAAAGGGCATCTATTATTTCATCCAGATTGCCGTCTAGGATATTATTTAGATTATGTACAGTTAATTTTATACGATGGTCAGTGACACGATCCTGCGGCCAGTTATAGGTACGTATTTTTTCTGAGCGATCGCCGCTGCCAACTTGAGATTTGCGCGAGGCAGCTTCAGCTTGATGTTTGTCATCTTCTATTTTTTTTAATAAACGAGAACGTAGTACTTGCATTGCTTTCAGTTTATTTTGTTGTTGACTACGTTCGTCTTGACAAGAAACAACTATATTGGTGGGTAGGTGAGTAATGCGAATTGCTGAATAAGTAGTATTGACGCTTTGACCACCGTGTCCACCGGCGCAAAAGGTATCAATGCGCAAATCTTTGGGATTGATTTCTATGTCTATCTCTTCTGCCTCCGGCAAAACCGCCACAGTAGCTGCAGAGGTGTGAATACGTCCAGATTTTTCTGTTTCGGGTACGCGTTGCACACGATGAACCCCACTTTCATATTTGAGACGACCATAAGCACCATTGCCAATAATTTCGACAATGATTTCTTTGTAGCCATTTAATTCTGTACGATTGGCAGCTACAATGTGTGTTTTCCAGCTGTGCTTTTCCGCATAGCGACTATACATGCGCCAAAGGTCAGCGGCAAATAAGGCAGATTCATCTCCTCCAGTACCGGCACGAATTTCTATAATGGCATTTTTTTTATCCATTGGATCTGATGGAATTAGCATTTGGTTAATCTCTGCTGCTAGCCTGGGTAATTCTTTGTGTAGTTTTTCCAATTCATCATTGATCATGGCTTTCATTTCTTCATCTGGTTCGGAATTGACTTGCTTTTCTAGATCACTTTGAGCTGCTTGTTTTTCAAAATAAGTAGATAGTGCAGCACTGATCTCTTTGCTTCTGCCATACTCTTGGGATAATTCTGCCAATTTTGCGCTATCATTAACATTGTCTGGATTTTGTAGATCAGCTTCCAGTTTCTTTATTTTTGTTTGGTATTCGGTGAGTAATTTTTTATCCATAATTTTATTATAAAATAAAAAACCCTGTTGGCCAACGAGGGTTTTTTAGATAGTAAAAGTTATTTTTCTTTAGCTTCTTCAGCGGCACGCTTGGCAGCTATTCTAATTTTCTTGGCTTTTTTACCTTTTCTTTCTTTAGCAACATCTGTTTGGCGAGCAATGCGTTTTTTAAATTTATCAACCCGACCAGCCGTATCTACTAGATTTTGTTTACCAGTATAGAAAGGATGACAGTTAGAACAAATTTCTACATGGATTGCTTTGATAGTAGAGCCAACAGTAAAACTATTGCCACAAGCACAAGTGACCTTAGCATTAGGATAATATTCTGGATGGATATCTTTTTTCATAAAATAATGGTTAAATTAGATATTCGTGCAAGCGTCGCCAGTATAACAGAGGTGGGGCATAGTGTCAAGGGTTGTTTATTTAAGTAGTAAGTTTATTTAGTTTTGAGGATTGAGATTGGCCTGAGCATTGAATTATCGCTGATTAACAAAATTCAGCAGGCTCCAAAAATTTGTCAGCTATTTCCAAAAAAAAAGATTTTGATGATTTAGCATGTTCATAGTTTAACAAATTAGAGTGGTTTAGTCCACGCTATTATGTTATATTAGAGTTGTTCAATATTAGCGTCTTTCTATGATAAAACGTTGTCCTTGGTGTGAGATAAATGATGAAATGATAGCTTATCATGATAAAATTTGGGGCGTGCCGGTGCGGCGCGATCGTGATATTTTTAAATTTTTTGTGCTGGATACTTTTCAAGCTGGTTTAAGCTGGAATATTATATGGCGTAAGCGGCAGGGATTTGCTCGGGCATTTGCTGATTTTGATTTTAATAAAGTGGCCCAGTTTAAGCAACGCAAAATAGAGTCAATGTTAAAAGATACCGGTATCATACGCAATCGCTTGAAAATTCAAGCTACCATTAATAATGCCCAGCGCTTTTTGGATATAAGACAAGAATTTAATACTTTTAGTCGTTATATCTGGCAATTTACCGGCGGTCAACCTAAGATAAATAAATGGCAAAATATGAAGCTGATACCGACGTATAGTTCAGAATCTGATGCCATGAGCAGAGATTTAAAAGCGCGTGGTTTTAAATTTGTTGGTACTACCATTTGTTATGCTTTTATGCAGGGCATAGGTATGGTAAATGATCACATTGTGAGTTGTCACCGCTATTCCGACCTTCAAGGTCTAAACCTTGAAGGTTGAAATTCGAGCATCTTGCCAAAAATATAATATTATGTTAGCATAGCTGTGCTAATTAATTCACACATTTTGGCCAGCGACCATCCTCGGTCCAAGCTTGACTTGGTTCGCGGCCGCAAACAGTGTCAAAATGGCGGTAAAAAGGAAAAATATGACAACTAAACAAATGCCCGTAGTAGAGCTTATTGATCTACTTAAGGCCGGGGTACATTTCGGCCACACCAAGTCCAAGCGCCATCCAAATATGGAGCCTTATATTTTTGGGGTAAAACAGGGGATTAGCATTATTGACTTGGAAAAGACCCAACAAAAGTTGGGCGAAGCATTACGCTTTGTTCAAGACATAACTTCACGCAATGGAGTTGTGCTTTTTGTTTCTAGTAAACAACAAGCACAGGCTATCATCAAAGAAGCGGCACAAAAGGCGGAGATGCCTTATATTAATACCCGTTGGCTGGGTGGTACTTTCACAAATTTTGATAATATTGTGAATTTGCCCAAGAAGTTAAAGCGTATGGAAGAGGAGCGGGCTAGTGGCCAATGGTCTCGTTATACCAAAAAAGAAGCTTTGGAAAAAGAAAGAGAAATGGAAAGATTGCGCGAAATGGTAGAAGGCATTAAGAATTTGGAAAAATTACCTCAGGCTGTATTTATTGCTGATATCAAGAAAGACCAAACTGCTTTATACGAAGCTAATAAGATGAGAATCCCGGTTATTGCTATTTGTGATACTAATGTCAATCCAGTTAAAATAGATTGGCCAATACCAGGAAATGACGATGCGGTAAAATCAATTGATTTATTAACAAATTTAGTAGCGGATGCTTGTTTAGCGGGGAAGAAGAATGCAGTCCCGACCAGTGCTAAGAAAGCGGAGGATAGTAAATAAGTTAATCAGTTTGAAGATTTCTAATTTTCAATTTACAATTATAAATTTTGAATTCTAAACTTTAAATTTTTTATTATGTCTATGGAATTGATAAAAAAATTACGCGCCGCTACTGGTGCCGGTATCAATGATTGTAGTCAGGCTTTGGCAGAAAATGATAATGATTATGATAAAGCCTTGGCTTGGTTACGAAAGAAGGGTCAAAAAATTGCCAGCAAAAAACAGGATAGAGAAATCAAAGAAGGATTGGTGGACGCATATATTCATCCCGGTGGCAAGGTCGGTGTATTATTAGAAGTGGGTTGTGAAACTGATTTTGTCGCCAAGAACGAAGATTTTAAGAATTTTGTTCATGAGCTGGCTTTACAGATTGCCGCTACTGACCCGCAGTATATTTCTCCCCAGGATGTGCCAGAAGATGTGATTGCTAAAGAAAAGGATGTTTATATGGAGCAGCTTAAGAATGAAGGTAAGCCGGCGGAAATGATAGATAAAATAGTAGAAGGTAAATTGCAAAAATTTTATGCTGATGTTACTCTTTTAAAACAGCCTTATATCAAAGATGATACTCAAACTATAGAAAAGTTATTGACTGATAATATTGCTAAGATTGGTGAAAACATTCGCATTAATCGTTTCGTGCGTTATTCTCTAAGTTAAAATTTATGCCCTATGCGGCGCCACAAAATATTGTTATCAAGTTATCAGGTAAAATGATGACTGATGATTGTCAGTGGAACTGGCCGCTTATAGCTGCTTTAGCAGCAGAATTTCAAACCCAAGCGCGCTTGGGTTTGTTTGCAGTTTTAGTGGTGGGTGGCGGTAATGTCATTCGGGGTAGAGAAAGTGATGCGAAGTATTTACCTCGCCAATTTGCTGATCAGATGGGCATGCTAGCCACTAATATCAATGCGCTGGCTTTAGCTGGTAGTTTGCAGGTGGCGGGTTTAGCTACTCAGGCAATGTCAGCTGTTTCTGTAGATGGCATGTTGCCTAAGATTAGTAAAGGCGCTTTACGGCGTGCGCGTAAAAATGGTAGTTGGGTTGTTTGTGGCGGTGGTATAGGAAAAGTAGGGCACTCTACTGATTTGGCGGCCATGGCGCGCGCCGTGCAAATTGATGCGGATTTAGTGATCAAATTAACTGATGTGGATGGCGTTTATGACAGCGACCCAGATACTAATCCCCAGGCTAAAAAAATAGCTCATCTAACTTATGCGCAGGCGATAAGCCAGAATTTACAGGTCATGGATATAGAAGCTTGGCAATTGGCACAAAGTCATAAGATTCCTACCAGGGTCATACAGTGGTCGCCTGGTAATTTTACTCAACTAATGCAAGGTGAAAATATTGGCACTTTATTAACAGCCGCCTAAAAATAGCTTTACAGATTTTAAGTTGCTGGCAATCTGGAGAAAACTAGATATGATTATGGTAAAGTAATAAGTTTATATTTCTTAGCGATAGATATCAAGCGCAGATAGAGCAATAAAGCGAAAATTATATTACACTATAAAGCCGGGCATTAGTTTTTATTAGGCTTTTTTTATTAAGCAAAAAAGTTTATAATAAAAATGTATAAATTATTATTAAATTGTTTTCTATGGCAAAAAATAAATTACGTGTGGCTATCAATGGCTTTGGTCGCATCGGGCGAGCGGCTTTTAAAATCGCTTTGCAGCATAAAAATATAGAAATTGTAGCTCTAAACGATTTAACCGATGCTCATACCCTAGCATATTTATTACAATATGATACTGCTTATGGCAAATATCATAAGTCGGTGAAGGTGCAAGGTAATAATTTGGTAGTTGGTCGCCAAAAGTATCCGGTCATAGCGGTATCTGACCCAGCTAAATTACCCTGGCGCAAGATGAAGGTGGATATTGTTTTAGAATGTACCGGACGTTTTCGTACAGCGATAGACGCTGGTAAACATGTCAAGGCTGGTGCCAAGCGGGTTATAATTTCTGCTCCGGCTAAAGGCGGTGCAGTGAGCACTTATGTTTTGGGCGTTAATCATCATAATTATAAAAAGGAAAAGATTATTAACAATGCTTCTTGTACCACTAATTGTGTTTCGCCAGTAGCTCAAATTATGCATAGTAAATTTGGTGTAGCTAAGGCCGCTTTGACCACCATTCATTCTTATACGGCTGATCAACGTTTGCAAGATGCTCCGCATCGTGATTTGCGTCGGGCTCGGGCAGCAGCGGAAAATATTGTTCCTACCACTACGGGAGCTGCCATTGCTACTACAGAAGTTATTCCTGAGCTGAAAGGATTGTTTGACGGCATTGCCGTACGCGTACCTACTATTTGCGGATCATTATCAGATTTTACTTTTTTATTAAATAAGAATGTTACCGTGGCGCAAGTAAATAATGTTTTTCGACAAGCTAGTCGTCAGTCGCGTTGGCGTGATATATTAGTGGTGACAGACGATCCTTTGGTCTCGTCCGATATTATTGGTAATGGCGCATCAGCCATTATAGATATGGGTATGACTCAAGTGATTGGCGGTAATTTAGTAAAGATTATTGCTTGGTATGATAATGAGTGGGGTTATGCCAATCGTTTGGTGGAAATGGCGAAAGCAGTTAGCGTTGCCTAATTTTGTTAGCTAATTATTTATATAATCATATATGTTTTTACCAGTAGTTATAGTAATACTGGGCGTGGTATTGCTTCTCAATAATTTGGGTATAGTTAGCGCTAATGTTTGGGATGTGGTGTGGCCAATATTGATCATTGCCATTGGCATTGCTATGATGTCAAAGCGTCATTGTGGGTGGCTGCGTCACTGGCAACAAAGTGATGATGCTTCAGACAAGCAATAGCATGTTTTCCACAGGCTGATTTGACAGTCTAAAAGCTTTGCGCTAAGTTAACAGTAGATAAAATAAATAAAGCAACAGGGTCGCTATTTTGCGATCTTTTTGCTTATAAATACAGGGTTTACCCTTTTTGGGGCCCTGTATTTTATTTTATCTGTTAAAAGCAACTAACTCGTCCTTTGAAAAGTTAGTGCAAGCCAGAAACCATAAAAGCAAAGGAGGCTTATCATGAAACGCTGGCTAATTTTATTGTTTAGTACGGTTGTCTGGGCACAAAACTGGCAACCAGTGTATGAATTGTTTAATCCCGCCATGGCTGATCATTTTTACACTATGAATCAGACAGAAGTGGAAAATGCTACCAATAATATGGATTATACTAATCACGGTATAATTTATTATTGGTCTTCAGTGCCATTTAGTGGCGGTATACCAATTTATCGCTTATGGCATAGTTATGATCATTTTTATACCACGTCTGTGGTAGAAAGAGATGCTTGCGTGTCTAATGGTTATACCGATGAAGGCATAGTAGGTTATTTAGCTACAACCAATAGTGGTAATTTATTTGGCTGGCATCGTTATTATCATTCTGATTGGGATGACCACGCCTATCCTGTTAGTCAAAATGACCGTGATGTTTTGTTTGCGGCTGGTTATATTGACGAAGGTATACATGGTTATGTCTGGATGGAATCAGGTGACACCGGCGGCGGTTCTAATCAGCCACCTGACGCTAGTTGGACTAGTGAATTGTATGATCAGTATAATTATCAGGAAATCAGTTTTTCTTGGCAAGGTAGTGACGACAGCACGGCCAGTACTGATCTTTGGTATTATGTTGATATGTCCGGTGAAGACGGTTTTGCTTATTGGACGCCTAATAATTATATTGCTGCTTGGCCAGGCGTTGGCGAACATACCCTGACTATTACTACCCGTGATCTGAATAATCAGCTGGATCCAAGTCCGTTGACTCATGATTTTGAGACAGTGGGACATATTCCGATTGCACCAGTCAATGTGGCTGCTGTAGAGACGGACGATGGCGCTGTGCAGTTGACTTGGCAGAGCGATGACCAGTGGAATGTTGGTTTTCGTATTTGGCGTGATTATGATCAACAGATTGCTGATTTGGGTAGCAATGCTCGTCAGTATTTGGATAGTGAGGTGGTCCCGGGTGGCGCTTATCGTTATACTGTCGTGGCTTATAATTATTATGCTCATACATCCAGCGATCCGGTTTATATCACAATCGGTGGTGGTCAAGATGATTATCCTTGGGCTGATCGTTTTGATTATCCAGTTGGTTATCCTGATTTTGTTGGTGGTTGGTACGATGCGCAACCATTTGGTTCGGTCTTGGCTGATGCGGCGCGTTTTCATTCCGGCAATGATTTGAATAAATATGGTGGTGATCTTGGCGAGCCGATTTATGCACCAGCCAATGCTACTATTGTTTATAAAACCAATAGTGCTAATGGGTGGGGCAAGGCATTAGTTTTGTCTAGCCAAGCAGACAATGATCACTCTTTTCGTTGGCCGGATGGACATCGTAGTCGCCAGGTTTACTTTTTGTTGGCGCATTTACAGGATATTGTTGTTTATGGCGATGATCAGACTTTCACTTATGACGATATTGTGGTCGGCAGCACCACAGTACAGCGCGGTTGGCAGGTAGCTACAGTGGGTAGTCCACCGAGCAGTAATAGTCCTCATTTACATTTGGAATGTTGGTCTGAGTGGGATAGTGATAACCCTTTAGGTTTTGGTTATTATAATGTTTTGCCTACTGAAAAGTATGACGCCATGGAGTTTATTGCCAATAATCGCCGTTTGGATAATAGTTATTATATTTGGTCTCATCCTTACAACCGAGTGTCTGATTATAATAATTGGTTCACTACTTTGTCGGATGGATGGCAGATGATAACTGGGTATGATTATGATCCTGATGTGCCGATTGGATATAGTAATTACTTTTTGGCAGCCCCAGCTGATCAAGCAGTGAGCGCTATGTGGCAGTGGTATGTTCCAGAAGATGGTGATTATAACTTATCAGTTTTTATTCCCAGCCAATTTTATACTGGTAGTGGCCAATATCAGTTGCAGATCTATGGTCAAGATAATCAGTTTTTCACAGTTAATGGCGGTAGCTATAGCAATCAGTGGGTGCAAATTGGTGATTTCTCTTTGTCCAGTGATGGCCCCACTCGTTTATTACTGAGTGGCGGCGATGGTAATGCTAATGAGTGGTTGGCAGCTGACGCTATTCGTTTGTATCGGCAAGTGGATACTGGCGGCTATACTAATATTGATGAGGAGCGGGCAAGGACTCTAAGCTCTGGTTTACAAGTTTATCCCAATCCTTTTAATAATACGGTTACAATAAATTTTATTGTGGCTCAAGCTGGTTTGGTTGGCTTGGACATTTATAATTTATTGGGACAATTAGTATATAGTTGGCCAGATGAATATTTGTCAGTTGGTCAATATAGCTATCAATGGCAAGCTCAAAATCAGATTGGGCAAAGCTTGCCCAGCGGTATTTATTTGTTATTACAACAAGATACGCAAGGTAAGCACATTGTCAAATTGCATTATTTGCGTTAAAAACAAAGCCCGCCCCGTCAGCTGAAGCTGACGGGGCGGATTTCTTTTTTTATAATTTTGTTATATAATATAAACATGTCAACAGAACCAAAAGACAAAACATTGGTTATAGAAACCATAACTTGGTGGAAAAAAATATCTCGCCCTTTTAGTTTATCCGGAGAGCGTCAAGAAATTGTTGAACGCAACATTCGTGAAGAAGCTAAGGGGGATTTTGATTTTTTTACTTTATCTATATTGTCCGCCATTATTGTCACTCTGGGTTTGATTATTAATAGTGCAGCGGTCATTATTGGTGGTATGTTAATTGCACCATTGTTTTGGCCAATTTTGGCTTTATCACTCGGTATAGTTAAGGGGAGTGTGCGTTTATTAGAAACTTCTTTTTTTACTTTGGCTAAAGTAGCTGTTGTGATTTTATTGATCTCTTTTTTGATTGGTTGGTTGGCGCCAATTACTCAGTGGGATACAGAAATAATCAGCCGCACCCAGCCCACTCTTTTTGAATTAATAATTGCTTTAGTAGCGGGCTTTGCTGGTGCTTTTATTATTTCCTATCCAAAGTTAGAACAGGCAATTGCCGGCGTGGTAATTGCCGCAGCTTTGGTGCCACCTATTTGTGTATTGGGATTATCTTTGGCAGAGCAGAATTTAAATGCAGCCGGCGGTAGCATGTTATTGTTTATTGCTAACTTGATTGCAGTGACAGTGGCAGCTTCTATATATTTTCTTTTAGCACATTTTAAAACTTTGCAATATAGTGTGAGTAAGGAAAGACAAAGGCATAATTTGTTATGGTCAGCAGCTATTTTATTAATAATTTTTATTCCTTTATTGATTATTACCGGCAATACTATTCAAGATTATCAACGTACATCGAAAGTAAAAAAAATAATGACTATGCAATTGCCCAATAGTGAGTTAGTAGATATGAACATCAGTCAAGTTGACAATGTTTATTATATAAATACTACCATACGCTCTGCTCAAAATATTAGTCAGTATCGGATGGATTTGATAACCGATGCTTTGACCAAAGCTTTGGATTCGTCTGTACGTTTGCAAGTTTCTATTATCCCGGTATTACAGGGGGGTAAGGAAATAGATAATGGCAATACAAATTTCTTGCCCAATACATAGGCGAGTATTTTTTATAATAGTTTATTCTTTGAGCACTTTATAAAAAGTGTTTTTTTTATAATTTAGCTAGACAAGGTGTTTTAGGGCACTATTTGATAGCTGTGATGAGCTATACTTGACAATATTTGTATTGGGCGTTAAAGTGCTCTATTAACTATGAGCCGTCGCAATAGTAAGCGCCGTCTCTAATAATAGAGTAAATGATAGCCAATAAACGCTATAAAGTATTATTTTTAGTCGTAGGTACGCCAAAATGGCAAGAGGCGGCTATTTTACCGACCAAACTTCCAGAGATTGAATTATTGGCTGATGTTACAACGCATTTTCTTCCGTCCATAACCGCATCAGCTAAACAAATTGAACAGTGGCGCGCAGTGAATCACTATTTGGCGGATAAATATGATGAGTTTGATGGCTTTGTTATTATGCAAGAGCCGGATAGCTTGATTTATGGTGCGGTCGCCAGCGCCACCGCTTGGTTAAAAAATCGTAAGCCTATTATATATACCACCGCTCCGTGGCAGGATGGTGATTTTGTTTTTGATGATAATTTATTTTCATTGGGTTGGCGAGCTAATATCATCAATGCTTTGCAAATGGTAGCCAAACAAGTACCGCTGGTTATGATTTTGTATGGACAAAAAGTGATGGAAGCAACTTTGGCGCGCAAAGTTAATTTGTCCCAATTAAATGCATTTGTGAGTCGCAATAATAAGTATATTGCGCACCTTGATTGGGGATTGGAATTATCTAATAATATACCAATTATTGCTCAGGGAAAGAAAATTGCTAATCAGTGGTCAAATGAATTTTTGGTTATTTATTTACACCCGGGTTTTAATTGGAACAATTTTTCCCATGCTTGGAAGAAAGCGAGGGCGGTTATTATCAAAAGCAATAGGCAAACCGGTTTAACTGAGACTGATAGAAAACAGCTGGCCAAATATTTCAACGATAAGCCAGTGATTATCTATAATCGTTTGGGTTTTATGATAGAAAATTCTTTACCGACCAATTTTGTGCTAGTGGATAATATGACTTGGGAAGAAACAATAGTGCGCACCAGCTGGGCATTAGCTCAGACTGATAATATTAGCAAATTTATAAAATTATTAACACGGTCATGAAATTATTTGTCTGTACCAATGGGAAAAATCATAATTTTATATCCGTTCCTAAACTATTGGAAGAAGCGGGCGTGATTGTGTTCTCCAATCAAACAGCGAAACCGAGCGGTGATCAGTTATCCTTCCAACAGCTAGATGGTTTGGTTATAGATGGCGCAAGTGATAATAATGAAGCCGGCTATATCAGCGCCTTGGCTATTTCACAAAAAAGACCAATTTTGTATCTTTTACCAAAAGGCGCCATTTTGCCAACCGAGCTGGATTATCTGCGTAACAACAAAGAGGTGGCTAAATATTTATTGGTGAAGTTTTATGATCAAAATAATTTATCTCAAAGGTTATCTGAATTTATTGATAGTTTGGAGCATGGCAAAGGTGATTGGGATAGCCCAACTATTAAATTTACTTGGCGGATTACTCCGCGCATTGAACGCTATCTACGTTGGCGTACCAATAATACTGGTAAAAGTAAGGCAGATTGGTTACGCGCTTATATTGAAGATGAACTTATTCAAAAAGATCAAGAATATAAAGATTTTCTCGGTAGTCTTTGAAGCGATATGAATGATATTAAAACTTTGTATAAATTATACGTCTGTTCTCCTTCCCATGGCCATGCTGGAGCAAACTTAAAAACTTATGAACTCAGAACCAATCAATTAAATTTACTATATTTGCGTTTATAAGTAATTTATACAGGCCTTGGTGGCTGGGCTTTTTTTTGTTATAATAATAGTGTAAATTTGATTATCAAATTCAATCATTATGACAGAATTGTATAATTATAAGCAATCAGCCAGCCAACTGATGATTACCGCCTTTGTGGTCGGTTTTTTTGCTTTTGCTTATGCTGGATGGCAAGCTGTGGAAGCAGATAGATTATGGTATTGGCTAGGGGCCATTATTTTCATTTTTATTGGTTGGCAATTTTCTAGTCTGCGTATAGTTTTGACGCCAGAATATTTACGTTTTGGTTTTGGTTGGATGCGGCAGACAATCAAGGTAGAGGATTTGATGTCTGTGGAAATCAGTCAATTTAAGTGGGGTAATTATTGGGGATTGGGCATTCGTCGTGGCCGTGACCGAACTTGGGGTTATGTAGCAACTACCGGACCGGGACTATTATTAAAAACTACTAAGCATAAATTTTTTATCAGCTTGGACAATCCTGAACAATTAGCCGATTTGCTTAAAAATAGTTTTATTAAAAGTAAATGAAATCGGTCAAACAACTTTCTAAATTAAAAGGTAAAACCGTTTTGGTACGGGTAGATTTTAATGTAACTGTGTCGGCTGGTAAGGTGGTAGATGATTTTAAGATGCAAGCGGCTTTGCCTACTATTCAATATTTGCGACGACAAGGAGCGCGCGTAATTTTAGTATCTCATTTTGGTCGGCCGCTGGGTAAAGATAATAAATTTAGCCTCCGGCCAATAGCTCGGCATTTGAGCCAACTATTGCAGACAAAGGTTGAGTTTACAGTTGATTATAAAAAAGTATCTGATAGTAAGGCCCAGTTGATACTGCTAGAAAACATTCGCTTTGATAAGCGTGAGCAGGCCGGTAGCAAAGCGTTGGCTAAAGAGTTGGCTGATTTAGCCGATGTTTATGTAAATGAAGCCTTTGCTGTTAGTCACAGAAAAGACACTTCGGTTTATTATTTACCCAATTATTTACCCAGCTATGCGGGTTTGAGATTATTGCAAGAAGTGCATGAATTATCCACTTGGCACAAACCTAGCCCCGGTAGTGTGGCGGTGTTAGGCGGAGCTAAAATTTCTACCAAGCTAAAACTGGTTAAAGTCTTGGCTAAAAAAATGGACTATGTGTTGTTGGGTGGAGGCTTGGCTAATAATTATTTACAGGCGATAGATTTACCTATCGGTCAGTCGTTGGTTGAGCCAGGTATGAAAACAGCCGTTCGTAAGGATTTGGGTGCTAATATATTGGGGCCGATAGATGTGGTAGTACAGACGGACAAAGGCAAAAGAGTGATTAAGCCGGCTGCGGATGTGCAAAAGACAGACAAAATTTATGATATTGGACCGATTAGTATTGATATTTATAAGGACATTATTAAGCAGGCCAAACAAGTTTTATGGAATGGTCCGATGGGTTTATTTGAGATAAAAGGTTTCCAATCCGGTACCTATGAGATTGCTATGGCGGTGGCTAATAGTAAACGATCCTTAGCCGGTGGGGGAGAAACAGTAACAGCTATTAATAATTTGCAATTAGCTAGTTATTATACTTTTATTTCCACTGGGGGCGGCGCTATGCTAAAATACTTAGAAGTTGGCAGTTTGCCGGCATTAGCAAAGTTATAATTATGTTAATTATTTTATAAAAAAAATATGAAAGGCGATAAAATTGATAAAATTTATGCGCACGAAATTTTAGATTCGCGTGGTCATCCAACCGTGCAGGTGACTGTAACCTTGGATAATGGCATGTCCGCCAAGGCAGCGGTGCCTTCTGGCGCTTCTACTGGCGTACACGAGGCTTTAGAACTGAGAGATAATGACCAGAGTCGTTTTCGTGGTAAAGGCGTATTACAAGCGGTACAGAATGTCAATACTATAATCAATGATTTATTGCACGGCCATGAGATTGGGGATATAGAGGGTGTAGATAAAAAAATGATAGAAGCTGATGGTACTGAGAATAAAAGTAAATTGGGTGCTAATGCAATTTTGGGAGTTTCATTGGCGGTGGCTCGAGTAGGTGCTATTGCCTCTGGTTTGCCTTTGTACCAATATATTCGTGAAGTTTATAATTTGCAATATGATGGTTGGCGATTGCCCACGCCTTTAGTAAACATTATCAATGGTGGTAAACATGCTGATAGTAATTTAGATTGGCAAGAGTTTTGGATAATACCGTCGGGCATCAAAAAATATCCTTTGGCTTTACGGGCGTGTTCAGAAATTTTTCATGCTTTAGGAAGCGAGTTAACCAAAAAAGGTTATGATACGGATTTTGGTGCTGAGGGTGGCTATGCTCCTGATGTCAAAGATACTGCCGAAGTTTGGGATATGATTATAGCGGCTATAGCACAAGCCAACTATCAAATTGGTCAGGACATCTATTTGGGTATGGATGCGGGCGCTTCTACTTTTTATAATACCGGCACCGAGCGTTATCAACTGGATTTGGAAAATAAGTCTTTTACCGCTTCAGAATTGATTGAATATTATCATACATGGTTGAATAAATATCCTATTTTAGCTTTGGAAGATGGTTTGGCGGAAGATGATTGGGTTGCTTGGCAAACCATGACGGCAGATAAAGAATTTGTTGATAAAAAAGTAATCCTGATCGGCGATGATTTGTTTACTACCAATACCAAACGCTTGCAACGTGGCATTGATGAGCATGTAGCTAATTCAATTTTGGTAAAGCCCAATCAAATTGGCACTTTGACGGAAACAATCGCGGCGGTAAAACTGGCACAAGCAAATAATTATCAAGTGGTTATTTCACATCGTAGTGGTGAAACAACAGATGATTTTATCGCTGATTTGACAGTAGCTGTCAATGCTCCTTTTATTAAAACTGGTGCTACTTCTCGGGGCGAGCGGATAGTAAAATATAATAGATTATTAGAAATAGCGGAGGAAGTAAATCATGAATAATAAACGATCAAATACGCCATTATTATTAGCCATTCTAGATGGCTGGGGAATTGGTAAACCTAGCCGCGGCAATGCTATTACTTTAGGCAAAACCCCTAATTATGATAAATGGTGGCGTCATTATAGCCATACCAAGTTATTTACTTCTGGCCAATATGTTGGTTTGCCACGGGCGCAATTTGGCAATTCAGAAGCGGGGCATTTGAATTTGGGCGCGGGCCGGGTAGTTAAACAGGATTCAGTGCGGATCAGTGATGCAATTAAAGATGGGCGATTTGCCAAAAATCCCGCTTTTTTGACTGGCCTCCAACACTTACAAAAATATAAAGGTAGAGCTCATGTTATGGGTTTATTATCCGGTAGCGAGTCGGCTCATGCCGAACGAGGACATTTGTTGGCGGTATTGCAATTGTTAGCCGATCACAAGATTCGGGAGGTTTATTTACATTTATTTACTGATGGTCGTGATGCGCCTCAACATGATGCTATTAAATTTGTGCGAGAAGTACAAAAAGGTTTTTGTAATGGTGAGCGGATTGTATCCATTGTGGGACGTTATTATGCCATGGATCGCAATAAACGTTGGGGTAATACTGAGCGAGCATATGAATTATTAACACGTGGTAAAGGATATTGGGCACCTAATCCAGAAGAGGCTATTATGCAGGCTTATAATCGCAAAGAGACAGATGAGTTTATAGAGCCGACTAGTATTCGTCCTAAAGAATCAGATAAGCCGATAGTGATTAAAGATAATGATATAATTATATTTTATAATTTACGTTCAGATAGAGCACGGCAATTAGCTAAAACATTTGTACAGTCTGATTTTAATAAAAGTAATCTTGGATCTTTTATTCGCAAGCCGGTATTATCCAATATTAAATTTATTGCCATGACAGATTTTGGTCCAGATTTGGATGAGATTATTACTGCTTTTCCCAGTGAAGATCTCAAAGAAACTTTGCCGATGATGCTAAAAGATTTAAGACAGCTGTATATTGCTGAAAGTGAAAAATTTGCCCATGTCACTTATTTTTTTAATGGCGGTTATGCTAATCCGGTTAATAATGAAAAACGCAGTTTAATTCCATCACCTCATTTGAAGTCTTATGCTGACAAACCAGCCATGTCTATAAATCATTTGGCAGACACTTTATTGTCTAATATTAAAGAAGATAAGTTTGATTTTTATTGTGTTAATTTTGCTAATCCAGATATGATTGGTCATACCGGTGATTTGGAAGCGGCTATACAAGCCGTAGAAGTGGTAGATGAAGTTATCGGCAAGATACAGTCAGCTTTGGCGGCTGTGGGAGGTACCATGATTATTACCGCTGACCATGGCAATATTGAAGCCATGATTGATTTGAAAACAGGCGAAGTAAATACCGAGCACACAGACAATCCCGTTCCTTTCATTATTATCAATGAACATAAATATCGTTTGCGACGAGGAGGTAGTCTCGCCAATGTCGCGCCGACTATTTTAGATTTATTGGATTTACCCAAGAGCAAGCTGATGACTAAGTCTTTGTTAAAATAAATTTTTATGTTTGAAGACAGACCAAAACCAGTTGTGTTGCTTATTTTAGATGGCTGGGGAGTAGCGCCAGCTTCCAAGGCCAATGCTGTGACTTTGGCGGATACCAAAAATTTAGATAGCTATATTTTGCAGTATCCGACAGTAACCTTGCAGGCGGCAGGAGAAGCTGTGGGTTTGTCTTGGGGAGAGATGGGTAATTCTGAAGTTGGACATTTATCTTTGGGCAGCGGTAAGATTATTTATCAAAGTTTACCTCGTATTACTCGGGCCATTTCTGATCACTCTTTTTTTACCAATGAAGGGTTTATTAATGCCACCAAGCATGTCAAAGAAAATAACAGTGCCTTACACTTAATGGGATTACTTTCAGATGGTAGCGTACATAGTTATAATGAGCATCTTTATGCTTTGGTAGAAATGGCCAAGGAGCAGGAAGTCAGTAATGTATTTATACATATTTTCTTAGATGGCAGAGACACGGCCTATAATGCGGGTATAAAATTTGTTAAAAAATTGGAAGATAAGCTCAAGCAAATTGGCTTGGGCAGGATTGCTACTGTATCTGGTCGATATTATGCTATGGATAGAGATAATCATTGGGAGCGTATCGCGAAAACTTATTGGGCTATGACTGAAGGGGAGTCAGATAAGCAATATAACAATGCCACAGACGCTATTCAAGCTTCTTATGATGCGGGTGTTTATGATGAAGAATTTGTGCCAGTAGTGATTAGCGATAATAATAAACCGGTAGCTATTGTAGGCGAAAAAGACGCCATAATATTTTTTAATTATAGATCGGATAGAGCACGGCAATTGACCAAGGCCTTTGTTTTACCCAGTTTTGATAAGTTTGATAAGCCGCGACCTTATTTAAAGGATTTATATTTTGTCACTATGACAGAATATGAGAAAGATTTACCGGTTAAGATCGCTTTTCCTCCTATACAGGTAGAAGCGTCTTTAGCAAAAGTTATTTCTCAAGCAGGATTAAGCCAATTACATATAGCGGAAACTGAAAAATACGCCCATGTTACATTTTTTTTCAATGGGGGCAGAGAAGAAAAATTTGCAAATGAAGATAGGATTTTGATTCCATCGCCTCGTATTCCAGCCTATAATGCGCAGCCAGAAATGAGCGCCGGTCAGGTGACTAATAAGATAGTAGAGGCGGTCAAACAGAATAAATATGATTTTATAGTGGCAAATTTTGCTAATCCAGATATGGTGGCTCACACCGGTGATATAAAAGCTACCATCATCGCTTTACAATTTATTGATCAGTCAGTTGGTCGTATAGTAGAGGCGGTCTTGGAACGTAATGGAGTGATATTGATAACTGCTGATCATGGTAATGCTGAAGAGTTGTTTAAATTACAGACCGGAGAAATAGACAAAGAACATTCTACTAATCCCGTGCCACTCTATATTATTGCTAATGAATTGAAGGACAAAACTATTATTCCCGGAGTTAATCCTCAAAATCTATGCCAGCAAACGCCAGTAGGTATTTTGTCCGATGTAGCGCCAACTATTTTGCATATTATGGGATTAAAAAAACCCGCTACCATGACAGGCACGAGTTTGATTTAGTTTTTTTAAATTTTATTATAATAGCCAAAGCATGAGGCTGAAGACAATACCCCATAAAGTACCAGCCATTACTTCTTTGATAGTGTGACCTAAGCGTTCATTTAGTAAAGGATATTTATATTCTTGTTTATCTGGTAATTCTTTAATCAATTTATTGAGAATATTACCATGGTAACCTAATTGCCAGCGAGTAGTAAAGGCATCCCAAATAATAACCATGGCAAAGCTTAAGGCAATAGCAAAACTCAATGAGTTTAGCCCAGCCGTTAGGTAGCTGATAGTAGCGATACTAGCTGCGAAAGCTGAGTGGGATGAGGGCATGCCGCCATTACTTAATAAATGATTCCAGCTGAAATTACCATGTCGGCTTTCAAAGAATAATTTTAAAAGCTGGGTGCTGGCTAATACTATAAGGGGGTAGAGAAACAAAGGCATAAATAATTAATAAAGGTTAATGCATTTATTATACATTATAATCAGCTCTATAATCCAGAGCTTAACAGAATTTATTCCAGTTTCCAGTTCTGGGCACTTGGTTATTTGGCATAGTGTGTGGTCAGCGCCACTGAATAGTTTGCAGCTGGATATCGTTTTACATCTCGGTTCTTTACTGGCTTTAATAGTTTATTTTCGTAAAGATATCATTCGGTTGTTTATTGCCTGGCTATATACTTGGCGCAAGCAGTGGACAGCGACGGGTAAATTGGCATGGTGGTTAATTTTGTCTACTGTACCAGCCGCTATGGTTGGCGTTTTGGCGGGACAGTGGGTGACAGATAATTTACGAAGTGATAGTACGGTGATAGCTATGCTTATTATTGTTGCTTTGTTGTTTTTATTGACTGAGAAAATAGCTCAGGGCAAACGTGATTTACAGCAATTAAATTGGCGCGATGCTTTATTGATTGGTATTGCTCAGTGTTTAGCATTTGTGCCTGGTACTTCTCGTAGCGGTATCACCATCGTGGCTGCGATGTTGTTAAAAATAAAAAGAGCGGAAGCCGCTCGCTATTCTTTTTTATTAGCAATTCCAACCTTGCTAGGAGCTAGTTTGAGTGGTGTAAGCATGATGGTTGACCAGGGGATAGATAGAGCTAGTATGATTATGGCAGGTATTGGATTGGTCATAACTTTTGTTTTATCTTGGGGGGTTATAAGATTTTTCTTACGCTATTTGCGTCAACATAGCCTCGTTCCTTTTGCTTTATATCGTATTGTTTTAGCGCTGGTACTTTGGCTAATATTATATTATTGATAGTGTGATAGGTAGGGTACGAAAGGCTTGATAGCTATTATTGTAATCCGACATCATTTCCGATAATTTTAATTTGCGAGGACTACCAAAAATTTGTACTACTACCACCTGTTGTTGTCCCTGCAGTTTACCCATGATCACGGCTAGGCCAATTTCACGGTATTTGTCATTTAAGATATTAGCACGGTGTCCGCTAGAATCCATCCATGCCTTCATTACATCTTTGTTGGTTGTAAAACCAGCTGCTAAATTTTCGCCGATAATCTGATAGTCATAGCCAACATCATCTATCCAGCTACTGAAAAAACTGCCATCGGGAGCATTATGAGAAAAAAAATTATTCGCTATTAAATCAGTCGCCTTAGCTTGTGCGGCGGCGTTTAATTTATCGTTCACAGTCAATGGTTGTAATTGCTTGATGTCACGTATCTCATTGGTTAGCATAATCAAGTCATTGGCAGCTATACTGCTATCCAATAAGCTGGGTGATTGAGAGGTGGCACTTGGTACAAAAAAAAGTAAGCAACCAGAGCCTACTATTATTAATACAGCTATAGACAACCAAAAAATAGCTTGGTGTTTATTTATTGACATTTGGACCCTCGTTTTTGTTTTTGTGGCTAATTTTGGCCACTTATATATACAGTATATCATATTCTTTGGTAAAAGTCAAGGTTAATAAATATCATGCCAGATTTTAGAATCAGTCGTTGAGGATGATTGATTATCTAATCATTTAAACTATTGATTGTCAAGGCAAATAAAATAGGCTCAATCATTTGATGGAGCCTTTTGCCAACCTGTTTGGTGACCATGCATCCGATGCGGTTGTCCCGTAGATGCATTATTCCTTAGCAGGAATAAGGTCAATGCTTCGCTACAGCCTGGTGATTAAAAAGATATCATAGCCTTGTGCCTTGATTTCTTCGAGACTATGCTCGCAGTATCCAGACAAGCGACCACGTACCTTGATTACCAGAGCTTCATCGTAGCCTTTACAGACATGACGTTCTGTAACAGGCTCAATGCCAAGCAACCTAACCGTGTCGTGACCGACAAAATTTTCGGCGACTTGGGCGAAAGCCTTGGCCTGGTCCAGGTCAATACGCCTCATCTGCCAATTGCCACATTCCAGCAACATGGTAGTAGAGAGTATGACCTTGCGGTTAATGGTTTCCATGTTTGAACTTCACTGGCTAAGCGGCTGCGCCTGGAGCCCTATTAGCCTGTATGGTAACCGTTTTTGGAAACCTAACCTTAAAAAGAACGATAGCGTACCTTAGCATAGGATATTTTTTTTGTCAAGCCCCTGTACTTGATGACCACCTTTCGGGCACTTTCATATATTTTTAGTTGATTTGTAGACTTGTGAGGTGGGGTTTGTATTAATGTTACAGATTTTTTTAACATTCTTGATATTAATAGTTTATTATCTACATATTAAATTGACAATTGTTAGGGGGGGGTATAATTAAGATGAAGCTAGATGTTTATTTTTACTATAATATAATTCAGTCTAGTCTAAATCTATTATTTAACACTTAATTAAATTCTATGAGTATTGAAAAAAATGGTGGTTTTAAGTCTCCAGAATTTAGCTCAACACCTTCAATAGAACAAAAAGAGCAAGCAAAAGAAAAACTTTTACAAGAAGCATTGCAAGAGAGCTATGAGTTAAATTTAAATGCGGGTCATATTGTACATGCAGAAAAAATTAGCGAAGACAGAGGAATAAGTTTAAACTCAGAAATATTCCAGATAGCGTATGATGCACAAATAAATAAGGGTGATATATATACCGCTACTAGGGTAGCTAAGTTAGCCGAAGGCAAGGGATTGAAATTAACCCCCAAAGCTGAAAGTTTGCAATTAGGCTATGAAAAAGCAATGGAAATGGGAAAAAAATACGATATTGAAAAAATAAAACAGTTTGCCCAAGAAAAAGGCATTAAACTAACAGTAAATAAGGATGCTATCCAAAAATGGTGCGATTATGCGCTTGAGAACGGTGATAGTGGCATATTAAAAGAAATAAAAAAAATTGCCAAAAAAGAAAGAATAGAATTAGAAGTAAAAAAAGAAGTGTTGCAAAAGACTTATGATAAAAAACTTAATGAGTTAGAAGATTTGATCTCATTAACAGAAATTGAACAATTTGCTAAACAGAATGACATTGATTTGGAAGTTAATAAAAAGATTCTGCAACAAGGGCTTGAAAATTATATAGAGTATGCAGCACCTAGAGAACCATATGAAAACTTGTTAGCTGATGTTAAAAAAATTATAAATTTTGCCACTAAGAAGGGTGTTAAGATAAATATAGATGATATAGATGACAAAAAGGTACAAGAACTATATGAGAAAGGGTTAATAAATGGGGACAGTAGAATGATCAAAGGGATGAAAAATCTTGCCAGTGAGAAAGGCATAGATTTGGATATTCAAAAGTTAGATTTACAGGAATTATACGATAAGTTTTTTACAGATGGGGAAATATATATAGCGCAACAGATAAAAGAAATAGGTGACGAAAATGGTTTAGAAGTTAAAGTCCCGAGTAAAGAAAAAATACAAAAAAATTATGATATACTGTTAGCTTCGGGTAATCAATATGGAGCACTTAAAATACAACAATTTAGTGGTGATAATGGAATAGCGATTGAAATAAAAAAGGATATGTTACAAAAGGCGTATGAGACAATTTGTAATGGTAACATGGAGAGTGTGAACCTTAATTATATGTCCGACCTTGAAGAAATGGCTAAAGATAATGGATATGAGATTGAAAACGCTAAAGAGCTAATTGAAAAAACTTATATTGAAGTTATTCATAATTTGAATATGGGCCATGCTGGTGCCAAAAGGGAGGGGCTAATAAAAAAACTAAAGGAACTAGGCTCTGATCTAACCTATGAAGATGTTATCAAGATGGATTATCTTGATTATTTAAAAGTACCAGAAGAGCAAAGATTGAGCATACAAAAGACAATGGAAATAGATGGTGCGCCCATAAGGGTTAGCTTTTATGGTCAGAAGCAAGAAGCTCCGGTACATGGTAAGTTTATCATCGGCACAAGTACAGATAATGGTTTAGAGTTTGTTTTCGATAGTACATTAGGAGAACATGGGGATATTGGCAACAAATATAATTTAGAAGTGATTGGTGGTGGTTGGTTGGAAATAGATGAAATAAACAAGAAAATAAAGATTCACAGAAATAGTGAGGATTATGGTTATGAACCGAGGTCTATATCTAAAAGAGTGATAGCTGATACTTTCTCTGATTACGAGATTATAGTGTAGAATTAGTTGATAATTTTTAGCACATCAGTTCAGACACTCTAATTTAAATTTATTATCATCAAACATAAATTTAATATGTTTGGTTAATTTCACAATTTCTAATTCTAATATAATTTGTGAAAACAGGGGTGTCCGAAAGGTATCTCATCTTTTGCAGCCCATTATCAGGAATAATTATACAAACAAATATTTTGTTCACTCGGGTATAATAAGTTTTGTAGTTAGTTGGTTTTTAGTTTATAATAAAAAAAGAATAATTATTTTTTATGGCTTACCAAAATATTGATCAGCTAATAGACTACCTCAAGGGCAAAAGTGTTTTGCATTCACCCCGTCTGGAGCAAGCCTTACGTATAGTTGATAGAGGTGATTTTGTGCGTCCGGAAACAAGGCCTTGGGCCTATTGGGATGAGCCTTTGTCTATTGGTTATGGCCAAACAATATCACAGCCGGCAGTAGTAGTATTTATGTTAGAATTATTGGCTCCGCAAATGGGGGAGAATGTTTTAGACGTGGGTTGTGGTTCTGGATGGCAAACGGCTTTATTGGCCTATTTGGTTGGTCGAGAAGGTAAGGTGACTGGTTTAGAAATAAAGCCACCTTTAGTACAACAAGCCAAGGTTAATTTAGTACCTTATGAATTTAGTAATATTGAAATTTTATTAGCTGATGGTCACGAGGGGTTTAGCTTGGGCGCGCCGTATGACAAAATTATTATAGCGGCGGCTACGGAAGAGTTGCCAGAGGTTTTGTGGCAACAATTGAAACCGGATGGTGTGATGGTATATCCTGAGGGTAAAGGTGCCCAATCTATTGTCCGTTTGCGGAAAAATCTGGATGGCACTAGAGAACGTTCTAGTTGGCCAGGATATTTATTTGTACCATTTGTGCGACAATGAAGATAAAGAATAAAAATTTATATGCGGTTATATTAGCCGGCGGTATTGGTAGCCGACTATGGCCTTTATCACGTCGCTTGCGACCTAAGCAAGTGCAGTCAATTTTGTCTGGGCCTACATTGTTGCAACAGACTTTTAAGCTGTTACGACGGGGGTTACCACCTAGTCATATATATTTGGTGACTACTAGAGATCAGCTTTCTATTATTCGTAAGCAACTACCTGAATTAGCTGCTAAAAATTTTATTGTAGAACCACAACGTCGGCACACGGCAGCAGCTATTGCCTTGGCCAATAAGGTGATTTCTCTTCAAAATCCACAAGCTATTATCGTGACTACCAATACTGATGGCTATATTCCGCAGGCAGATAAATATTGGCAAGCCATTGACATGGCCACTCGGGCGGTGATGCGGAATACTGATTGTGTAGTTGCGATTGGCATCAGACCGACTTATCCGGAAACCGGCTATGGCTATATACATTTGTCCAATAAGCTATTTGGCAATTTGTATCAGGTAAAAAGCTTTAAAGAAAAACCATCATTATCACGAGCTAAATATTTTGTTTCTCGATCAGATTATTTATGGAATAGCGGAATCTATATTTTCAAGGCAGTGACTATGCAATCCCAGTTGGCTAAGTATTTGCCTCTGCATGACAAAGTATTATCAGCTTGGCAGGCTCATACCAATAGCAAAAATCGTTGGGCCAAGTTATCCTACTATTATCATCGTCTCCCTATGATTTCTATTGACGTGGGCATTATAGAAAAACAAAAAAATTTATTGTCACTGAGTGCTGATTTTATTTGGCAAGACATTGGACATTGGCGAGCGGTCAGAGATATTATTGCCAGTTTGCCGGATGAGCTAACCGATAAGAGCGGTGGTAAGGTTTTGAACTTGACTGGTAAGAATAATTTGGTAAAAAATTTGTCCGATAAATTAGTGGTGACAATTGATTTGCAAGATATGATCGTGGTAAATATGGATGACGTGGTATTGGTTTGTCCTAGTAGTAGTGCGCAAAAGATAAAACAAGTAGTGAGTAGACTAGAGAAAAATGGTTGGGAAGAATATTTGTAGCTTGCCTAAGACGTTTAAATTTGGCATAATGGGTGAGTGAGTAGTTATCAGTTTAACATGATTGAAGTCTATCAAAAATATAGCCTGAAACGGCGTTTTATTTTTAGCATCATTATTATAATTTTAGTCATTGGTGCTATTTTTTATTTATCTGGTGATGCCATTGATGATAATGTTATTATTGTGACTATTCCTGCACAAGCTTCCTTGCCTGAGGTAACGGATTTATTGGTTGGTGAGAATATTATTAGCCATCCCGTATTATTTGGTTGGTATTTACGCATCAGTGGACAAGCTGAGCAAATAAAAGCTGGTCAACATAAATTGTCTGCTGCTATGAGTTGGTCAGAGATGGTACATGAATTAACAATAACCACGTCTGCCAAGGAGAAGCAAATTACCATTATTGAAGGCTGGACAAATAATCAAATTGGTCAGTATTTAGTGAACAGTAATCTAGTTAATTATGATGAATGGCAACAGGCTATGGCAGCTGCTTATGATTATAATTGGTTACCCAAGCGGACAGATGATTATTTACAAGGTTATTTATTTCCAGATACTTACCGTGTATATTTTGATAGCAGTGCTGAGCAGATAGTAAATAAGCTGTTGGCCAATTTTGCCAATAAAGTTGACACTGATTTACAAGCAGAGATTGAAGCACGGGGTTATAGCTTAAGACAAGTCATTACCTTAGCTTCTATTGTGGAAAGGGAAGTAAGAGCAGATCAGGACAGGGCATTGGTAGCGGATATTTTTTGGCGCCGCTTGGCCGATAATTATCCCTTACAGTCAGATGCTACCGTGACTTATATTACACAAAAGAAACATCCACAGGCTACTTTTGCAGATACTAAAATTGATTCTCCTTATAATACTTATAAATATGCTGGTTTACCTCCCGGGCCAATAAGCAACCCGTCCTTATCGGCAATTAAGGCGGTGATTTATCCGCAAGCCAATGATTATTATTTCTTTTTAACTACCAACGATGACGGACGTGTCATTTATAGCCGTACCTATGAGGAACATTTACGTAATAAAGCTAAATATTTGGATTAAGGATTTATGTTAAAGATATATCATAATAGCAAAGTGAATAGAAAATGGAAACGGAGCAAACAATGGTTAAGATCAGCCTGGGTAGCAGCCATCGCCCCTGCGGATGCCGAGCTAGAAGATTTGAGTAAGCATTTACAATTGCCGGTTGATATTTTGCAAGACAGTTTAGACGAATATGAATTACCTCGTTTACGCGTAGTGGGTAAAAATTTGGTGGTGATATTGCGCGCTGCTTGGCAGGAAGAAGGTGAGTATGGCACTACGCCTTTAACTATTATTGTAGCGCCTCAGCAAATCATTACCATTACGCGCGATAAAACTCAGATTATTGATGATTTTATTGCTGGCGTGGTGCCGACTTTAAGTACGCAGCGATCAAACTTTTTGATCAAAATGTGTTTGCGCATGATTTATTATTATGAGGAATATATTAATGGCCTCAGTCGCCAAGTTGATTCTAAGCAGCGTTTATTGAGACAGATTGATAAAGAAGATATCATTGCTCTGGTGGAGATTGAGGAAATTTTGAATTCTTATATAGATGCTTTGACACGCAACTTGTCAGTGGTGAATAAAATTTTATTACAAAAACATATTGATTTATATGATCAAGACAAGCAATTGATTGATGATTTAGTCATTGATGGAGAGCAAGTATTAGATTTAGCGAAAACAAATTTGAAAACCATTTCCAATATCCGAGAGGGTTATACCACAGTTTTATCCTTGCGTTTGGAACAGATTATGAAAGTTTTGACGTATGTGACAGCATTTTTTACTATCCCGATGTTGGTTACTAGTTTGTACGGTATGAATGTCAGTTTGCCCTGGGCAAGTGAGCCTCATGCTTTTACTTTAATTGTGGGTATTATTATTATTTCTTTGCTGGCTGCTTGGTTACTATTTGCCACTTTTAAAAAACATTTATAATAAATTTATGAAGTGGAGTTATATTATTATCGTCGCTTTAGTGCTATTAATGAGTGTGAGCGGTAGTTTGATTACTAATGGTGGTATGAATTGGTATGACTCTATTAACTTGCCCACTTTTACGCCACCGGGTAGCGTGATTGGTGGAGTCTGGACAATTATATTTATTTTATTTGCCATTATAAGTATACTGATGTGGCGACAAGGCAAATCAGCATGGCGACGTCGTATCAGTTGTTTATTTATCATGAATGCTATATTAAATATTGGTTGGAGTGCGGTGTTTTTCGGTTGGCACCAAATTGGTTGGGCGGTAGTGGTAGCTGTTCTGTTAGAAATATCTGTATTATCTTTGATTATTAGTATGTGGTCGCGTTTGCATTATTGGACGATATTATTATGGCCATATGCGGCTTGGGTATTATTTGCTACTTATTTGACTTATAGGGTGTGGTTATTAAATGTTTAGAAACTGATCAAAGAATGAAAAAGTTATTATATTCCTACATTGCAAATCCTTTAGCCAATAAATTTTGTATTGCTGAAGCGATGATGAGCTTCATATTAGCAGAAGAAAATTTTACAGATTAGCATTTTTTTATGTCCCAATATTATCAAGCGCGTCGGACGCGTAATTTATATAGCCCCAATGCTCGTGAAGCTTTTAAGCTCAGTCGTTCTAAACTGGAGTTGTTTATAGAATGTCCCCGTTGTTTTTATCTTGACCGAGTACTAGGTGTAGGGCGTCCGCCTGGCTTTCCTTTTAATCTCAATAGTGCCGTTGACGCTTTATTAAAAAAAGAATTTGATATTCATCGTGTCCAGCAAAGCAGCCATCCTTTGCAAAAAGCTTATGGTTTGGATTTGCTACCATGGCAAGATCCGCGCATGGATCAGTGGCGAGAAAATTTTGTGGGCGTGCAATATCTACACCAGCCTACAAATTTATTAATCTTTGGCGCTGTGGATGACATCTGGGTAGATAAGCAAGGTGTGCTTTATGTAGTGGATTATAAATCTACCAGTAAAAATGAAAAAATTGAGGCCTTGGACAAGACCTGGCAAGATAGCTATAAACGGCAGATGGAAATATATCAGTGGTTATTGCGACATAATGATCTGACAGTATCAGACACAGGATATTTTGTTTACTGTAATGGTGATAGAGACAAACAAGCCTTTGATGCTAAATTGGAATTTGATATTACTTTGATTCCTTATGAGGGCAAAGCTGATTGGGTAGAGGATTTGATTGGGCAGGTTTATACTTGTTTGCAAGCGGATGACATACCGCCGGTTAACAAAGATTGTGATTATTGTGCTTATCGCCAAGCGGCTGAAGAGGTTTTATAGCTATGTTGGATATTATTTTATTGACAGTGGGTAAGACTAAGACGCCTTATTATCAGGCGGCGATATCTGACTATGTAAAGAGAATCAAACCATATGCGCGCTGGCAGCAGCAGATAGTGAAGGCGGTGCCTTGGCATTCTATTCATCAACAACAGCAGGTCCGCCAGGAAGAAGGGGAGCGGTTAAAAAAAGTTTTGGCTAAAATGCAGGGTCGTCGCATTGTTCTATTGGATGAAAAGGGCACGGCCATGACCTCTTTGCAATGGGCGCAGGAGATTCAGCCAATGCAAGGGATCTGTTTTGTCATTGGTGGGGCTTTAGGATTAGCGCAAGATATTTTGCAGGCTTATCCGGAACATTGGTCTTTGTCAGATTTGACGCTGCCGCATGAATTGGCGCAGCTAGTATTGGTAGAGCAGCTTTATCGGGTAGCTACTATTTTGCAGGAAAAAACTTATCATTTTTAAACTAGCCCTTGACATATTTTTTTTATTTATATATACTGTTTTATAGCCGTAGACAGTAGGCGAGCACCAGCTCTTAAAATATCAGCCTATCGAGGTAACAGATTTTTTTGTTTACGGCCTAAATAGCCGTATTTTTTATTAAAATAATTTATGGACAAGCAAGAAAAGATTATATTTGGCTCAATTTTGATTAGTTATACTTTGTTGGTAATAGGAGTTTGGGAATACATAGCCAAGCCGATTATCACCTTTGCCCAGGAAATTATTCATTTGTATTAATTTATATAAGTAATTATTAATCAGGTTTATGGCTAAAAATAAAGAACAAAAGCAAGCTGAAGTCAAAGCTTTGCAAGCCAAGCTAGAAAAAGCTAAGAGCGTTGTATTTACTGCCTATGCGGGTTTAAGCGTTGGTGATATGGAGTCCTTAAGAGGAGAATATCGTACAGCTGACGTTGAGTACAAGGCGGCAAAAAAGCGTTTATTGGATTTGGCTTTGACGGCAAATAAAGTTGATCACGAATCAATTGTTGATATGGAAGGTAGTATTGCTACCGCCTTTGGTATGGAGGATGAAGTTGCTCCAGCTCGTGTATCACAGGAGTTTGCTAAAAAACATGATAATTTTTCCATTCGCGCTGGTCTTTTAAAAGTTGGCGAGGATTGGAAATTTTTATCAGCCGAAGAGGTGATAGCAATGGCCAGTCTACCTAGCCGAGAAGAGCTTTTGGCTAAGGTGGTCGGTTCTATCAATGCACCGGTTAGCGGATTTGTGAAACTGTTGGCCGGAAATGTTCGTAGTTTATTGAATGTTTTAAATGCCATTCAAGAGACAAAATCCTAATTTGTTTATAATTATTAATTAAAGAAGATAAAAATATGTCTGACGAAGAAAAAAAAGAGGCTGCCGAAGCTACCACTGACGCTAAGGAGTCTAAGGAAGTAGAAGTCCCCGCTAAGTTTAAAAGCTTGGTTGAGGAAATTGAAAAGATGTCTGTCTTGGATTTATCCGAGCTGGTCAAAATTTTAGAAGATAAGTTTGGTGTTTCAGCGGCTGCTCCAATGATGGCAATGGCTGCTGGCCCTGCAGCAGCTACCGAAGCTGCTGAAGAAAAGAGTGAATTTACCGTAGAGTTAACTGCAGCTGGTGAAAACAAAATTAATGTTATTAAAGCTGTGCGTGAGATTACTCAGTTGGGCTTAAAAGAAGCCAAGGATATGGTAGATAGCGCTCCTACTGCTATAAAGGAAGGTGTGAAGAAAGAGGAAGCCGAGGAAATGAAGAAGAAGATTGAAGAAGCTGGTGGTCAGGTTACTTTGAAGTAATATTGATTTATTTTAAAAAAAACGGCCGAGTTTGAACTCGACCGTTTTTTTGTTTATTGAAATATTATAGAGGAATGACGAATAGGGTATGAGGTGTTATTAGGAAGGCGCGTTGCTGATCTTCTTGAATGCTCATAGCTTGTAGGTCAATGAATTTGTCGGAATGGTATTGTTTGATCAATTTGCCATTTTTATCCAGTACTATTAAACGATTATTCTCTGGATCCAGTAAATAAATATTAGCACTTTCGGGAGAGGTAAATAGTTGGCTGGGATTATTAAGCGGCGGGTATATGTTGATAGCTGGGAAATCTATTTGTCTGCCAGCGCTGAGTTTGATAATTTTATTATTTTGTAAAATATAAATATTACCGTCAATGGCCAGATCCTTGGCATCAGTAAGATCAATATTGTCTTTTAGCCATAAATCGGGCGATTGAAAAGCATTGCCGACTAGGCGATGACGATAAACTTGATCGGTTTCATTATCTAATACATATAAGCGATTGAAAAAGCTAGTGGCTGATGAGACATTTTTTAATCCAGCACTATATGATATGGGCATGGGTTGCAGAGCATCATTGTTTACTTGGAAAATATTATTATTTTGATCAAAAATAATTATGCTATCATCCGGGGCTATGGTAGTAAATTTAATTTTTTGCATATTGGCAGGATAGGGAGTGGTGCTGAATTCTTTTTGTGTAAAATTATAATTTACCCAATCATTGCCATTGGTAAAAAGATAAATATTATCTTCTTGAGCCATAACTTTTTGCCAACTTATTGTTTGGTTTAGTTGATCACTACTTATGATCGCTACTGGCTCTGCTATATCCATAATATTCCAAATACGCTCGGTCAAAATATTAAGCTGTTGTCGCCAACCATCAATAGCATTTTGGTAATTTTTATCTGTCACAGGAAATTGATCGCGTAAAATAATCAGATCGTCTAGTAAAGTTTGAGCGCGTAGACGGTCACCATATATTAAAGCAGCTTCTATATTTTCACTTTTGTTGGTAAATTCATTATTGATAGTAGTGAATTGTTCTTCCGTTAATCCCTGCGGGCCTTTAGATAAGAGGATAATAACTATTATTATGATAGCCGCAGCAATTAAGCCAGTGGCGACCAACTTTTGTTTTAGGTTTATATGTTTTAGCCATTGCCAGCTCCAAGCACGACGGCGATGAATATTATCTGGATGGATAAGATTGACTATGATATTTTTTAGCTGCAATGCTATCCAGAGAAGTCCTATGCCTAGATTACGTAGTAACCACCATATTTTTTTTCCTAGCCAATGAAAAAATCTGATTAATAAAGGCATTATATTGGATTGGCTGAAAGCGTCTTTCAAATTACTTAAAGTAGAGGTAAATGCTTGCCAACTGGATGGCACGGTCATAATTTGTTGGGTTTGTTTTTGCGTTACTATTAACTGGTCTAAAGAAGCTTTGGATTTAACAGTAGTGGCATTATCATGCGGCCTGTTGATTGGCTCCATCGGTGTAATGTCTGGCGTAGACCTGTATTCTTCTTCCGCTACGCTATTTTTTATAATAACACTTAAAAAAGAAACATGATCAGAAACCTCTGCCACCATATTTTGAAATTGGGCGGCAGCGGAGAGCGCCGGTATGGTGGTGATTATTTTTCGTACTTTGTCTAAAGATAAATAGTCAAGGAGAGAATCATTGGTTAACAAAAAAGCAAATCCTGGTTGTAATTGGCCAGTGATCACATTGGCAAATATTTTTACTGGATTAATAGGTCCATTGTCCTTACCGACAACATCTATAGCTTTTAACGGATGTAGTAAATAACCTTGCCATTGACCGAGTAGAGAGATGTTTATAATATTATCTTTAATATTGCCTATGCCAATATTAAGATTTTGAAGAATTTTTTTATTGTGGGGCAAGTTTTGTGGTAGCCACTGATTTATTTCATTTAAGGAGTATTCTAAAATTTTAGTAGAATCTTCTAATACTGAGCTATAATAGAAATGGTGAATTTTTTCTAAAAATGCTCCAATAAATTTATCATAATCATTTTCCGGATTATTGATATTGATTAAAACAAAAAGACAGCCATTTTTAGCTAGCTGAGCAGGATCATTTTCCACGTATATATCGCCGATGGAATCGGCGTGTACAGGGTCTTGTATAAAAATTTTAGCTGTTTGGATATTGGCTGCCATACTTTACAAAAAATACTTAATTTTATTATACTATATTTACCTTTGCCAGTAAAACTGCTTATGTTAGAACAATTATTTAGTTCGCGCACCAGAGAAAAGCTATTAAAGCTGTTTCTTTTTAATCCTGATAAACGTTATTATGTACGGGAAATAACTCGTTTGATAGGGGAGCGCTTAAATTCGGTGCGACGTGAGTTAGCCAATTTGGAGAATTTTGATTTGATTGGCACGGAAGATTTTGAACGGCGTAAATATTATTTTCTTAACAAAGACTTTGTTTTGTTGAAAGAAATGACTGATTTGTTTATTAAGGCTCGCCTTTTGTGGGAGAAACGCATTGCTGATAAGATAATAAAGTATGACGGTGTCAAATATTTATCATTATTAGGTTTTTTCGTCAATGATCAAGAGGCTAAGACAGATATGTTGTTGATTGGTCGTATTAATAAGAAAGATTTAGCCGCTTTCGTGCGCGAAGTAGAAAAGTTGACCAACCAACCCTTGCGTTATACACATTTTACTATGAATGAATATAGTTATCGTCAATCCATGACCGATCGTTTTTTGTATGATCTGCTCAATCGCCAGTCTATCGTCTTATTGAATAAATTAACTAAACGCTAGTATGATTTTAGCTTTTTTATTAAAAGAGAGTAGTGTGCAGGTAAGGTTATTGCGTCCTGCTAGTATGATTACTGATGAATGGCAAGCTGATCGTAATAACCTTTTAGCGAAATTGGACAAGTTTATCAATGATAACAATATTAAGTTAACTGCTCTGGAGGCAATAGTGATGAATTATAGTCCAGCGCCATTTTCTTGGTCACGAACGGTAACAAGTATGGCCAATGCCTTGGCTTGGTCTTTACAAATACCTATTTTTAAAATCAAAGGTGAGCTGGATGATCCAGTAATATTAGCCAAGACTATCAAGAAAACAAGTGCTGGCAAAACTAAAACCAGTTTTATCGTACCGGAATATTATAAAGAACCAAATATTACATAATCTTCACTTTCAGGGTCTAAAGTCTGGAAGGTTCAATTATTTTATAACCAGTAGTCAAAATTGACTATTTTTTTGTTTTATTGCTTGATAAAAATAGTAAAGATGTGGTTGCCAAGTTGGTTATGGTGGTGTATAATGAATTTGAGAGGTGAAAAGTGGGAAAATGTGGGGATAACCTCTGAAATCTGTGTATAAGTATATAAATATGCTAATTGGTGAATATAGTTATAACCTTGATATAAAAAAACGTCTGGCTTTGCCAGCCAAATTTAGAACGGTTTTTAAGCAAGGAGCGGTTATTACCCGTGGTTTGGATAATTGTTTATTTGTTTATCCACGTAAAGACTGGGAAGTATTAGCCGATAAATTGATCAAACTACCTATTAGTCAGGCGAAAAATCGTGCTTTTGCTCGTTTGATGTTGGCTGGTGCTATGGATGTTAGTTTGGATAAACAGGGACGCATAAATGTACCAGAGTATTTAACTCGTTATGCTCAGCTTAACAAAAAAGTTATAGTTACTGGTTTGTACAACCGTTTGGAAATTTGGGATGAGACTATCTGGAATAAGTATAAGCAAAATACTGAGGCTAGTAGTACAGAAATCGCCGAGGCCTTGGGTGAGCTAGGGGTTTAAAACAACTATGACCGAGCATGTACCCGTATTATTGTCTGAAGTGATAGCCGGACTGCAAGTGAAGCCCAATCGTGATTATATAGATTGTACCTTGGGAGCGGGTGGTCATGCCCGCGCCGTATTAAAGCTCAATGGACCGCAAGGATTATTATACGGTATAGACGCTGATAAAAAAGCTCTCTCTCTGGCTCAGCACAATTTGCAGGAATTTGGTAGCCGAGTCATATATATAGAAGCAAATTATCGTACTTTAGAAAATATTGTCCAACAATATAAAATCGCTAATTTAAATTTAGGGGGTATTTATGTAGATTTAGGCTTGTCTTCTATGCAATTGGCCGCGAGTGATCGTGGTTTTAGTTTCCAAATTGACGCGCCATTAGATATGAGCTTTGGTAAGACTACTAATTTAACAGCCGCCGAAATTATAAATTATTGGTCGGAAGAAGAAATTGCTAATATTTTGCATAATTATGGTGAAGAAAAAGCCGGACGATCTATTGCCAAAGCCATAGTAAAAGCCAGAGGCAATGAATTGATTCAGACTACCGGGCAATTAGTTGCGATTGTATCTCAGGTTAAGGGTGCTAGACGACGACACAAGATTCATCCGGCAACCAAAACTTTCCAGGCTTTACGCATAGCGGTGAATGATGAGCTGAATGGTTTACGGGATTTTCTTCCCCAAGCCATTAATCTACTTCCTAGTAGAGCTAGGTTAGCAGTTATTGCTTACCATTCATTAGAAGACAGGATAGTTAAAAATTGGTTTAGGCAGGAAACGCGTGATTGTATTTGTCCACCCAGCTTACCACAGTGTATTTGTGGTCATCAGCGCTCAGTTAAACTTATTACCAAAAAACCAATTATGCCCAGTGCAGAGGAGATAGGGCTGAATCCGCGAAGCCGTAGTGCTAAATTGAGAATAGTTGAAAAAATTTAATTTTAATGTAAAAAATAAATAATTAAATAAAAATTTAATATGCGAGGGCCAAAAACAAAGATAAATTTTAATTTTTCATATCTCCGTATTTTATTATTATTATTGGTAGTGGGATCATTATTTGGTTATTTGATGGCCATTAATAATTCTGCGACCATTGGTATAGAGATATCGGGCTTGCAACAAAATATTTATCAGTTGCAAGAGCAAAATCGTGAATTGGAGTTACAAATTTCTCATTTACGCTCTATTTCGCGAATTGAAAATCTAGCTGGCGAACTTAATATGGTAGCAGTAGATAATTATGCATATGTTGGCGGCGATACAGCCGTGGCAGTAAAATAACCCCCATGCCGGAGTTAGAGTAAGTTTATTCTGAGTCCTCAGAACATTTATTGTGAAGAGGGCTCAAATTTTTTTCTTTATGAACAATCGTAAAGCAAATAATTGGTGGGAAAACCGCCTTGCAGTTATGATGGTAATAATAGTTTTTTTTGCCGCTCTTTTATTGGCTAAATTAGCATTGATGCAACTGTGGCAACATGATGATTATTTAGCGCGGGCGGAGGGACAGCATCAGACTAGTGAAAAGCTGACGCCTAAAAGGGGAGAAATATTTTTACAGGATTATAAGGAGCCTCAACATTATTATCCTTTTGCTACTAATCGCAAATTTTATTTGGTCTATGCTAATACCAATGAGGTCAAATATCCGCATGATACCATGGATAAGTTAGCCGCTATTTTTAATATTGCTGAAGATGATCAAGAATCCCGTGATATTTTATTAGGCCGTTTAATCAAATCAAATGATATTTATGAACCGTTGCAGAATAAAGTAACGGAAGAGCAAAGGTTGCAATTGGATGAGCTGGCATTGCCCGGTATTTATTATAATGATGAGGTGATGCGTTATTATCCAGAAGGACGTGTTGGTAGCCAGGTAGTTGGTTTTGTTGGCTATACTGACGATGGTTATCAGGGACAATACGGTTTAGAAGGTTATTTTAACAAGGAGTTAAGTGGTCAGAGTGGATATTTATCCTCAGATGTAGATGGTATTGGGCGCATTATAGCAACTGCCGAGCGTAATTATAAAAGGGCGGAAAATGGTTTTGATCTTATATTAACAATTGATCGCGCTATTCAATTTCACACTTGTTCTTTATTGCAAAAAGATGTCTTAAAGTATGGTGCAGAAAGCGGTACCGTTATTATAATGGATCCTAATACCGGTGCTATCATGGCAATGTGTTCTTATCCTGATTTTGATCCTAATATTTATAATAAAGTAGAATCAATGTCGGTTTATAATAATCCGGCAATTTTTGAAGCTTATGAACCTGGTTCGGTATTTAAGGCAATCACCATGGCGGCTGGGCTGGATATGGGGCTTTTGACGCCCGAAACTACTTTTGAAGATACGGGCGAGGTAAAAATTGCTGATTATACTATTCGTAATGCAGAAAACAAGAAATACGGTAAACAAAATATGACGCAAGTCTTAGAAAAATCAATTAATACTGGAGCTATTTGGGTGGCGCAACAAGTTGGTAATCAAAAGTGGCGCGACTATGTAGAAAATTTTGGTTTTGGTCAGCCGACCGGTATTAGTTTGGACTCAGAAGTGGCGGGGAACATTTCCGCTTTAAATAAAAGAGGGGAAATATATTTGGCTACTAGTTCGTATGGGCAAGGTATCACAGCTACACCCATACAATTAGTTACAGCTTTTGGCGCGATTGCCAATGGCGGCAAATTAGTAAAACCATATATTGTAGATAAAGTAAAATTTTCTTCCGGTTTAGAAGAGCAAAATCAGCCAACAGTTGTTCGTCAAGTGATTTCTTCTAAGACTAGTATTACTTTGGCTGCTATGCTGGGCTCTGTAGTAGAATCAGGACACGCTCAATCGGCTGGAGTAGACGGTTATTATATCGCTGGTAAAACCGGTACTGCGCAAAGCGTTATTAGTGGAGGAGAATATGACAAAACTAAAACCGTTCATACTTTTGTTGGTTTTGCTCCGCTGGCTAGTCCTCGTTTTGTGATGTTGACTAAGTTTGATCATCCAACTAATGTAGAATTCGCCGCCTCGTCAGCTGCTCCATTATTTGGAGAGATTGCTAAATATTTGTTAAATTATTTACAAATACCAGTGGAAAAATAATTAGGTCAAATGTGTTTTTCAGTATATGCTAAGAGCATAATTTTATGAAAAAAGTAATACTATACAAAATATTATATTGGTTAAGTCAACTTATATTACATAAATATAAGCCTGATATAATTGGCATCACTGGCAGTGTGGGAAAGACCAGTACTAAAGAAGCAATTTTTACAGTATTAAAAAATAGTATTTCGGTTCGTCAAAGTGCTAAAAATTATAATAATGAATTAGGCGTTCCCTTAACCATTTTGGGTAGTGAGTCGGCTAGCAATTCTTGGTGGGGTTGGTTTATTATTATCATGCGTGCCCTGTTTTTATGGTTGCAAAAGAATCCTCAGTATCCGCACGTATTAGTTTTGGAAATGGGCGCTGATCATATTGGTGATATTGAGTATTTAGTAAACATGGCACCTTGCAAGGTAGGAGTACTAACGGCCGTTTCGGAAAGTCATTTAGAATTTTTTGGTGATTTAGCGACAGTAGCTAAGGAAAAAGGTATGATTATTAGTCATTTAGCTGATTCAAATTGGGCTATAATTAATCGTGATAATGAAATGGCTTGGCAACAACGGAGCAGGACTAAAGCGCAAGTTATTAGTTATGGTATAAAAAAACAAGCTGATTTTCGGGCCAGCGATATAAATATAAGTTGGCGCCAGGGGAAAATTGGTTTAAGTTTTAAATTAAGTTATCAAGGTACAATTTTACCGATTTTTGTACCGGAAATTATAAGTGAACAACAAGTATATGCTTTATTAGCGGCCGCCGCGATTGGTATTATATATGATATGAATTTAGTTGAGATTGGACAAGCTCTTCAGGATTATCATGGTATAGCGGGTAGAACTCGTTGGTTACCGGGTATCAAAAATACTCAAGTGATTGATGATACTTACAATTCTTCACCGCTAGCTGCAGAAGCCGCTTTAGAATTATTGGTTAAAATTGACTTTTTATCTGAGAAAGAGAAGGGTAGGCGTTGGGCGATATTAGGTGACATGTTGGAATTGGGGGATCAAAGCGAAGTCGCTCATCGTACTTTAGGGCATAAAGTAGCTGAACTGGGAATTGATTATTTAGTCAGTTTTGGCGAGCGAGCCAGAGATATTGCCCGTGGTGCCAAAGAAGCTGGCATGTTAGATGATTATATCTTTACTTTTTCTGATCATGATCGGGCTGGTCATTTTATACAAAATAAGATCAAGGAAAATGATATTATTTTAATTAAAGGATCACAGGGCGTACGTATGGAAAAGTTGGTCAAAGAAATAATGGCTGAGCCGCAACGAGCCAATGAATTATTAGTACGACAGACAAAAGAGTGGCAATAAGTATTGATGAGAGCTGCGGTCTATCAACAAATTTACTTGATAAATAATATACAAAAAATCAGTTAAAGAACATTTAACTTTCAAGAAAAGTTGATTTTATCGATGAGCTTTGTTAATATATTTCTGCCGTATTTTTTATCTATTAGCCGCCTTCGTCTAGTGGTTAGGACGCCAGGTTCTCATCCTGGTAACAGGGGTTCGACTCCCCTAGGCGGTACCACGTCGTAGTCGGGTTTCGCCACTGCGTGCGACAGATCAAGTCTGTCTCACTGCGTTTGACTCAACCACGCCTACTCCTTGCTGGTCGTGACTTAACCATTCACTTCGTTCATGGCCCAAGTCACTCCCAGTTTTTTTCAGTTTGATCTGGTTTCGCCACTGCGTGCGACAGATCAAGTCTGTCTCACTGCGTTTGACTCAACCACGCCTACTCCTTGCTGCTCACCTCGTCATATGAGGTTCGTTCCTTACCCTTCGCCTTTCTCTGTTTATTCAGAATCAAGATTTATTTTAATGTCAGTTTTTTTTAGATAAAATTGTTATAATAGATTTATGTCTACTGATATAAAGAAGATAATAGTCGCCTCCGGCCCAGTGATTATTGAAAACGGGGAAGTCTTGTTAAACAAACATGGGGATGATAAATTTTGGAAATTTTTAGGTGGTAAAGTACAGGTCAGTGATTCAATCAATCTTTGGACGCCTTGGAACATGCTTGTCGGCGTGAGGTAAGAGAGGAAAACGGGATTGAATTGAGATTATTTGCGCTTTGCAACCCATGATGGTAGCTAAGCCAAAGGAGCCCGGCGTGTATGTTGTATTGATTCATTGGTTAGCGCGACGCAAGGGTGATATTGTTTTAGGGGTAGATATTGAAAATTATAAAACTTTTGTTGTGGATAAATTATTGTCCGGAAAATATAGAGGTGAACAATTTGCGCCTAATATTAAGCCAGTATTACGTAATTATCAGTATTTGTTAAAGAGGGGAATATTAGCAAAACTTTAGGATAGATAATGCCAGTTAGCATTATTTTTTATTTATTGCTATAATACCTATACCATAGGTATAGGTTTAAATAATTAGTTAAATTTATGACTAAAGCAGATAAAGATATTTTAATTTCTTTAAAGAAAGCGCAAAGTAGCTTAGCCAAGGTACAGGAGATGATAGAAGGCGGTAGTTATTGCGTCAAAGTGATGCAACAAACTTTGGCTGCTATTGGTTTGCTAAAAAGTGTAAATACTAAGTTGATGAAACGACATTTGGATAGTTGCTTTACTACGGCCGTGAAAGGTTCTAATAAACAAAAGGTCAGCGATATGATTGAGGAGATTATTCAAGTTAATAAATTGGCTAATAAGTAAAGTATCTAAATATGAAAAATCATTTTCTAATTTTTTTTATGGCTTTAGTTAGTTTGTGGGCACTACCAATGATTACTTTGGCTGATTATGACCATATGATGATGGGTGGAGAAAATGTTTCTGCTAGTGCTTATCCCATGGGATGTCATTATTATGGTCTGGGTTGGCATTGGTTGGGCTGGTTAGTTGTAGCCTCAGTTGTTGTATTATTGCTTATTAAATTTTGGCAGGCGCCTGGTTATCAAGATGATGCCATGAAATTATTACGTGCACGTTATGTCAAAGGTGAAATAAATGATGATGAATTTATACGTATGAAAAAAGCTTTACGAGATTAAACAATGCACGATGTAGCCAATTACCAATCTCATCAACAGTCAGTTTATAAAGTGCAGGGCATGCATTGTGCTAATTGTGCGGTGACTATTCGTAAACAGCTGGAAAAAATACCTGGTGTCAATCAGGCAGCGGTTAATGCTGTGACAGAAGAAGCCACCGTTCATTGGCATGATCAAGTTAATCATCAGGCGGCGTTGCAAGCTGTCAAACAGAGCGGTTATCAGGCAACACCCATGCCAGCAAATCATAATGGACGTCATCAGCATGAACATGGTGGTACTGCCAGTCAGGAACAAGGCTGGTTTATTTTGAGTGTGTTATTAGCCGTGCCGGTGGTGATTTTAAGCATGGTATTACATAATGACAGCCTATTAAGCCAAATTATCCAATTTTTTATAGCTTCAATAGTTCAATTTTATATTGGGGCACGTTTTTATCGGGGCGCCTGGCACGCTTTGAAAAATAAAACGACCAATATGGACACCTTGGTTGTTTTAGGCACCAGCGCCGCTTATTTTTATAGCTTGGTTAATACTTGGTGGCTATCTGGACCAGTGTTTTATGATACGGTAGTTTTGTTGATTACTTTTATTATAATTGGTAAGTGGCTGGAAGCCAGAGCCAAACAAAAGGCTAGCCAGGCGATTGGTAAGCTTTTACAATTACAACCTAATGAGGCTATTAGATTGCGAGATGGTAAGCAGGAAATAGTAGCGGTTGATAAAATTTTAGTAGGTGATATTTTATTAGTTAAGCCTGGTGCTCAAATACCTATGGACGGCTTGGTGGTAAAAGGTGCCAGTAGCGTAGATGAATCCATGATTTCAGGTGAAAATTTACCAATTGAGAAGCAGGCGGGTGACACAGTAATTGGTGCTACTATAAATCAAACCGGTAGTTTAGAAATAAAAGTAACGCGGGTAGGAGAGGATACTACATTGTCAAAAATTGTAAGAATAGTACGTCAGGCACAGAATCGGCCGGTGCCCATTCAGGCTTTAGCCGATAAAATATCCAGCTATTTTGTTCCCCTAGTTATTGTCATTGCTGGAGTGACTTTTTTGGCTTGGTTGGTGTGGGCGCAGGCTGGATTTACCATCGCTTTGTTGAATATGGCGGCGGTTTTATTAATTGCTTGCCCTTGCGCTTTGGGATTAGCGACTCCTACCGCTTTAGTCGTTGGCGTGGGTAAGGGAGCGCGCCATGGTATATTGTTACGTGGCGGAAAAGCTTTGGAAAGAATGAATAAAATAAAAGTTATTGTTTTTGATAAAACCGGTACTATCACTACGGGCCATCCTAGCGTCCGAGAGGCGGTGGAATATCAGCCTGATTTTAGCATTATCAGTAGAGCATTGGAGTTGCCGTCAGAGCATCCCTTAGCCCAAGCAATAGTAGAGTATATTGGAGACTTGCCCGAGCTGAAATTAGTGGCTTGGCAATCGCATAGTGGTGTTGGTGTGGAAGCAAAATTAGGTAAAAGTGTGATTAGATTAGGTCAACCAGACTGGATAATAAATAAGCATATTAATTTATCTACCAAAATTAAACAGCAAATCAATATTTGGCAGAAACAAGGTTGGACGGTTGTTTTAACAACCAAGGATGATGAAGTGATAGGCATGTTTGCCCTTAGCGATACGATTAAAGCTAATGCCAGTCAGGTTGTACAGCGATTGCATTTATTCGGCATTAAAACTGTGATGCTGAGTGGTGATAATCAAAGAGCCGCGCAGTCAGTGGCAAAACAAATTGGTATTAATGAGGTCATAGCGGGAGTACCCCCCACAGATAAGGCGGAGGTGATAGCTAATTTACAGAGGCAGCATGGTTTAGTTGCAATGGTTGGTGATGGTATCAACGACGCACCGGCTTTAGCGCAAGCTGATATTGGCATTGCTATGGGTGGCGGTACTGATATTGCCATTGCCAGCGGGGATATTGTCTTAGTAAAGAATGATCTGCGTGATGTGATCAGGTCTTATGAGTTGGGTAGGCAAACCATTGATAAAATTAAACAGAATCTTTTTTGGGCTTTGTTTTATAATGTGATTGCCATACCTATAGCCGCCCTGGGTTGGTTGCGTCCGGAAATTGCCGGTCTAGCTATGGCACTGAGCAGTGTTACGGTAGTGGCCAATTCACTATTATTACGAAATAAAAAGTTGGCTATTTGATCAAAATTTATGTATAATAAGTGATATTTAAATCACGATTTAATTATTAAGTAAAAAAATTATGTTAAATGAGCATAAAAAAAAGTCTGGCTTCTTGCATAACTTGCAACCTAGCTCCGCTTTTTGGTTGGGATTAGTTGCTGGCATAGCCGCAATGTTTGTAGTCGGCTTTTTCATTTTATTGGGGTATATAGTGAAGGGTGGTGATTTGCCGGTGGGTAATGACAGGGTCGCTAATCAGCCAACAGCTGCCGCTCCCAACGGTAATCAGCCAGCTGACATTACTTTACAGCCGATCACTAAGGATGATTGGATCAAGGGTGACGTCAATGCGCCGATTAGTATTGTGGAGTTTTCTGATTTAGAATGTCCTTACTGCAAACGTTTTCATGATACTTTAACTCAAGTATTGGCGGATAATCCACAAGTCAATTTAGTGTATCGTCATTTCCCTTTAAGCTCTTTACATTCCAAAGCGCCAAAGGAAGCAGAAGCGGCTGAATGTGCCGGCGAACTGGGAGGTGATGCTGGTTTTTGGAAATTTGTGGACAGGCTATTTGCTATAACGCCATCTAATAATGGATTAGATTTGGACCAATTACCAGAAATTGCTAGTTATGCAGGATTAGATAAAAATGCATTTAATGATTGTTTGGATTCTGGTAAGTACGCTGATAAGGTTCAGGATCATTATCAGCAAGCAGTAGCTGCTGGTGGTCAAGGCACGCCTTATTCTGTCATTGTATCAGGTGATCAGAAAGTTCCAGTTTCCGGCTCAGTTAGCGCCACGCAATTACAAAGTATCATTGATTCTTTGAGTAAATAATGTCAATTTTTTTTGCTGTCAATAAAGCTATAAAAGTAGTCTTTAGCCGGCCAGGATATATTATCCTGGCCGGTCTGGCTGCTGTTTTTATGTATTTATTAATGCTATCTATTCACATTGGTCCGTTTGTATCGGAAGTATTGCGTTCGCCCTATTTCAGCGGTTGGTTGAAGCTTAAGCTGATTAGTCAATCAGTGTTTTCCGTAGACACTAATTATATTACGCAGTGGGCTTTTTATTGGGCTTTGCTTTTAGCTTTATTGGCGGGAATTAATATAGCTTTGTTAATTTTTAATCTTCGCCAGCAATATAAGGCTCGTAGCGCTACTGGGGCTAGTGCCGTGGCGATTATTATTTCATTACTTGGTGTGGGTTGCGCGTCTTGTGGCAGTGTAGTATTGTCTTCAATTTTTGGATTAGGCTTTACGACCGCCGCTTTACATTATATACCGGGCGGCACAATAGGTGTAAATGGATTAGCCACGATATTATTGTTATTTTCTATTTGGTTATTAGCGAGAAAAATAGTTTTGCCTGATAATTGTGATTGGCAACCGATTAAATAAAATTGCGTCGACAAAAGGCGCTATTTTTTTTATAATATAGTCATTATGCAGAAGGATATTTTTTTTATTGAAGCGGCCGCTATTCTTATCGGCACCACCATTGGCGCCGGTATTTTAGCTATCCCTTATGTTATAGCGGAAGCCGGTTTTTTAAGCGGTTTAGTGATGGTGATAGTAGTGACACTCGTGATGTTGGTATTAAATTTAATGGTTGGGCAGCTGGCATTGGGTACCAAAGACTTGCATCAGCTACCGGGCTATGCGCGTAAGTATTTGGGTCGTACCGGAGAACGGCTAATGTTTGTATTGATGGTAGCCTCTATTTATGGAGCTTTGCTGGCATTTGTTATTGGTGAGGGTAGAGTATTAGCAGATTTGTTTGGTGGTAGCCCTATGTTAAGTAGTTTAATCTTTTTGGCGGTGGGCGCCATTATTTTATATTTTGGTCTGAGTATTATCAGGCGTTTAGAATTATTATTGACACTGGTCATTTTTTTTATAATATTATTGCTTTTTTGGTGGAGCAGGCCATTTATTGCCTGGGATAATTTAAAGGTTTTTTCTTGGCAAAATATATTATTGCCCTATGGAGCGGTATTCTTTGCCGGCATGGGCTTTTCTTCTATCGCCCAGATGCGAGAAGTTTTAATTGGTAGGGAAAAGTTATTGCGCAAAGCTATTGTGGTGGGTACTTTTGCACCAGCTATCATTTATGTCATTTTTTCTTTATTGGTAGTAGGTGTTAGCGGTAGCGCTACCAGCGAAGTCGCCACTATTAATTTGGGCCACATTATCGGACCGCAGATGATAATCTTTGGTAATATTTTTGCTTTTGTTACCATGGCCACCACTTTTCTTGCTTTAGGCTTGGCTTTGAAAAAAGCTTTTATCCAAGATTTGCGGCGTTCAGCTAATGTAGCTTGGTTATTAACCTGTTCTGTACCGGCAGTTGCTTTATTATTAGGTTTGAATAGTTTTGCTAATATTGTCAGTATTGTGGGGGCAGTAGCCGGCGGCTTACAAGGCGTGCTCATTGCATTGACCTGGTATTATATGCATCAGATGGAGCGTAATCCAGAATATCGTTTACCACATACTGTTTGGCTTTTATTGCCGGTGTTAATAGTCTTATTGGCGGGCTTGTTCAGCGTTTGGTGGTGATTTGACTTTTGCCTTCTTTTTAGGTAAAATTTGGCTGTTAATCATAAATAACTTATATGAGCAAAGTAAAGATCATGGCAATTGTAGTAATAGCTATTTTAGTGACTATTGCTATTTATAGAACTCAGACTCAGGGGGGAGATATTAGTAGTAAATATATTATGGAAGCGGCAGCGCGGCGTAGTTTAGTGAAGACTGTATCGGCTACCGGCTCAGTACAGTCGGCAGATAAAATAGATTTAAATTTTTCCGTCAGTGGACGGTTGCAGCGGATTAATGTAGCAGTGGGCGACGAGGTAAAGTCGGGTGATGTTTTGGCTCGTTTAGACACTAGCACACCAGGAGCAGATGTAGCGCAGGCGCGCGCTAATGTTACGGCAGCACAAGCTGATTTGGATAAAATAGAAGCAGGCGCTTCAGCGGAGGATATTGCTGTCACTGAGCAAAGCATTAAACAGGCGCAAGCTGATTTAACCTTGGCACAAAATCAGTTAGCCAGTACTGAGAGTGAGCGAGACGATAAAATAAATTCTTATCGGCAGACAGCTTTGAATGTTTTGAATAGCAAAAATTTTTACGCTCAATCTGCTCTGGATGTAATTAATACTATTTTAAGTGATACCGATGCCGCTCCTTTGCTGGGAGTAAAAAATTCTCAATATATCACTTTAGTTAATGATAGTTATGATTCTCTTTATCCGCGTTATAATCAAATTAATCAGTTGATAACGGCTACGGACAATAGTACTGATAATACAGCTTTATTATCAGTTTTGGATAGTGTAATAAATTATCAAAAGGAAGTATTGAATTTATTATCCAATACCTATTTATTATTGGAGAATAGTTTGACAGATGCTCAGTTTACTACGACTGAATTGGATTCTTATAAAACCAGCGTGCGTACTCAACAAACCAACTTGGACGCAGCGGTGGCAGCCCTACAAACTGCTAAAAGTAATTTAAGTAGCAATATTATTTATTATGACAATCAAGTCAAGGCAGCGCAAGACACTGTTAATAGTCGTGAACAGGCTTATATTTTAGCACAAAAACAATTAGCTCTAAAAAAAGCCGGTCCGCGTGATTTTGATGTTTCTTTGTATCAAGCGCGTTTGCAGCAAGCACAAGCTAATCTTCAGACAGCTTTGGCAAATTTGAGTAAGTATCTAATTATTGCTCCATTGGACGGCACTATTACCCAAGTAAATAAAGAAGTGGGTGAACAGGCAAATGCCACCGACATAGTGGTGCAAATGATTGGTAAATCAAAACTTGAAATTGAGGTTGATATTCCTGAAGCTGATATTGCCCAGGTGAATCTAGGCGATGAAGCTAAGATTACTTTGGATGCTTATGGCAGTGCTTTGGAATTTGGTGGACATGTATCTTTCATAGATCCAGCAGAGACTATAATCCAGGATGTTGTTTATTATAAGGTGAAAGTTCAGTTTGATTTGCCGGACGAGGCTATTAAGCCGGGTATGACAGCTAATATTGATATTCTGGTAGATAAAAAGGATGATGTTTTAGCGGTGCCCAGCAGATCAGTTTATAGAGTAGATGGGCGTAGTGAAGTAAAAATATTGGATGCTCAAAATATAGAACAAGTAGTTTCCGTACAAACTGGTTTACAAAGTGATGATGGCTATACAGAGATTAAGGATGGTTTATCCAGCGGTCAAATGATAATCGTAGGAGAAAAAAATGGCAACTAATCTTATCACAGTTAAAGATTTGTATAAATCTTATTGGAATGATGATGTTGAGACAAAAGTGCTGCGCGGTCTAAATTTTACTATTGCCGAAGGCGAATATGTGGCTATTATGGGTCCTTCTGGTTCTGGCAAATCTACGCTAATGCATATTTTGGGTTTTTTGGACAAGGCTAGCTCTGGTCAATATTTATTTCGTGATAAAGATGTTAGTAAGTTTAAGGGTGATCAATTAGCCGCTTTACGTAATAGTGAAGTTGGTTTTGTGTTTCAGCAATTTAATCTTTTGTCCAAAACCAGTGTATTGGAAAATGTAGAATTGCCTTTATTATATAGTTCTGTAAAAGATAAAGTAGCCATGGCGCGACAAGCAATAGCCGCAGTTGGTTTGCAACATCGTAGCGAATATTTATCCAATCAGTTATCTGGCGGTGAAAAGCAGCGGGTGGCTATAGCACGAGCCATTGTTAATCAGCCCAAAGTTATTTTTGCCGATGAACCAACTGGCAATCTGGATTCTCGTTCTGGTAATCAGATTATGAGCGTTTTTGAAGCCTTACATAAAGCCGGTCATACAGTTATTTTGGTAACCCACGAACAAGATACGGCAAATCACGCTGCTCGTATTTTGCAGATCAAAGACGGTCTGCTGGAGCGTGATTATGTAGTAAGTCATCAACGGACGGTAGAATCCGGTATTTTGCATAAATAATTATGGCACTGCGAGATTTTATAAAATTAGCTTGGCGGAACTTGGCTCGTAATAAATGGCGAGCCTTTTTAACGATGCTAGGTATTATTATTGGTGTGGCTGGCGTGATAATGATTTTGTCTGTTGGTGCCGGGGCGCAAAGTTTGATTTTCAATCAAATTCAAGGCTTGGGCAGTGATCTGATTGGTATTTTACCGGGAGCAGCTGATGATAATGGACCACCTGCTTCTGTCATGGGGGTGGCGGTTACCACTTTGGTAGACGGTGATTTGCAGGCTATTATGACGGACAGCTTGACTCAATCTTCATTGCTAGCTGGCGCCGGATATGTGAGCGGCGTAGCTAAAGTCACATGGGAGAATCAACAGCTCAACACCTCTTTTACCGGTGTATCAGCCAGCTATCCGCAAGTAGAATCTACTAGTTTGGAAAGGGGGCGTTTTTATACGGACGAAGAAGATAGTAGTTTAGCCAGGGTGGCGGTGCTGGGTAATTCAGTGGCTCATGATTTATTTGCTGGTTTTGATCCTATTGGACAAAAGATAAAAATAAATAATGATATTTTTCGGGTTATAGGTGTTCTGGTGGAAAGAGGAGGTAGTTTATTAGCACAACAGGATGATGAGGTTTTTATTCCTTTACATACGGCACAGAAAGTTATGCTTGGCATCAATCATTTGAGTTATGTGCGTATTAAAGTTCAGGAAAATGCTAATTTGGATCATGCTATTGCCGACATTGAGACTATATTAAGGCAGCGACACAATATTGCCGACAGTGGCACAGATGATTTTAGCGTACGTAGTCAGACCCAAGCATTGGATGTATTGGGCAATCTCACCAATGCCTTGCGTTTATTTTTAGCTGCTATTGCCGCCATTGCCTTATTAGTGGGTGGGATTGGCATTATGAATATCATGTTAGTGTCTGTGACCGAGCGTACGGCAGAAATCGGTCTGCGTAAGGCGGTGGGCGCGCCTCGGCATGTTATTGTTTGGCAATTTTTAACAGAAGCCATTTTTATCACATTAGCGGGCGGTATTATTGGTATTATAATCGGTGCATTATTATCTGCCTTGGTGGCTGTAATTGCTCATTACCTTGGTTATTATTGGGAATTTATCGTGAGTTGGCAATCTATTTTAATTTCTTGCGGCGTGGCCGTGGGTGTGGGATTATTTTTTGGTTATTATCCGGCGCGACAAGCAGCGCGTCTGGATCCGGTGGAGGCTTTGCGTTATGAATAGATTATACTCTTTTAAAATAGCCTGGCAGGCCTTACATAAGCATAAAGTTCGTACCGCTTTGACGGTGCTCGGCATTGTTATTGGTATTGCTGCGGTAGTGATGGTATTGGCGGCCGGCGAAGGGATAAAAGGTTTTGTAAATGATCAGATTTCTGCTTTTGGTTATGATATAGTGGAAATAGAAATCAAAACTCCCAATGTAGGTAAGACGTCTACACAAAACGCCACTTCTTTAGCGAGGGGTTTGTCTATTACTACTTTGAAAATTGATGATGCCAAAGCCTTAAAAAATTTTTCCTATGTGCGAGAAGTCAATGTTGGCTTGATTGATCAGGAGGTTTTAAATTATCAAGGCAATACCAAAACTAGTATGGTATTTGGTACGGATGAAAATTTTTCTAATCTGTATAATATGGAAATAGGCGAGGGTATTGATTTAACCCCAGCCGACAATGAATCTCAGGCCAGGGTAGTAGTTTTAGGTTCAGTTTTAAAGGATAAGTTATTTGGTATTCGGCCGGCATTGGGTCAGCTGGTCAAGATTCGTAATAAAAATTTTAAAGTTATTGGTATCTACAAACCTAAGGGTATGAGTTTTTTTATGGATATGGATAGTATGGCGGTAGTACCGATACGTACTTTACAAAAACAATTAATGGGCGTAGATCACATTTCATATATGATGGTAAAGTTGGCAGATAAGTCCTGGGTAGATCGCGCGGTGTTGGATTTTACTGAAGTGTTGCGTAAGCGGCACAATATAATAGAACGTGATCCAGATAAATATGATTTTTCTGTTAATACTATGCAGGAGGCAGTTTCTATGGTCAATAATATTTTAGGCGGAGTGACTTTATTATTATTAGCTATTGCTGGTATTTCCTTATTGGTTGGCGGCGTTGGTATTATGAATATTATGTATGTTTCAGTTACAGAACGCACTTATGAGATTGGTTTACGTAAAGCCGTTGGTGCTCGTCGCGAGGATATATTAAAACAATTTTTATGGGAAGCGGCTTTGATTACTTTTGGCGGTGCCGTGGTGGGGATTATTCTCGGTGGACTATTAGCTTATGTAGTGGCTTTGGTGGCTCGTAGTCAGGGTCTTGATTGGCCATTTGCCATGCCACCGCAAGCTGTCTTAACGGCTACTGCCATTGCCATTGCCATTGGTTTGATTTTCGGTTATTATCCGGCTCGGCGGGCGGCGCGTTTGGATCCTATAGACGCTTTAAGACAATAATTATGGCTATTAGCAAGCTAACAGTTAAAATAACCAACAAAACTCGCCTGCAGGCAAAAATAAAGCTTTTGGGCGCTCGTTTGCAGAAACGTGAACATCAGATTGACGTGTATTATCAAAAATCCGTTAAAGATAGGCCGATCAGAATACGAAAAAATTTGACTAGGGGTATAGCTAGTTTGGATTATCAGGCAGATAAGCAGTGGTCAGCACGTATCAATGATGGCAATATGCTGGATGTTATTTTTCAGCATTTACGTATTAAAGAAATAGCCACACTGGATAAGATGCGTAGTACTTATGTTTATAAAAATTTTATTTTTGATTTAGACGAAATTAAAAGCAAGGGTTCTTATCTTACCTTACGCAGTAGGGGAATGACGCCAAAGCGTGGGCACAAAGCTTTGACTGACATATTGGCAGACCTTGGTTTGTCTAAGCAGCCATTGATCAAACAAGATTATTGGCAATTGATAACACAAAAAAAATAACCCAGCGCTGAATGAAGCTGGGTTATTAAATTTACAATTTATTTCATTTTATACCGGGCGCATAGTCCGGCATGTCAAAATATCGTCCCAAGCGCAAACAAATGATGTCAGCACGCCGCTGCTCATACATTCATCATTGATGATATCCCCGAGGCACAATTTTTGGTCAGGATTGTTTTTTAATCCGGCTAGCAATGTGCGAATAAAGCTGTCTTTTGAAGATAAGTTTTCCAGCTCTGCTTGCTGCGAATTTGTCAGCTCGCTATAGCTGACTCTTTCATCTGTTAGATTTGTCATAAAACCTCCTTATTTGTTTTATATTTCGCAGGTACTAATATAGTTATATATCACAAATTTTAAGACTTGTCAATGGTGAGGTAGCATAATAAGTGTTAATATAGATTTATGGATTTATTTGATAAGAACTTAGATAGTGCTCGGCCTTTAGCCGATCGTATGCGTCCCCAAGATTGGACCCAGTTTTTTGGTCAGGCAGATATTGTGGCTAAGGATAAAATTTTACGTCAGGCCATTGCTAATGATCAGCTTCCATCCATGATATTTTGGGGGCCTCCTGGTACGGGCAAGACTACTTTAGCAACAATTATTGCTGAACAGACTAATTCTATTTTTGTTCAGCTATCGGCTGTGACCAGCGGCAAGAAAGATTTACAAACAGTGATTGAGCAGGCGCAACGCCAGCTAAAAGAGCAACAAACTCAGACGATTTTGTTTGTGGATGAAATTCATCGTTGGAATAAAGCTCAGCAAGATGCTTTATTGCCGTATGTAGAAAAGGGAGTTGTCACATTGATTGGCGCTACTACTGAAAATCCATCTTTTGAGATTATTTCCGCTTTATTATCTCGCTGCCGGGTATTTGTTTTGCATGCTTTGACAGAAGCGGACATTTTGAAGATTTTGCGTAAAGCTTTGCAAGATAAAGATCGTGGACTAGGCAAACTTGCTATTAAAGTCAGTGCCAAAGACTTGACTTATCTGGCTAGTTTATCGGCCGGTGATGCACGAGCGGCACTGAATGCTTTGGAGTTTGCTGTTTTGACTAAACTTAAGAAAAAAAGCAGCGGCGAGATCAATCGTAATGATATTGAACAAGCCATGCAAAGCAGTAGCTTGTATTATGATAAGGCAGGCGAAGAGCATTATAATATTATTTCCGCTCTCCATAAAAGTATGCGTGGTTCGGATGCTGATGCAGCTTTATATTATTTAGGAAGAATGTTAGAGGCGGGAGAAAGCCCTCTTTATGTGGCGCGACGTTTGATTCGTTTCGCTTCCGAGGATATTGGTTTGGCCAATTCACAGGCTTTGGTACAGGCAGTAGCGGCCTATCAGGCTTGCCATGATATTGGCATGCCGGAGTGTGAGTTGGCGCTTGCTCAGGCTGTAGTTTATATGGCAAAATGTAAGAAGAGTAATGAATTGTATCGTGCTTATGGTAAAGTAAAGCAGGATGTCAAAGCTACGATGCATTTACCAGTGCCTTTGCACTTACGCAATGCTGCAACCAAGTTAATGCAAGATGTCGGCTATGGTCAGGGTTATAAATATTCTCCGGATCATAATTATGAAGAAAAACAAGAATATTTGCCGGAGGAGTTGAAGAATAAAAGGTATTTAGATCAGTAAACGCATTTATCAATATTACAATTAAATAGTGTAAATTATGTCCAATATAAAAATTGGAAAATATCGTCATTACAAAGGCAAAGATTATGAAGTCATCGGCGTAGCGCATCATAGCGAGACTTTAGAGGAGTTAGTAGTGTATCGGGCTTTGTATGATTCGGAAGAATTTGGTCCTCACGCTCTTTGGGTTAGACCAAAAGCAATGTTTATGGAGAATATTAGTATCGCCGGAGTGCTTAAGCCGCGCTTTAAGTATTTAAACGAGTAGTGCTTATGTACTCCTGCGGCAGGGGGATGAGCAGGGTAGATTAAGGTTGTTTATAGTTTCTTATTATATGACACAAAAAATAGATTGGGTAAATTGATGAAAATAACTATTGACAGTAGAAGAAAACCGCCCCAATGGTTAGAGCGGTTTTTAAATTTTCTTCTCGGTTCACTCCGTCGCTAGAGAATTAGCAATGTTTTCTAGATACTGAGCGACTTCATATTCACTACCTACCGGCATTAATTTTTGAGCCAAATCGCGCAAACAATCAATGACAGTTGGTTTATCTGCTTTGTCTAGTTGAGCGAGATGTATAATGTCGGCCAGATCTTTAATAAAAGTTAGTTTTTCTGGAGTTGTGTTTTGTAAAATTTTCTCCATTTTAAGAAAAACTAAAGTGATCCATATTTTCTTAGCCATAATAACCTCCTTGGCTAAATGTGCGATCTATTTATATCAAACCATTTATGCTTTATGAATGTCAACTTTCATATTGACTTTCTTTTGTTTTACACAAAGTTAAAAAATTGTTATAATTTAGTAGTTATTTTTATCACATTATATTACTATGCAACCAGACAAATGGGCAGAAATCAAAAATAAGATCAACAGCAGTTTTGAGGTGGTGGAAAACAATACAGAGGAGAATAAGGAGCAAAGGGAAACAATAGAAACGGTGGTTTTTAAGGGGCCTGCCGGTAAAATTCGTTTGGCTTATCGCACTCATCCGCGCGTTTTGGATAAGAAAACCACTTATTCAAATCGTATTGGTAGCGATGTAAAGGTGGATTATATTCTGTCTGATACAGAATACGCTCATGAGTTGACGGCTTGGCAATGGGATGAGGCTCAGGAGGAGTGGGTAGCCATGGACGCTAGTACTTGGCAATAAAAATTATAATTAATTGATATAACAAATGTATTATTTAAGCGCCGTAATATTGATTATTTTGATCAGTATTCGTCAAATCAATCAGTTTCAAAGAGGCGTTAAGTTTACCTTGGGGCGCTATACATCTACCTTGAAACCGGGCTGGCATTTAGTGTGGCCTATTTTTCAAAGCATGACACGCATTGATGTACGCGTCAAAGCGGTAGATGTGCCCGATCAAGAAGCGATCACTAAAGATAATATTTCTACCACAATCAATGCGGTAATTTATTATAAAGTGGCAGATGTCGCTAAAGCGGTAATAGAAGTAGAAAATTTTTATTATGCTATTTCTCAGCTAGCGCAAACCACTATGCGTAATATAGTCGGTGAGGTAGATTTAGATGAATTATTATCTGAGCGTGATAGAATATCAAATCGTATTAAAGAAATAGTGGATCAAGCTACTGATCCTTGGGGTATTAAGGTGGAAAATGTTGATTTGAAAGACATATCTTTACCTGAAGAGATGAAACGTACTATTGCTAAGCAAGCAGAAGCAGAACGAGAAAAACGGGCTGTCATTATAAAGGCGGAAGGAGAAAAGATAGCAGCGGAAAATATGTCGGCGGCAGCCAGACAGCTATCGGCAGCTCCAGGCGCTTTACATTTGCGTACCTTGCAATCTATTAATGATATGTCGTCAGACCAGTCTAATACAGTGGTGTTTGCAGTTCCTTTGGAAATATTGCGGGCATTAGATGGTTGGCAAAAAAATCAGGATAATAATAAGAAGGATTAATTATGCGTAGTACCAAGTTTGTTTTTTTCACCATTTTGCTGCTCTTAACAGCGGTTTTGATTTTTATTATTGTAGGAGAAAGTGATAATTTTGCGAGTGATAAAATGATTGACAAATCGCCACAGTCCAATATTGCTGATAATACTGAGCCTATTGTGATGAGCGTAATTCATTATCAATCAACGGTGCGAGATATCTTACTTCGTTGGCAAGAGGCTTTGCAGACCGATGTAGTCACTCCGCCGGTGGCTATGGAGCAGTTACGTGAGCAATTATTGGCGCTTGATAATATTCCTATTGATTTAAAGGACTTACATTTTATGTTGGTAGTGTCATTTAGTAGAGCTTTACAAGGAGAGATCGGACAGGCACAAAGCGTTTGGGAAGAATTAAGTAATACGTATACTTGGTTAGCAGATAGTTTGTCGTTTTTTATAAATTTATCTAAATGATTTTAGTTAATCGTTTTTTTACTTATTTTTTACCGGGTTTTTATTGGCTAAGCGCATTGCTGTGGTTAGTGCATCCAGCTTGGGTATTTGCTTCTTTGGCTATTTTACTACTTTTATTGTTGTTATATGCTTTGCTCAATCGCCAGGATGATGGTAGGGACATTAGCATTTGGTTAACCTTGGGTCGTTCATTATTATTGCTACTGATTAGTGTTGGTATATTAATTTTATTACCTCAGGGCTGGGCTTATGTCGGCGTGGCCACGGTTTGGACGGGTTTATTTTATTTATTATTGAGTGATCATTGGGTTCGTAAACATCCTTTCTTACAACGTCGTTTATGGCTGACCGGCAATGCCGCTGTGTTGTATACCGCTTGGTTATTTTTTTCTGCTTTAGTAGTTGTTTATAATTTTATTTTATTGTTAAACTGGCCATTATGGCAGGCATTGTTGGTGATGGCAATATTGTGGTGGTTATTGTTATTATTGGCTCCAGAGTGGCTTTGGTCTGGCATTCATTGGCGCTGGTTACCGGTGCATTGGTTTATTAATTTAGAGTTGGTGGTGGTGTTGTATTATTTGCCAGCAGATATTTATATAAAAAGTTTTATTATAACCATTCATTGGTTAGCCCTAGCGCATTATAATAGAAAAAAATTATTAATTGTAAAATAATATATGCCAACAAAAAAGAAAACAACGACTACTAAGGCAGAAATTAAGAAAGCTGACAATAAAAAAGCCGAAACTATAAAAGAGATTTATGCTAGCGGCGAAGAAATTGTTTTACCAACTAAAACTTTGAATTGGCTAGCGGTGGTAATAGTGGCATTAGTAGCTGGTGCGGCAGCTGGTTGGTTTGGCGGCTGGTGGCAAGCTCAAATTAATGGTTTGGTGATTAATAATGAAGTAAAGGATAATAATGTTTCCAGTATTATTGATTTAGCAAATAATCAAAACGATAAATTAAAAAAAAGCTTTGATCAGGTTACTTTAGATAATTTAGCCACTCAGACTGTCGGTATTTATTTGGCGCCAGCTGGCGGTAGTCCCTTGCAAGAAATATATAAAGAATCCAACTTGGTAGGCCAGGCTTTGGTTATCACTAGTGATGGTTGGCTTTTGACCAATGATTCTGTATTGACCAATGATCCAGACAAATATCTTATTATTACCAGTTCACGTGCTGGTTATGGCATTGACCAAGTAGTGCGTGACGCTTTTAGCCATCTCGTATTTATCAAAATAGATGCAGATAAGTTAAATCCGATTGCGATTAGTCGGGCGGATAATATTGAGTATAATGATGACTTGATTAGCATGCGTCAGAATGTTCGTTATAATCAACCGGACATAAATTATATACGTTTGACTAATAAGCATTTTGTGGCTTGGCAAGAAGCGGCTGACTTTCTTCATACCACCGATATTAATGATGTTTATCTAAAGTTGAATCAAGTTTTAGCAGCCAATAATGATGGTAGTATGCTGGCCACTCAAGCTGGCGAGGTAATTGGTATGTTATATCAAGGTGATGACGCGGGTATTATCAGAGCGGTACCAGGTTTTTATTTACAATTAGCGGTTAGTAATTTTTTAAGCGACCAGACAAGGGTGAATCATAATTCATTGGGAGTTAGTTATATTGATTTGGCGGAGACCGTCGGCCTTCCGCAAAGTATGCATCAAGGCTATAATCGCGGTAGTTTATTGTTTGGTACGGACGGTCAACCAGCTGTAGAGAAAGACAGTGTAGCAGACAAGGCAAAATTAGTAGCTGGGGATATTATTATCGCTGTGAATGATCAAGAGCTAAACGCTGCTACAGGATTGACACGTCTTTTGCAAGAATATCCTTTAGGTGCCACTGTAACTTTAACTGTAGTTCATGAAGATAATAGTACCGAAGATATTATAGTGACTTTGACCGCGCAGGAATAAATTATGTTTTATGAAAAAAAGTAGCCAGCTTAATAATAAAAATCAGTCACCGGTAGATTTTGATTTGGCAGATTTTTATATTGCAGAAGAAGAGTTGGTAGAGGAGATTGCAATTAAAGCTAAAGCAAAGCTTTTGACTCAGTATGAGCTTGATAAACTTATCAATCAATCAACGCAGCAAACCGCTTGGCCGATTCGCAAAAACAATTCTCAATTATTACCAACTTCACCACATATTTTAGATTTGCGTCGGCGTCTCCAAGTCCAAGAACAAGAGTTAGCTGCGCTAGAGAAAGATTTGGTACGGCAACAGAATGTTATCAGTTGGCGTCAACGTTGGTTGTCCTTGGTTCATTGGCAATGGCAATGGCCAGAATTTAGTTGGCGACCTGCTTTATGGCAAAAGTTATCAGCTGTTCAATTTTTGATCAGTTGTGGTCTTTTATTATTTATGATTCTCAAAAATCTTGGTCGACTTCTTAGATTTTCTTTGCGGCGGGTTGTTGATTTTATCTTACATGTTTGGTTGGGATTTCAGAAAATTAAGCGGCATATTAGAGAAGGTTTGACTAATGTACAAGAGGCGAGCTGGCGACGTGGTTTACGACCGGCCGCTATGTTTGCTGTTATTGCGACGCTATTATTATTGCCTTATGCTGTATTTGGTATTTATCGCGATGCTCGTATTACAGAGGGTAAGGTTATGGGTATTAGCCGGACGGCAATAGATGGTTGGCAATTGGGTGTGGATGCTTTAGTGCAAGGAGATTGGCAAGCCGCTTGGCAAGCATTTGATCGGGCCGGCACTGATTTTAGTGACGCCACGTCTTTGATTAACAATTATCAATCTGTTTTATTGAATATGTCACAAAATATGCCTGGTGCTTTGGGTAGAGCAGCAAGCGGTCAGAGATTATTATCCTTAGGTGAAAAATTGTCGGCCACAGTAGCTGATATTAGTAGTACTATACAGTCTAGTCAGGACTCTGAAATGGTATTGACTGATAAGTTGAGTCTTTGGTCCGAACACTTATCCCAGTGGCGCGACGTTTATAATGATATTGGTCCTGACTTATTAGCTATTCAAGTTGATTTATTGCCCATGCAGTATCAGGCGCCTTTATTGTATTGGCAAAAAAACTATCATTTGATAGAAAATTTATTGAATGAAAGCCAGTTGACTTTAGATTGGTTGAAGGTCACTTTGGGCGCCAATCAACCACAACGTTATTTGATTATGTTTCAAAATAGTAATGAACTAAGAGCCACGGGTGGCTTTATGGGCAGCTTTGCTTTATTGGATGTAGCACAAGGGGAAATAAGCAATATAGAAATACCGGGTGGTGGCATTTATGCTTTGCAAGGTCAACAAAAAGAGTTTGTCGCAGCACCTTATCCTATGCAGTTATTGAGCAGTCGTTGGCAGTGGTGGGATGCTAATTGGTGGCCTGACTGGCCCACCAGTGCGCAGAAGATAGCTTGGTTTTATGAGAGAGCGGGCGGTGCTACCGTAGACGGCGTCATAGCGATCAATAGCCAAGTATTGAGTGATTGGATGAATTTAGTTGGTCCAATTTCATTGCCCAAGTATGATAAAGAATTAGATAGCGCTAATGTTATATTAGCATTACAACATGCTGTTGAATTTGAATATGATAAACAAGCCAATCGTCCCAAGAGTATTATTGGTGATCTATTTCCGGTTTTGATGCAGAGGATTTATGATTTGCCAGCTGATAAGTATGCTACCGCCCTCGGTCTTGTCTTGGATGAATTCAATCGCTCTGATATACAATTTTATTTTACTAATGATGAACAGCAAAATTATGTTGCCAATCATCGCTGGGACGGCAGTATCAAAAAAATCAATGGTGATTATTTGAATGTGGTGGCTACGAATATCGGTGGCGGGAAAACAGACGCCGTTATTAAACAAAAAGTTGATTATCAAATAAGCTTGGGGCCAGATGATCATCTTATCGCTAAAGTAGCTATCACACGCAGTCATCATGGTGATCAGGAGGATGTATTTGAACGCCAACGTAATGTTTCCTTCTTGCGTCTTTATGTTCCCTTGGGGAGCGATCTTATTCAAGTAAACGGCGCTATGCCCCCTGATGATAAATTATTTGAGAGCGTGGGTAATGATTTAGCAGCTGATAAAAATTTAATTGCGTTTGATGGTTTGCATTATTATGCTCCATTTGAAAAGTACTATAGCGTAGAACAGTTTGGTAAGCAGGTTTTTGGTCAATGGCTGATGGTGGACCCGGGAGAGAGTAAAACTATTACTTTTATTTATCGTTTGCCTATTGCCGTTGAGCAGGTGACAAATAAAACTGGTTGGCTGCCCTGGTCGCATAGCACTGCCCAGCGACTGGTGTATAGCTTATATGTGCAAAAGCAGTCGGGTGATTTAAATACGGAGTTTAATTTTGCCACTAATTTAGATGATAGTTGGCAGATAGAGTGGGCCAAGGACAGTGATGGCAACTTAGTTAAGCTGGGGAATTGGTTATCGTCTAGTCAGCCGCTGCAGCGCGATTATCAGCTTGGTTTTATAATTACAAAGTAGAAATAATATTAACGTATATTTATAAATGCCTAATATTGGGCATTTTTTTCTATTTATGTGGATAAAGTCCTTGACAGATAGTACATAATAGTGTATATTACAGTATTAAATAAAATGTTTTTTTGAAAAATATTTGAAATTGTATTAATATAGACTTCATAAGGAGAGAGTCAATATTAGTATCCTAAAGAGATATTAATATTGTTTTAGGAAAACGACCTACTCTCTCTGGGTCGTTTTTCTTTAATTAGCTGTAGGGGGGAGAGTTATTTGTCGGTACTGACCGAGGATTGACGGTTGGGATCGGCGCGGTTTATGCCTTTTAGGCAATATCCGGCCAGTCACGTGTGACGTGATTGAACTGGATTTTACCTGGACATAATCCATCGTTTAGTGGGTTTTTTATAAAGCCAATGCTAAACCAACTCTTCTACCTATAGCTAGTTAGAGAGGATATTTATAAAATGGAAATTAAAGTCGGGCGTACATTATATATTTATTAAATTCTCCCATCGCTTTAGTTTCCAGCTTATAAATATTCTAGTGAGATCAGCGTAGGTGGGGCTAATAAAATGGTTTGTTGTAGTCCGTGTGATAACCATCAAGCTATTTAGTCCCTCGTACATTGATTTTAAAAAACAATATTTACGGCAGTGGTTATCCAAAAAAGTTGTTGGTACAACCCCGGTCACCCGGTGGGATAACAATAGGGTTCGATTCCCGACATTGCCACGCAAGGAGAGAGCAATCTCTCCTTTTATTACCAGCATAGTGATTGACAACAGAACAATAAGGTGTAGAATGAATTAGCTAAGAGTCATCTTGGCTAGAGAAAACTGCGCCCGAACTGAAGGCTGAATTACAGGATTCTTTATTCTTCAATAAAACGGAGAATAAACTCTCTCCTTTAAGAATACTGTAACTCATGCAATCCTCTCAGTCGGGCGCAGTTTTTTGCTTTGTATAATGATATTGCCTTATGGTATAATTTTATTAATACAGAATTTATAAATCCTATGAAAAATTATGGAAAATCCAGACTGGCTAAAAAATAAATATAATGATTTACACAATACAAAAGAAGTAAAGTCAGCTGTTCGAGCAGAAGAGCAGTTTACTGGTGAAAAAGTACCACAGAATCCAGAACAACAGATTCAAAGCTATTTAGATCGTTTAGAAAAGTTAGTCCTTGATCCAGATAAAAAGCAATCAAGGAAAATGATGGGTAAAGAGCAAAGACCAAGAGCCCTATCCTTACTTAGAGAAATGGTAATGAATGAATATATTCGTCCTAATAAAGAAAAACTAGCAGAAGGAGCAGCCAGAGTAGAAGAAAGAGCAGCTAGGAACTTAGGAATGGATATTGAATATGGAGAAGAACAATTAGAACAAAGAGGTGAAATAGCTATAGAAGATTTAGAAAAATCACTAGATAATTGGATTTCTTATCTTTCAGATGCTAATGAACCATATCCAACTTGGTTTAGATATTATGCTTTTAGAAATATATTAAAGCTAGGAGATTATGATAAAGACAAAAAAGAGTTTACCAAGAGAACTAAAGGTAGTACTAAACTATTCCCCGAAATAGATAGGGGAGCCTTAGCATATATACAGCAAAATATAGAAGCTTCTAAAGATCCTAAAATACTTGCCAAGCTTCAAGAAGCACAAAAACAAGCAGCTAATGGTGATGTTCCAGAAGATCAGCTTATCACCAAAGAAAAGGTACAAAACTTTTCTAATCTTTCCTTTGCTAAGCAATATGCAGAAGGAATATCTAAAAATGGTGAAATAACCCCAGAGCTTAGAGCCATAACAGAAGGTAAATGGGTTAAGTATCAACAAGGTACAGAACCAACAGCTCTTTGGTCATCTCTACAAAACAAAGGCACAGCTTGGTGTACAAAAGGTTTTGCTACAGCCAAAACTCAACTTGAAGGTGGAGATTTTTATGTATATTACACATTAGATAAAAAAGGCAGTCCTACTATTCCTAGAATAGCTATAAGAATGCAAGGAGAGAATGTAGGAGAAGCCAGAGGAGTAGAAGACAGTGATCAGAATATGGAAGGTAATATGATAGCTATTGCCGAAGAAAAGCTAAGTACACTTCCAGGAGCTGAAAGCTATAAAGAAAAAACAGCTGACATGAAAATGCTTACTAGTATATATAACAGACATAAGCAAGGAGAAGAACTTATAAAAGAAGACCTTATCTTTTTATATGAAATAGATAAACCTATTCAAGGCTTTGGTTATAAAAAAGATCCGAGAATAGAAGAAATACGAGACAAAAGAGATGTAACCAAAGATGCATCAATTGTATTTGAATGCACTCCAGATCAAATAGCTAAAAATATTAATGAAGTAAATGAAAATACAGTAGCATATATAGGGCAATGGAATATACCAGCTTTTCAAGTAATTAAAAACCATCCCAATATTATTTACTTTTATGAATCTTTCCCAGATAAAAAGATATTCATGCAAACTCTAGAAACAGATCCTAGTATAGATTCACCTGATACAGCCAAACAGTCTCTTAAAGATAAGAACATCTATCTTTCAGATTGGGGAAAGGATATTTTAGAAAAAACAGAGTTTAGTAAAGAAAAACAAGAATATGATTTAGTGAGATTTACAGTAGAGCAATTAGGATTTCCAAATGGTGCTACTACTGATGAAATATATAATAAAGCTCAAGAGCTCGGACTTGAATTATGTCCAGCTGAAATTGGACCTCAATTAAGATTACAAAGTACTAGTAAGGAATGGATGCTTATTGCTATGAAACAGATTATAGACCGTGATGGCGCTCCGTCGCTGTTCGATCTGCGTGATGATGGTTATCAGCTGGTACTGAGCAGCGACGGTGCTTGGTCTGACGGCAGGTGGTTTTCGGACGGTAGGTTTGTGTTTCATTACCGCCCCAGTAGCAAAGCGTAGCTTGCTACGGGGCAAGCAAGTTAGAAACTTAGAAATTTTGCCTGCCTGCCGAAGCTTCGGCGTAGGCAGGATCCTTTGTTTTTTTAATTCTTTGATTTCTTTGACGCTTTGATACTTTGCCTGTCCATCGTAACAACTGTTCATGTTTCGCATACAGGTAGGTTGATGCAGGTGGGATTATTTTAGGTGGACAAAATTGTAATTTTTCCCTATAATAATAGGGATTTTTATGTGGCATAGATTGTGGCACAAATTAATAACAACCGTAACTGGTGGGGCAGTATTGATTGCCTTTTTTTCTATTATATCCAAGGTAATAGGTCTTTTTCGTGATCACTTATTAGCTAGTAATTTTGGCGCTGATCAAACTTTAGATATTTATTATGCCAGTTTTCGTTTACCTGATTTTATATTCAACACCTTGGTGTTGGGAGCATTGTCAGCGGCTTTTATACCTATATTTGTCAAACTATGGCACAACAATGAAGAAAAGGCTTTTCAGCTAGCTAATATAATCCTCAGTAAATTAACTGTCATATTAATTTTTCTAGTTGTAGTAGCAGCGGTGACAGCGCCTATACTTGTGCAGTGGATAGCGCCCGGTTTTGGTACGGCTGAACAGGCGCAAACCGTTATGTTGACTAGAATCATGCTAATTGGGATTGTCTTTTTTGGTATTAGTAATGTTTTTTCTGGAGTGCTTAATTCGTGGCGTCAATTTATTCCCTATGCCATTGCTCCCATATTTTATAATGTTGGAATTATTATTGGTATTGAGCTGCTTTATCCTTGGCAGGGGGTGATCGGCTTAGCTTATGGTGTGGTATTGGGTGCTATTATGCATATGTTGGTTCAACTACCCGCGGTTTGGCGTGGTGGGCTGCGACCGCGTTGGTTGTGGCGACAAACCGCTGAAGTTAAGCGCATGTTAACTTTAATGTTGCCCCGTACTATTGGTTTGGCCGCTAATCAGATTAATCAGATAGTGATAACATCTATTGCTTCTACTTTGTCAGTCGGTAGTATAGCAGTTTTTAATTTGGCTAATAATTTACAGAGTTTTCCTATTTCTATATTTGGTTTATCCTTGGCGATTGCTGCTTTCCCTATATTTTCTCAAGCTTGGGCGCAGAATAAGCCGGAGGATTTTCGGGGTAGCTTTTCCATTACTTTTCGTAAGATATTATTTTTAATTATTCCAGTTTCAGTATTCTTTTTGGTATTACGCGCTCAGATTGTACGTATTATTTTGGGTGCTGGCCAGTTTGACTGGGAGGATACATATTATACAGCTCAGGTCCTGGGCGTTTTTTCCTTATCATTATTTGCGCAAGGCACTATTCCGTTATTAGCTCGTTCATTTTATTCTTTAGAAGATACCAAGACTCCGGTTGTGCTTGGTGTGATCAGTATGATTATTAATTTAGTTTTATCTATAATATTGTCGCGGTACTGGGGAATTATTGGTTTGGCATTGGCATTTTCCATAGCTAATATTATTAATATGTTATTGCTTTTAATGGCATTGCGGGAACGGGTAGGTGATTTGGACGACCGGACGGTAGTGTGGTCGGTATTTAAGATCGGTATCAATTCTTTATTGGCCGGGTTAGCCGTTTATGGGGGTTTGCATTTATTTGCACCGGTGGTGGACATGACCACTTTTTTAGGTATTTTTATTCAGGCCTTCTTAGCCGGTTTACTTGGTTTGGTGGTGTATATTATTCTTTCTCTACTTACCAATATGTCAGAGGTTATTATATTGAAAAATTGGTTAGTCGGTATTTTCAAGCCTTTATTTAGTCAAAATAATAATAATGGTCAATCAACAGATTAGAAATTTTTGCATCATAGCGCATATTGATCATGGCAAGTCTACCTTGGCTGATCGTTTTTTGGAATTAACGGCGACCGTAAGTGCACGAGAAATGAAAGCGCAGTTATTAGACACCATGGATATTGAACGAGAGCGCGGTATTACCATAAAGTTGCAGCCCGTGAGGATGGAATACAAAGATTATGAATTAAATTTGATTGATACTCCCGGCCACGTTGATTTTAATTATGAAGTATCTCGTTCTTTGGCAGCTGTGGAGGGCGCTGTATTGGTGGTAGATGCTACACAAGGTATTCAAGCGCAAACTTTGGCTAATTTATATTTGGCGATGGAGCAGAATTTGACGATAGTGCCGGTGATCAATAAGATTGATTTACCAGCGGCTGATGTGCCGGCTGTGACTGGTGAATTAGTTCATTTGTTGGGTTGTGAGCCGACTGATGTCATTGCCGTGTCTGCTAAAACAGGTGAGAATGTAGAAGCTATTTTAGAGTCGGTCATAAAAAATGTTCCCGCCCCAGCTAATATACAAAATGCTCGTACTCAAGCCTTGGTTTTTGATTCCAAATTTGATGATTATCGCGGCGTAGTAGTTTTTATTCGTTTGTTACAAGGCTCCATTATGACTGGTGATAAAGTAAAATTTATCGGTACAGGAGCAATTTCCGAAGTTTTAGAAGTAGGCTGTTTAAAGCCCAAATTTACGCCTCTGCGTCAATTATCAGCCGGTGAGATTGGTTATATTGTGACCGGTCTAAAAGACATTGCTCAAGCCCGGGTTGGTGACACCATTACGCACAGTGCTCAGCCGGCTGAACCATTAGCCGGTTATAAAGAGATACAGCCGATGGTATTTGCCGGCATATTTTGTAGAGAAGGGGACGAATATCCCCGTTTGCGTAGCGCCATTGAGAAATTAAAACTAAATGACGGGGCCTTAAGCTATGAGCCGGAGAATTCACCGGCCTTGGGTTTTGGTTTTCGCTGTGGTTTCTTAGGTTTGTTACATTTGGAAGTGGTTAGTGAGCGACTGCGCCGTGAATTTAATTTAGATTTGATAATAACGGTGCCGGCAGTAGCTTATCAAGTGACTAAGACAGACGGCAATAAAGTGTTGATAAGTAATCCTCAGGAATTTGGTGATAATAGTAGCATAGCTGTTATTAAGGAGCCTATTTTGCGAGCAGACATTGTCACCCCGGTTGATTATTTGGGCTCTATTATGCAGTTAGCGCAGGAGCGGCGTGGTGAATACATCAATACGGAGTATTTAGATGATAAGCGAGTGGTGCTACATTATTATTTACCATTAGCTACTATTTTAGCTGATTTTTATGGTGCTTTAAAAAGTTTAAGTTCTGGTTATGCTTCTTTAAATTATAGTTGGCATAGTTATCAGGAGACGCAAGTGGTGAAATTGGATATTTTGGTGGCAGAAGAGCCGGTAGAAGCACTCAGTAGCATGGTTTATAGTGATGAAGTGCAAACGGTAGCCAGGCGAATGGTGAGTAAATTAAAAGATGTATTGCCACGACAGCAGTTTCAACTTAAAATTCAAGCAGCGGTGGGCGGAAAAATAGTAGCGGCGGAAAGATTATCTGCTTTACGAAAAGACGTCACCGCCAAGCTATATGGCGGCGATGTGACTCGTAAGCGTAAGTTATTGGAAAAGCAAAAAAAAGGAAAGAAGAAAATGGCCCAAATGGGGAAGGTGCAGATTCCTAGTGAAGCATTTTTGGCTTTACTAAAAAAGGATTAATAATAGAGAAATCCTAAAGTCCAGCTTATCATAGAAAATACTATAATAATGGACAAAATTAGCCAAACGATTTTTTGAGTTTTTCTGCGCATAGTCTTTGTTAGCTTTAATTGATTTGTTATAATTATTCTATGAGTCAAGGAGGATTTAGAAAATTTTATAATTCGGTCTGGTTTTTGTGGCTATGTGTGATATTATTAGCGCTTTTTTTAGGGGCGACTTGGCGAGATTATCATAAGCAATCTGATTTGCGTGATGATATTGCCGCTTTGAATCAAGAGATAACCAACCTCGATCAACAACAAAGCGATTTGTTGGAGACTCTAAAATATGTGCAAAGTAGTGACTTTGTAGAGATTGAAGCCCGTACTAAGCTGAATTTACGTAAGCCAGGAGAAAAAGTAATTATTGTGTCCAGTGATGAAGATATTGCCAATTTGCCCGCTAGCAAAGAAAGTAATATCAACAGGTTTTTACAACCGACCATCTCTAATTATCAAAAGTGGTGGTCATATTTTTTTCCTTCTCGCTGATGGAAAAGTAGTGGAGCCAAGAAAGGGACTCGAACCCTTAACCTACGGTTTACGATACCGTTGCTCTACCAGTTGAGCTATCTTGGCTCGTCACTTTAAAGTGACGAGCCTGGGATGTCATTTAAAATGAAGAGCCTGGGATGTCATTTAAAATGAAGAGCCTGGGATGTCATTTAAAATGAAGAGTCTGGGACGTCATTTAAAGTTTATATGAATTAGATTGGAGCGAGTAACGGGAATCGAACCCGTGTCCTATCCTTGGGAAGGATATGTTCTACCATTAAACTATACTCGCGCGTTTAAGATTATATTATATAAATAGCAGTATGAAAAGTCTTAGTCAAATAATAATTATTTTTACCCTGCTTATTTGCAGTTTATTTGTCTTTCAGCCAGTTCAAGCAGTAGATAATTTTAGTGCTCATTTAACTATAGAACAAATTAGAAACGGTGCAAATTTAGCAAGCAACGATGGTATTTTTAATATTTCTTGGCCAGCGGAGTCTTATACCCAACCTATTGACGTATATTTGACAACCGATTCAGCGGTGCCCAATTATCCGGCTGGTGATATTATTTCTTCGGTTTATTCGTATTATATCTTAAGTTCAGAATCAGCATCTAAATCATTTGAAATTGCTATCCGCTTTACAGATAGCAGTCCCTGGGCTAAACATATTTGGCTATATGATTATAAACAACATAATTGGCTGCGCTTACCAACTAGATTGGATAGGGCAGGGGGCTTGGCTATTGCCAGCACGACTCATTATTATGGTAAGGCAGTTTTGTTGTCCGAGAAAGTGATGTTATATAATCAGGGTGAGGGCGTATATGAGAGTTTTGCTAAAGATTTTGCGGTACAACCGGATGCTAGACAATTATTTTCAGAGATAACTATAGCCGCTTATAATAATCAGCTTTATCCAGAACAATGGCCTAGAGTGAGTGATATTTATCAATATGAGTTGGTCGGTGGTGAGATGGCTGCTACGCCTTTTACTTTGCATTGGTCTTATAAATTTGTTGATGCAGCCATGCCCACAGCTTTTTATTGGGATAATGGTAAACAAAACTGGATAAGTTTGCCTACTTTAGCTGATTTGGATAGGGGCGAGGTGATAGCGCAGACTGTTTTTCCTTATGCGCGCGTGGCTTTATTTCAACAGCCCAATGTCTCAGCCGGTGAAGCTAGCTGGTATGCTTATAAAAATTGTAATTGTGCCGCTGTGCGAGATTATCCCAAGGGTACTAAATTGCGCGTAACAAACTTATATAATGGCAAAAGTGTCATTGTGCGTGTCAATGATTATGGTCCAGAAGCTTGGACAGGAAGAATCATTGATTTGGATAAAATAGCTTTTGCCCAGATTGCTAGTTTACGAATGGGCCTCACAAATGTTAAAATAGAAGCACTACAATGATAAAAATAAAAAACGTCACAAAAGCATATAGTCCCGGAGATGCTACTCTCAAAAATGTCAGCTTAGAAATAAAGTCTGGTGAGTTTGTGTCATTGGTCGGGCAATCTGGCACAGGCAAGACTACTTTAGTCAAATTAATTATTGCGGAAGAAAAACCTACCGATGGTCATATTATAGTTGGCGGTTGGGATATTACTTATATTCCGGCCTATGAAGTGCCGTATCTAAGACGTCAGATAGGAGTGGTTTTTCAAGATTTTAAACTTTTACCAAAATTAACGGTTTATGAGAATGTGGCCTTTGCTTTAGAAACTTGTGGCGCTAGTAAACATAAGATTACTCATACCGTTCCTCAGGTTCTCAGGATAGTCGGTTTAGAGAATAAGATGGATCGCTATCCAGCACAACTTTCGGGCGGAGAACAACAGCGTGTTGTTATTGCACGTTCTTTAGTACACAAGCCAAAATTATTGATAGCTGATGAACCCACTGGTAATTTAGATTCTATCAACACCAAGGAAATTATTGATTTATTGCTCAAGATTAATGAAATTGGCACTACCGTAATGTTGGTTACGCATAATCGTGAAGTAGTAAATAATTTAAAAAAGAGAGTAGTGACTATGGATCAAGGTGAGATTATCTCTGATCAAAGCCGTGGTCGCTATGTATTATAGTGTATAAAATTTATGTTTTTATTGGATATTTATAGAGCATTCCGTTTTGCCTGGCAAAGTTTTTGGCGAAACTTCTGGCTTAGCATAGTTACTATTACTATTATTAGCCTGGCTTTGATATCGGTAAGTTTCTTATTATTATTCAATATCACCACTACTCATGTTATTGATACAGTGCAAAATAATACAGAAATTTATATTGATTTAACGCCCCAGGCCAAACTAGCCCAAGTGCAGTTTTTGGTGGACGAATTAAATAAGCTGCCAGAAATAAAAGCAGTGCAATTCATCACCCCGGAGGAAACATTACAAGCCTTTAAAGAGAGGTATAGTGATAACAGCGTGGTTATGGATTCTTTGGAAAGTTTGGATGAAAATCCTTTTACCGGTAGCCTAATGCTGAAAGTCCAGCAAATAGATCAATTTTCAGCTTTATTAGACGAAATATCCAAACCAGAATATGGCGATATTTTGGAAATTAATAATAGTGAATTTTATCAGGCTAGAGATTTGATAAATGCCATTAATGATTATTCCCAAAAAGTGGAAAATGTTGGTTTTGGTATAAGTATATTTTTTGTGCTAATTTCTATCATTGTAGTATTTAATACCATTCAAATGGGCATTTATTCACACCGTGAAGAGATTGGTATTATGAAACTAGTGGGCGCTTCCAATAGTTTTATTCGCGCTCCCTTCTTAATTGAGGGAATTTTATACAGTTTTATCGCTATTATTTTAGTAGGGGCTATTATTTATCCGCTTAGTATTTTTGTGCAACCGCATTTAGATAATTTCTTAGGTGAATATTCTTTATCATTGGTCAATGCCATTAATAATAGTGCCTGGCAAGTATTTGGTTTAGAAATTGGCATTGCCATTTTAATTACCGTTATCTCCAGTTTATTGGCTACGCGTCGCTACCTTAAAGTTTAGTTGGAATAAATTTAATTATAAAAAAGACCCAGTCGGTAAGTCGCGTTAGACGCGAGCAAAATCGTCTGGGTTTTATAATTGTTGGCAGTATTCAGTTGTATTGTTATCTATTTATACCACGTCAACAAAAACAGCTTTTTTTAGCTGGCCATCAAATCTAGTCATTTTTCTTTGGCGAAATTTTATCTTACCGCTGGCTGTTGCCATGAGAGTATCATCTTTAGTCTGCATAACATTTTTACCGGGGCGGTATTGGCTGCCACGTTGACGGATAATAATATTACCCGCTTTTGCGCTTTGGCCGTCGTGTAATTTTACACCCAGTCTTTGCGCATTAGAATCTCTAAGATTTGACGCTGTTCCGCCGGCCTTTTTATGTGCCATAAATTTGTAATTTCTTAAATATTAAATATGGTACCGATATAATAAGACATTATTGCTTTTAAGTCAATAGCTTGCATATTGTTTTATTTTTAGGATTGCAAAAATATATATTTTATGCCGTAATATTTACTTTAATTTTTAATAAAAAAATGCTATGATATTGTAGTAAAAATAATAAATGTCAACATCACAAATAGATATAAAAAAAATTGCCGAACAGGAATTGGATAAAATAAGGCCTTATTTGGAGGGCCATGGCGGACAAGTAGAAATAGTAGACTGGGATAAGCCTGGCGGTACATTATTTATACGCCTGACCGGGCGATGCAGCAGTTGTGCTTGGGCGGGACTTACCTTTGAGCAGATGATAGCCGAGCGTTTACGACATTTGCCTGGTATTAATGATATTAGATTAATAGCATGAAAAGGATTTACTTTGATTATGCCGCCACCACTCCTATGCACAAGTCTGTCGCAGTTGTCATGGATGATTATGCTAGTAAAACATTTGGTAATCCTAGTTCACAGCATTGGTTTGGTCAGCAAGCACGGGCGGCTGTAGAAAGCGTACGCCAACAAATTGCTGATGATTTGTTTTGCCAACCCAATGAGTTGTTGTTTACCAGCGGAGCAACCGAATCAGATAATTTGGCACTGGGAGGAGTGATTAATTATTGGTTAGCTCAGTGGCGAGAGGTGAAGCGCCAGCCTCATATTATAATTAGTGCTTTTGAGCATCCAGCGGTTTTGAGTACGGCATTGGCCTGGGAGCGACGGGGTGTGCAAGTGACGCTGGTAAATCCGCTGGCGAGCGGCGTCGTAGACGTGGAGGATATAAAAAAAGCTATTACCGATAATACAGTTTTGCTTTCTTTAATGTATGTCAATAATGAGATTGGCACGGTCCAGCCGGTTCAAGTCTTGGGCAAATATTTATTAGAACTAAATAAAGAAAGACAGGCAAATAATTTAGGTCGTATTTCTTATCATATTGATGCCGTACAGGCCTTGAATTATCTGAATTGCCGACCCGATCATCTGCGGGCGGATTTGATGTCTTTTTCTGGACATAAGATATATGGTCCCAAAGGAGTAGGGATTTTATATTTACGCCATGGTACTCCTTTTGTAGCTTTGCAAACCGGTGGCGCGCAGGAAAATGGCAGGCGCGCAGGCACGCTCAATGTTCCGGGTATTGTTGGTATGGGCAAAGCGATGGTTCAAGCAATAGCTGATGCGGTTGAGCAGGGTGAAAAAATAAAGGCTTTGCAACAGTCAATGGAAAAACAGTTACAACAGCGTTATCAAGCGATTATTAATTGCCAAAATAGTGAGCGCGCCCCTCATATTAGTAATTTGCGTATTCCCGGATTGAACGGTGAACAATTGGCTGTGCAGTTGGATTTAGAGGGTATAGCAATTTCTACTGGATCGGCTTGTTCTTCTGGCTCTACCAAACCGTCAGTAACATTATCAGCCTTGGGTTTGGATAAACAAGCTGTCAGCGAGAGTGTAAGGGTGAGTTTGGGGATGGGTAATAAGCATTCGGATATTGTTTATTTTTTCAAAGTTTTAGATAAAATAATAAAAAATAATGTTTAAAGATTGGTGGCATAAATTTAATTGGCTAAGTGGGCATATCCTTGCTTTATTAGCTAATGCAGCTATTTGGCTATGGCTAGTTTTTATGATCCAACCGACTGGCGATAGTGCCCCTTTACATTTTAATGTGTATTTTGGATTGGATGCTTTAGGCGATGCTCATCGTTTGTACAATCAGCCCCTATGGGGATTATTAATAGTATTGGCTAATATATTCATGGCTTACTTGGCTAGAGCAAAGCAACATGGTATAAAAATATATTTAGGATATTTTAGCTTAGTTTGTCAGTTTTTGATTTTTTATGCTTTAGCCGCTTTGATTGTAAATTATTATTAAAACAAATTTTAAGTAACTAAAAACTTATTACTTATCAACTACACTCTATGTCTCTAGAAAATCCACAATTGAATAATCAAGCGCCGCAAGCAGAAAATATAGAAACAGAATATACTGTGGAGGAAGTAGAATGGAAAGCAAAGGTTATTAATAATTCTATGGGGCAATTTTTGCAAGCCAAAGCATTAAATTTAGTCGAGTCTATAACATATGAAGATAAGCAAGCTAAAGCCTTATCCGGCATTGCCCAAGCCCAGGCCGGCCAAGGTCAAATAGAGCCAGCCTTGCATATCGCCCGGTCTATAACCCATGAATATTATAAAGCCGAAGCTTTATCCGGCATTGCCCAAGCCCAGGCCGGCCAAGGTCAAATAGAGCCGGCCTTGCATAGCGCCGAGTCTATAATCGATGAATATAACAAAGCCAAAGCCTTATCCGGCATTGCCCAAGCCCAGGCCGGCCAAGGTCAAATAGAGCCGGCCTTGCATATCGCCCGGTCTATAACCAGTGAATATGTCAAAGCCAAAGTCTTATCCGGCATTGCCCAAGCCCAGGTTAATGAGGATCAGCTGGACAGAATTGTAAAGCTAGCCGAGTCTATAACCCATGAATATTATAAAGCCAAAGTCTTATCCGCTATTGCCCAAGCCCAGGCCGGCCAAGGTCAAATAGAGCCGGCCTTGCATATCGCCGAGTCTATAACCAATGAAAGTGAAAAAGCCAAAGTCTTATCCGCTATTGCCCAAGCCCAGGCCGGCCAAGGTCAAATAGAGCCGGCCTTGCATATCGCCGAGTCTATAACCCATGAACATTATAAAGACGAAGCATTATCCGCTATTGTCCAAGCCCAGACCCGTCAAGCCGCTAAACTTGTCAGTAATAATAGGCTAGATCTCAGTCAGGACCAATCAATGTTAGATAAGCTATTTTCTAAAGCTGTTTTGCACAAAGACAGTGAAATACTGCGGTCATTAGGATTTATCTTAACCCTTGAAGAACAAAACAGATTATTGGCTATTATAGCACCGTCCGAACAAAGTATATGCCGCAGGCAGTTCAACTTTAAGATCAAGGAATTGGGAGTACAGCTTATGGATCTCTGCGGTACCGATACAATAGATGGCGAGCAAAGACCAGCTTATCTAAATCAGTTAGAGATTTTGGCTCAAACGTATCATCTTAGACTCTCGGAGTATCTTGTGGGAGCAGATAAGCTAGACGCTACATTATCAACAGAAGAACAGGCTAAATTATTATTTCAGGTTATTAGAGAAAAATCAGAGTATTGGCAAGATGAAGTCAATGTTGCCGATCCTTTCCAAGCCGGTGCAGAAACTTTTGGCTATGCCAATATGTTCAAATTTATTGATCGGGCTGGGCTATCTCGTCATGATGCCTTGCATAATTTTAGACAGGTATTAAGCGTCTGGCAGGCCTCGGGATTAACAGCGCCAGCTTTTTATCATAATATTTTAGAACAAGTTCAAGCCGATGGTGCGGATTATGACGAGCAAGGCAATGCCCATGGTAAATTGAATAATTTAGTGGACAATATCAATTTGGATTTTCAGGCTACTATAGCAGAGGCGCAGCAGTTTACTGGCATAAATAAATTACAGGCTTTATTGCGAGTCATTCAAACTCCAGAGCAGATATTTTCTTCTTGGAAAATGCTGCTAAAATATAATGAAATCTGTGACTTGCTGCAGCGTAAAGAATTATTGGAGCAATTACAGTCTTTACCCAAAGCAGGCAAAGAAAAATTATTTAACTATGTAGAAACTTTAGCTTTTCATCCCAATATCTCTTTGCCCAAGGTAATGAAGTTTTGGCAAGACATAGAGGGCTTTTTAAAGATAGGCGATAGTCATACGCCAGAAGCATTGCAAGACAGAAAAAAACCATCCAACTATATTAATTTCCCTCATTTAGATTTAACCGGCGAGCAGTTGAGAGATGCCTTGGTGGAAGGTGATTATGATAAAATCCAGGCCTTTGCTCCTCTGAGTATAGAATATGATATTGTAGATAAAAAAGCCGAGCAAATAGATCTGTCTCTGGCAGAGCAAATATTACAAGCCGTGGGCAAACGCAGTGAGGGCATCAAAGGTCAGGCTAAGAATCCAGCTAAATTATTTAGTCAGTTGACCAAACTGTTTAAACGTTATGATATCAAATTAATAGATTATTTGCGCAGCGAGCAGCCGGATGAGGATTTTCCAGAGGCAGAGTTAGTTATCAAGGAAGCTCGTATTTTACTGGCAGATAATGATATGGGCTTGCCAGAAAAAACCACTAGCGGTAATCATTATCGTGCTAAAATTAATCTAAAGTCTGATCCGGATGGCGTGGTGGCAGGCAATGACACGGCTTGTTGTATGCCTTTTGGGTCGGGTAAAAATAATGTCTATACTTTCAATCCAGTCTGTTCACTTTTTACTTTGCAACGCCAGACCGTCGATGGTAAGTGGCGCACCGTGGCACAAAGCGTACTCACTCGCAATATTGATATTAAGAAAAACATTGCCGATTTAGTCAGTCAAATGGAAAAGACTGATGCCAAAATGACAGACTTGGTAGATGATACATTATTGCATGATCAGCCGGGCATCATCACTTGCGATAATATTGAAGTTGCTAAGAATTTTCAGGGTAATGACAATATCATTGAAACTATTTATAGTGATTTTTTTAGAGAATATATTCAGCAGGCTGGTGCTGACTGGGATCGGGATAAAATTATTATTGGCATGGGTTATACCGATGCCTTGACCAAACTGCCTGATATAGCCAATACTTTTATACCGGAAGCGCCCGTGGGGTATAGTGATAATTTGCATAACAGCTCTTATGTTTTGGATTTAAAAACAACAGCCGGCCAACTGGCTTTCAAAAAGAAGATAATAAATAAAATAGCACCTTTTACAGAGCAGGCGTCATCCAGCCTACCCAAAGGTATACAACCCTTGACTTTTCACGATGCCTTACCGGTATCATATATTGAAGGTAAGGCCTATGCTACCAATGATAGCTTGATGGAATACTTGCATAATATGGAAAATGCTCTGATTGCTAAAGATGTCAACAATATTGCCAAGCATAGACCGAATATGAGCATTAAGTATGAAGATGATAAAGGAAAGATGCATGGCTATTTATTAGGCTATGAAGGGCGACTAGATAAAGATGGTGAGGCTATTATTTATGTATCTGATTTAGCTTCTGATGGCAATAAGCGTGCTGGTGGATCATTGATATTGGGTTTTGCTCAGCTTTATAAGGAGCATTATTTAGATAAGGGCAATCTATTGCCGATTTATGCGCAGATGCGTGATAAGACATCTTATGAGATAATAAAGAAACAACTGGATAAACTTTCTGGTCAGCTAGGTATAAAATTTATTATGGAAGAAACAGGCACTTATCAATCCGGTGGCGACACCATGCACGAAGTTATCTTACGGCCGGTCAAAGAGTAACTTATGTAATTAATTTAATAATGAACTGATTTATAAGCTTATGACGTTTTTTACCCGTATGATGAAGCGCATGACAATAACTCGTCGTAGGCGGTGACCAACTCATCAACTTATGCCGCCATTGGCGGCAACTCGTCAAAGGCGATGGTAAACTTATTATTTATCAACTAAACTTTATGGAACAATTATTCTGGCCAATAATAAAAATATTTATCCTTACTACGATCTCATTTGCTGTTGCCGGCTCTTTGGCGCCTGTGCTGACTCATTTTTTGTATAAATATAAACTGGGCAAAGCTATTCGTTCGGCCGATAGTGCTCCGATCTTCAATAAATTTCATCAAGCAAAAGCCGGGACGCCGACTATGGGTGGTATTGTTATTTGGGGCACCGTTATTGTATTGGCAATAGTTTTGTTTTATTTATCCAAATATGTTCATATTGAGCTTTTTTATAATCTGAATTTTTTGTCTCGTGCGCAAACTTTTTTGCCGCTGGGTGCTTTATTGGCGGCTGCTTTGGTTGGCTTAGTGGATGATGTGTTTAATGTAAAAAAAGTGGGACCCAAGGGAGGTGGTTTGCGTATGAAGCACAAGCTATTGCTATATTTTATTATTGCTTTGATAGGCGCCTGGTGGTTTTATTTTAAATTGGATTGGGATTTGCTTTATGTGCCTTTTCTTGGCAATGTTTCTATTGGCTGGTGGTATATACCATTATTTGTTTTTATTATTTTTGCCACCTCATTTTCTGTAAATGAGACTGATGGTTTGGACGGCTTGGCAGCCGGAGTTTTAATACCCAGTTTTTTAAGTTTCGGAGCGATTGCTTTTTTGCAAGGAAAATATGATCTGGCTACTTTTTGCGGTGTATTGATTGGTGCCTTACTAGCTTTTTTGTGGTTTAATATACCGCCCGCTCGGTTTTTTATGGGTGATACCGGCTCTATGGCTCTGGGCGTGACTTTGGGTATTTTAGCGATGCTTACCAATACAGTTTTTATTTTACCGTTATTGGGTATTGTTTTGGTGTTAGAATCTTTATCAGTTATTATTCAAGTTATATCAAAGAAATTAAGACATAAGAAAGTTTTTTTATCAGCGCCAATTCATCATCATTTGGAAGCAAAAGGTTGGCCAGAATCTAAAATTGTCATGCGTTTTTGGGTAGTATCATCAGTGTTTGCTGTGGTCGGCTTTATTATCTTTTTGTTTGATTTCTATGTCTAAACTTTTTTTTGCCCAAGAGACAAAGTTTTTAGTCATGGGCTTGGGCTTGCATGGCGGCGGGGCGGGAGTGGCTGCTTGGTTAGGTAAACATCGCTATCAAACAATCATTACCGATCAGAAAACAGCTAAAGAATTAGCCAGTGTTGTTCGGCCTTTACGCCAGTACAAAACTTTAACTTGGCACTTGGGTGGTCATCAAGCGGTTGATTTTAGGGATGTGGATATTATTATTGCTAATCCGGCTGTACGACGTGATCATCCTTTATTAGAGACGGCTCGTCAGGCTGGCGTGGAAATTTATAATGACATGTCTTTCTTTTTACAACTTTGCCCCGCTTCCGTGATTGCTGTCACTGGCACCAAGGGTAAAAGTACTACTGCTAATATTATTTATCAGTTATTAAAAGTAGCTGGTAAGTCCGCCTATCTAGGGGGCAATATTCGTATCAGTCCTTTTAAATGGCTGGATAAGATGAAACCAAATGACTGGGTGGTACTAGAGATGTCCAGCTGGCAATGTGAGGGTTTAGCTAGTCATTCATATGCGCCCGCTGTGGCGGTGTTAACTAATATCGGCAGGGACCATCTCAACACTTATGATTCTTGGCAGTCTTATCGTCTTGCCAAGTCATTGTTATTTAGATATCAGACAAAAAATGATTTAGCTGTTTTTAATAAAGACGATAAAGATAGTCAAGTTATTGCCAATAACAGTCAGGCCACTAAAAGATTTTTTTCTTTACAAAGTAAGGGAGGTGTCAGATTGGCGGATAATATGATTTATTATCAACATAAGAAATTATTGCCTCGCAATGATATTAAATTACTTGGCCGACATAATAGTGCTAATATATTAGCGGCTTTGCAGGTGGCAGATTATTTAGGCATCAATCCGACTGTTCTGCGACAAGGTTTGAGAAATATTAAAGCTCTAGCTGGTCGTTGTCAGCTGATTCGTCGCTATCAGGGAGTAAGTTATTATAATGACACCACAGCTACAGCGCCCACTGCCACAATGAGCACTGTGGCCAGTTTGGCTGAGCCGTTAGTGTTGATTGCTGGTGGTACTGATAAGCGATTGGCTTATAAAAAATTAGCCACTCTAATAAGTCGGCGAGTTAAGTATCTGGTTTTATTACCCGGTAGCGCCACTGATTTATTAGTGAAAGAGTTGCGATTATTACATTATAAAGATTGGCAGGTGGTCACCTCTATGCTACAAGCGGTAAAAGTGGCTGCTCAGCGGGCTAGTAAGGGGGAGGTGGTTTTGCTATCACCAGCTGCCGCCAGTTTTGGTTTATTTGTTAATGAATTTGATAGAGGTGATAAATTTAATCAAGCAGTTAAAGCATTATGAGAAATAGAGAAAATTTTTTTACTATGTTGCGGTCTCCTTTTCTTGCCAAGAGGGGAGAGCATAATCCAGACCAAACTTTATTAATCAGTAGCGGTTTGCTGATCTTATTTGGTCTTTTGATGTTATCTTCCGCCAGCACAGTTATCGCTTTCCAGGAATATGGTGATCGTTATTATTTTTTTAAACATCAAATTCTACATGGTCTTTTACCCGGTTTAATTGTCTTTTGGGTGGGCCTTAAAATAAATTATCAGGTTTGGCAACGCAATGCATTTTATATGTTATTGATATCTGTTGGTTTACTTATTTTACTTATGATTCCGGGATTGGGCGTGGCGCATGGCGGGGCGACTCGTTGGCTCAGTATTGCCGGTATAGAATTTCAACCTTCAGAAATAGTAAAAATCACCTTTCTCATTTATTTAGCTACTTGGTTAGCTAAAAAAGGAAGTCGTGGTTTGCAGGACGTAGAATACGGCACCATCCCTTTTATTTCTATTATTGTTATTATTGCTTTTTTATTTTTACAACAGCCTGATTTAGGTACTTTATTAGTAATTTTGGCTTTTTCTTTTTTATTGTATATTATTGCGGGTGCTCCTTGGCGGCATATCCTTGCCATTATGGGTGTAGGCGCATTAGCAATTTTACTTTTGATTTTTTCCAGTGATTATAGGGCAGAGCGCTTTCAAACTTTTTTGTCTGGCGGTGACACGCTTGACTCCGGTTATCATATTAATCAAGCCAAAATTGCGGTTGGTTCAGGTGGTTTTTGGGGATTGGGCTTGGGTCATTCTAAACAGAAATTTAATTATTTACCGGAGGTACAGGGCGATTCTATTTTTGCCATTATAGCAGAAGAGACGGGTTTTTTAATTAGTAGTTTGTTAATTTTGTCATTTTTGTTAATATTGATACGTGGTTTTAGGATAGCTCGTGGTAGTCCGGACGAATTTGGTCGTTTGTTAGCCGCCGGTATTACAGTCTGGATAGTGATACAGGCCTTGATAAATATCGGTGCCATGTTAGGGGTATTACCTTTGACTGGTATCACATTGCCATTTATATCGTATGGCGGTACTTCTTTAGCGATTCTTTTATTTGCTATGGGAGTATTGCTTAATATATCTAAACATACTATACAAAAGAGATTATGAAGCTTGTTTTTACAGGTGGGGGTACTATGGGTTCTGTTTCACCACTGATTGCGGAAATAGATTACCTTTTATCCGCGCATGGTTTTTTACCGGAGGATTTTTTATGGATTGGCACTATTGCTGGTCCGGAGAGAGCGGTAGTGAAGAAATACAATATAAAATATAGAGCCATACCGGCGGGTAAGCTCCGGCGTTATTTTGCTTGGCAAAATTTAATTGATCCTTTAAAGGTGGGAGCTGGGTTGGTAAGCGCTTGGCAAGTATTGCGTCATTGGCGCCCCCAGGTAGTGGTCACAGCTGGTAGTTTTGTGTCCGTGCCAGTAGTTTTAGCTGCTAAAATTCTGGGTATAAAAATTTTGGTGCATCAGTTAGATTTGGTGCCTGGTTTGGCCAATCGCTTAATGAGCCGTTGGGCTGACAAAGTTACGGTATCTTGGCCAGAATTATTGGATAAGTTTGTCGGTGAAAAAACCGAATGGGTGGGCACTCCTATTCGTAGGGAAATATGGAAGCCAGTCAATGTTCCTTTGACGCCAAAGTTGACTTTATTAGGTGATCGTCCCTTACTATTGGTTATGGGAGGGGGAACGGGAGCGCGTGATATAAATGAATTGGTGGCAGCACAACTACCTGTTTTATTAAAGAATTGGGAAATTTTTCACATTACCGGTCCTAATAAATCTATTCATGTTGATTTACCAAATAATTTGGCTAAATATTATCAGCAGCGAGAATTTGTACACGATGATTTGGGTTATTTGATTCAGGCGGCAGATGTGATTGTCGCTAGAGCAGGTATTGGTACAATTTCTGAGATAATGACAATGGGTAAGAGCGCTGTCATTATACCCATTCCTCATTCGCATCAGGAAATTAATGCTGATTATTTTTCTAGACACGGTGCTATTATTAAACTGGACCAGATGAAATTGACTGGCGTGGCATTTACTAATCAGTTAAATATTTTACGTACAAATAAAAAAATTTCAGATTCACTGAAAAAAAATTCTAAATTATTATTACGTGACAATCCGTCAGAGAGGCTAGCGCAGGCTATCTTTGCTTTAGTAAAGTAAGTGTATGACTATTTTTGATAAGTATAAAAAAATATATTTATCCGGCATCGGCGGTATTGGCGTGTCAGCCATCGCTCGTCTTTTTAAGTACCATAATGCAGAAGTCAGTGGTTCGGATGCGCGCCCCTCTAGTATTACTGATGATCTAGAAAGAGTCGGTATTAAAATTAACTGGAGTCAGGTTGCCGATAATATTGATAAAGATATTGATTTATTTATTTATACTCCCGCCTTGCCAATGCAACATCCTGAGCGACAAGCAGCTATCAAAAATGGACTGACTTGTTATAGCTATCCCGAATTTTTGGGAGTATTATCTCAGGAATATAAAACCATAGCTGTCTCTGGCACGCATGGCAAATCTACCACCACTGCTATGTTGGGGTTGATGATGAGTGCTTGTGGTTTTGATCCTACCGTTATAGTAGGTAGCCAGGTAGATGAGTGGGATCATAATTTACGCATTGGTAAAAGTGAATATCTTGTATTAGAGGCTTGTGAATATAGGGGTCATATGTTGTCATTACATCCTGCGTATACTGTTTTGACAAATATTGAGCCTGACCATTTGGATTATTATAAAGATTTGGATGATATTAAACATCATTTTTCCCGTTTTATTGAACAAACATCAAGCACGGATCGTGTATGGGCAAATATTGATAATATCGCCCTCAAAGATTTAATAGATAATTATCAGCTTCATAGCTGGGGTTTTTCTTCGGCAGCGCAAATTTGGGCGGGTGATATTGATGGCCAAAACGGCCAGCAAAATTTTGTTTTATATAAAGGTGGCAAGCCTTTACAAAAATTTAATTTGTTTGTGCCTGGACGATTTAATATAGCAAATGCTGTAGGAGCCTTAGCTATCATCGTTGCTTTAGGTGGAAATTTGGAATTGGCAGCTCAAGCTTTAGCTAAGTATAGAGGATGTTGGCGACGTTTTGAGTTGCTTGGGCAAGTACAGGGAGTGGATAGAACCATTTTAGTGAGTGATTATGCTCATCATCCCACGGCTGTAAAGGCTACTATCAAAGCAGCTCGTGATTTTTATCCTGAGCGCAGAATAGTCGTAGCCTTTCAGCCACATCAGCATAATCGGACAAAAAAGTTATTTTATGAATTTAGTAAGGCTTTTGGACAAGCGGATATAGTTTTACTTAATCCAATTTACGATGTAGCAGGACGTGAGGAAAAAGATGATCAGGATGTCTCTAGTAAAATTTTGGCTCAGGCTATAAAAAAACAGACCGGTGGGTCAGTCAGTGTAAGTGAGAGCTTGGAGGATACAAAAAAAATTTTACAAACTATAATAAAGCCGGGTGATATAGTCATTGTTATGGGCGCAGGTGATATTGATGAGATAGCTAGGCAATTAAGACAAACAGTATGAAAAATATATTATCAACTATAAAAAAATTGGGTATCGTAGTAGAAACCGATATACCCCTAGCGACAAAAACAGTATTTCGTATAGGCGGACCGGCTAAATATTATTTTCAAGTAAATAGCATCACGCAAATAATACACTTATTGCCATTATTGTTGGACAACGGCATTGATTATTTGATTTTAGGTAGTGGCTCTAATATGCTAATAGCGGACAGCGGTTTTCCCGGCGCTGTAATACATTTAAATATTTTAGGTAAGGAAATTATCAGCCAAGATAAAAATAAAGTTATCTGGAAATTGGGAGCGGGTGAGGTTTGGGATCAGTGTGTTGCTGATGCAGTCGCTAATGATTGGTGGGGGATAGAAAATTTATCTTATATTCCCGGTCAAGCAGGCGCTTTGCCGATTCAAAATGTTGGCGCTTATGGTCAGCAAGCCAGTGATGTTATATCAGAAGTTACAGTTTATGATACTCAGCAAAGGAAAGTTTCTCAGTTGACTCCGGCGGAATGTTCATTTAGCTATCGTCATAGTATTTTTAATCAAGAAGCTATGGGGAGGTATATAGTTCTCAATATTACATTATCTTTATCTAAACACCCCCAGCCATCATTGGATTATCCTGACTTGATTAAGTATTTTGCCGAACAGCATGACTTGGAAAAAAGTTTAGCAAACATTAGGAAAGCTATCATTTATATACGGCAGCAAAAATTACCTGATTATAAGATCATCGGCAGTGCCGGATCATTTTTTAAGATAGTAATGCTACCACGTAGTGATGAAGATAAGATTCGAGATAGATTGAGTAAAAAATTTACCCCTCATATCATAGAAAGGTACAATGAAATTGTCTCTAAATTTGCTAGTGAAGATATGATTAAATTATCGCCTGGTTTTTTGTTGGATATTTGTAATTGGCGTGGCAAAAATTGCGGTCAAGCTGTTTTTTATAAAAAGCATGCGATGGTGATAATAAATCGGGCCAATAAAGCCACCGCTGCTGATGTGATTTGTCTGGCCAAACAAGCGCGTCAAGATGTTTATCAGCGCACGGGTATTATTTTACAACCAGAACCTATGTTTATAGGTTTTAGTGATAAAGAAATTAATAATTTTTATAATCTATGAGCGAAACAATCCGTCAGTGGCGATTAGCCGATGACCAAATTATTTCCTTGGCCGAGGATAGCGGCTTATTTGCGCCGGTAATTTTAGACGATGAAATGATAAAAAGTATTCAGAGTAGAGATTATCAAGCGCCCGGTCAAAGCGGGGATGAGATCAAGCCTGATTATTTTATTGATTTACTTGATTTGGGCGGCAAAACCATGGGTACGGCCGCATTATCTAGTGATAATGTCAATCAATTGATAGCTGATGATAATGCCCAGGCCGATGATATTGTTATGCTAGTGAGTTATATTAAGCAACAGGTCAGAGATCATCTGGGGGTGCAGTTGATGGATAATCTGGTTTATTCAAAGTAATTTTAGGGTACTGACTTGAAGTGCAGTAGCTTATCTGTTAGAATAAGCAAGCTTTTGTAATAATATATTTTTAATATGAAATTATTAAATAAAATTTTAGGCGATGCTAATGAAAAGTATCTAAAATCATTACAGCCTTTAGTCCAGGAAATCAATGATTGGGAAGATAAGCTGAAGGATTTGTCGGCTGAACAGTTGGCAGCCAAAACAGATGAGTTTAAAACTAGACTCAAGCAGGGCGCTAGCTTGGATGATATTTTAGCGGAAGCTTTTGCTGTAGTGCGAGAAGCGGCGCTACGAACAACCGGCATGCGACCTTATGATGTACAGTTGATTGGCGGTATTGTTTTGCATCATGGACAAATCGCTGAAATGCGTACGGGTGAAGGTAAAACTTTAGTTGCTACGATGCCTGTTTATTTAAATGCTTTATCGGGCAAAGGCGTGCACGTCGTGACTGTCAATGATTATTTAGCAAAAAGAGATGCGGTGTGGATGAGCCAAGTCTATAGTTATCTGGGTTTATCGGTAGGCGTTATCCAACACGAAGCCGCTTTTTTGTATGACAGTAACTATACTAATGAAGCGGCGGATAGGCAAGCTGACCAAAGAGTAGAAGTAGACATGGATTATTTGAAACCTTGTGCTCGCAAGGAGGCCTATCAAGCTGATATTACCTATGGTACTAACAATGAATTTGGTTTTGATTATCTCAAGGATAATATGGTTCAGTCCACTGATCAGATGGTGCAACGGGATTTGCATTTTACTATCGTGGACGAAGTGGACTCTATTTTGATTGATGAAGCTCGCACGCCGTTGATAATATCTGCCCCAGCAGAAGATTCTGCTCAACAATATTATCAGTTTGCGCGCTTAGTAAAGCGATTACGAGAGGAGGAGGATTATAATGTGGATGAAAAAATGAAGGCGGTTACTTTGACAGAGGATGGCATTAGCAAGATGGAAAAAGCACTGGGCGTGACCAATATTTATGAGAGTAAGGGCTTGCGTACCGTGCATCATTTGGAACAAGCTTTGAAGGCGGAAGTTTTGTTTAAGCGCGATCGTGATTATGTAGTTAAAGAAGGTGAAGTGATAATTGTAGATGAATTTACCGGTCGCCTCATGCATGGTCGTCGTTACTCAGAAGGCTTACATCAGGCCATTGAAGCTAAAGAAAATGTACAAATTCAAAAAGAAAGTGTTACCTTGGCCACCATTACCTTTCAGAATTTTTTCCGCATGTATGATAAGTTGTCCGGCATGACTGGTACGGCGGTTACGGAAGCTGAGGAGTTTGCTAAAATATATCATCTTGAAGTTACTGTTATCCCTACCAATAAGCCGATTATTCGTCAGGATAGGGATGATTTGATTTATCAGTCAGAAATAGGTAAATTCAACGCCATTGTTCAGGATATCAAGGATCGTCAAATCAAAGGACAACCTGTTTTAGTAGGTACTATTTCTATTGCTAAAAATGAATTATTATCTTCTTTATTAAATCAAGCTGGCGTCAAGCATCAAATTTTAAACGCCAAACAGCATGAAGCTGAAGCGGCTATTATTGCTCAGGCAGGTCGTCCCGGAACGGTTACCATAGCTACCAATATGGCTGGTCGTGGTGTTGATATTATCCTAGGTGGTAATCCCACGGATAAGGAAGAAGCTCGGCAGGTGAGAGAGAAGGGGGGATTGCTAGTGATTGGCACGGAAAGGCATGAATCACGGCGTATTGATAATCAGTTGCGCGGGCGTGCCGGTCGTCAGGGTGATCCAGGTGAGACTAGATTTTATGTTTCTTTGGAAGATGATTTGATGCGTATATTTGGATCTGAGAGAATGAAAAGTATAATGAGGACTTTAAATGTTCCTGAAGATATGCCTATTGAAAATAAAATAATCTCTCGTTCTATAGAAGGGGCGCAAAAAAAAGTGGAAGGGTATAATTTTGACGTCCGTAAACACTTGGTAGAATATGATGACATTATAAATAAACATCGTGAGGTTATTTATCGCCGCCGCCGTCAATTACTTGAATTATATGAGGGCAAATCAGATAAATTAGTGGTAAAAGATGATGATGAGTATTATGAATTTACAAGTTTAACTGAATATGTAGCTTATTTAGTAAATAATGAAATGGCGCAAGTTGTCACTTTTCATACTAGTCAGGAAGGAGCTGATGATTTTAAGGAAATTTGGGAGACCGCACATACAATTTATAGCCTGACAGCTGCTGACCAGCAAACCTATGATAAGATAGTTAGCAATCAACATTTAGAACCTCATCAATTGCGTCATGAAATTTTACAATACTTTTCCGATCTAACCGAAAAAAGAATGAAAGTATTGACAGAGTCAGTTAGTCAAGGACCTTTGGGTGAAGTTGGTTGGAATAGGTTATTATTAACAGTGTTGCTTCGGACTATAGATAATCTGTGGCTGGAGCATTTAGAGGCGATTGATTATTTACGGCAGGGTATTGGATTGCGAGGTTATGGTCAGCGCGATCCTTTGGTAGAGTATAAGAGAGAATCATATAAGATGTTTAGTGATTTATTGGCTAGTATTCAGAATCAGGTTGCCTATAATATTTTTAAGTTGGGTCAAACTACTAATTTAGGTAATAATACTAGTAGCACTAGTAACTTGAATCTCCAAGGTGTTAGTCAGCAAACTCAGTTTGCTACCGAGCAGCAGCAAAAGCAGGCTGCTTCGGCTATAGAGAGCAAGCCACGTGATGACTCTGGTCATAAAGTTGGTCGTAATGACCCTTGCCCTTGTGGTAGTGGCAAAAAATATAAGCGTTGTCATGGTGCATAAATTCGGTTCACACCTATTGATGTAGGATTAATTTACTATGTTTTGGGTTAGTCACAAAAAAAGAATAAAAGTAGCAGTTGGTATGTCTGGCGGAGTAGATTCTTCATTGGCTGCTTTATTATTATCCCAAGATAAAGCTTATGATACGGTGGGCGTGTATATGCGCAATTGGTCGCAAGAGTTGCCAGAAATAAAAGGTTGTCCGTGGGAGACAGACCAACGTGATGCTCGTTTGGTGGCGGATCAACTAGGGATTCCTTTTTATGTGGTAAATTTTGAGCAAGAATATTATGATGCTGTGGTGAAATATATGATTGATGGTTATCAGCGGGGTATCACGCCAAATCCTGATATTGTTTGTAATCAGGCTATTAAATTTGGTATTTTTTGGAAAAAAATGCGCGCCTGGGGTTTTGCGAAGATTGCCACGGGGCATTATGCTCGCATTATTCAAACCGGTAAAAATTATCAGTTGACCTTATCTGCTGATGACAATAAAGATCAAACTTATTTTTTAAGCCGCTTAAGTCAAGAGCAAATAGGTCATGCTCTTTTTCCTTTGGGTGATTTAACCAAAAGAGAGGTTAGAAATTTAGCGGCTAAAGCAAATTTATTAACGGCTCATAAACGTGATTCGCAGGGCGTTTGTTTTATTGGCAATATGAAAGTAAATGATTTTCTCAAACGATATATTTCTGGTACGCCAGGCAGTATCAAGGATTTGTCCAGCGGTAAAATTATTGGCAAGCATCAAGGAATAGAATTTTTTACCATTGGTCAACGGCAAGGTATTGATATTGGCGGTAGTGGTCCTTATTATGTTGTTCGTCGTGATTTGCAAGCAGCAGATTTGTGGGTCACTAATAGGATTGATGATCCTGCCTTATTTAGTAAAGAGATTAAAATTGTCAATACCATTTGGCAACAGACAGTTACAAAATTACCGGTTGCCGTACAAGTACGTATTCGTCATCGTCAGCCTTTTGTTTCGGCTAAAGTGATTGCTGGAGAAGAGACAGGGGAATATATCATAAAATTATCAAAGTCAGTACGGGCTGTCACTCCTGGGCAGGTGGCGGCTATGTATCAAAACGGTATAGTTTTAGGAGCGGGAATTATTGTCTAATCAATACTATGGATTTATTATATTTACTAGTTTACTAGAATTTTTTTGTTTGTGTATCAATTGTGGATAAGTTGACTATTGACTTGAACTAAATTGTTTAATAAAGTAATAGCGTTTCAGAGATTACCTGGATTTTCAAGCCTGTCATAATTCTGGATAGGTACGATGGTTAATTAATATCCATATACCCTCCTTTTAGGTGATCTAGGATTATGCCGAGAGTAAACTCGGGACTACAGTGCTTGGCGATCGGAGCTATTAAGCCTGGCCAAAAAGTCAGGTGCCTGTGAATAAACCGGGCAAAAAAGCCGACATGTCCCAAAATTATGGGATAAAAATACCTTGTGGGTCATTCTCACAAACCGAAAGGTGGAGGGTAGTCGGCTAATAAAGCTATCGATCGAAAATCAGGCCGGTGAAAACTGGCCTGGAGTGAGCATCCAAAAGGTGCTGACTAAACCAAAAGGAGAGTGTAAGTTATGATTGTATGGCAAGCAGTCTAACAACACTCTCCTTTTTTGAATTCATTAAAGTTATTATATTTTTCCTAATATTAGGTATTTTAGTATTCTAAGTATTGACATAATATGAAATATAGTGTATTATATAAAATTAGAACTTTTTTGCAGGTAAATTGTTTTTAAAACACCTAGCTAGCCGTTGATTCTACGAGTTAGTATTAAAGAGGCCAAGGGGTATTGGATTTATCTGTACTGATAACAAACGCTGCTTACGCGGGTATTTATTATTTTATTGATTATTATCATTAAAATAGTAGAGAAGATGCGCGTTTATGATAGTAGCGTTTGAAACTGGCAGCAAGAGTTTGCCAGAAAAGGGGCGGAAGAATTTAGTTTTCGTCCCTTTTTTTATTGACTGCTTTATTTTTTTTGTTATAATCTTCTTAGTGCCAATGGCTTGGTCCCAAGCAATATGGTAGTGGAAGGTGTTCTCAAAGCCCACTCCGGCAAGACCAAGGGTGCTACTAAAAATGATGACCTTTCATAATAATCATCAGGTTATTTGGTGAGAGATTGTCATTTTGTACAGGGGTGTTAAGTTGGCTACGGTTGACACACCCCTTTTTCTTGTCTTGTGGCTTAAATTATATTATGATAAAGACTAGTTTATTAGCGATACTATGATTACTACCAGAGAATTAAGACAAAAATATTTAGACTTTTTTAAATCTAAGAATCACGCCATTATTGATGGCGCTTCTTTGTTGCCAGAAAATGACGCTTCGGTTTTATTTACCACCGCTGGCATGCATCCTTTGGTGCCTTATTTATTAGGTGAAAAGCATCCGGCCGGTCAACGTTTAGCTGATGCGCAAGGCTGTATCAGAACCGGTGATATAGAAGAAGTGGGGGATGATAGCCACCTTACTTTTTTTGAAATGCTTGGCAATTGGTCATTGGGCGATTATTTTAAAGAAGAGGCTATTGCTATGAGTTGGGAATTTCTTACCGGTAGACAATGGTTGGGATTGGATAAAAACAAAATAGCAATTTCTGTATTTGCCGGTGATGATGACGCCCCTCGTGATGAAGAATCAGCTAAGCTATGGTTGGCGCAAGGATTACCGCAGCACAAAATTGCTTATTTGCCCAAGGAAAATAATTGGTGGGGGCCGGCCGGGCAAACCGGACCATGTGGACCTGATTCAGAAATGTTTTATTGGGTGGGGCCAGGATTACCGCCGCAAGATTCTAATCCCGGCAATGATGAAGATAATTGGCTAGAAATTTGGAATGACGTTTTTATGCAGTATAGTAAGCAATATCGGACGATTTTAGTTGATGGCATGCATTGTCTTTATGATAGTGATTTTAAACGTAATGAGGAGATGACTAAGTTGTTACAGACATATCCTGGTAAAAAGATTGTTGTGATTAATGGCCACGCTAAAGAAGCGGAGCAGCTAACAAAAGAGTTGGGATGGCAAGTGTTTACTTTGGACCAAACTATTAGTAAGGATCAAGGTGATTTTTTTATCAAGTTATTAGCTCAAGTAAAGTTAAAGGCTAAACAGGTAATGTATTTTGATCATGATATGGCTAATATAGCGGCGGCGCAAAGCGTCGGTATTGAGCGGTGTATGTTGTGGGTTGATGATTTGGAGGCTTTAGCCGGTTGGCTGAATGATAATATTATTTTCTACGAGCCTTTATTACAAAAAAATGTTGATACCGGCATGGGCTTGGAAAGAACGGTTGCTATACTAAACGGATTTAAATCAGTTTATGAGATAGATACTATAAAACCGATTTATGATACTGTATTGGCTTTAGCCAAAGATAAAAATAATATTACGGCCTTACGCGTTATCACGGATCATTTACGCGCCGCTATTATGATAATGGGGGATCGACGAGGAGTAATGCCTTCAAATGTTGATCAAGGATATGTAGTGCGTCGTTTATTACGATCTGCTATCCGTCGTGGTCGTGAGGTTGGTATTACAGATCCATTTTTTACCGTGGTGGGTAAGCAGATTATTGAGCTGAATAAAATTAGTTTTCCCAGTTTAAAAAATAATGCTAATAAAGTGATCGCCGAATTGATAGTGGAAGAAGAAAAATTCTCTCGGGTTTTGGAACAAGGTGAACTAAAAGTAAAAGAGTTTATTGCTGATGGCAAGATTTCTGGTGAGGAAGCGTTTCAATTGTATTCCACCTATGGTTTTCCTGTAGAAGAGATTCAACGCCTGGGTGTGAGCGTTGATATAGATGGTTTTAAAAAGCAGTTGAACGCGCATCAGGAGCTGTCCCGAGCAGGAGCGCAACAAAAATTTGCTGGTGGACTAGCCGATCATTCTGAGGCGACAACCAAATTACATACGGCAACGCATTTATTACATGCTGCTTTACGTAAAGTCTTGGGCGATCATGTCGTACAAAAGGGTTCTAATATTACCGCCGAACGTTTACGTTTTGATTTTTCTCATCCAGATAAATTAACGGCTGAGCAAATTGAACAAGTTGAAAATTTGGTTAATGACGTAATTGCGCAAAAACTGGCTGTCACCTATCAAGAGATGTCAGTTGACGAAGCTAAACAACAAGGGGCTTTGGGGGTGTTTGACAGAAAATATGGGGATAAGATAAAAGTTTATTCGGTGGGGGAAGGCGATAAGCGTTTTTCCTGTGAAATATGTGGTGGCCCTCATGTAAAAAATACTGCAGAATTAGGGCATTTTCGCATAAAAAAAGAGCAAGCCTCATCAGCTGGGGTGCGCCGTATCAAAGCGGTGGTAGAGTAGTTGACAGGAAGTCATATATGGTATATTATATTGGGGCTTGACTTTTTTGAGGATCATATTATAATCCTAAGCGAGTTTATTAAGAATCTGATCAAATTAGATCATACAATCTAAAGTTATCAACCAGTCGTTTACTGGGGAGGAGTACTAGTTAAAAACGCGTCATCCTTTGTAAATGTCTATTTTTTTTACCCCATTGCATGTCCAGTGACCAATTTCAGACCAATAAAAAGGGTTTTATAGAAACTACCGGTAAAGTGACCGAGTTGTTACCCGGTGCTAGCTTTAGAGTAGTTTTGGAAAATGATCATGAAATTATTGCTCATTTATCCGGTAGAATGCGCATGTATAAGATTAAAATTTTGCCGGGAGATGAGGTAAAAGTTGAAATCAGTCCCTATGATTTAACCAAGGGACGTATAACATATCGTAACTAGTTTATGAAAGTCAGAAGTTCTGTAAAGAAAATGTGTAAAGATTGTAAGGTTATTCGCCGCAAAGGACGAGTAATTTGTATTTGTAAAAATCCAAAACATAAACAAAGACAAGGCTAGGGATTGGTTGTATGCTCTGGGGCAAAGTATAGTTGGCGTCGTCTATTTTTAAGCTCTATACCTAAATTATTAATTATAAGATAAAGTTATCAGATGGCTAGAATAGCAAATGTAAATATACCCAATGAAAAAAGAGTAGAAGTCGGTTTGACCTATATTTATGGCATTGGTCTAAAAACTTCACATAATATTTTGGCTACGGTCAAGATTGACCCGAATACAAAGGTGAAGGATTTGACTGAAAGCCAATTACAGTTATTACGTGATTATTTAACCAAAAGTTGTAAGGTTGAAGGGGATTTGCGTCGTGATATTTTATTGAATATCAAACGCTTGAAGGAGATTGGTAGTTATCGCGGTAATAGACATACACGCAATTTGCCAGCCCGTGGTCAGCGTACTAAAACTAATTCTCGTACAGTTCGTGGTAATGTTCGTCGTACCATGGGTAGCGGTAAAGCAAAGGCAGCTGCCAAGACCTAATAAGTCAGAGATAAAGATTTTTTATGAGTAGAAAAAAAAGACAATTAGAGCGTCAAAAAAAACGAGCGGTGGCTAAAAAGACCGTTGTCAATAAAGATAAGGGCGGTAAGAAAAAGAAAGTTCGTAAGCTGATTAAACGTGGGCAGGCTCATATTCAAGCTACCTACAATAATACGATAGTAACTTTGACTGATTTGAATGGTAATGTTATAGCGCAGGCTACTGCTGGCATGAGTGGTTTTAAGGGGGCAAAGAAAGCTACCCCATATGCCGCTTCTGTTATTGTAAAAAATGCTGCGGAAAAAGTTAAGAATTATGGTTTGCAAGAAGTAGATGTATTTGTTCGTGGCGTTGGTGCCGGACGCGAATCAGCTGTACGGGCATTGCATGCCAATAATATAACAGTTTTAAGTATTAAAGATGTTACCCCGATTCCTCATAATGGTTGTCGGCCTAAAAAGCCACGGCGGGTATAAAATTATTTATATATGGGAAGATATACAGGTCCAAAATGGAAACAATCAAGACGTGAAGGCGTAGAATTGCGCGATGGCGCAAAACCGGCTTTACAAAAACGAAACTATCCACCAGGAGTACATGGTCCAAATGTTCGTATGCGACGTATTTCTAGTTATGGAAAACAATTACGAGAGAAGCAGAAAGCAAAAAGGATTTATGGCTTATATGAAAGACAGTTTCATACTGTTTATAATAAAGCTACCAATATGGCTGGCGATGCAGCAGTCAATTTACGTTTGCTTTTAGAAATGCGTTTAGATAATGTTGTTTATCGTGCTCAGTTAGCCCAGTCGCGACAACAAGCACGTCAGCTGGTTAGTCACGGTCATATTACAGTAGATGGTCATAAGGTTGATATACCTTCATTCTTGGTAAAACCGGGCATGGTTATGGGCATAAAAAAAAGTTATCAAGCCAAGCCTTATTGGCAGGATAGATTTGAAAAATTAGCTAAGGTAAAAGAATTTGTTTCTTGGTTAAGCTTTGATATCAGCGCTAAGACAATTACTGTTACCACTACACCGGACGTTGAAGAACAGGCCAGTCTATTTGACCCAACCTTGATTATTGAGTTTTATTCTAAGTAATAAAAAGTCTAAATTTATGTTAACAATCACACCCCCGGACAAAATTAAGTTTAGTGTTAGCGGTGACAATAAAGCGGAAGTTATTATTGAGCCTTGCTATCCTGGCTTTGGTGTGACCATCGCCAATTCTTTACGTCGGGTATTATTATCCTCCTTGGATGGTGCTGCTATTACTGGTTTTAAGATAGCAGGAGTTGATCATGAGTTTAGCAGTGTGGACGGTATCAAAGAAGATGTTGTAGATATTATTTTAAATTTAAAGAAAGTCCGTCTGAAAATTTTTGCTGATACGGATGAGGATATTAAACTTATTTTGACTAAAGATACAGAAGGAAAAGTTACTGCTGCCGACATCACTCCGGACAGTAATGTTGAAATTATCAATAAAGACCAATTAATTTGCACTCTAACTGATAAAAAGAAATTAGAAATGGAGATTTTCGTACGACGTGGTCGTGGTTATGTTACTGTTGAGCAGCGCGATAATGAAAAGAATGAAATTGGCACTATTGCTATTGATTCATTGTATTCGCCAGTTACCAATGTTGGTTTTCGTTTAGAGAACACGCGTGTCGGTGAAATGACAAATTATGAAAAAATAATTATGTCGCTGGAAACTGATAATTCTATTACTCCGGAGGAAGCGATTAAAAATTCAGCTATGATTTTATTGGATCAATTCTCTGTATTGGCGGGTCAGTCAGCGGTAGTGGAAGAAGAGCCGGTTGAGGAAACTGAGGTGGAAGAAATAACGGATAAAGTTGAAGAAAAAGTGGAAGAATTAGAAGCTAAGCCGGCCAAAAAAAGAGGTCGTCCTAAAAAAAATGATAAATAAATAGCATGCGACATCAAAAGGTCACAATTAAACTAAATAGGAGCAAGGGTCATATGCGAGCCCTGTTGGCTAATATGGCGGCGCAGCTAATCATTTTTGAGGATATTACCACAACTGAGGCCAAGGCCAAGGCTTTGCGTACCGTAGTAGAGCCATTGGTAACCAAAGCCAAGACAGACTCTTTACACAATCGGCGTCAAGCTTTAGCTTTTTTGCCAATGAAAAAGGCCGTACAAAAATTGTATGAAGTTATAGGACCACGCTATAAAGAACGTCCGGGCGGGTATTTACGTATTATAAAACTTGGTCGTCGGGCAGGAGATGCAGCGGCCATGGCAAAAATTCAATTTGTTAAATAAGATTATGCCAAATAAGATAGAAAGAAAATCACATAATATAAATGCCAGTGGCAAAATAGCTGGTCGCTTGGCTTCGCAAGTAGCCAGTTTATTAATTGGTAAGAACAAGGCTGATTTTACTCCTCAGTATGATATGGGCGATGCAGTAGTGATTAGTAATATTACGGAAATAAAATTTACCGGTAATAAATTAGCAGACAAAAAGTATTATAAACATACTGGCTATATAGGTAATATGAAGGTGACAAAATTGAGTGATTGGCTGGAAAAAAAGCCAGAAGCATTATTTAAAAAAATGGTACGCAATATGTTACCTGATAATCGTTTACGTGCCAATCGTCTGAAAAGATTAACTTTCAAACAATAGTATGACCACGGATAAGAAAACTACAACAGCTACCAAAACAACAACCCGCCAAAATAAGGATGGCCGTTTGCAGGCCAAGGGTATCTACCAGGCGATAGGTCGCCGTAAAAATGCAGTGGCTAGGGTACGCTTAACGGCTAAGGCGGCCGATAAGGGTATTGTTGTCAATGATAAGCCTTTGGCGGAATATTTTAATTATCCAGTTTGGCAAAAAGCAGTATCAGCGCCCTTAGAAATGGCTGGCCTGCTCAAAGATTATGGCGTATCCGTGAAAGTCGTTGGTGGCGGTGTGAATGGTCAGGCCGAAGCTATTCGGCATGGCATTACTCGTGCTTTATTATTGATTGATGAAAATTTACGCAAACCTTTGAAAGCGGCTGGTTTTGTGAAACGTGACCCGCGCGTTAAGGAGAGAAAGAAACCAGGTCTCAAAAGTGCTCGTCGGGCCCCGCAATGGCAAAAGCGTTAAGATAAAATATCTTTATAAATTACTACCAAAACATCCGCTAAATATAGCGGATTTTTTGTTTTTCGTTTATAATCATACACAAACGCTTATATAGGTATAAGTGAAAAGTGGTGATTGTTTAGCTTCAAAGTTACGTAGTTTTTGCATATAATCTATTATACGTAACAAGAAAATATGTGATATTTAGCCTAATTTTAGGTAAATAATTAAGCCTTGACGCTTCTTGTGTATTATAATATACTAGAAATAGGTATTTGTAATATAACATAATAAACATGAAAAACGATTTGATACAATATATACAACAACAGATTAGAACTACAGGAGAAAGAATTAAGAGATATACTCACAGTCCAAGGGGAGAAAAATATCCTCAGCGTTTCTTGTTTGTAAAGATTAAACAATATATTGATGGATTTTTGGATAAAACTCAAGATAACAGAATGGTTATTATTCCTGGTTTTAGGGGGGTTGGCAAAACTACATTAATGGCGCAAGTATGTGCGGCTTATTCAAGGAAGGTTGAGCATATATTATTTTTATCCGTGGAAGAAACAGAGAATTTATTAAGCGCGGGAGTTAATGATATTATTTCTGCTTTTGAAAATGTCATTGGGCAAAGCATTGAAGAACTAAAAAAACCAACTTTAATATTTTTAGATGAAATACAAACGGATCCTAAATGGGCTATTAGTTTAAAAACTTTGTTTGATAAAACATCAAATGTATTTTTTTGTTGTACTGGTTCATCGGCAATTATTTTGCAGACTACAACAAATTTAGCTAGAAGAGCTTTATTTGAGAGAATGCCACCACTGTCATTTATAGAATATGAAATGATAAAAAATCAAGAATTTCCTAAAAACGGCTTGAAAGATAAAATACGCCAAGCAGTATATTTTTCAAATTCCGCTGAAGAAGTATTTAATAGATTACAAAATTTGCAAGGAGATGTTAATAATTGTTGGTCAAAAATAAATAGACATGATATTAAAACTTATTTATCATATGGAACTTTGCCTTTTTCACTTATAATGCCCAATGAAACAGCAGTTTATGATGCGATATCATTATTGTTGGATAAAATCATAAAACAAGATTTGCCTACCCTGGGAAGTTTTGATCAAGATACTTTAGGAGCGGTAAAAAGAATTTTATTTGCGATTGCAGAAAATGATACAACCAGTCTCGGAACATTGGAAGATAGATTTAAGATAAATCGCTTAACCATATCAAATATTTTTGAAGCGCTTGAAAAAGCAGAATTATTGATAAAAGTCCCTGCGTATGGATCAAATATGACAGTTGCCAAGAAACCAAACAAATATTTATTTATGTCGCCGGCAATCAGAATGACTTTTTTTTATTTTACTGGTCAAGAGAGCACATATTTAACCAGGCAAGGGAAATTGTTGGAAGATTCTTTTGCATCGCATCTTTATCGTGAATTTATTTTGAGAAACCAAGGCGTGGTTAGATATGACAGCGCTCAAGGTGGAGCTGACTTTATTTTACAGATTATGAATAATAAGCAGATTGTGATAGAAGTCGGGATGGGGAGTAAGGATGTAAAGCAAATAGCGACAACCGCCAAAAAAATTAATTCAGATTATAATCTTATTTTTTCAAATACTGAATTGAAAATTAATGAAAATTTAAAAACGATATTTATGCCTTTGGATTATTATTTTTTAATGTAATATATGCCCAATAAATCATTAAACAAAATTTTACTATGGAATTAAGCGCGCGGACTATCTCTCGTAATACTGGCATGCTAACCGGATCCTTGATTGTTCAGAAAATTCTATCTTTTCTATATTTTTCTTATCTTGCCACCCGGCTGGGAGTTGACCAGACTGGGCTGTATTTTTTTGCCTTGTCTTTTATTACCATGTTAGCGGTTTTTGTGGATTGGGGTATGGTTAATACTTTGATAAAACAAGTAGCTAAGGAGCCAGAAAAAACCAGTCATTATTTTTCACAGGCTCTACTTATTCGTGTGTTAATGTCAGGCTTAATGTATTTAATTTTATGGGTATTATCATTGCTATTGGGTTATGACCTGCTGACCAGACAAGCTTTGCATATAGCGGGTTTGATTATGGTGGCTGATTCTTTTACTTTGCTGTGTTATGGTTTTTTGCGAGCTCATCACAATACTGGATTTGAAGCTATTGGCAATATTTTGTTTCAATTAGCGCTCGTGATAATTGGTGGCTTAGTTATTTTTTACAATGCTCATATCTTATTAGCTTTATTAGCTTTATTATTTGCCAGCCTGGTAAATCTTGGTTGGGCAGCCAGTAGATTATTTATAAAATTAAAGATAATCATTATTTGGCAATGGGATAAAGCCCTTACTAGCCGAATATTTAGTTTAGCTTTGCCATTTGCTTTGGCCGGTATTTTTTCCCGCTTGTATGGCTATCTGGATACTTTTCTATTGAAACAGTTAATTGGCAATACAGCCTTGGGCTATTATAGTTTGCCTTATAAAATAACATTTGTCTGGCAATTTATCCCCTTGGCCTTGGTGGCTTCTTTGTATCCGGCTTTTGCACATTATTATAAAACGGATCGAATGATTTTAAATAAGATATTTAATCAAACTTTAATTTATTTATTATTATTATCTACACCAATAGCTATCGGATTATCATTGTTAGCGAATCCAATCATGGTTAGCATCTATGGGGTGACGTACCAGCCATCGGCTAGTGCGCTAAGTATTTTAATATTTACCTTACCATTTGTGTTTATAAACTTTCCTTTGGGCTATTTATTAAATGCTTGTGACAGACAAAAAATAAATACTCGTAATATTTTTATTGCCATGCTTATTAGTTTAGCGGGCAATTTATTATTGATTCCCCGTTTTAGCTATATAGGCGCTAGTATTATGTCCATTATCAGTACCTTTATTTTATTTCTTTTGGGATTATATTACGCCAATAAAATAATTCAGTGGCAATGGTCAGTTTTATTACCTCGCTTGGGTAAATTATTGGTAGCTTTGGGCGGCATGGCGGGTGTGATATTATTAACTATGCACAGTTGGCATTATTTGCTAACTATATTAGCGGCTAGTTTTATTTATTTGGGCTTGATAATAATAACTCGTCTAGTTACTTTGTCGGAATTTTATCGTTTATTGAAATTTTTCAAGGAATAATATGAAAATATTATTATTTACAACAGAATACAGACCGCAGCATGGTGGGGTGGCTAATTATTATTATGGCTTAGTAACAGCTTTGAAAAAAGCCGGCTTTGCGATTGAGATTTTACACATTTCTAACAATATTCGTTGGTGGCAAGCTTGGTTATTATTATGGCGGCATCGGGCGGATATTATTTGGGTTGGCAACATATTACCTTTAGGTACGGCGGCTTATTTGTATAGTCGTGTTACCGGAAAACCTTATTTTGTATCATTGCATGGCTTGGATATAAATTTGGCAGTTCATAACAAACCCAACATCACTCAAAGAATTTTGAAGCGAGCCTTTTTTATAACGGTAAATAGTAATTATACAGCCGGACAAGTACCAGTCAGTATAGCGGTAGATAAAATAATTGTACTTTATCCATGCCCTCATAATCGGCCTGATAAGATAAGTGATCAAGAAAAAATAGCTTTTCGCCAACAATATAATCTTCAAGGAAAACAAGTCTTGGTTTCAGTCGGTCGCTTGGTAAAACGAAAAGGGATACAAAATGTTATTCTGTCTTTAAGTGAATTGGTGGGAGAATTTCCAAATTTAGTTTATTTAATAATTGGTGATGGAGAATATTATGATTCATTAGTTGATTTAGCTAAAAAACTAAATTTGGCTGATAAGATAAATTTTTTACCAGCGGCTGATGATAAGTTGGTGGCCACTGCCTTGGCTAGCGCTAATATTTTTTTATTGCCTGCTTTGTTAAATAAAAAAGATGTGGAAGGTTTTGGCATTGTATATCTAGAAGCAGGTTTGGCCGCCCTGCCTGTTATTGCCAGTCCCAGCGGGGGAGTAGCGGAGGCTGTATTAGATAAACAGACCGGCTATTTATTGAAAAAAGATAATTTAACTGAAGTTATTCGTCAATTACTAACTGATCCCGCAAAAAGCCAAGCAATGGGGCATAATGGTCGTCGGCGAGCACAAAGGGAATTTACTTATCAGCAACAAATTATTAAACTAATACCATGGTTGGAAAAAATCAAGAAAAAGTAGATATTATAATGTTCAATATGTCTTCGGCTTATGAGTGGCACGACGGAGTTCATAATCGTAATTATCATATTCTGCAAACCTTGCGTGATGATCCGCGCATCAATCGTATTATTTCTATTGATTATGCCCCTTGGACTTGGACTAAAATGATAAAACAATTTTGGTTTGGTTATTTGGACTGGTCCAATAAAGCGCCGGTTTTATATCGCAGCGTTTTTACTAAAGCAAGACAATTGTCCACTGATTGGATCAATATTAGCTCGGTCATGCCTTATTTTCATGAAGATAGGTTTTGGTCTGAACTAAATAAAATTATTAATAATTTAGAGATAGGTGATGATGCAATCATTTGGTCTTATAATCCTTTGTTATCCAATTATTTATCTGCCGTAAAAGGAAGAGCTTATATATTTGAGGCGGTTGATGATTGGCGACTACACCCTTCATATCAAACTATTACCAAGTTATTGGACGGGCATTATCGTCGTATTGCCGAAAAATCAGATTTTATTTTTACAGTAGCAGATGAATTAACTGCCATATTCAATCAACCTAGCAAAACTTTTTGGCTACCCAATGCTGTAGACTGGCAGCACTATCAACAAAAGTTTTCCTTACTAGATAGAGCCATTAGCGATTTACCACGACCCATTATAGGCTATATGGGCATAATATTGGGACGATTGGATAGCGATATTATTACTTATCTAGCAGAACACAATCCTACCAAAAGTATTGCCCTGGTTGGTTCTTATCGTGGTAAAACGCATTATTGGGATAAAGCTCTGATAGAAAAATTGAAAAAATATAACAATATTCATTTATTAGGTTTTGTTCCATACGATAAAACACCCATGTATATCCAACAATTTAATGTTGCCATTATACCGCATAGAGTAGATGGTTATGTCAGCACCACCAATCCTATGAAAATGTACGAATATTTGGCTTGCGGACGACCGGTAGTTGCGACTCCTGCTCCCGGGATTGATATGTTTTCTAGTATTAGAGTAGCTAGTAATCCGGCTGATTTTAATCAAGCCGTGATAAAAGAGCTGGCGGAAGATAATGAGGAAAAACAAGAAATGAGGCGACAAAGCGTTCGGCAACATACTTGGCAGGCTAGAGTGGACAAAATGCTGTCTTTTATTTTAGATTAAAATGGAAAAAGAATTATCCATTATTATAGTTAGTTGGAACGTGGCTCAAGATTTACGTGCTTGTCTTTTGTCTATACAAAAATTTGTTCATATTGATTATGAAGTGATAGTGGTGGACAATGCCTCTGATGATGATACGGTTCATATGATTCGCCATGATTTTCCGATGGTTAAGTTAATAGTCAATAAAAGTAATGTTGGTTTTGCTGCTGCCAATAATCAAGCTCTGACAAAGGCCACGGGCAAGTATATACTTTGGCTGAATCCAGATACCGAGTTTAGAGATGATCACTCTGTAGTAGGGGCATTAAATTTTTTGAAAAACCAGCCACAAATTGGTATACTAGGAATCAATGTTCGCAACAGTGATGGTAGCCAACAAATATGTGTGCGCCGCTATCCAACTTTGGGTTCACAGCTCTTAACCTTATTAAAACTAAATACAGTATTACCGGTTCTAAATAGTCGTTATTTAGCCTTAGATTTTGATTATAGCCGGAGTCAAACGGTTGATTCAATTATTGGCGCTTGTATGTTTATGCCGCGCCAGACAGCTTTGAGTTTGCAAGGCTTTGATGAACATTTTTTTATTTGGTTTGAAGAGGTTGATTTGTGTAAACGTGTTCAAAAATTTGGTCAACATGTTTATTATTATGCGGATAGTACAGTCATCCATCATGGCGGCCAAAGTTTTTCTCAATGGCTCACCAAGGATAAACAAAAACAGTTTAACCGTTCTCTGCTGTATTATTTTTCTCAGCATTGTCCGCGTTGGCAACTTTGGTTATTATATTTTATTTTACCGATTAATTTTATATTAACTACTTTACAATCTATACTTAAAATCAAAAAAAGTGCCTACTAAAATTTTAACTTATATAAATAGATTAGCTTGGCCCTCTATTTTACTTGTGGAGGTGGCTAGTTTTTGGCATTTTTATCAGCCCAGTTTCGCACCGTATTTATGGTGGCTGATTATTGGTCTGACTTTTATATTAAGCTGGCGCAAGCTAGAGTATGGTCTGTATATCATGTGGTTAGAATTGATTATTGGTAGCCACGGCCATGCTTTATTATGGACTATCAATGGATTTGATTTGAGCATTCGCATGGGCATTTTTATTGTTATATTAATACTTGGCTGGTGGCATTTTTGGCAACAACGCAGCTGGCAGTCCTGGCAAAATCGTCAACCTTTAATATGGTATGTGTGGGCGATTATATTTTTATTGGCCGTAGTCGTCGGTTTGATGAAATTTGGTTGGCAAGGCAGTTGGTTTGATTGGAATGGTTATCTCTATTGGCTGCTGGTACCAATATTTACTTTAACCTATTCCCGAGAGTTTATTTTAAATTTATGGCGTTTATTATTAACCGGTGTAAACTGGCTAGCCATAAAAACTTTTTTGCTTCTTGCTGTGTTTGCTCATCAAATTAGTTGGCTGGATATTTCCTTATTATATCGCTGGATGAGAGATTTGCGTCTGGGAGAAATTACTTATGTCAGTCAGAATTATTATCGCATTTTTATGCCTTCGCAAATTTTTGCCGTTGTGGTTTGGCTAGGCATTGTATTGCTTTGGCTAAATAAAGATCAATTAAAATATAAATTCATTGATAATTGGTATATTTGGTTATCGGCTTTTGCCGCTGTGTCTGTATTATTGGTTAGTTGGTCACGCAGTTATTGGTTGGCTACCATTATTATGACAATAGTTCTCATAGTTTATTATGCTTATCAGCAGAAATCTTTTTTTCTATTATATAAAGTATCTGCGCGGGTAATCTCAATCAGTATCTTGGCCATATTGTTGATGTTTTTTTGGACGGGTAGTTTTAACAGTGGTCAAGCCATGGCTCAACGAGTAACCAATCTTTCTGAACCAGCCGCCTCAACACGCATAGCTCAATTAGGCCCTTTGTGGCAACAAATTCGCCAGTCTCCTTGGCTAGGCAATGGTTTTGGTCAGACTGTTACTTATCAAAGTGATGATCCGCGCATACGCACCTCAGCCAATCCGGACGGTTGGTATACTACCGCGGCATTTGAATGGGGTTATTTGGATATTTGGTTAAAAATGGGTTTTTGGGGCCTTGTTTTCTATTTAGCTATAATATTACTTATTTTGTATAATAAGCTTAAAAATAGCCAAAATACTGGTTTGAGAACCCTTGTCTCCAAGGGATTGGCCTGGGGCTTGCTAGCGGTATTGATTATTAATATTTTTAGTCCTTATTTAAATCACCCCTTAGGTATTGGCCTGATTTTAATTAACTGGTATCAAGACGTATGAAACAGCCCAGCATTGCCATATCTTTAGTAACATATAATGCGGCACATTATTTGCCTTTTTGTTTGCAGTCTCTACAGCAACAAACTTATAAAAATTGGCAATTATTAATTATTGACAATGGTTCAAGCGATAATACCATTGCCTATTTATCTGAAAACTGGCCACAGTATAAAGTGGTTTCGCATCAAGATAATCTTGGTTTTTCTAAAGCACATAATCAGGCTATTGCATGGACGGGCGGGGAGTATGTCCTTTGTTTAAATCAAGATATAATTATGGCGCCGAATTATTTAGAGACTTTAGTTAATTTTATGGATAGAAATTTACAAGTCGGCGCTGCCAGCGGTTTAATATATAAATGGAATTTTACTGACAATAAAAAAACAAAAATAATTGACAGCGCTGGTTTAGAATTGTGGCGCAATCACCGAGTAACTGATAGAGACGAGGGGCAGGAAGATGTGCAACAATACAATCAGCCGCAAGAAGTTTGGGGCGTTTCCGGGGCCTTGCCTTTGTTGTCCAGAAAAGCTTTAGAACAAATTAAATTAAAAAGCGGTTTAACTAATGAATTTTTTGATGAAGATTTTTATGCTTATAAGGAGGATGTAGATTTGGCTTATCGTCTTCGTCTAGCTGGTTGGCAAGCCTGGTTTGTACCACAGGCTCATGCTTGGCATGATCGTAGCATTGGCAATTCTCAGCTTAAATCTCAGTGGCAGATAGCCCGAGCTCATCGGAAAAAAAATAAACTTATCAATTATCTTTCTTATCGCAATCATATCTTAGCTATATATAAAAATGAATTTAGAATTAATATTTGGAAAAATTTTTTTTCCATTATATGCTATGAAGCACGCAAATTATTATTTATCATTTTATTTAACAGGATAAATCATCGTCAATTTTCCAGTACTAGAAAATTATTACCCAAAATGAAAAAAAAGAGACAGCAATTGAAAAAAATAATTAAGATAGGCCCAGCCGATATGGCCAGTTGGTATAAATAATAATATGCGCTTATCTATTCTTATTTTAAATCATAATACGCCCAAACTGATTAAATATTTGTTAAAAAATATTAATCAGCTAAATTTACAATTCCCTTATGAAATAATCGTGGTAGATAATGGCAAAAAAAATGTTTTGCGTAATGAATTGAATACCCAATTAGCTAATATAACCTTATTGGAGGTACCCAATCACGGCTTTGCCGCTGGTAATAATGCTGGTTTGGGTGTTGCCCAGGGTGAATATATTTTATTTTTAAATCCTGACATATATATTGAGCCCAATAATATTGAAAAGATGCTAAAGTTTATGGATGAACATCAGCAAGTTGGTTTATTGGGGCCCCAATTATTATATCCTTCTGGTCAATATCAAGAGTCATGCTTGGCTTATCCTGATTGGCGTTTACCTTTTTATAGACGTAGTTTTTTGGCCCATAGCCAGGCCGGAAAAAAATGGTTACGACATTATTTATTACGTGATTATGACCATAAAACAGCACGACCCGTTGATTGGCTATTTGGCGCCAGTTGGTTGGTACGACAAAAAGCAATCACTGAAGTTGGCAAATTAGATGAAGTTTATTTTATGTACTTTGAGGATCTTGATTGGTGTCGTCGTTTTTGGCAAGTAGGCTGGCAAGTTTGGTATTTTCCAGAAGCTAAAGTAATTCACTTTCATCATCGTGATTCGGCTGAAAAACAAGGTTGGCATGGTTTATTTACTAAATTGGGACGAGTTCACCTGGTTAGCTGGTTTAAATATATAAAAAAATGGCATAGCCAACCTATTTTTGGTGCTAATAATGAAAACCCCAAGCTTTAACCTGGGGTTTTGCCTCTTTCCTTAAGGCGCGAGAGAAAAGTCTGCTAGAGTCTGATTAGGATTTATTCTAATGAGACAATAACAAGGATCGCCTGGACCTACTAATTCCAGTTTGATAAATACTGGTTGATCTGGCGGTGACGGTTGAGTGCAGATAAATTTTCCTCGCAGTTGCCAACGATTGTGAAGAAAAAAATTGAACAGGCCGGCTGTTTTTAAACTCTGCCAGTCAATCATGTCCTCCGGTATTTTGGGGCAGATTATGTCGGCTCTGATTTTTTTTAAAATTTCTGCTTCATCAGTAGCGATGAAAATAAAATTTTGATAATAAAGCAGGTCAACAGGAGTTTTTTCTGCCCGCAAATGTCCGGGCGTTCCGGCCAAAAGATAATGACCCCAATTTTGATCAATAATCGGGTAAATCGGATTTTTATCAGTACCGGTTGAATTTTTAAAAGTCATAACGACCTCCTAATATATGTTGTGACGAACGGACTCTAATTTAATGTTAAGCCTGAATGATTTATTTAGTCAAGGATATACATCTCAAGGAGTCTTGAAAGAGAGCTAAAAAACCATTATAATAACAAAGTCTAATATTAAAATATTTTATGACAAAAAAAGCTGAATTAGAAGAGTTGAATCCATCGGATGAGTATCAAGTCCGCCTACAAAAATTAGCCGCTTGGCAAGAGGCGGGGATAAATCCTTATCCTGCCTCCAGTCCCCACCATCAGGCTATTGGTGAATTGCGTTCTAATTTTGAAAAACTGGAAAAAGATGGCGAGACGGTGGCGCTCGCTGGCCGTTTACGCAGCATTAGATTGCATGGTGGTTCATGTTTTGTAAATATAGAAGACGCTAGCGGTAGTTTACAAGTTTATTTAAAAAAAGACGAAGTGGGCAAAGACCCCTATACCTTATTTGCCGACAATGCTGATGTGGGTGATTTTGTTTATTTTAAAGGTACATTGTTTGTTACTAAAAAAGGCGAACAAACATTATTGGTGCAAAAATATCAGCTATTAAGTAAATCATTATTACCTCTACCGGAAAAATGGCATGGTTTAAAGGATATTGAGCTACGTTTTCGGCAGCGTTATTTGGATCTGATTGCTTCTGAGAAAACACGTGATATATTTAGATTACGTTCTAAAGTTACTCAATATATTCGTGACTATATGATACAAGACGGCTTTATGGAAGTGGAGACGCCTATTTTACAGCCATTGGCCGGTGGTGCTATTGCTAAGCCTTTTGTCACACATCATAATGCTTTAGATTTTGATTTATATTTGCGCATTGCGCCTGAATTGTATTTGAAAAAATTGATTATTGGCGGTTTTGACAAGGTTTTTGAAATTGCGCGTTGTTTTCGTAATGAGGGCATTGACCATGAACATAGTCCAGAATTTACCCAAATTGAGTTTTATTGGGCTTATCAGGATTATGAAGGATTAATGACTTGGTTTGAGCAATTTTTAAGCTCTATAGTTAAAGAAATAAAAGGTGATTATAAGCTAGAATATGATGGCAAGACTTATGATTTTCAGACCCCTTGGCCACGTTTGGATTTTTATAAAGAAATTAAACAACGCACTGGTCTGGATATAGATCAATATCCCACCGCTTTCTCTTTGCGAGAACCAGTAGCAAAGCTTGGTATTAAAGTGGAAGCAGAGTGGGGGAGAGGTAAAATTCTAGATGAGCTCTATAAGAAATTCGTACGCGCACAAGAAAATGGACCTTTTTATATCATCAATCATCCCTTAGATTTATCACCATTGGCAAAGAAAATAGCAGAGCGGCCAGAATATGTTGAACGCTTTCAAGCGGTGGTGGCTGGTTTTGAAATCGCCAACGCTTTTTCTGAGTTAAATGATCCGGCTGATCAACATCAACGTTTTGTAGACCAACAAAAACTAAAAGAATCTGGTGATGACGAGGCGACCGACTACGATAGCGAATTTGTGGAAGCCTTAAAATATGGCATGCCACCGACGGCCGGATTGGGCATGGGCATTGATAGAATTATGCAATTATTGACTGATAGTCATAATATTAAGGAGGTTATCTTATTCCCAACTTTGAAACCAAAAAGTGACAATAGTGAAACCAATTAATCACATATAAGCATGTTAGATATAAATAAAATTAGAGATAATATTGATGATATAAAAGCAAATTTGGCTAAACGTGCGGACGTTAGTAAATTTGACTTTGCTGCTATTGTCGCATTAGATGATAAACGCAAAAGTATTATCGGCGAAGTTGATACCCTCAAAGCTGAGCAAAATAAAATAGCCAAAGGCGGTAAGCCCAGTGCAGAACAAATTGAAGCGGGAAAAAAATTACGCGATCAGGTTAAACAGCTGGATGAAAAATTGGCAACTGTAAAAATGTCTTTGGCGGAAAAATTGGGTGAATTACCTAATATAACAGCCGATGATGTCGTAGCCGGGGGTAAGGAGAATAATAAAATAATTGGTAGTTTTGGTGAGCAGCCAAAATTTGATTTTACTCCTCAGGATCATGTAGCATTAGCCACTAAACATTCTTTGATTGATTATGAACGAGCCGCCAAGATGTCGGGAGCTGGTTTTTGGGCCTATACCGGTAAGGGCGCAGAGTTGGAGTGGGCTTTATTGAATTATTTTATAAACTTCCATCGTCAAAATAATTATAAGTTTTTATTATTACCATATTTGCTTACCGCCAAATCTGCTTATACTTCTGGACATTTACCAAAATTTAGGGAAGATTTATTTTGGACAGAAGATAAATTGTGTTTAAACGCTACTGCAGAAATGATGCTGGGTAATTTTCACCGTGACGAAATATTGGCAAATAAAGATTTACCTTTGAAATATTATGCTTATTCTACATGTTTTAGGCGAGAAGCGGGCGCTTATCGCACGGAGGAAAGAGGTATGATACGCGGTCATCAATTTAATAAAATAGAAATGTTTCAGTTAACAACTCCCGATGATTCTTGGCAAGCTTTTAATGAATTAGTAAACCATGCAGAAGAATTGGTTCGCGGGTTGGGATTGCATTTTAATACTGTGCAACTGGCGGCCGGGGACTGTAGCGCAGCTATGGCCAAGACTATTGATATTGAGGTTTATATCCCCAGCATGAAAGGCTATAAGGAGGTGAGTAGCATTTCTAATGCTTTGGATTATCAAGCACGCCGCGGCAATATTCGCTATAAAAATAAAACGACTGGTAAAAATGAATTCGTTCACACCTTAAATGCTTCTGGTTTAGCCACTAGCCGATTATTACCGGCAATATTAGAACAAAATCAACAAGCCGACGGTAGTATTGTGGTGCCAGATGTGTTATTGCCATATTGTAACTTTGATATAATAAAATAATCTTTGCGTCGTAAAATATTATAAAAAGATGAATTCTCGTCTCAAAAGGGGACAGTCTGTGCGTCAGCCTGCCCAAGTAGATAAGGCAATGATTAGAGCCAAGGTTAAAAAATATGCTTTGGTTGTTTTATTAATTACGATAATTTATATTCTTGGCTTCAGTTCATATTATGAAATTAAATATATTCAAATTGTAGGCAATGAAGCTATCAACACCAGTGAAATAGAGGAATTGATATGGCAAAGATTGGATAGTAAAGTTGGCTTATTTTTTCCTAGAAATAATTTTTGGTTATTATCCACTAAATATTTACTTAAGCACATTAAGCAACACTATACCTTTGAAGAGATAACGATTGATAAAAAATATCCTGACACTATAAGTTTGAGATTGCAAGAAAAACAGGGCAAACTGGTTTGGCAGAGCACGGACAAATATTATGTTTTAGACGCTTATGGAGTGGTAACTAGACAATTGCAGACAAATTATTCACCGGAAGAAAGTCATGTGCCACTAGTGGTGGACCTGTCCGCTGAGGCGGTAGATATCGGGAAAATTAAATTGAATCCTAGCATCATCACTACAATGATAGAAGCTAGTACTATATATGATACTATTATTAGTATGCCAATTTTGGCTTTTGACCATTTAGCCATCAATAACACTACATCAGATTGGTTTAAAATTGTTACCAGCAGTGGCATTGAGATTCATCTAAATGATCAAACAAGCGCTGCTGCCCAGCTAGACAAATTAGCCAAGGTTTTGGCAGCTGATAAAATAGATCTCACTAATATTGGCTATATCAATTTACGAATTGCCGATCAAGTAATTTATAAATAATAGTAGTATACAATTACTACCTATATTATTTTACGACGCATTGAATAATGATAAATCTAAAGCGGCGGAGTATTGTCGTTTTTTTTTATTATAAACAAAATATTATAGTTTTATGATCTCTTAATAATATATTGAATATTTATTATATTTTTTTTCCTAAATTATTGGCTGACTATTTAGAATGTCAACATATTTTACATTTATAGGTATGTAGATAGCAGGCACCTTAAATAATAAATACCAATCTAAAAGCATAAGAGCAAAAAAACATGCACAATGCCTATGCTATGAAAATTAGATCAGGAATAATAAGATGGTAGCTTAGGAGAAGAAAATAAAAAAATCCTTATCGGGAATCTTTCTTTATAAGAGTGTTATATTATCAATAATAAGCTATCTTCGCTATTTTGTTATATATAGTGTCGTATAAGATATATTGTGCGACACATAGTATATTATTAAACTCTACTCTTCTTTAGCCTTTTTCAGCTAAATATGACTGTAATTTATCTTTGACTATTTTATACTTTCCTCTAAAGCCATGATCAGCGTGCGCAATTATATCCATTTTATAATCATTAGAGCATTGCTGCTTATTAAACCAACTAGCAATTTTTTTAATTGGGATACTGCGGTGTTCGTCCTGCCCTGCCAATATAATGTACAAGGGCAATTTTAAGGATTGATAAATTGTGGGCGTGTGCTGCGCTTGACTATAAGTAAATATTTCCTCATCACTGAAGGGCGTGTATAGGCTTAGCCATCGCTGGGCGGATGATATGTAGGGCGTATATTTTTTTGGTAACAGATCCTCTCCCCTACCATCACGGATCATTTTTTTTGCCATTTTTGTTATTATTTGTAATGTTTTATTGTCTAGATGCTTGTGCAAGGCCGCATAATCACTCATGGGGCATAACAAAATAGCTGATTTAATTTTTGCTTGCTTATTACCCTGGGCTAGATAATACGCTATTTTTTGACAACCAGTAGAATGTCCAATTAAAACTATATTTTGAATACCTTGTCGTCGTACAAAATTGATCGCAGCAGCAATATCATAAACACAGTCTGTAAAATGTTCCATAGCGCTACCACCTAATTTTAGCGGTTCTTTCTTCCTATTTTTATATTTTGTGGGACGTCTCACCTTACTTATTAGGTCATGGCCACGATTATTAAATAAAAGTACAGCTGTTTTATTATTTGCTAAAGGAGCAATAATATTTTGATCAAAGTCATTGATAATACTACTGCCCAGACCATGTACAAAAATAATGGCTTGTTTGGCACTAGCCTTGGTATACCACAAACCATTAAGCTGATATTTGTCCGGAGTATTAAAAATTATTGGTTGAGGATTCATAATAAAGGAGTTTTATCATAATTATGTTTTTTATTTACGGTAAATAATTCAATGGGTTTACGGGTATACCATTTTTTCTTATTTCCAAATGCAGATGCGGGCCGGTGGTTAAATTGCCAGAACCTGGAGTACCGGGCATACCCCCTGAATAGCCTATAATTTCGCCCTGTACCACAAAAGTATCCTCTTGAGCTACCATGCGACTCAAATGTCCATAAACCGATGATATCCCTTCATTATGAACCAACATAATATAATTATAGCCACCACTATTGCCGGTATCCCTTACTTTGGCAACATAACCTGACTTTACAGCGCGTACTGGTGTCCCCTGCGGCGTTGAACCAATATCTATGGCTGGATGTTCATATACATAACGATAAGGATAGTCAGGATCGTGGAAATAAGCCGTTATCTTACGCGACGGAATAGGCCAAATAAAACCTTGCTCAGAAGCCAAAAATTGATCACCATTTAACTCATACATTCTTTTTCTGGCTTCAATCTCCAGAGAATAAATCTCATTGTTGATTTGATTTTGCTCAGCCTTCAATTGATTTAAGAGGCTCTGATAACGATTTTCTTGTCCCTTTGTTTGATCAAGTAAATTATTCTTTACACTTTTTTCCGCTCCTAATTTTTCTTGATTGGCGGCTAATTTAATATTCAATTCGTCTAACTGTTCACTTTTCTGTTGCAGAAGGTTTTGTTGGCGCTCCATTTCGGCCTTTTGATCGGCCAAGCTAAGCAACTGATCTTTTAATTTATTATTTATTTGATTGAGTTGATTGATAGCGGCAAAAAAATCACCGATATTTTTATTACTCATGACAATTTGTAAAAAATTGCTATGACTACCATTACGGTTTAATTGTCTAATAATGTCTGTAATATTCTGTTTATAACCGCCCATATTAGCATCAATTTTCTCAATCGTATAATCAATATTTTTCATCTGCAAATCTATTTGCTCCTTCTCCAGTTGTATGGTTTGTATTTCTATGGCCAATTTAGCCACTACTTGGTCAATATTGTTTAATTGTCCTTGTAAGGTAGTTATTTGTTGTCGCGTTTGTTGTAAAGATTGTTCATATACTTGTGATTGTTTCTTTAAAGCATCTATTTGTGATTGTTTGTTTTTTATCTCAGATTGCAAATCATCCAATTGTTCATTGGTAATACTCGCATTAAGAGCTCCGGCTAGTTGCGGCCAAAGCATAGTCAAAATAAATAAGCCAATCAATAGCTTATTCATTATCCCCCTTTGCTTATATAGTCTGATTATCTTAAGCATAATTATATTATAACATATAATTAAGTTTTTTTCAATAAGTTAATAGCATTACTTAACCTAAACAAGGCTTTTTCCTTGCCTAGCACAAAAAGTAAATCTATCGGACTTTCACTTTTGTTCAGACCAGATAAGGCCACTCGTAGGGGCCAAAAAACATCTCCATTGGTAAGCTTATTTTCATTTACCACTTCATTTAAAATTATTTGTAAATGCTCCGGCTGCCAATTTATATCCGCGCTTGATTCTAGTTTATTTTTCACGGCCAATAAGCCTTGCAAACTAGACTGCCGATTACTTTTCTTAAAAATAAGCAAATCGGAATCATATTTCAACTCATCATCAAACCAATGATGAAAAATTTCTGGTAACTGAGCTATATATTCTAGCCTGGTCTGTGATATTTCGGCCATCGCCAAAGAGAAAGTTGCTTGCCATTCTGGTTTATATTTGCTTAACCATTTTTTTACTTCTTTTTGCCAATCCTTTATTGAAAGAGATTGGATATATTGTTGATTAAACCAATTAAGCTTATCCAAATCAAATACTGCGCCGGCTTTATTAATCTGTGCTAAAGAAAAATGATCTAGTAGCTGTTGATAGGAAAAAATCTCTTGATCAGTGCCTGGATTCCAGCCCAATAAAACAATAAAATTTAGCAGCGCCGAAGGTAAATAGCCCTTTTGTAAATAATCTTGTGCCGCCACATCTCCAGTACGCTTGCTAAGTTTGGAACGATCTTTATTTAATAATAAGGGCAGATGCACGAAGGTCGGCAATGGCCAACCCAAGGCTTGGTATAACAAAATATGTTTAGGTGTGCTGGGCAACCATTCCTCTCCCCTGATAACATGCGTAACTCCCATTTCATGATCATCCACCACAACTGCCAAATGATAAGTTGGATAACCATCACTTTTCAAAATAATTTGGTCATCTATTTGTTGGCTATTGATCACTATATCCCCTCTCACCTCATCATGAAAAGATATATTTTGATTATGAGGCGTGCGGAATCGTATAACGTAGGGCTTTTTTAATTGTAAATATTGTTTTATTCTATTGTTTGGTAAATCTCTACAATAACCATCATAACCGGGAGGTTGTTTGGCTGCCACCTGTTTTTCTCGCAATTTTTCTAGGCGTTCGCTGGAACAAAAACAGCGATAGGCTTGCCCACTGTCTAAAAGCTGGTCAATATATTTATGATAAATATCTAGCCTTTCTGACTGTTTGTAGGGAGCGTGCTTACCACGAGAAATAATTTTGTCACCCGACCACACCAGTCCTTCATCCGCAATAATACCAAAATCATCCAAGGTTTTAACCAGGTCATTAGCAGCTCCTGCAACCAGCCTATTTCTATCCGTATCTTCTAAACGCAAAATAAATTTTCCTTTATTTTGTTTGGCAAATAAATAGCTATAAAAGGCCGTCCTTAAACCACCAATATGTAGCCAGCCAGTTGGTGACGGAGCAAAACGAGTAACTACTTTTCTTTTGAAGAAATTAAACATCTTTTTGTTGATTTGCTAGTAACCAAAATTTTACAATCGCTTTATATATTCTCGGTAACCGCCATGGTTGCAATATCAGACGCCACATCCATTCTAAACCGATGATTCTCATTATTTTCGGGGCTCTTTTAACATTAGTCCAAAAATCAAGAGCGCCTCCTATGCCCATTGCTATTTGTATATTTTGGAAACGAGGTAAATATTCTTTTATGAATAATTGAGCAAAAGGCGCATTATACGCAACTAATAATATTTTAGCGCCTGATTTATCAATTTTATCAATAATTTTATTATATTCCAATAAAGTGGGTTGATGAATGTCATTAAAACCCGAGTCGGTGCCGACTATATTTGCGTCCGGATATTGGGCTTTGATTTTTTTAGCCGCACTATAAGCTACTCCTTCCCTACCGCCCAATAAAAAAATGGGTTGGCTAGCTATTTTATGATTTGCGAAAATAGCATTGGTAAGATCGCTACCCGGCGCTCGCTTTAATTTTTTTTTCAAAATCAAACGCGCAAATAAAATAAGGCCGAAGCCATCAGCAGTTCTAATCTCAGCCTCATTTACAACATTTTGAAAATCAATATTTTTTGAAGCCAGGACTATAAATTCTGGGTTGATAGTCACAATATGCAAAGTTTGATCATTGGCCAGAGCATAATTTATCTTCTCCAATGCCTCTTTGATGGATATATTATCAATGATAGTCCCGGCAATTTTAACAAACATTTTTTTTATAAATCAGCATTGAATTGTAGATAATATTTTGATCCTGACTTTTCCAAAATAGAGCTAAAACATTGTAATTGTGATACGCGCCAAGGCCTACGTACTTTATCATTTAAAGCAAATATATGCTCAGCTAAATTTTGTGGCTTGTGCAGACGACCAATAGTTAAATGCGGTTGCCAATGTAAGGCTTTGGCATCAAAACTTATCTGTTGGTCTTGTAACTGAGCAAGTAAGCTGTTTTGTAATCGTATCAGCTCCTTATCTGGCTGACTATTTATAATTATTATTTTGGCTTTATATGGGTTTGGAAAAGCAGATATTTCACTCAACTGTAAATGGGCTGGCTGCCAATTTTTGACCCAAACAGGGATTTTTTTTGCCAATATGGCAACTGTATCTGTTGCTACCTCACCTAAGAAAGCCAATGTTATATGCCAGTTTTTTTGATCAAGCCAAATAGCATTATTAATATTATGATGAAGTGATCGCAACTGCTGGGCTAAGGCTTGCTTTATATCATCTGGTATTGCTATGGATAAGAAAATTCTTGCTTTCTTCATCAGCTAAAGTTTAACATTTTTTTAGCTTGGTGACAACAGTAATTTATGCTATAATTAACAAGAAATTTTTATTATTTATAAACAAAATAAATGCATAATAAGCGTCATTTAATAGTGGTTATCAGTTTTATTTTAATTGCGCTATACTTTAATTTACCTATAACTAAAGCAGCGGAATACGAAGACGGGGGCGCTTTTGATGGCAATTTTATTGTCGCTGATTATCATTTTACTGATACAAGGTCCATGTCGCTTGAACAAATTGCCAGCTGGCTACGCCAGCGCGGTACTTTAGCCGATTATATTGACCCAAAAACTAAATTATCTGCACCCTTTATTATTTATAATGCAGCTCAGGATTATGGTATCAGCCCTAAAATTTTACTTGTCTTATTACAAAAAGAGCAAAGCTTAGTAGAGGATGACTCGCCCACTAAAAACCAATATGATTGGGCCACTGGCTATAGTTGCTATGGCGGACAATGTGATGAGCAATATCGTGGCTTTAGCCAACAAATCAGAGGAGCAGCTCGTCGCTTTATGTTAAGTTATTGGCCTGAATTGGAAAAAACGGGTTGTACTTTTACCAAATGGTGCGTTGGCGTACCAAAATTAAGCCAAGACAATATTTGGATTGTGCCGGCTAACAAGGCCACTGCCGCTTTATATACCTATAATCCTTATCGCGGCAACTCAACCATGAACGGTTTACGTATCGGAGCAAATTATAATTTTTGGAAAATTTGGCAAAGATGGTTTGCCCAAAGTTACCCAGATGGTAGTTTGCTAAAAGCAAAAGATTCAGCTAAAGTTTATTTGATCAAAAATGGTCAAAAACGCTGGATTGCCTCTTACACCACTCTAGCCACCCGTTATGATGCCAATAATATTATTACTGTTCCAACGGATGAGTTGAATGGCTATCCGGATGGTCCAGATATTAAATTCCCCTTATACGCTTTGGTGAGAACGCCCAATGGATCAATTTATTTAATTGCTGATGATAGTAAACGGATGATCGTCTCTTGGGAGGTGTTTCGTACTATCGGTTTTAATCCCGAAGAAATTGAAGATATATCTTTCAGTGATTTAGCTGGCATTCCCAGTGGAGCACCACTGACATTGTATGACGCTTATCCGGCCGGCGCTGTCTTGCAGGATAAAGAAACAAACGAGTTATATTATGTAGAAAGTGGTATTAAACGCCGTATTGCCGACCAAGCTATAATAGCCAATCGCTATCCCACCTACACGAGCACTCTAGTCAGCCATAAAGAATTACTAAATTATGAAGAAAGTGACCCGATAACTTTTCGCGATGGTACCTTGGTCAAAACCGTCAATGATTCATCAGTCTATGTCATATCTAATGGCCAACGTCGTTTGATCTCTTCAGCTGCTATATTTGATAGCTATGGGTACAATTGGAACAATATTGTAAACACATCAACTGAGGCTTTGGCTATACATCCTCTGGGTGACCCCTTAACCATGTTTGATAATCAATAACTTTATGTCTTTAAACTTAGCAGCTTTTCTGCCTCATCCACCACTTGCCATACCAACCATTGGCGGTGATAATATAAAAGCTGTAGCAGCTACAATAAAGGCCTATCAACATATTCAAGAGCAAATTTATCAGGCCCGTTTGGACACTCTAATAATAATATCAGCTCACGGTCATAGTTTAGAACAGGCTTTTGCTATTAACCATGCTCCGCAAATGCATTTTGATTTTAGTCAATTTGGTGATCTTAATGAATATCAAATTATAAACAATGACATGAGTCTTGGTTATAATTTACGTGAATATATGGAGACGCGCATCCCTGTGGTACTTTATAATGAAGAAGCTATAGATTATGGCGCTGCTGTACCGCTTTATTATCTGTTGCAAAACCAACCCAATATTATGGTTGTTCCTGTGCATACCAGCCATCTTAATTATGAAAGACATGTCCAGTTTGGAGAAATGATAAAAGAAATCACTTGGCGTTCTAACAAACGTATTGGTGTGATCGCAGCTGGGGATTTATCGCATACCTTGACTGAAGAAGCGCCCGCTGGTTTTAACCCAGCCGGCAAAGAATTTGATAAGCTGATCATCAGCCTAATTAAGCAAAAACAATTGGCTAGTCTTGGTAATATATCCAGCGATTTAGTTAACCAAGCAGTGACTTGTGGCTATCGTCCGTTTTTGACATTGCTTGGTATTACCAAAAATGTAGCCTGGCAACCTGATGTGCTAGCCTATGAAGCGCCGGTTGGAGTGGGTTATCTTTCTTTGCAGTTTATTCTTTAGTATATGAGCTTTGTTCAAATAATACCAATCATGAGGCTGCCTCTCGGACAGTCTAATTATTTTGATTATCGTATTCCTAAAAATATAAACCGAGATAATATAAAGCGTGGTCAAATAGTAGATATTGTTTTGCGCGGTAGAAAATTATCAGGCGTGGTTTGGGGAATAACAAAAAATAGTACAGTTGCTAATGTTAAAGAATTTAGTGCTCTGTGGCCAGATAGCTTTTCTATCAAATCTTCTCAGCTTGATACATTGCCAAACCTTGCTAAAATATTAAGGTCTTCGTGGCCGCAAACTTTATTTACCCTGACCCTCCCTCTGACCAAACGTAAAACACATACTCACCTACCAAATTATCAGTCGGTAAAAAAAAATATACAGTCTATTGATTTACCAAAACCACGGGCTAAAACCTTTATAGAATATCAAAACTATGATCAGGCAATTTCACTGTATTGTAATATTATTAAACGATTAGAGGATAAAGAACAAATATTAATATGCGTACCAAATAAAATCACTGGCCTGAGAATAGCAAGTATCATCAAAGGAGCGGGCATGCAACAGCAACCGCTATTGATAAGCGCTGATTTGAATAAGGGTCAAGCAAGTCAAGTCTGGCAAGCAGTTGCCAGTGGTCAGCAAGTAGTAGTAATCGGTACCAAAAAATCATTATGGTTACCGTGGTACAATTTGGCTTATATTATAATTGATCAAGCAGCTGACACCGCTCATCATCAATGGGATAATCAACCGCGTTATAATATAGCTTGGCTTGCTAAAACTTTTGCAGAGCAAAATAATAGCAAACTAATTTGGCTTGATAATATGCCTTCTCCTAGGCAATATCACCTGATCAAACAAGAGCAATGGCCATATTGGCGACTGCCCGCTCAGCATATTGATAAAGTACAAATAAAAGTAAATATTGGACAGTGGCTGAGTTTAGAGATTATTGATATAATTAATGCTGCTCTAGCTCAGCAAGAGAAAGTATTGATCCTAAGCAATCGGCTGCATTATGGACGTCAACTAATATGTCAAGATTGTCAATATGTCTGGCTATGTCCACACTGTTCATTGCCCTATCAAGTTGACGATGATCAGCAGATGCTTACTTGTTATCATTGCCTAAAAAGTGAGAGCGTGCCCACTGTTTGTCCAAACTGCCACGGCAGTAGATTATATACTCAAGGATGGGGTTTAGAGCGCCTACAGCAAGCTTTGACAAAACAGTTTAATAATGCTAATATTAAAACTTTCAGCTCGGCTGACAAAAACATTCCTCAGGCTGATATTTTATTAAGTTCATCAGCCATTTGGCAACACTTATGGCAATTTAATCCGACTAAAATTATTATTCCCATAGCTGAACAATGGTTAACTCCGGTAGATCTAGATACTAAATGGCGCTGGCTTTATGAAATTAGACGTTGGCGCAGCTGGGGCGTACCGTTATTAATACAAACATACAATGAGGCAGAATGGGCGGATTTTATTGACAATCCACTTGCTCTGGTGCGCAATGAATTGCGGTCATTAGCTAGGCTGGGTTTGCCTCCCTTTGCTCAAATAGTAAAGGTGATAATCAAAGATTCAAACAAAGCCAGGGCATTAGCCAAAGCCTGGGAACAAAGAAAAAAAATTGCTCAACTTTTACCCCAAGCAAAAATTAGCGCACCACAACAAACCATACCGACTATTCGTCATCAGCAATATCAACAACAGCTGATCGTCACTAATTTAAAATCAAACGATATAAATAAGTTGATAAAAGCAAAAACAAAGAATATAAGTTTTGACATTAATCCAGTGAAAATTTTAAGTCTATGATTTTACCTGTTTTAAAAGCACCCCATCCGTGGTTAAGAAATAAATCTCAGCCGGTTGATAATATTATGTCGGCCGATTTTCAGGACTGGCTAGACCAACTATATGAAACGATGCGTCAGGAAGATGGCGTGGGTTTGGCGGCCCGACAAGTAGGCCGAGAAGAGGACGTTTTTGTTATTGATTATGGGCATGGTCCGATGTTTTTTATAAATGCTAAGATTATTCATAAATCAAAAAAACAAAACGAAGATGAAGAAGGTTGTTTATCCGTACCGGGAGTGTATGGCATGGTTAAACGTTCTGTTAGTTTGGTAATAAAATATTATGACCGACAAGGTCAGTGGCATATCAAGCGATTTAAGGATTTAGCGGCTCGTATTATTCAACATGAAAAAGATCATAATTTAGGGATTCTATTTATAGATAAAGTGACTCGCTATACTGCCGGAGAAGAATTGCTAACTAGCTATCAGGATGCGTAAAAAAATTTTATTTTTATCATCTGATGACATTGCTCTGAATACTATTCTGGCTTTACATCAGCAATACGATATTACTGTAGTTAGCAAAGCGGATAAACCGAAAAAAAGATCAGGGCAAGCCCAGGCCAATGTTTTAGTTGAGGCTTTAAAAAAAGATCCGGCAGGTCAGCTCATCCCGATTATAAAAATTTCTCAAAAAGAAAAAGAGTGGTGGCAACAATGGTCAGCTGATCAGTTTTCGGCAGTGATCACGTTTTCCTTTGGCATGATTCTACCGGCTGATTTTTTAGATTATTGGCATATGCCAACCATAAATATACACCCCTCCTTATTGCCCCAGTGGCGCGGGCCCTCTCCCCTACAGGCCGCCCTATTGCACAACCAAAATCACACTGCTCTGACTTATATGCTGATGTCGGCCGGTATGGACGAAGGTGATATTTTACGTCAAATAAAGTTTTCTATAGATCCGGATTGGACTATTTTAAAATTACGACAAGCGGTGGCAAAATTAAGCGAGGTCAGTATTATTCCTTTTTTACAAGACTGGCAAGCTAATAAAATTATTGCTATACGCCAAGACAATAACCAAGCTACTTATTGCTCTATGATTAGTAAGGATGATGGACGTATTGACTGGCAACAGTCGGCTGAGGATATATATAATCAATATCGAGCCTATATAAATTGGCCCGGTGTATTCACTACCTGGCAAAATAAACTTTTGTTTTTACGCAATATTAGGCCAATTGAGACGACTTTAGACAACTTACCTGGCCAAGTCACATTAACAAAGGATAAAAAAGTGCAAATTAGCTGTGGTCAAGGCGCTATTGAAGTATTAGAATTACAATTAGCCGGTAAAAAAAAGCTGGCCGCAGATGATTTTCTCCGTGGCCATGCTACATTTATTCACGCTAGATTGATTTAGTTATTTTTTTTCTGTGACCCAAAAGCCCAGTCTAAACTTTCCCCCCAACAGCAATCGTGTTTGGGCGTCAACAGCCGGTATAGAGCCAAATAATATCATAGAAATAGGAAATATCGCCCACTGGAAAAACATTATTAAATATTTAGCCCAGTGATATTTTTTTGGTCTAGTTGGTAATAAAATAGTTGAAAACAAAGCGGTCACCAATAGGCCAACCATTGCTACGGACATTAAAAATTGTAATATATAAGGCGCTTGTTGCGCCACATATGTAGTCTCTACATCACGCCCCGCTACCCATAAAGGCAATCTACCCAAAATAAATATTAATAAAGGCGCTGTGGCCCACGAATAAACTCCTTCCGTTTGGTTCCATAAATAACGAAATTTTTTTGTTAGCGGGATAGCCTTATTTTTATAAAAATTCCACGCCATATAAGGAAAATGTTCTACCCCCCAAGCCCAACGACGCATTTGTTTATACTGATTGACCAGAGAGCGCCAAAATTTACCCATATAGACTGTATTCATAGAAACCGGTATATACATCGGTTTGACTTGATAATTGCCATTATAATAGATAAAACATTGCAAAAAAATACGAGAATCTTCCGTAACAATATCGTTTTGCCAAAAACCAACATCCACCAAAGCGCGCCAGCTCATACTGTGTGAAGAAAAAGTAAATAAGCGCTCCGGCCGAGCCATGTCTGTCAACAACCAAAAAGTTGTAGAATTTGCTACGACCCTGGTAAGAAAATTAGATTCCCAAATATTATTATGATAAAAAGCCAATGGTTGGTAACTACATCGGGTGGGATCCTCCGTAGTCAAATATTGATAAGTCAAATAGGAAAAATATTCAGGATGAACCTGCGTGTCTATATCAAAACAGGAAACAATAATTTTATCATAATCCCAACCCTGCTTATCAATATACTGTTTAGTAATATGTCCGGCATAATTTAAATTTGAACCTTTGCCGGGTATTTCACCTGGTACAGCAGCCGGATGAACAGTGATCAACAAATCATTAAAGAAAATACCAAACTTGGCTTTTATTTTTTTTGCTGATAATAAGAAATTATCCTTGTCTCTTTCCTCCCCCGCTAATACTATAGTCATCTTATCAAGCGGATATTTACTTCGTTGTAAACTTCTAAAAGTTTCCTCTAAGACTTCATATGGCTCTGTATATGTCGGTAAAAAAATAAGATGATGATAATCTTTCCATTTTTTATCCTTGATTGATTTGACCTTTTCCAACCAGTTAATTTTAGCATCTCTATGATAACGCCGCCAAGAAACAAATAAATATATCATCATATAACCCACCCGAATAAACCAATAGAGATCAAAAATTATAATAAAATAAATCGCATAAAGTGGACGCCAAAAAGAAACGACTATTGCGAGCAGCAAAGTCGTCCATACTAAAATCCCTGGCAGCATTTCCAGAGATCTGTAAATAAAATAATTTTTAGTCTTCGGTTTTGCCATTATTGGTACTAAGTAAATTCTCAGGCACATCCCCTACTCGGGCATAGTCATAGTAAATATAGATCTTTTTACTAGGTAAATATTCTATACGTTGCACTAGGCCGGTGGAGGAAAAATAAGCGCGCAGTGATTGATTATTAACATAAAAATCATAACCAGTCAAACCGACTGCCTCGGTTTGGAGATGTAGCGCTTGTTTGTCAGTCAGGGCTATCATTGCTAGCTGATAAGGATCAAAAGCCATGTTTATATTGTCAGTAAAAGGCGGTAAAACCAACCAGTCGCCATCTTGTTCCAGCCACTGCTGGTTATTTCTTAGATCAATTATAATATCAGCTTGTTTGTCAGCTTCTAATCTCATGCGCTCACCCACTCTATAAAGAGTAACGGTTTTATCAGGATAGTGTAATACGACTTGATAATTTTTAGTCGGTAAAGACAAAGTAACTGATGCGGTCTTCTTCTGCGCTGCGCTTTGCCATATTATATAACCAAAAATTACTAATATTAAAAAAATAAATATTAATAATCCAATCAGGTTTATATGGGCACGATTACTCATTGCTCTATTTAAGCTCTATAGTGTTAATAATAATGTCGCTTAAGGGTTTGTCATTGACATCGCGCGCTGTTTTACTTATTTTTTCAGCCACATCTAGACCGTCTATAACCTTACCAAAATTAGTATGCTGCCCGTCCAACCAAGGCGTGCTATCAGCGGTAACAATAAAAAATTGGCTGCCATTGGTATTGGCGCCACTATTGGCCATAGCCAATGAACCCTTGACTAATTTGTGATTATTGAATTCGTCAGTAAATCTATAGCCCGGCCCGCCGGTGCCGTAAAGATTAGTTTTATCGGTCTTGCTAATGGGATCTCCACCTTGGATCATAAAATCTGGAATTACCCTATGCCATTTGGTATTATCATAAAAACCAATACTAGCTAAATAAAACCAATTGTTCACCGTAATTGGTGAATCATCCTGATAAAATTCAAGCGTAATATCACCAACATTGGTGTGAATAATAGCTTGGCTAAATTTATCCAATAAGTTAGGTTGTTGTGCCGGCGGCAATGGATTTTCCATAATAATATCATTAGATGGTTTATTAGTAGATGTTATATTATCAACTGGCGCTTGATTAGTACAACCGGTCAATAAAAATAAAAAACCGAAAGCTATAATTGTTTGTTTGAGCATATATTTTATTAATATTTAAAACCAAAACAACATTGCATGGCGGGTTTGCCATGGTTAATGCAAATAAGAACTATTTCTTACCCCACTTGCCTACACCGAAAACAGCATAAAGGGCAGCTAAACCGACCAGAGCGTAGATAATTCTCGTCACCACGGACATGGCGCCAAAAACTGCGGCCACAAGGTCAAATCCGAAAAAACCAACTAGGCCCCAATTTAATCCACCGATTAGAATTAAAACAATAATGGCCCCGTCAAATGAGTTAAATTTTTGCATAATATATACCTCTTCTAAAGCTTAAAATAAATACAATGTGACCTTTTTTTGTGTGAATACGCCCGTATTATAGCATATTACTTTTGCACAGGCTATGCTGATATTATAGTGCCAAATATTTTGGCCCATAGTTGAATCTCCTACCTTCACTAAAAACAACTTGATTTGCTCGGGGGCTCTTTTTTATTGGCAAAATTTGTTATAATATAGCATATGCTAAAGAGATTAACACTTATAAGTGTATTATTATTTGCCGTCATGGCAATGATTTTATATTTGTCTCCAGTGGTATTGGCTAATACTACCTCTGAAACTCTTAGCTTGCAAAAGCAGTTAGAAGCCATACAGCAAGAAATTGATCAATACCAACAACAATTAAATACTGTAAAATATCAAAAATCTACATTAAGTCAGAAAATTTATGAATTAACTTTACAACAAAACAAGCTAACTCTACAAATTCAGCAATCACAGCTAAATATTGAACAAATTGATAATAAGCTCAATCAGTTGCAAACAAATATTGCTGAGCGTAATTTAAGAATACAAGAATTAGCGGACAATATGACCAAGCTTTTACGTGAACTGCAACGTAAATATCGCTATTCTGGCTTAGAAATCTGGCTGATGAATAAGGACGTTGGTGGATTTTTTAATCAAATTAGCGCTTATTCTAAATTAACCAGCAGTTTAGCTGTTACGGTAGAACAAGTAAAACAAGAAAAGGACATGATGCTCAATGAACAAAACTTGTTAAGCGAATCTAAAGAGCAACAGGGTAATTTATTAGCCATTGCTGATTTACAAAATCAAAAATTGAGCGGTACTATTAGCGAGCGCAATAAACTTTTGGTAGAAACCAAGGAGCAAGAAGATAATTATCAGGCAATTTTGTCTGATAAACAAAAACAAGCCAATGAAATAAAAAATAGAATTTATGATTTGTTGGGTGTCAGTCGCGCTGTTACTTTTAATGAGGCCGTACAAATTGCAGAGTGGGCTGAGGATAGCACTGGCGTGAGGGCTGCTTTTTTGCTGGCTATATTAACACAGGAATCAAATTTGGGTAAAAACGTAGGCACTTGCAATCGTCCCGGGGATCCCCCAGAAAAAAGCTGGAAAGTTATTATGAAACCAAGCCGCGATCAGGAACCTTTCAAACAAATTACGGCGGAGCTGGGCATGGATCCTGATGTTACGCCGGTATCGTGCCCTATGCGAGATAAAAACGGTGAACAAATCGGTTGGGGTGGGGCTATGGGTCCAGCGCAATTCATTCCTTCCACCTGGATAGGCTATAAGGATAAGGTTAGCGCTATTACTGGCAAACCGGCTAATCCTTGGGATATTAGAGATGCTTTTTTGGCAGCTGCTATTTTATCAAAAGCTAATGGCGCCGGCAGCCAGGATGGTGAATGGGCGGCTGCTATGCGTTATTTTTCTGGCTCTACCAACCCTGCTTATCGTTTTTATGGCGATAATGTAGTAGCTCTAGCTGATCAGTACCAGCAGGATATAGATAAAATAAAATAATTTTTCGGCTAGATTGACTTATTTATTTTTTTGTTCTAGAATATAGCCAGTCAAAAAAGTCGTTATCCGCTTTTTTATAAGCGGTTTTAATTTTTCTATAAGTTTATGGATATTAGAAATATTGCCATTATCGCTCATGTTGATCACGGCAAAACATCATTGACAGATTCTTTGATGCAACAAGCAGGATTATCTCAAGCTGGTACTAGTATGGATAGCGATACTTTAGAATTAGAACGAGGTATCACTATTTATTCAAAAAATGCTTCTATTTTTTATCATGGTACAAAAATTAACATAGTGGACACTCCCGGTCACTCTGATTTTGGTTCTGAAGTAGAAAGAGTACTGCGCTCCATTGACTCTGTCTTATTACTGGTTGATGCTCAAGAGGGTCCCATGCCGCAAACAAAATTTGTTTTAAAAAAATCATTGGAACTGGGGCTGCAGCCAATTGTCGTACTAAATAAAATTGACAAGCCGGCCGCTCGCCCAGATATAGTACAAGAAATGGTATATGAATTATTTTTGGACTTGGGCGCGACGGACGAGCAATTGGATTTTACTACTGTTTACGCAATAGCCCGTGACGGCATCGCTATGCTAAACTTGGATGATAGTAGCACTGATTTGACTCCCCTACTTGATATCATTATAAAAGAAACGCCAGTCGCTTCTAGTGACGGAGCTAAAAATAAATTATTAAGGTTACAACCATTTAATTTGGCTTATGATAACTATTTGGGTCGTTTGGCTATTGGACGGATTTATGAAGGGAAAATTAATAATAATGATACTGTTATAATTAAAAATATTGACGGCACTGTCAGACAAGGAAAGATAACCAAGTTATTTACTTTTTCCGGTTTAGAAAGAAAAGAAGTTGCCACAGCTGAGGCTGGCGATATTGTGATGCTGGCGGGATTACCTGATATTTATATTGGCGAAACAATCTGTCATAACTCTAGTCAAGAAATATTACCGGCTATCAATATAGATGACCCCACTATATCGTTGAATTTATTAGTGAATAATTCACCCTTTGCCGGCCGGGATGGTAAATTTGTCACCAATCGTCAGCTAAGAGAGCGTCTGGAAAAAGAGCTGGAAATAAATGTTGGATTAAAAATAGATTTTTCTGCCATTGATCATTATAAAATATATGGCCGTGGGGAGATGCATATTGCAATTTTATTGGAAAATATGCGGCGTGAGGGTTATGAACTGCAAGTTTCCCAACCGCATGTTATTATCAAAGAAATAAATGGCATAAAATCAGAACCGTTTGAGGAAGTTACCATAAATGTACCGGAGGAAATGTCAGGCAAGGTTATCAAAAAGTTATCGCAACGTAGTGGAACTATGGTGGAAATGCTACCAGAACATGGTCATACAAGGATAATATTCTCTATTCCCAGCAGAGGTCTTTTGGGCTATAGAAATGAATTTATAGTGGATACAAAAGGAGAAGGCTTGATGTACAGTCATGTCATTGGTTTTCGGCCCTATGCCGGTGAAATCAAAAAAAATGCTGTTGGCTCAATGATATCCATGGCTACCGGCAAAGCGTTGGGTTTTTCTTTATACAATTTACAGAACAGGGGTAATCTCTATATTGAAGCCAATACTGATGTCTATGAAGGCATGGTCATTGGTGATGCCGCCAAAGGTAATGATATGGCTGTTAATCCAATCAAAGGTAAACAACTTACCAATATGCGCTCATCCGGTGCTGATGAGGCTATCAATTTAACCCCTCCCATTAAACTGACGCTGGAAAAAGGAATGAGCATTATGAACGATGATGAGTATCTAGAAATCACACCGCTAAATATCCGTTTGCGTAAACAATTATTGCGTGAGACTGATCGCATTAGACAATTTAGAAGTAGGTAGATTTGTCAAAACACCCGCTCACCGGCGGGTATTTAAAAATCCCAATACTTTGATACATAAACTATAATTTCTCTAATATATTTGCGAATTGGTCAATCTGACTACGGACTTGAGAAGGAATGTCATGATTTTGTAACCAGGCAATTTGCTCGGTCAAAGAAGATAATAATTTTTCAAATACCGCTCGTTCACTAGCTGTGATTGATGTCATTGCATCCGATTGTCTGTTTTGTAGCAGTTCATCTAATTGCTTATCAGTCATAGCTAAATAAAAAGTGGGGATATTTTGGATTTGCCGCTTAACCAATTTGCGTTGACCATCCTCTCCCCTTTCTAAACTAAAGCCGTATTTTATTTTGGCCCCGCCGCGCATTGCTTTATCTAATATTTTCTTATTTTTAGCTTCCACTCTTTCGTGTTCACGATTATCATAAACTTCATCAAAAGTACAAATCACTTCCCCGGTCTGTTTATTGACAATAACATTGTCTATCCCATTAGCATAGTCATCATAAGTACTGGCTCTGACTACAATATATTTATCGTGCAAAAATTTATACAGCAAAGAGGTAATGGCCATCTCAACAATCGTTCCCTTATGCTTTAATTTGTCAGTACGATACTGATGTAATAACTCATCAGTCGTGTCATAACCAAATTTTTCTTTATAATATTTACGCACCCCTTCATTTGTTGCGCCACTCCACGCCAGCTCTTTTTCTTGATTTGACTTTTCATCATGCTTAACTTCTTCCTTGCTCAGCTCTCCCCCACTCTTTTTTAAAAAACTGCGCATATTAATACAATTTTTTTTATCCAATATATCAGCAGCATTGTCACCAAAATTCTCCACTAATTCCAATTGGGTTTTGTGGGCTATATTTTCCATTAAAGCAGTCAAGGCTTCACCAGCACTTTCCTGATTTTCTATTTTATTTTGATACTCTTCAAATGTCATGTTTTACCTCGCTATGATCTGTCATTTAAAATTAATGATCAGCAATATTATAATACTTAAATTTTTTAATGACTTTATAGGTCGCTGAAGAATACTTCTAACTTTGTAATATGTTTTATTAATATAAAATCCCTTATATTATCGCCCTAATTAGCCAAAAAGTCAAAACAAAAAAACCGCCTATTATCATAGATGGTCTTTTGGCTAAATGAAACCCCTCATTCCCGACAGATACACAGATTTATACTTGGGATAAATAATAAGCCACATCTGTAGAGACAATTCATGAATTGTCTCTACAGATGTGGCTCGGAGTCGTGGATGAAGTTAGAACTGATTTATGAATATATAAATATCATTTAATATGATAATATAAAAATTTCTTTATCGCTTTTTTTTTCGTTTTTTCTTTATTACTAACTAAATATCCATTTAAAAACTCTAAACCCATAGCTTTCCTTCTTTTGTTCAAATTTTTTTTATCATCTATTTCTATATTTAATGTACCATATAGTTGTTTCTCACCCTTATTAAATCTAATTCGATCTATAATTTCTGTTTTTTGTTGCGGAGTTAGCTCACAATTCTCTAAATATTGATTTTGCATATTAATATCAAACTGGTGTAATATAATATAATGAAAATAGAACATCCCTCTCTTGCCAACACTTTTAATTGTAGGGTAGTCATATTGGTTTATTAATAATTTAATTCGATAGTTATGGGCTATATCAATAGCGTATAATAAATAATTAGGTAATTCTTTACCAACATTGCGTTTTAATCTTATTTCTTGATCGACGGTAAATACCTCTAAAATTTGTTTTAAATAATCTTTGTTCACGTATTATTATTTTATATTATAATACTTAAATTTTTTAATTTTTTTAATTTTATTTAACTTTTTTTTACTCTCTGTTAAATACTGTTTTAAAGTGTTTAAATTCATTTTTTTTCTTCTTTTATCTACATTCTTTATATCTTCAATTTTTACATTCAACATGGTTCCGTATAATTGCTTTTTCCCCATATTAAACCTAATTCTATCAATCAAGGCCGCTTTTTCTGCTGGTTCATGTTGACCGTTTGCTAAAAAATCTTCCTGTAAAGCAATATCAAACCATTGATGTAAAATTAACATAGTAAAAATTTTCATACCTCTTTTCCCCAAACTTTTTTTCGTAGGATAGCCATACTGATTAATCAATAAATGTATTCTATAATTATGAGCTATATCCATTAAATATACCAAATAATTTGGTAATTCTTTGCCTGGCTTACACTTGAGTCTCACCTCCTGATCAACAGTAAATATTTCTTTGATTTGTCTTAAATAATCATTATTCATATTTTATATTATAACACATTAAAAAAGGGGGAATGATTATACCCCCTTCTATTTATTTCCTACTAATTGATTAGCAATAGCCTTAGCAATTTGTGCACCGGTATTTAATTGAATAAAATACCATTGACCATTACTATTTACTTCAAGAAATACATATTCACCGCTCGGCTTAACTATCATATCTATACAGCCATAATTCAAACTCATCTTTTTCATAAAAGAATAAATCATATTTTCTATATCAACTGGCAATTTTGTTACTTCCATTTTTACAGAAAAATCATTAAATTTTGGTTTTCTTCTCCAATCTAGTGCTGTTTGTACATCTCCTTGTGAATATATTTTTACAGGAAATATTTGATCACCAACAATCGTTATCTACTTTAAAAAAGTTAGACCGATTATATTAGCCTAAGTATATTATACAGGTTTTTACTATATAAAAAAATCCCCCTTACTTTCAAAGAAAGTAAGGGGAAGGGTTAAAGTTAAAAGGAACAAGGGTTAGGAAACTGCAACGCGAACCCGCAAGCTGCCATCGGCAATGCCAAAAGGGCACCAATCCACCTGCAACCAGCCGCCATCCCAGCGGACACCAGGCACAACACCAACAGGGTGACGCGACCCGGCACAAAGGGTTACATTTGAAATATCCAAATGTTCGCCAGTTTCATCATAGTATTTCAGCTCAAGAATCAATCTTTCCATTAAAGTAATGGAATTGATACCTTTTTCTTTGAGCATATCAGCTGAGGTGTTTTTCCATTCCTCATCTGCTTCTACTCGCTCACGAAAGCAAACTGCATAAGCCTGATTAGAAGTTCGAACATCATTTCTAATGCCCTTATCAAGATTCTCGGTATATAAATATACTTTGAATTTCTTTTTAAGAACTTTGACAATGTCTGCATAAGAAAGACCTTGAGGGATGAAAACTACTCTAGAGAAATCATCTGGACTCTCTGGAATGGTAACATCTGTGAAATCTACAGTCAGACGAAAGTATTTTCTGTAGAATTCTTGCCATTCCTGACGAATGTCAGTAATGGCAAAGGGGTTTTCGTGTTTTACCACAAAACTGTGAAGTTGATTCCTAGTGATAGTTCCATCATCAATTTGACGAAACATATCTTTTAGCAAGCCAGACCAATCCGACATGCTACCAGCTGCTGATTTACTCATAGCTAGCTCCTTTTTCTTTTTAGTTGTAAAGAACGTTATTGTCCTTTAATACAGTATGATAACATACATATAATAATTTGTCAAGCATAAGTACTAAAAAACAGCTAAAATTAGCTATTTTTAAAGTCTGGCTCGGGGACAGGGATTCGAACCCCGATTGCCAGGACCAAAACCTGGTGTCCTACCATTAGACGATCCCCGAATAATGTTATTACTATTTATTTGAATAAACTGAACAAATAATCAGCTGCCCTGCCATTAGCCTGCCCGCAAGACGCGGCCAAAGACAATCCCGAATAATTATTAGCATTCATAGAAAACGAATAACGACAATATAATATACATTTATATAATAAATGTCAATAAGAACGCCCAGCCTAAAATAGACTGGGCTTTAGTTTTTTTCTAGAACGTTGCAAAACTAATACCGTAACTAATTACTTTACGCTCAATACCATAGCCGGTGGTTAATTTCAAACCATGCCATTGCCAACTGAGCTGGATATCACTGGCATAGTTAGTTTCATAATCATAACCAAAGTAGAAATTAGTACTCCATAAACGAACAAAAGCGTCAAAATGATACCAGGGATAGCTATCAAACATACTAATCACTTGTAATGTATATTTGATGTAAAAGTCAGTGTCATAAACGAATAAGGCTAATCCGCTATGATTCGGCTGACGGGTAGCAATACCTAGCGCCACAGCACCGTATTGTTTATCAGCACTAATTAATCCGGCTGACAGCTGATAATTCCAATCATGCCCGGAAAACCAGATATAGCCGTCTGCTGGTAATCGATATTGCCAACAAGTCATAATCTCTCCCCGATAAATAGGCATAGGTTGGGGCTGAACACTAAAAACGATTCTGGTATCGGTCAGCTGCCAATTGGCCGCGATAAGTTTTATTGTTAATAAAAAGAACAGACTGATTTTTTTCATCACACCCTCCTTTTGTGATGTTTTAATATAAACCTCCCCCAAGGGATTGTCAAGTCTATCAAGTTATAAACAAAAGCACCGTGCGTTGACGGTGCTTGCAAATTTGTTTAAAGCTGCCTAGAGATGAAAAAACATCTTAACTTTTGTTTTGATATAATGCAAAGCCATTATCAAAAGGCCAATGCCTATAGCTGTCATGACTAAGGTTTGCAATAGTTCTCCACCACCCTGACCTTGATTATGAGTATATAAAGACAGTGAGCTAATGAACACCAAGGCCAAATAAATAATTTGCTTAAAACGCAATTGCATTTTTTTGAGCAGAACTTTATCCCTCATTTAAATCCCCTCAATCTTATGATTATTTGAATTTACCATTCGTGATTCAGCGGTTAAACTGGCAAATACTAAAGGTAATAGAATAACAGTTAGAACAAAATCATTTGTGGGCGTGATTGGTAAAGACCACAGTATTATCGCCATTACCAATAAAGCAATATCGGGAATTGGATGCCTTTTACCTAACCACATACCCAACAAAGCAAAAGTCAGAGCACAAGACATCCCAATAATTAAAATGGGTTGGTTATTTTCAAGTACATTGTGTCCTATAAAAATGATAAGCCGTAATAATTCAAACAACCATAAAAAGATTAAAACGCCTGCACTGAACGGCTTTGACTTCATCATTACTCTTCCCTCCCGGTGAAATATTTATTTTTTTAGGTTCTTTTCTGTTAAATTATCGCAAAATAAAGATTTTGTCAATGTATATAAAAAGCGCGTGTCTGCTGATGCTAGCTAGTTTTGATAATATGCCCAGCTGATCATTATTGGAAATACAAAAACGCCGATAAGGCGCTATGTATATAATCCCTTTGAATCATTTGCTTGCCATATGAATAAATTCCATAAACAATGGGTGTGGTTTGAGAGGTGTGCTTTTGTATTCGGGATGGCCTTGCGTGGCTACGAAAAATGGATGCTCTTGATTACGCAATTCAATCATTTCCACAAAAAAATCATCCGGCGAGGTACCAACAAATTTTAAGCCCGCTTGACTTAATATATCTCTAAAATCATTATTAAACTCATAACGATGACGATGTCTTTCTGATATCAATAAATTACCAGAGGCTACGATAACTCGCTTTTCTTTCTGATTATCATTTAACAGTTCCCCTTGATTATATTTTTGGTAAATCTTACCAACCATACTATTGGCTTCTAATATACAATCATAAGCCCCCAGTCGCATTGAAGTGCCCTCACCCTTGATCACCTGATATTTTTCACTCATGGGAATATCGTGAATGATGGGATAAGGTGTCCTAGCGTCGTTTTCAACGGTATTGGCCTGCTTTAGATTGGCCACGTGGCGAGCATATTCTACACAGGCTAATTGCATGCCATAACATAAACCTAAATAAGGTATTTTTTTTTCACGGGCATACTGAATGACTTTAATCTTGCCTTCAGCACCCCTATGTCCCCAACCGATCGGTACTATAATACCATCCGCCTTACCAATTAGCTTAGTCCCCTGCTTTTCTATGTCCTCAGTATTGATAAATTTTAGTTTTGGCTCTATGTTTTGCTGCCAACAAGCATGTTTTATCGCCTCCAATAAAGCGGCGTATGAATCAGCCAATTCATAATCACCGGTGGCAAAATATTTACCAGCAATGACAATATTCACTGATTTCTTTTTGACTGATTTAATTTTTTTTACCAGTTTTTTCCAGCTAGTCAAGCGCAGCTGTTTATAATTGAGGTGAAAAGCTTTTAACACTTTTTTATCAAATTCTTGTTTGGCAAAAATGATCGGCAATTCATAAATAGTCTTCAGATCCGGGGCCATAATAACATTATCACCGGGTACAGAACACTTGAGGCCGAGCAAATAGCGACGACGTTTATCTAAAGTGGCTTCACTGCGCAATACTAGAAAATCTGGCATAATGCCCATACTCATTACGGTCCGTATAGACAATTGCGTGGGCATGGTTTTGGGCTCGCCGATGTGTTTGGGTAGCGGCACATAGCTGACATGCACATTGATCACATCATCCGGTTGCTCTGCTTTCATAATCCGACAAGCTTCATAATAAAGCATATTTTGATATTCACCAGCCGTACCACCCAATTCAATAATTATAATATCATCATCCTCACCAGCCTCGCGGATGCGTTTGATAATCTCATCGGAAATATGCGGGATCGCCTCCACGTCTTCACCCTTATAACCAAAAGATCTTTCTCTATCAATAACTGCTTTGTAAATTTGTCCCATAGTAGTAAAGTTGCGTTGCCCCATCTCCCTGCCTAAAAATCGTTCATAAGTACCAAGATCCATGTCAGCTTCCAAACCATCTTCACATAAAAAAGCATCCCCATGTTCTATGGGGTTGATAGTACCAGAATCAATATTTAAATAATTCTCACATTTTATTACGCCTACTTTATAACCGCGATTTTGTAGAAGGAAACCGAGAGATGAAGCCACTACGCCCTTGCCGAGTCCGGAGAGAACGCCACCAGATACAAAAATATACTTAGTGGGCTGCTGCTTCATGCTGTGGAGTAATGTTTAGATGAATATTAATTTTAGTTTGATTGACTTTAAGCTCTGCATCTTGCTTACCGACTTGTTTTACATTGGTCAATAATACTATATTATGACCAGACAAATCTAAGCCAAATTGCTCGCCAATAGCCGTTTGCAATTGCTTGTCCGCAACCGCGGCATATAGGTGTCCTTGATCATTGGCTTTTAATTCTAAATTGATAGTCGCATTAGCCAAAGTCTTGGCTAATTTGTCCGTTTTTAACTGTTTTTGCTTAACAACTTTTTTTACATTGGCTAGTTTTTTTTGCCAGATTGCTACTTCTTTATCATCAGCCGAAATGGCTAAGCCTTGCGGTATCAAATAATTACGAGCATAACCCGCTTTCACCTCTTTAATACCGCCCGGTCGGCAGCCGCCGGCCGCTTTTATATACATTATTTTCATGGTAATTGCTTGATTGCTTGTAAGGCCGCATCTAGCTGATTATCAATATCATTATTATAGTCCTCTTCATTAAATTCTACCACTTTATCTGGCTCAATGCCAACATTATTGATAACTCTATCTTTAGGCGTATGCCATTCAGCTACGGTAATTTTCACCGCACTACCGTCAGATAATTGCTCCAATTCTTGTACCGAACCTTTGCCAAATGTGGTTTCTCCCAATAAAGTAGCCAAACCATAATCTTGTAAAGCGCCAGCTAATATTTCGGAAGCAGAGGCTGATCCGCCATTAACCAATACGATAGTCGGTATGTCTGCCAAAAGAGGCATCCCACTGGTCACATAATCTTGATTGCGTGAGGTATTATAAAAAACTTCTTTGACCATAACTTGATGATCAACCCAATAACCGCCCAACTCAATAGCTACATCTAAAAATCCTCCCGGATTATTACGTAAATCTAGAATAATGCGCTGCGCATTTTGTTGCAGCAATTCATTGACTGCTTGCTTAAAACGCTTACCGGTGTCTTCATTAAAATGAGTAACTCTAATATAAGCAATATTATCATCCTTCATTTCCCATTGGACGCTGATAATGTTAATGGTATCACGAATAATTTGAATATCTTGAGTTTTTAATTCTTCTTTATGCAAAATAGTAAGAACAACCGGGGTGTCCTTCTCACCACGAATCAAATTGACAGCTTGATCGGTAGACATGCCCGTAGTATCCAGCCCATCAATCGCTAAAATTTTATCACCGGCCCTGACACCAGCTTTATCAGCCGGCGTATCCGGTAAAGGAGCAATAATGGTAAGAGTGTTATTTTTAATGCCAATCTCAGCGCCAATGCCCTCAAACTTCCCGCTTAGTTCTTTGGTAAATTTACCAGCTACTTCTGGATTGAAAAAAACCGAATAAGGATCGCCTAAAGCGGCTACCGAACCAGCCATAGCACCATAAAACAAATCAATATCGTTTATTTTGTCACGGTAAACATATTTATTTTTTACCAAATCCCAAATCTGCCAAAAAAGATTGAAATTTACGTCTTTACTTAAATAAGAAGGTATCTTATCTTGATTATAAACAGTACCAATTTTATCCGAAGAATTAGCTATTGCAGAGCCATTACCCACTAACCAGCCAAAGCCAAAACTGACTAAAATTAAAACAATAACCACGGTTGTGGTACGTTTTTTTACACTGGGAAAATTATACTTTATTTCATTCATGAGCAATATTATAGCAAATATTTATTAGCTGGCCAAATCTATTTCTTCAATGTGAATTCCGATCGCTCTCAATCGTTCTAAAATATTGCTATAACCTCTTTTTATTTGATAAATATTATCTATAATGGTAGTACCTTGGGCAATGGTACCGGCTATCACCATAGCAATGCCTGCACGTAGATCTGGACTTTCTACTTTTTTACCGATCAGCTGGGTAGCTCCTTGAATAATAATTCTATGAGGATCACAAAGAATAATATGAGCGCCCATGCGATTTAATAAATCAGTATATAATAAACGACTCTCGTATATGGTCTCATGTACCATACTCAACCCCTCTGCTTGGGTAAGTAATACGGTGGTCGGTGCTTGCAAGTCAGTCGGAAAGCCGGGGTATTCGTGAGTAGCTATTTTAATAGCTTCAAATTTGTGACTTGGTTTCACATTAATATAATCATCGCCAACGGAAAAATTGACACCAATGCGCTTATAAATATATAAAGGAACCGCTAAGTGATCAGGATTACAATTAGTGATAGTCAAACCTTGTTGATTAGCTGCCGCCAAAGCTATAAAACTACCCGCCTCCAAACGATCTGGAATAATACTAAATTCAGTTCCAGATAATTTATCCACGCCCTGTATAGTGATCGTAGGGGTGCCAGCACCCACAATATTTGCACCCATACTATTCAACATTTCTGCTAAAGCCACCACTTCTGGCTCACAAGCGGCATTGATTATGGTAGTAGTACCCTGAGCTAAAGCAGCTGCCATCATCATGCTTTCGGTACCGGTATGACTCATCTGTGGGAAAATAATATTATTAGCTTTCAATTTCTTTGCTTGAAAAAGATAGCTGTCATCAGTGACGGTCACTTTAGCCCCCAAAGCTGTAAAGCCATCAACAAAAAAATTAATTGGTCGCTTGCCAATTATACAACCGCCCGGATGAGGTAAATGAACCTCGCCCCAGCGCGCCAATAAAGGCGCTATAAACATTATGGAACTGCGCAACTTTTTAGCTAGATCAGCATCTACTGCAGTGGGATCAATATTACTATTATCTATTCGCCAGCTACCGTTGCCCAAAGCTTCAATTTGCGAACCAATAGCTCGCATCAAGCTAAATATAATACGCATATCCTCTATGTCCGGAACATTGTGCAAAATACAGATTTCATCAGTCAATAAGGTCGCCGGAACGGCTTTAAGAGCATTATTCTTAGCGCCCGCAACCGCAATCTCACCCTTAATTTTCTGCTGTCCAATAATTTTATACTGAGCCATAAACTTGACATTATGCTTATTTAACTCTATTTTACCTAAAAGAGGAAAAAATAACAACCCAAACTATGCGCATGCTTTATAAAAGAATTCTTTGGATATCATCAGCTATCTTGTTTTTTGTATTAGCTCCCCTGTTAATCATTTATTCTTTAGGTTGGCGTTATGACTTTGCTAAGCGATCTTTGCAGCCGACCGGTATTTTATTTGTAAAAACTTATCCTCAACAAGCTAATATATATTTAAATGACATATGGCAGGATGATCGTACGCCATGGCAAAAAGCAAATTTATTGGCTAATGATTATCATCTCAAAATTACACAAACAGGTTATTTGGATTGGCAAAAAACTATCAATGTCCGTCCCCAACAAACTGCTTTTGTAGAGGACATAGTTTTATTTAAAAAATTGTCTCCCACTATAATAAGTGAAGAAAATAATTTACAAATTATAAGTAATAATACAGGCGAAATACATATCATCACCGGTCAAACAGACCAGGGTTGGCAAATGTGGAATTTTGTTGTAGATCATAAAATTTGGCGACCTTTACTGGCCCAGCCAATCAATTTACCCATTAAATTAATATCCCTTTCCCCTAATGGTAAAAAACTAATATACGAAACGGGTGATGAAATTTATTTACTAAATATCAATATACCGCAAAATAATTCTCGGTTAACTGATTTACCGCGCCAATGGTTTAATGACTTTGCGTGGCATGGCAGTAAGGATAATATTATCTATGTATTGCAAAAAAATACTTTACTTGCTTATGATATTACAACATCATCAGCTAAATTAGTAGCTAGTATTAGCAATGCACAAGCTTATTTCCCCTATCAGAACACACTTTATATTGGCAGCGAACAAACTGAAGATAATCAACTATTGCTCAGTCGCTATACTGACCTCAAGACGGAAGCATTGCCTATCACTAAATTACCAGCGGGAGGTAAATTACAGTTAATACCCAGTCAAAGACATTTATCGGTCTTGGATAGTGGTACAAACTGGCTGTATTTACTGGGCACCGATAATAATAATTTTGTTGCTAAAGTCATTCCCAATGTAAAACACGCCACCTGGTATAGTCGCAATGATGATAAGTTACTTTATTGGAATGATAATGAATTGTCCGTATATTTTGCTGACCGTGATAATAGTATTCTTTTAACTCGTCGCAGCCAAACCATCCATAATGCTTGGTGGCATCCTAACGGAGCCTATGTTTTTTATCTATTAGATAAGGAGTTACAAATTATTGAGCTGGACGAACGTAGTCCGCGCAATGAATATACGCTTGCTACGCTTGACGATCAATCACCGCTACTGATAAATAACAAGGGTGATATCATATTTTATCTTAATGAATCCGGTCAACTTTTAGAGCAGATTATTCAGTAAATAAGCCGTGCAGCGCCACCCAACCCAGTAAAGATAAATACACTATAAAATACCAAGGCCAATCAACGGCTACCCAGCCCAATACAAATACTAAAAATCCACCTAGTAATCCCAGCAGAGGGATTTTTTTTATGGCCATATGGTCTGCTGGTCGTACCCAAAAAATATCAAGTATAAAAAATATCAATAAAATCAAACTATGCCAAACTAGATTATAATAATTTGTCACTAAGCCAGTTTTTAATAATTCTAAAGCCATCAGAATAAGCCAGCTGACCAAAAGTAGCTGTTCCCATTCCACAATAAAAATGCTGATATATTTTCTAACAAACTTCATCTTTGTTGCCACCAATATTTAAGATAAGATAAGCTGTCCGGCCACCAAGCAGCCACTGTCCGAGAAAAACTAAGCTCTATTTTTTTTATCTTGAACGGTTGTTCTAAACTAACTCCTGGGGCAGCAATCATAAAACGTAATTTTCCACCACTCAGAGCCGCCGAATCTAGATTAAAAACTACGACATTACTAAACCATTGCTCTTGCTCTATAAATTGTTTAACCGGTAGCTGATACTTAGCTATAAAATAATCATAAGGACTTTCATCATTGACAATAGTAGTCTTATAATCACTAGGCGCAAACCATTCATCATCGGCAAAGGCGAATAAATTGTTACCATCAATCATTAAATCACTCTGATCTATGTCAATATTATATTGGCCCTTGAGATAATCCAGTGTATAGATCTTATGTAATTCGGAAATAGCCAGGCTACGTCCTGCTACCATAATATTTTGTTTACCGCTGGGATGACTGGTGCTGATATTTATAACAGAGCTATTGCTTATCAGCCTGATAGGAGCATCTTGGATCACTCCCAAACCATCTGCATATTCACTATTGCCGGCCAAATAAAGATGTTTAATAAAAGTCAAATAAATCTGAGGCGAGCGAATTGCGGTGGTGAAAATATCATAATTAGCCAACACTTCAAAACGATATACCCCCGGCTGTAAATGATCTAAAGCAATACCCAATTGACGAACATTGCTAGCCGGGTCAGTCGCTTGTTGCCAGCCATCATCGGCCAATGCCTTAGTCACTATACGATTATTATTCCAATCATAAACATTTATTAAAACATTATCTTCATTATTACTACGATTTAAATCCTGTAAAAAAAACGTAAAATCTAAATCGCCACCACTATAAGTATAAAAACTATAATCCCCCCTTAATATATAATTCCGTGTTTTAGGACTGGACCAGTCTTTATAATCCGGTAAAATATAATGCTGAGGCAAATGTATATTATAACTAGCTACCCTATCTAATTCAGCGGCTTGACCTATAAACTCAGCAATAGAAGAAAAATCTATATTTCTTTGCCACAATATTGTTTCACCTTCTACTAGATTGGGCCAAGACAAATTATTAAAATCCCGATTATCCAATGTTTCCAAATGATAGGCCCAGTCATTAGCAGAGGCTTGCTGTAAACCAATTTTAATATCCTGACAACAGGTATTGTCATATAATAATTTTACTTGCACTCTGTCATAGGGACGGGGCAAGCGAGCAGAAAAATACAATGGCTCTTTATGAATCTGCCATACTCCTTCGCTTATCATTACCCGATCGGCGGGAAACAATGGCCCAATGATCGGATTACTGGCAGCGGCTTCTTGAGCGGCATAAAAATAACCACTCCTACCCAAATCACTAGCCAATAACCAGATGATTACACAAATAAATAATAACCAACCAAAATAATAAATAAATTGTCTAAATTTATTGACCGTCATATTCTAAATTTATCTTATATAAAGCCATATTATCATAGCTAATATCAGTAATGCCTAATTCTAAATCATACTTTTTATAATCACGCTGATTCAAATAGGCAATATCAGCCAAATCATATTGCCAATCCCACAAATAAACAGGATATTGATCGGCTAATCTAGCCAAACGCTGCCAATCAATCGGATAAAAAAGATCATAGATCACCGTCCTGGTCGGCCAAAACACCTTATCACTACGACGAGCGATGATAATAGCATCAGTAGCAGTCTTCTCATTTACTAAAGTAGACATTTGTTCGTACCGTTCTATCTGATAATTCATAGCTTGCCAGCTTTCATCTCCATCCAATATAACTTGATGCCAGGCAAAGCTAAAACTAAATAAAAATAAAGCCGCCGCTGCGCTTATCCAGGCCAATTTATGTCGGGAAAAAATCCACTGCACAGACCAAGCAATAATGGGTAAGGTCATAATATATATGGGCAACCAATAACGCACAAAGGATGTACCGATGGTCACAGCGCTGGGATCGGGATTGTCATGAAAGCTCCAACTGCCATAATAAATCACCAAGATCAAGGCAACGACGCCAAAAGAAAAAAGATAAGCCCACTGCGAACGGCTATTGGCTTGACGACGAATAGCCGCTAAGATAAATAAAAATAAAGCGACTATAAAAATGACTGTCTGCCAATTAAAAAGATAATGCAGATAATTTGCCACATTACGACGCAAAACTTCTGGATGCCAACCAAAAGGTAAAAGATAATTTGTTAATGATTGCCAAGAACTAACTTCCTGCCCATTCACAAGCTGATAACCAATACTCCACGGTGAATTATAAAGCATGGTATTGTGATAAAACATTGGCAATAGGGCGACTAAAGCAAAAATAGGTATAAACCAAACATAAGCCCAATGAATTTGACGCCAACGACATAGTAAAAATAATAAGCCCAACGGCAAAAGCCAGACTATTTCTGAGCTACGAACAAATAGAGCCAACCCAAACATTAATCCGGCAGCAGCATAAGACCACCAATAACGAGAGGATAAAGCTTGCCATAAAAACCACAAAGCAGCGATGACCAATACCATTAATAAAACATTGGGCATCATGGCGCGTCCCGCATAATACCAATAGGCCGGTAATATCCACAATAATAAAGCGCTTAACAAAGCTGTTCGCCTATCAAAAATAGCTTTAATCAAACCATAAAACAATAATCCCCCTACAGCCGCCAGCAAAGGAGTCAACCAAATAATAATATCAGCGCGGTCAAACAGTCTGGCAATACTACCATATAACCAAGGTAAGCCAAGAAAGCCGGTCGGAGATAAATAATTATTAATAATACGCAAACTACGTGGCTTGACTATATCACCGCCCACTAAAGATGGTTCACTAAATTGGTGAAATTGGCCACTTTGATAAAACTGTGTGCTGGCCCAATAATTAGCCGTTTCATCCGGTGAATTAAAAATGGGCCGACCGGTTTTTTCCACATTTTGCAAACTAATAAAAGAGGGCCAACTATAAGCAACAAAAAAAATAATAGCTACCACCCCCAGAAAAATCCAATGCCAATCCAGGCTACCCTTAGTTTGTTTTAGACTGATGTTTAACATATTAGCATTATAGCAAAAAAAAGCTTATTTTATTAGCCAAGTTATGCTAAAATTATATTATGGCAGAAAAAACTCTAAACTTACATATTTGGTTGGGACTGGCCACGGTCTTAATTGCTCTAATGCAACTCCCCTGGTCACCACTGGCTATCATGGCCGGCGTCTTGCTTAGTATTATAGTGGGCTGGATTTATGGCTGGTGGGCCCTGGATAGCGATCAACAATTATGGCGCTTTTTATTAGGCATGCTGTTTTGGCTGGCCGGCCTCGCTATACTAGGCGCCCTGTTTATATTTATTTATAAATTGAATAATCTAACATGGCTCATCACCTTGGGCATCAGTTTATTGATTCCCTATTTTTGGCTATGGCGCAATGGTAATATGAACATTCCCCTACCTCAGCTCAAACAAAGCCGATTAATTTTTAATTATAATTTTTTATTATTATTGTTAATTTTATTTAATTTTCTTATTATATTTATTTTGTATTGGCAAGCCCGCACCGCTGACCTTGTATTATCCTTATGGCAAACCTTGCCTAGCTACATTTTCTGGCTTTTTATTTTATTGATAGGGCTGATGATGGCTTATAGTCGTCGTGATAATGACTCCAGCATGCCTTGGCTATGGTCACTATTTACTTTTTTGGTTTTGGGCGCAGCCGTGATTATTTATAAAATAGGTTATGGTTTTGATCCTTTCATTCATTTGGCCACACTAAAATTAATTGATTTACAAGGCACTATTTCCCCTAAACCATTTTATTATTTAGGACAATATGCCACGCAATTACAACTGCACTGGCTATGGCATATCCCTTTGGTTTGGATCAATAAATACCTAGTACCTTTGATTTTTTCGCTTTATGTGCCTGCCAGTATTTATTATACCTGGAAGACAAATTTTCAAGATAGCCAAGTGGCTCGTTGGCTACCTTGGATTATTTTTACATTTCCCTTGAGCGCCTATATCTATACCACGCCGCAAGGCCTGGCCAATACTTTAGTACTGCTGCTTTTGCTCTTGGCTATAAATACTTTTATAAACAATCGCCTACCGATTGGCTGGCTTTGGTTATTAGCTTTCTATATTACTGCCATTCATCCCTTAGCCGGCGTACCCGCTATTTTCTTTATGGCCGTGCTGCATTGGCAAGTGGGTAGCTGGCGCTCACTACGACAAACTAATTGGCATAAATATATTAACTATCTGCTGATCATCCTTGGTCTGTTTGCCTTGCCAATATTATTTTTGCTTTACGGATTTATCAGCAAGCAACAATTTGTTTGGGAATGGCGTTTAACACAGCTAGGCACTGATTTATCTGCCTGGCTTACCACCTCAGCGCCGCTCATAAATATTTGGGATTGGCTTTATAGCATATTGCACTGGTGGCCCTTGGCTTTATTGGCTTTAGCCGGCTGGGGTCTTTATTATAGCTGGCAGCAAGGACGACTAGCTTTATTACGACCATATTTGATTTTATCCGCTATATTATTGAGCAATTATTTAATTTTTGCTTATGGCCTGCGCTTTGCTTGGCTGATCAGCTATGAACAAAACAATTATACTGACCGACTATGGTCTTTATTTTGGCTTAGCCTACTGATCCCTATTTTGATCGGTGCCTATAATTTATGGAAAAAAACATTGGCCCGCGGTTGGTCCACTCGTTTTTTGCTAATCATTTTATTGATATTGATAATCGTGACCAACTGGTATGCCAGCTATCCCCGACAAGATCCTTATTTTGAAAACAAGAACGTCAATACAACGGCACTAGACTTGGCCATAGTGCAAACAATAGATACGCAAAGCTCTGATGATTATATTGTCCTGGCCAATCAAGCGGTCAGCGCCGCCGCCTTACAAACTTTTGGGTTTGCTCACTATTATCTTGGTAATTTTTATTATCCCCTACCAACATCGGGCGAATTATATCAGGATTATCTAGCGCTCGCTTATCAAACCAAAGACACACCAATAACGCTGGCCCATAGCGCGCAGATTACCGGCGTCAAAAATATCTATTTAGTTTTGAATAATTATTGGACCAATTATGCTAGTTTAGTGGCCAGCTATAAAAAAACCGCTGACAGCTATCAAGCAGTAGCGGATGGTCAAGCTTATATATTTTACTTCAATTTAGCCAATACAGCAGCGCAATAAGTACTGGCATCTATTATTTTTTTAGTGGGGGTTAATCGCCAAAGCTGATTATTATTTCTTAAATCAACCATAGTAGTCAGCCAAGCATTGAGATCGGCAGGCGGTAAAGCCCACTGATTTTTAGCTACCAACATTTCCGGTATGCCACCCAGGCGGCTAGCTAAAATGGCCCCACCAAAACTTTGTGCCTGAGCAATTATAGTAGGGCTGTTTTCATAACACATGGTCGGCATCAGTAAAGCCGCACCCTGACGCAAATAACCATTGACTATATCATTAGTTTGTCTGCCGAGATAAACAATACTATCATCGCAACTACTATTACTTACAACCTTATCTTGTAAACTGCCGTCACCGATTATAATAAGCTTTTCTTCGGCTTGGGCTTTTGGCTTATAGGCCGACCATAATTTCAGTAAAAAATCCACTCCTTTATGGGGCTCCAATTGGCCCACAAATAACCAAATAAAGTCTAGACTATCAGTAACAGTCTTGCTATCCAATGGAGCTGGTTGGCGTAATACCAGAGCAGGAACGGCTGGCCAATATTTTTTTGTTTTATAAAAATCCCATAGCCACTGAGAAGGTGAAATTAGCTGATCGGGTAAAGGTAATAAATAACGCATCAGTCGGCTATAAACAGCGCGGGCTACTTTATAAAAAAATGATACTTTATCCGGCCAAAGTATTAAACCACTGGGATCATAATACTGCACATCATGTAAGGACATAAACCAAGTAGCCGGATAGGCGGCCAGTTGTTTCCAGCTCATTACTCCCAAGCCCATATGATTATGCGACCAAATAAAATCCGGTTGGATTTTTTTGAGTATTCTGCGTAAATGAGCTGCCTGACGCCAATTAAATATGTCAAAAATATGCCACCATAGGCGTAAAAATGGCCCCAAACGGCTTAAATTAGCAAAAGTAGTGATATTATAGCTAGGCAATCTAAATACCCCAATTTCGCCCTGTTTATTATACTGCTCTTTTTTTATTGCTGATTCTGTAGCAGTAGTAATAATAAATACTTGATGACCGCTCGCCACCAAGCTGTGGGCAATCAAATCCACTATCACCTCGGCGCCGCCGCGCTGCGGCGGCCCATATAAACTATTTATTAAGCAAATCCGCATATAATTTATCAAGTTGTTTACCGATTATATTCCAATCATATTTATTTTTGGCTTGTTGGCAGGCCCGCATTGACATTTCTTCAACCAAAGCCTCCTGATCCAAAAGATAATCCAGTTTCACTCGTAATGCCTCTTCATCATTAGGCGGTACTAAACTGCCCGTTTGTTCATCTTTCACTACTGAGCGCACGCCCGCTAAATTTGTAGCGACCACCGCAGTTTGACAGGCCATGCTTTCAATCAAAACAATACCAAAGGCTTCACCGCTAGTTGTGGAAGGTAAAATGGTTAAATAAGAGTGGCTATAAAAATCACGTAATTGTTCATCGCTGACCTCGTGATGAAAATTTATTTTATCTTCCAAACGAAAACGCTTAGCCAGCTCACGATAATAATCGGCCATATCACCATTACCCACTACCGCCAGCCGCCAATCACTTTGCTGTAAATTGTGCAGAGCATTAAATAAAACCGGCAAGCCTTTGAAATAATGAGCTTTATCCAAGGCGCCGACAAATAAAAGCTGACGCGGTTTATTTTTCATCTTAGCCGCCAAGTCAATCACCGGATGATAAAATTTAGTATCCACGCCATTGGGTATGACTACAATTTTCTTATGCCAATGTCTAAACCACCAGCTTGATTGGCAATTGAAAGCATAATCTTGGGAATGAACTACGATCTTGGTAGCAACTTTTAAAACTTGGGGTAAAATCAAATAGCGCCAAAGTTGGAAAATACTGCCCTTGATACCACCGGCAATATTATCCATATGATAATGAACTACCAATGGTTTGCGCCAAAACAATTTGGCCAAAATAGAACTGATCGTAGCGCCATAAAAAGGATAATGTAAATGAATGATATCAAATTTGCGCAGCGACCATAATAAACCGGGCAAAACAGCGGCATTACCAAACTGGAGCCAACCGGTCAAACGACGCACCTGCACGCCATTATCATTCTCACTACGCGGCAAGGTCTGTAAATATTTATACCAAGGTGTGAAAACAGTCACATCATAACCATGGCTAACCAGCTGTCTGGCATCTTCTCTAGCCACCTTGCCCATACCGCCCCGATAAGGCGGATAGGTACAAATAATGTGGGCAATTTTTGTCTTTACCATCTTATCAGCCATCGCATTATAGTTAAATAAAATTTAAAAATCGGATTAGCCACATACAATAATAAAGGGCTGGCCAATTCTTGATATAATATTTCACCGGTAAACATAGCCAACATTTGTGCATCAGTTCTGTGCCGCTGATTTTGTATCTGCCGCCTTTGACCCAATAACTCCGACCAGACCAAAGGATCGGTGAAATATACATAGCTACGTATTTTATCCTTGCTCCAACCATTTTTTATGGCAAATAATAGCTGGCCGATTTCCATCATCAATAAAGCGGGAAATAATAAAATCAAAGTAGCCCAATGATAATCACGTAATATACACAACCACCGATTACGCTCAAAATAATATACCTTTGTCATGCCCCGGCTAAATTCAAATTTATGATAAATGATACTCCGAGGGTCCAACCAACACTGATAACCGGCTAGCCACAAACGCCAACCCAAATCAAGATCTTCCAAATACATAAACATCTGCGGCGCAAATAAACCGACCGAACGCAAAGCCTCCGCCCGATACAAAACCGCCGCCCCGGAAGGATAGTTTATCATGCGCGCTTGTTCATATTTTCCCCGATCCAACTGGCCAGATGCTTCACCATAGCCAAAGCCAAGAAAATGAATCCGATTACCGACAGTATTGATGTGGTCCTTTTTTTGCGCCAGCATCAATTTTGATTGAACGGCACCTATCTCTTTATTGGACTCCGCTCTGTTTACCAATGGTTCTAGCCAGCCAGGAGTGACTACCGTATCGTGATTGAGCAAGAAAATATAATCATAGCCGTTGTCCAGCGCATATGACATGGCCAGATTATTAGCAGCGGCAAAACCAAGATTTTCTTTTTGGGGGAAAAGTTTAGCCTGCGGAAAAAGTTCTTTTGCCAAGGCAATGCTATTATCTTGGGAATTATTATCTACCAGCAAAAGATCCCAATCATCTGGCGGATAAGTGGTGTTTTGTAAACTAGACAAAAGCTCCGGTAAAAAACCGGCGCCATTATAAATCACAACAATAACAGCAACTTTTGGCATTAATCCTCTTTATTAACGGTGCTGCGATCGGCCTGCTCTAAGGCTTCGCGTCGCACCAGCTGAGTAATTTGGCCGGCTATCTTTTGTTGGCCCAAATATAATCTAAATTGCCAATAAAATAAAGCGATGATAGCCAAATAAACTACCAAATCCGCCCCCCGACCAATACCTAAATAATTGGCAATATAAGTGGTGGCATCAGGCCACCAAAATACCAATAAAATAAGCAACCACAATAAAGTCCAAGTCCAAGATTGTCCTTGGCTCAGACGTCCGGCCGGTCGGCGCCAAATAGTTAACCAAACCAATATAACAAAAAAACTGACGATAATCTGAATCAACATTTAACTTCTCTTAAAAATTAAATCGCGTACAATGCGGATGCCACCCAGTAAGCCTTGGCCAAATTCATGATAAACTATTGTCACCGGCACTTCTTGAAAAGCCCAATGGTGTCGAGTAATGGCTCGTACTATTTCTGTATTATGAGCCATGGCATCCTGCTGAATAGTTAAATTATCTAAAACTTTTTTATTAAAAGCCCGCCAACCATTGTGTGCATCTGACAACCATAAACCAGTAAACAGCCAATTTATACAGCGGCCAATCTGTAATAAAATATATTTCTTAAACCAAGGCAATTGTGATTGACTATTGGCAAATCTAGTGCCCAAGGTAATATCTGCCTGGCCAGCCAATAACGGCGCCAACATCGGCTCTATATCAGCAGCTCGCATCTGACCATCGCTATCAAAATGTACTATATATTCCGCTCCCTGCTGGCGAGCATATTCATCACCGGTTTGCAAAGCAGCGCCCATTCCCCTATTTAGACGATGATTAAGTAAATTTATGCTAGGAAAACGGCGAACAATGGCCGCCGTCTTATCTTGTGATCCATCATTTACTACCACAATACTATAAGGCAAATTTACCAAATCAGACAAAACCTGCTCTAATTTTTCCTCTTCATTATAGGCTGGCACTACTAGCCAAATATTATTTTGGAATATTGGTGGCATGTAATAAATCTATATTAGCGCGGGCATATTCAATGGTCTTAGTAAGGCCTTGTTCTAAATTAATCACCGGGAACCAACCCAATTTATTTCTTATTTTACTGATATTCGGCTTGCCCAACGGCGTCATAAAGGGTAGCCAATCTTGATATGTTATTTTTACTTTAGCGCCGGTCATTGCCAAAACTTTCTCGGCCACCGCTGTCAAAGTATAATCAACGTCGGAGCCCACATTAAAAATATCATTTTCTGAACTATTCATAATTTTCAATAAAGCATCCACCACGTCATCTACATAAACCAAAGTAGTGTTAAAATTCTTATCACCATAAATCACCAAATCCTTATTATCCAGAGCGTTCATAATAAAATCCGGTATCATCTGACCGTCATGCAAAGGCATGCGCGGTCCATAAGTCCGAAAAACACGAGCAATTTTTATAGGCAACTGATAATAATCGCGATAAGTCAAAGCCATGGTCTCAGCCCAACGCTTGCCCTCATCATAACAAGCGCGCGGTGATGTAAAATCTACCTGACCCACAAAATTTTCATCCCAATGCTCATTATCCACTTGACGAGGTCCATAAACCACTGAGCTGGAAAAATGTAACAAGGCAGCTTTAAATTTCCTGGTCATCTCCAAAATATTTTTCATGCCCAATGAATTTGCATCTAGAGTTTGAATTACCAAATCATCAAAGTTTTTTACTGAAGTTGGACAAGCTAAATTATAAATTTGTTGAATGCCTTGAAATTCAATTTTAAATTTTTGCACATCCGGAATTTGTAACAAATCCAATGGCTGGGTAATGTCATGATTAATAAAAACAAAATTTGGCGATTGCATTAAAAAACGGATATTTTCTACATTGCCCGTAGAAAAATTATCAATACATATCACCTTATTATCAGCTAATAAACGCTCACACAAATGTGAACCAATAAAACCGGCACCACCAACTACCACTACATTGGCTTTGTCAAATATTACTTTAGACATAAATAAGAAAAGTTAATACTAATTTATACGTCCACCCCGTCAGCTTAAGCTAACGAGGCCCGTCACGTCAGCTTAAGCTAACGAGGCCCGTCACGTCAGCTTAAGCTAACGAGGCCCGTCACGTCAGCTTAAGCTGACGTGACCCATCTGACGGAACACTCTCTACTCAAATCATTACTCCAGACGCTATTTTTTTCTAAACCTAATTCTAAATAAACTAATTAAAGTACCAAAATAGTCTTTTAGCTTAACATGGCTACGGCCATCGTCACGCCACTGCACAGGTATTTCTTTAATAGTGAATCCTCTTTGCTTGGCTAAATATAATAGCTCCATATCAAAACTCCAACCCACTTCTTGCAACTCATTAAATAATTGAGCCGCTCGCTCAGAAAACAGTTTAAAACCGCACTGACTATCATGAATTCCCGGCAATAAAGTGATTTGTACTAATAAGTTTCCCAGTTTACCAGCCACTACTTTATACCAAGGCTGAGAATATAGTATTTGACTACCCGGTAAAGCCCTGCTGGCAATAATAATATCATAATCGGCGCTATATTCCAAACATTTTGTCAACTCAGAAATTGGTGTTGCCAGATCTATATCCATAAATATACGCCACTGACCGCGGGCTGCTAACATACCGGCTGTGACGGCCGCTCCTTTACCCTGATGATAATTTTTTATAATCTTGACAGATAACTTACTGGCCAGCTCAACAGTATTATCGCCACTACCGTCATCACTCACTATAACCTCACTGGCAAAATCCTGCTGCTCCAACCAGCGCAATATTTTAGTCAAATTATCCTGAATAATAGAGGCCTCATTATAAACCGGTATGATAATTGATAGATATGGTTTAGACATGATTGAATACCCAGCGACGACTCATAAAAAAGTTCCAAAGAAAACCCAAAAACACGCCGATTAATTTGCCGATTAAATCATAAACCTGCCAATGCTCCACCGCATAATACAAAGCAGATTGGGCGATTACAAAACTTCCCAACCACATGATAAGAATATATTTCAATAATAGTAGCCAAGAAAAAACCACTTTTTTATTGGCAAAAGTCCAACCATAATTCATCAAAAAACTACAAATGACCGCCGTGCCAAAAGATATCGCATTGGCCTGTAAATAATGAACGGAAAAATACTCTGTCAAACGAGTTAAACTAATATAAATAGCATAATCCAATAAAGTATTGATCAGTCCAACTGTGGCAAAGCGCAAGCCCTGTACCAAGACTAAGCGCCATTTATTTATAATTTTATTAATTAGCCAAGTCAACATTGACACCACCGGTTAAATTATTATCAAGCACAAAATACTGCGCTGCTAATTGGCCGTCATCCGTCCACCAGCGCAAATGTGGCCCACCGCCTTGATTGGGAGTGGTCACTAGCATATTATTAGCAGCGCTAATTTGTATGCCGCCCCGCCAGTTATCAGCATAAGCCAGCCACTGTTTTTGCACCTTACCTTGCCAATCATATTGCCGTACCCAAGGCGCTTGTCCGGCAGTCGCAGTGATATAAAAATATTGACCATTGGCTGTCATGCTATCAGCGTCTGCGACTGTCCATTGCTTTTCTAATAAACCTAGTTGATTATAAGCGCTTAACTGGCGATCTGTCAGTATCAAGATTTCAGTATAATTATCTTTATCATAATCACTGGCACTAATATCCAAAATAATATTGTGAGCCGCCCAGCTCGTCAGTTTATCACCCTCGCCGCTCCACAATTCTACAACCTTACTGGCGGTATTGTCAGACCATACTAAAATCCTATTGTCCATCAATGCTACTTTTGCGCCGTGAGGATCGTCGCCATTGAGCACATCCCATTGTTTTATTAGATCGCCGGTCCAGCTCAATACTTTCACTTGCGGCTTAGCCTGACCTGCGGGAGCGGTGATGATTTCTGGACGACCGTCACCATCTAGATCGCCTACCGCTAAATTAATACCACCGGACCATTCTGGCCAAGCAACTATTCTACGCTCCAGTTGGCCGAGTTTATTATATATATCCACTATCCCCTGATAATCGGACTGAGGAGCAACGACAATGCTATCATTATAATGCACTAATTGACTAACCGCTGCCAGACTGGCAGCAATATTTAATCGGCCAGCACCCAATTTAGCCGGGTATAAAGGATTGGATGCCTCAATCGGATCACTATTGTCTTTTAAGACAGTTATTATTTCCTGAGCTGATAAACTAGGACGATAGGCTTTGAGCAAAGCAGCTGCTCCTGCTACCACCGGCGTGGCTAAAGATGTGCCAGACCAATGGCCAGAAAATTTATCACGCCACTCTGCTAGGGCGGGCTGATAAACAGTTAAACCAAAAAACCTTTCCCCAGGAGCGCTCATATCCACACAATTGCCATAGTTTGCAAATAAAGACTTTTGGTCTAGCTGATTCACGGCCGTCACTCCTAAAACATTATTATAAAGGCCGTCACTACAAATAGGATAACGGGGATGAAAAGTTAAATCCAAACTATTGTCTGCATTATTTGCACCAATGGTTTCATTACCGGCTGCCGCCAAAACCAATACCCCGGCTTTACCAGCTTGGGATATTGCCAAATCTAAGGTAGAATTTGTTTCCGCGCCAACCAATGATAGATTGATAATATCAGCACCATTGGCCACTGCATAATTTATAGCACGGCTCACATCGTCCAAATTACCATTGCCATTACCATCCAAAGCTACCAGCGGCATGATTGATACCTGCCAATTTATACCGGCTATACCATAGTCATTATTTCCCATAGCACCGATAATACCGGCCACGATAGTACCGTGCTCTATGCCCAATTCAGAATGAAGCGCATCCAGCTTGGGCTGAGGATCAGACTCATTATGAATAAAATCCCAGCCATAAACATCATCTATATAACCATTGTGATCATTGTCTAGACCATCGCCCGGCACTTCATCATTATTTTTCCAAATATTGGCATAAAGATCCGGATGGCCGATATCCACACCGGTGTCAATCACGGCCACCACAATATCAGAAGATCCAGTAGAATAATTCCAAGCAGACGGTGCGCTAATTTGATTCAAATAATATTGTTCGCCTAAAAACGGATCATTACTACTTTTCGCCATTACAAAATTTGGTAGCATTAAGGCAACGGCGATTAAATACAAAAAAGTTTTGGCATAAACAGCTCTCATGATTGATATTATAACAAAATACTGTGATTTTGTCTTTTTATTATTCTGCTGTCCGCCCCGTCAGACGGGCCTCGTCAGCTTAAGCTGACGTGACGGGCCTCGTCAGCTTAAGCTGACGTGACGGGCTTCCCCTCGTCATTTCTACAGAGCATAAACAAGCGGAGAAGCCTCTCAACACACGACTTCACAATAGACTTCTCCGCTTGTCCGCACTGCGTTTGGACAGCGGTCGAAGTGACAATGTATTGTACTTAGTTTTGTTATTCTGACCACAGCTCTCTATCCTTTCCCCTCGTCACTTCGACCGAACCATCATACCCCCTCCGTCATTTCGCCAGAGTCATCATACTCCCTCCGTCACTTAGACTGAGTCATCATAACCCACCCGTCACTTCGACCGTAGTCAACATACCCCCTCCGTCACTTCGACCGTAGTCAACATACCCCCTCCGTCACTTCGACCGAGCGCAAGCGAGCGGAGAAGTCTATATTATGCAAACGATAGTTAAACAAGCAACTATTACATAAAACATTTACTATAATTCATTGAATAAATCATGCCAATTAGGGTTAACACTATTAATAAGTTTAACTTTTTTACTCCTCCTCCATCTTTTAATTTGCTTCTCTCTACTTATTGCTTCCATCGGGGATTCAAATATTTCATAGTATAGTAGAATATGACAATGATACTTTTTAGTAAAACCATCATTAACGTTATTTCTATGCTCCATTACACGTCTAATTATATTGTTTGTCATGCCAATACATAATACCCTTGATTTGCTTGACATGATATAAACATAATACAACTTATAATAATCCCTATATTTTTTCCAAAACATTTTAATTTATATTATTTATATTACAGTAGTATTGCTATTAGACTTCTCCGCTCGTCCGCACTGCGTTTGGACATCGGTCGAAGTGACGGGGAGGTGTGATGAGCAGACAAAGGCACCGTCAGACGCCGCAAGCCCCGTCAGACGAAACAGATCTAGTCTGACGGGGCAAGCCCCGTCAGACGCCGCAAGCCCCGTCAGACGAAACAGATCTAGTCTGACGGGGCAAGCTCCTTTTGCTCCCCGCCCGATAAAACAAAAAACAGGATCATGAAACGACCCTGTTTTTACTCACTGGAAAATAACTTTTAATCAATCAGATCGCCATCCGGATAAATCTCAAAGACGGGCACGGTAATTATTCTATCCCAACGATAATGGCGGGTATTAAAAGCCGCCTCACTGCTAATCCAGCGCTTGTGCCCATTGTCCAACAAATAAACTCGGGGATCGCCAGCATATTTGATTAAAACACCATCCGGCTTGGTAGTGGCGTCGGTAATAGCCTGTTGCTCGGGATAGTCAGCTAAACTATCAACCCCCACACGATAAGCCCAATCATCAGAAAAACCCAAAGCATTATATAGTTGAGTGGTCATGAATATACGCTTGCCGCCATCACTGATAAAATAATAAGTTGCCGCCCCTACTTTTACTACTGACCCATCACGGAATTTCAAATTCTCACCACGCGGTAAACGATAAATCTTACTATTGACCTGTGCTTGAACGGGCTTGGCGCTCCAAGAATGCAATATATCGCTACTGCTAACCAAATGCCGAATATTATTTTCTACCCAATAAATATGTTCATCGCCCACCATTTTATAAATTCCCGGTTGACTGACATCATTCACTTCCCAGCCGGGCACGGAAGCCAATAAACGATAATAACCAAGACGATAAATATCCGCTCGCGCAGTACTGTTGTTAATATCAACGGTCGTGGGTAATACCAGCCATTGTTTAATCTCATCATCATAATAGGCCAAACGCAATGTATCACTAGCAAAATTATTTAAGCGTCTATCAGCAAAACTAATAGAAACAGTAACCCTGGCATTAAACTGCTCAATATCTTCACCCGTCACACTATCTTGCAGGCTAAGTTGCCACGGCTGTTCATAAACAGTAAATAAACCACTGGCAATACTGGGAGTGGCAGGATAATTATTATAAGGGGAAGTAATCTGTAAATCAGCATGAGTATTGACTGCTCCCTGAGGCAGGCCCAAAGTTATTTGATGCTGATAACTTTCATAGAGAGTGGTTTTACCGGCTATATCCGGGGTTAGCTCAAGTCTGCCATTATTGCTAATAACGGCAAAATCACCCTCATCCAGAAAATTAGTTTGGCACGACAAAGTCTTAAATTGGCCGTTGGCACTTTTCTGCTCATTGCCACCGGCATCCAATAAAGCTACTTGATAATGATATGTTGTACCGCAAATCAAACCAGACAAAGTGTTATTTTGTCTACCCTGTTGCCAATACAATAAAGTAGTGGATTGGTTGAGCCGACCGACACCATAATAAACTTTGGCACGGCTCATATACGGCGCTGTCCATGATACCGTCACGCTATCCTTATTGATATTATTAATGCTAATATTGCGCGGTTGCGCTTCGGCAGGCGTATAACCATAATTTGCCAAAGGCTCAATATTATAACCCATACCGGTATCTGTTTGCCCGCTACCGTTTATCCCTATACCCTGACGAAAAGAAGTGTCACTACTGTCAGTACGATAAAAATAAGCTTGACCAAGTAGTGGCCAAACCAGCAAAGAAACTATTATGAGCACTAGAAAAGATTGACGTTTCATAGTAGCAATAGAGTACCAATTCGCCAAAAAAATGTCAACTGCCCATGCCCCAAATATTAAAATCCCCACTACCTAAGAATTCTTATAGGTATTGTCATTGCCAATTCTAATAGAATCAACTAGCTTCTCAGCCTTAGTATTGAGCAAATAACTTGGCAATCGTATTTATATCGCCTGTATAATATAGACTTCTCCGCTCGCTTACGCTCGGTCGAAGTGACGGAGGGGGTATGATGGCTCGGTCGAAGTGACGAGAGGGAAGGATAGAGGGCTGTGATCACAATAACAAAACTAAGCACAACCCATGGTCACTTCGACCGATGTCCAAACGCAGTGCGGACGAGCGGAGAAGTCTATTGTGGATTCGTGCGCTGAAAGACTATTCTGCTCGTTTATGCTCTATCAATGTGATGGTGTAATGCGCCCAAATGGGCCAAGCGACAACCCATCATTAATACCTGTGGACAAACACATTGACACTCCTCTCTAATATGTTAATATTGAGATACAAATGGTATCCCCTTTACGGGGTTGCTCCGAGACTCCATATCGCAAGATATGGAGATCGTTTTTTTATAAATAATTTTTTATCTTTTTCTTGACATCAATAAAAACATCATCATCAATAATCCCTATTTTCCTAATCAATCTTTTACTGCTCAATAATCTTAATGGGGGTAAAATTATCGTTTGTGATTGATCCTTAAAAGTAAAATTATAATAATAGCTACCATCCCTTGGCTTGGTAGTTGTGGGAATTGCCCAAAATATCTCTTTATTGAATTTCTTGATGATAATCACAGGTCTTTCAAATTTCGCATTCTTTCCATCTTGTTCATAACCAATATTCATACCTAAGCTAGTCCACCATATTTCCTTTTCCCTATAATATAGGCACCTATTCTCAGCAATATGTATTCTTACTTTTAGTTTAGTCCACTCAATAAATCTCCGAATATACTCTTCCATATTTTTATAATAAATAATAAATAATCAAAAAAGGGTCTGACGACCCTTTAAGCTATAATATAAAATCAAAGTCAGTTAGTCAAACCTCGCCCCGTCAGACTAGATCTATTTCGTCTGACGAGGCTCACCCCGTAAGACTGAGCCTGCCACGTCTGACGGGGCTTGCGGCGTCTGACGGTGCCTTTATCTGCTTATAACACTTCCTCGTCACTTCGACCGATGTCCAAACGCAGTGCGGACGAGCGGAGAAGTCTATTGTGGATTCGTGTGTTGAGAGACTATTCTGCTCGTTTATGCTCTATCGAAGTGACGAGGGGGAAGGATACAGAGCTGTGGTCAGAATAACAAAACATTACTATTTAAAACTTACCACTAATTGCTTATCTAAGGCTTTAGCTATTTTGTCTAGCATTTTAATAGTAAAATTTTGTTGACCAGATTCAAGTCTGGCAATATTACTTTGACTAGTTGCCAATTTTTTAGCCATCTGAGATTGAGTGATTTTTTGTTGTCTACGAATATGATTAATAGCATAGGCTATCTTTAATTGCCTACCATAATGATCATATAATCTTTTAAACTCAGGATCTTTTAATTCCTGTTCTAAATATTCATTAAAATCTGTAGCCTTTAATTGTTTTTTACCATTACTCATATATTTTAGGATTATTATATACGTCGTTTAAATTATTAATAGCTTTATCTATTTCTCTCTTTGGAGTCTTTTTTGTTTTTTTATTAAAAGCATGTAAAAGTATTATAGTTTTATTTATAAAAGTAAAATAGAAAATCCTATGAAAGTGCTTATTAAAATCTACGCGCAGCTCTCTAAGTTTTCCTTGTATATGCTTTGAATAAGGTTCATCCAAACATCCTCTATGAAAAACTAATAATTCAATATAGCTATAAACCTTAGCTTTTGTTTTACTGGGCAATTTAGTAATATAATCTAAAACAGGTTCTTTGCTATTTGTACTATTTTTATAAAATTTTACTTTATATTTTTGCATATTTATAATATATCATAAATGATATATTGTCAAATTAATTAATATACTAAAAAAGGGTTCGCTTTCTCAACGACCCTTTATTATCTATACCTTATAATATTATTTATTCCTAGTCAATCACAGTATATTCCTGAAAATATTTATCTGGGATTATCTTATTTTAATGCCTAATAACAGCAAAACTAGGCCTATCATCTTATCTTTATCCCCAGACTTACTTTCAGCAATCAATAGTGTTAAAGTTGTTAGTGCTTCTGGAGATAGATTGTTTTTCAACAATCCTGCTTTATTCAAATACCAAACAAAAGTAAAAGCTGCACTACGTTTATTGCCGTCAATAAATGGATGATTTTTTACAATATAGTATAAAAAATTAGCAGCCTTTTCTTCGTTACTTGGATAAACATCCTTATTTCCAAATGATTGAAAAACATTACCAATAATACCTTCAACTGAATTCACAGCTCTTTCTTTACCAAATATGTCTGTTGCTTGTTTCTTTGCAATCAAATTAGCTTTTAATTCATTAAGTGCTTCTACTAAACTTTTTGCTGTAATATCCACCTTCTTTCTAATTGAACCATTCTTGGGAAAGTTTTCTTTATCATAAGCTTCTAATGACATCCATGTACTTGAGAAAAGATTTATGAGTTCCAATGCATCTTTCGTGCTAATTTCACTACTTGCCGGTATTACTGCTTTTAAATCATACAAAGCCTTCTGAAAAGCTTTGTAGTTATTCTTAATTCTTCCCTTATTGACTGTATACCCATCTATTAAATGTTGTTTTAATACTTCAGTCGCCCATTTACGAAAAACTATTGCTTTAGCAGAATTCGTACGATAACCTACCGCCAATATAATATCTAAAGAATAAAACTTTACAGGTTTATCTGAATTTGCAATGTGCATTTTTTGCACATTGCTTTTTTCATCCACTTCACCATCTTTTAAAATTTTATTTATATGCTTTGTTACTACAGATCTTTCTGTATCAAAAATATCTGCAATCTGTTTTTGCATTCCCCAAATAGTATCTCGCTTAAAATCTCCACGAAATTCAATTGATCCATTTTTTGCTTGATAAATTACCAATTGTTTTAACTCTTTCATATTTTTATAATAAAAAGGGTTACTAATAATAGTGACCCTTAAAACAATAATATATTAAACTTAAATACTAGTCAATTAGAGTATATTCCTCAAAATATTTATCTGGGATCATTTGGACCCGTGCTGCCCAGTCAGCACCATAAGTAGCCCTGACCGCGGCCGGCGATCGCAACCAAGTCAACTCCCCTACTGCGGTTACGGCATAAACCTTATCCCCGATGATCTTTTTTACCAAGGTACCGACCGGCAAAAACATATCCCGACCATTAGCAAAATTATTCATATCTCTGCCGTCAATTTTATCCACAACAATATCATCACCAGCATAATAATGAAACATAGCTTGATTGTACAACCAATATCTGGTCTGCTCTTTTACCAGATACACTCGATCACTAGAATCTGCTTTTATATATTTATCTGTTGAAACTGTTCTTAGCAGTACAACTTCTTCACCATTTATTAATGTTGGCTCAGCACCGACCATTGCCTGCGCCATTGACGGTAAGAAAATAACTAATAGTAATAATAAAATATTTTTGCGCATGTTTTTTTTCTGACTTAAATAATAATGCGAATATTATATAGTTTTTTTAAATATTTTCAACTCCCTATTGACTATTATCCATCCACATGCTACCATTAAATCGTGATATTTGTGAGGACTTTAGTTCTCCCGCGGTTAAACACATAAAACCGCAGACAAATATCATGCAAAAAAAGTTTAATCATTTTCTAAGTCTCCTTCATGGAAGACTTTTTTTGTTACTCCCACAATTGGGTTTTTTCGTGTCTTCCAAAAGGGTATTACACTCCAAAAATATGGCACACCATTAGCTACCTCCTTTACAATAACCTTAATCTTAATATTAAAATTTATTATTGCAACGAAGCCATAATATTTAACATCCTTAGCCACAAAATCCCACCTAGCATTAATTCTCACCCTCTCAACACATCTTCTCTCTTGAAATTCTTGCATTGTGCCAGACAATCTTAATATATTCGGAACGAACTTAAGAAACTTTAATCTCAAATATTGATCTTCAATCAAACGCCCCCTATTCCAGTCCTTACCCTTTATATGATTTAAACCCTTGACATTGAACTTTATATTTTTCTTTAAAAATGGATTGTACACGGAGTCTAACTTTTTATAGTCGTCTTCAGCCATTTTTCTAACTTTTTCAAATTTATCTATATTTTTCATAATAAAAAAAGGTTACCGAACTCAGTTCGACGACCCTTGAAACCAATCTATCAACCGTAATAAAATTTGTCAACTCATAACCTCTTCAGCACCGACCATTGCCTGCGCCATTGACGGTAAGAAAATAACTAATAGTAATAATAAAATATTTTTGCGCATGTTTTTTTTCTGACTTAAATAATAATGCGAATATTATGTAGTGTTTTTTAATTTATCACACCCAAAAACCGACATCTGTACGATGCCGGTTGGCAAAAATTTGTATAAACACTAATAGCTGATTAGTTATTCTATTGCATTTTTTAATTCCACTTCCAGTCTTTGTATGTTCTGCAATATTATATCATGATTATTCTGCGCCAAATCATATGCCTGTTTCCAATAATCCAATGCCAGCTGTTTCTCTCCTATAGAATCCAAGTAATAGGCATAATCCTTGATGATGGTAACACTGTTATTTGTATATTCCAATGCTAATTCATACAACGACATCATGTCAGGCTGATGTGCTTTTATTTTATAACGATAAAAATCGATCAGTTGACTCCATGCGGGTAAATAGTCACTATCCAACTCTAATGAACGTATTAAATTATTGGTAGCTGACTGCCAAGCACCAGCTTTCACTTGAAAAGTTCCTAAGTTGTACCAACTAAGTGGTCTATTTGGATATTCTTCTATCGCTTGTGTATATGTTTTAGCGGCTTCATCCCACTGTCCAAGGGATTGATACTTCATAGCCAATACCATATAATCTTCAAATTTCTGATCATCGATGGTTAAATCACCTTCCTGATAGTCGTCAGCTATTACTCTGGACTCTATCTCATCGATCTCAGCAGATATACGCTGCTCTAATTCCTGAGTCAATTCCGTATGTGGATACGACTGTTGCTGTTGATTGGATGTTTGATGTGTATATTGATCGGTAATATCTTTGAGCGAAGCCACGATGGGAGAGTAATTTTCAGCCTCATCACGTGTTTGCTGGGTATAATAATACGCCCCTCCCGCAATCACAATCAGTAGCAATATTGGTAAAATGTAATATTTTAATTTCATAATAATAATTTAATACTTCATTGATAATATTATAGTAGACATAAGCATAAACAACAACCCCATTCACCCTACCGGGGAGGGGTCCCCGGCGAGGACCATACCCTACCGGGGCGTCTGATCAAAAACAGCAACCCAGCCTCGTGAGAGGCTGGGTTGTGTAATCCGTGTAATACGGATTGAGTTCTTTCCTAAACCTTTAGGCTTTAGAAACTAATTAGATTAGTAACTGAAGCTGAAGGTAATAGGATCTTCTGCTCCTGAAACCCAAGTAATTGGGGAAGTTGCAGTTACAGCACCGTCATACCATGCAACGTCACCAGCTGTTGATACGCCACCGAGATCCATACTAACAATCAAAGTCTGATCGTTAGTATCATCTGTAGCCATCAATGTGTTGGTATTAGTTACAACAGTATAAACTTGTTCACTTGAACTGATAGTTAGATCAGTTGTAGGAACAAATTCTACGGTTGCTGCTGAAGTAGATGTTGGATAGAGATATCCAGTCATCTTAGTAGTACCAGATGAGTCTTTGAAGTAAACTGCTAGACCATCTGTGGTTGCAACAGCACCTAAGTTACCTGAAATATCAAGATTCAAAGAATCGTTGTACAGTCTCAAGTTATCCACATCTACTGTGTCACCCGAAGCTAATGCAGTAGCAGATGTTAAATTAATTAGAGAAATAACATCTTTTTCTGCAGAGGTGGTAGGTAGAGTAACTTCAACATACTGCCACACATTTGCGTTAGCATAGTTAACAGTAGTTGAAGCCCTTGCTCCACCATCATCAGTAACTGTAAATGTCATGTTATCTGCGGTTTGACTTGAACGTGTCCAGAATCCTAACTTAGAGTAACTTGACCAATCCTGACTAGAGTCAAAAGTATAACGCAGAATATTAGCTGCTACAGGTGTGGTTGCACCCTGAGTAAATCTAATGACGTTAGTGCCATAAATTGGAGTAGTTGTATCTACACCAACTGTTGAACCATCGTCATCTGCGTCTACAGCTGTCCAGTCACCGTCTCCTAGAGAGGTTCCTGATGGAGAAACAGCGTCAGTAATTTCGTCAACTGTTGTACCAGCTCTTAACTTAGCTTGATAGTTGCTGTCAGCTGTAAAGCCGATCTTAGCAACTTCCTGTGAAGCGCCATAACTACCACCTGAATTATTAGGTGTCTTAGTTGTGGCTGTCAACATAGTACGGAATGCTTTCATTGAGTTAGCATTCACAGCTGAAGTTAGGTTAACTGAAATGTTACCTGAACCTTCACCGGTAGCTTCAAATGCGCTTCCGGCACCAGTTGCGAGGTAAGCATAGTTTGCTGTGTTTTCTGTGGCTGCTGTATAAGCAGATACGTCTGCTTTGACTTTAAAAGTCTTCACAGCACCGGCTGGGAGATCCCAGCTAACTGAGTTGAATGTGGCTACACCACTGGCAGTCACAGGTACGGTAGAACCAATTTGTTCACCGCTGTCACCGTCATACAGTGCCCAGTTGATAAGAGTATCATCTGCACCTGTACTGTTCTTGACAATGATCTTGCTAACAGTAACATCTTCAGCTCCAGAACTTTCCTCAACACGGAAAGTTGCAATGTGGTTACCGGTACTACCGGTTACCAACTGCATAGAGTCTGGTGAGTTACCATCTAAGGATACACTGAGTGATCCACCTGTTGAGAAGTAAACGTCTTGTAGTGTTGCACCTGAAGTGTCGTTGGCTGAGGTATTGGTGTCTACACCAGTACCGTTTACTTGTGAAATCTTTAATTGGCCGACCACACTACCTGTGGTAGCGCCTGACTTAACGTCAGCGAATACATTAACAACCATACTTTCTGAAGCATTCAAACGAATGCTGGAGCTTGGATTAAAGCTGTAAGTATTGCCACCTGAAACAGTAGCTCTGGTATTACCAATTTGAGTACCGTCAGCTTTTTTCAACATCACATTCTGTAACTCATCGAATGCACTACTGGCATCACCCAAAGTAATAGTTGTAATATCAACCGCTTCGGATGAACCGGCTGTAATTACACCTGAGCCAACTTTTACATTGCTAGAACCGGCTACCCCATATGGGTTGCTAGAACTACCAGCGGCAAAAGCGGCATTCTTGGCTGAAGATAGTGTGTTAGCTGTAGTAGTCAGCAGGTAACCTGCTTGATCTGTCATAGAAACAGTTGCAAGAGATGTTACGCCTTGCGCACTACCTGAACTAGCAACAACTGTTACTGTAAAGGCGTCATCAGCATCCCATGAATCACCGTCGCCGTCTTTTATGTCAGCTTTAACAACCAAAGTCTTAGTTTCACCGGCAGGAACTATGAAGTTACTACCGAAATTGAATGTGTAGTTAGTGTTGTTAGCTACCAAGTTGGTAGTGGTTCCAATTTGGGAACCATCTACATGTAGAGAAACTTGATACAAACCAGCATTATCTGCTCCTGGATCTGTTGATTCTGCCATCTTAACTGGAAGTGAACTGATCTTTACATCTTCACCTACAGCAGAGAAATCAACTTTAGCGACTGTAACGTCCGTACCGTCAATTGGTACATTGCCTGATGGTGAATCAGTAGCCCGAGTAACAGTCATGCTACCGGTACTAATACTGGTTGAACCACCGGCCTGAATAACAGTCCAGCTGTCTGCTTGATTTGGTTTGATGTTTACACCGTATTCTACGTCTGTAGCAACCAGATGATATATCTGCTGTACACTAAACTTGAAGTTACGATTAGTACCGCCCACAATATCACCACGTAGTGAGAAATATTCAGTATTTCCCTTGGTAATACTAATTGGATTAGCACTTAAATCAAAGGTAAGAGTACCATCTGAGCCTAGCTGAGCTTTGGTGTCACCGTACTGGGTACCATCATTCTTTTCCAATTTGATGTTCTGCAAATCATCTGCAGCGACAGTACCAATATTAGTGAATTTGAGGTACTTAACCTGAACATTCTGATCGGCAGCTGCGAGTGAGAATCTCCATAGTTCATAGTCAGTTTCACCAGCATCAACTGTTGAAGAGTATGAACTACTGGCAAGGGTTAACTTACCAAGATCACTCACTTGAGCAGTGCTCATGACATTTCCGGTAACAGGGAAGGTGCCCTCAATAGTAGCGCCTGATGCAGTTACAACATCTGAAGAGCTTAAGATAGCAAACTTCATGTTGCGACTCGCTGAGGTACCGTTGGCAATATCAACTTTCAAGGTAACAGCCTTGGTACTGCCAGCTGAAACTGTAAACAGGCCATTGCTATTATTGAATGTCAATACACCATCTGAAATGGAAGAATAACGAGCAATTAATTCATTGCCGTCATACAAATAAAAATCTGAAAAATCACTATCTGCTGAAGGGACTCCTTGGCGTTTGAATTTGACAGTATTAACTTGGATTGCTCCATCTGATGAAGCAGCAAAGTTAACAGTCATCATTTCAGCCATTGACTGAGCACCATCACCTGAAACTGCGTCAGCAATTAGTGTTGAGGAATCAGCACTACTTGAAGCCAAACCTACGGTCAAGCCGGTACCACCAACTGGAACACCAGAGCCGGCGTTACCACCTTGGGAAACGTCCATCAATGAGCTGTCAGCTGCGGAAATGGCGGAACCATCACTGTAAGCGCTTAGATCAGAGACAGTGATGATATAGTTGGCGTCATAACCATTAGCGCTCAAAGCATCCATAGATGCAAAAGGACGCTTGGCACCATCGGCGATCAAATAGATGGTATCGCTACCTTCCATTTTTACCAAGGAACCGGCTGGTACGTCGCCAGAAGCCAAATCAGAACCCACGGTGTATTGTGGGAAAAATACTTCGTTAATGTCATTCACCCGACTAGCCCAGTCAGCACCGTATAAACCGGCAGCGATCTCTTCGCTAGGAATCCAGCGTAAGTTACCACTTGGTTCAACAGCGTAAACCTTGGCAGTATTAGGATGAGTGACCAATTTTGTACCCGCACGATACAAAACCATACCACCGTCGGCATAAGTGTCTAATTCTGCAACGCTCAATAACTGAACATTGGAGAAATCACTGTACCAACTAAAGTAGGTCTTGGCATCCGGGAATACATACTTCTTCATATCACTACCAATGTAGTAAACAGCGTCGCTGTTAGGTCCTTTTACCAAGGAACCGGCATCAACGGCAGCTTGCGCTACATTTGGAGTAACAAAACCTAGACCAAAAGTAGCTATAGTAGCTATGGTCACGGCAATGATGAAGCTTTTTTTAGCAAAATTTGCCATATAAATTAAATCTCCTTATTAACTTATCAGTTATTCACTTATGCTACACAAGTCAAGAACAAATCCCCACTAGGGGGAGACTAGCCTTTACTTTGGTCAGTGACGCCCAATGCGTCCCGACCTTTACCGTACCAAAGCATCGGTGCTCAAGTTGGTAGGGTCGCTCAATCACCTAAAACAGGCAACTGAGAAATAAGTAAAAACAACCAATAAGTGTTTATCAACAATATCACTTATCTCCGCTCTTAAAATCGGGGAGAATAAGGATGATTGTTTGTCAAACTTTAGCCTACTACGCGAATTAAACTGTGTAATAGGCCATCCGTCATACCAATTTATAAATTGGTATGACGGATGGCACATCACTTATTTCTTCTCTATCTCGGCCGGTAACTCTACCTGATCCAACTGGCTATTTACCTGAGCGATCAATTGTTTAGCCTCCGTCAAATCCGCAAAAGCGGTTTTATAATCAGCTCCGTCAAAACTGACCTTGGCGCTATTTAATAAACCAGAGACCTGACGAATCTGAGCATAAGCGGTCTGCCAATCTATATTTATAGCATCTTTGAGAGACTGCTCTTTTACCTTGGCTTCACTTTCTTGCACCTGCTCACTCAAGGAAATCAACTGTTGCTCAATAATAGCCACAAACTTACTAACAGTTTCTTCGGCGGTAATTTTATCCTCCCCATACATGCTAACCAAATAACGCAAAGTCTTATCTTCTATATTAGCGGTAGAAAGCAAAACATCGTCCAAAGCCTGCAATGCTTCAGGAGCAATCACACTTTGCTTGGTTTCGCCCAAAACATCCACTCCGGCATTGGCATTATTATTGATCCGCATAGCCAGCTCATCCAGCTCAGCGGCATCGCTTTGCTCGGCCTGCGCAATTTCCAAAGAAGTGGCGGCGGCCGCCAAATCCTTTTCTAGACGCTTGGCAGTGCCCTGAATATCTTCATCACTGGCTTTATCCACTGTTAATTTACGTAAGTCATTAATGCGTTGAGAAGCGTGTCGGCTATATACTTCCGCTTCTTGAGCCGGTGTCGTGGCCAACATCAATTCTACTTTTTCTATTACCACTCTACCCGGATAAAGCACACTGCCCGGCAAAGAAGCTTTGGCCATCATAGAAGTGCTAAAACCAACAGCTACTAATAATAAAATAACCAAGGCTCGCACCGGAGCCATGGTAATATGAGCTAAACCTAAATTAAAATTACCCAATACACGGGACAAGCCACGGGCCGGAGTAATATCAATCTCGGACAATAAACGCTCGCGATTGGCTATCACCCAAGCATTGTCCGGAGTGGCACTTTTCAATTTATTTAATTGTTTAACTAGGTTATCCATTATATATAGTTTATTTTTTTATCACCCCTCTCCTAACAGCGTCATAGTATCCTTGTGATACAGGGCTTTATCCTTTCCCTTGTCATTTCGACCGTAGTCACGCCCAGTCAGACGTGGCCTCGTCAGCTTAAGCTGACGTGACGGGCTTCCTCTCGTCATTTCGACCCAACTATCATTTTCTTTGTCACTTCGACCGAGCGCAAGCGAGCGGAGAAGTCTCTCAGCACACCACTCCCTTATAGACTTCTCCACTCGTCCGCACTGCGTTTGGACATCGGTCGAAGTGACGAGGAAGTGTTATAAGCAGATAAAGACCCTGTCAGACGTGGCAGGCTCAGTCTGACGGGGTGAGCCTCGTCAGACGGCAAACATCTAGTCTGACGGGGCGAGCCTCGTCAGACGGCATATATCTAGTCTGACGGGGGAAGTAATCTCATTCCAAATCTTTGTATCTCTATTGGTAGCCCCGCAAAATCTTTTTTAACTCTTGTAAAGCGCGGTGACTGATGGTAGTAATATTATTATTGGACTTGTCCAGAATCTTAGCTACTTCGGAAACAGATAAACCTTCTATATATCTTAATATCACCACTTCACGATAATCATCATTATTCATCAGACCCAGTGCTTTCTTGATTAACTGACGATCAATATGGGCGTGAATCCGATCCGTGGCATCTTGTCCCTCATCCTGCAAGTCATAAGATAAAGGTAATTCTGTACGCTGTCGCGAACGATAATAATCTATGATCAAATTTCTCAGTATTTGATAAAGTAATGCCTGTAAAGAACGTATCTGTCCACCGACCAGAATTTTCTCCCACATCTTGAGAAAAGTCTGTGAGACCAAATCCTCGGCCATTTCTTTATTGCTAGTCTTGTAATAAGCAAAACGATAAAGGCGACTTACATATTTATTATATATATTAGCAAAAGCGCTCTTATCGCCGAGTCGCGCCTTTAAAATCAGTAATTTATCTGTTAGTTTATCACGACTCATTATTTAAGACGTCATTAATAGCTTAATGTTACAGTAAAATTTCCTTACAATGTACAGTATTATAATAAAAAAAAGCAGAATATTCCACTTAGTTTATCTACAGTTTTAGACTATTTTTTGGTCATAATCTTACAAGAACAATACTTTACCACGTCCTACCGTCTATGTCAATGGGGAGATATTATATATACATAATTTTACATTATACTTTATAAGGTGTAGAATAGTGTAGAAGTTCTAGTAAGAATATTGTTAAATCACTATTTTATATTCATTTGAATCAACCATTATACTCCCCTATCACTTTGAGCGGGTTATTGCTGTATTATGACAATTATTCCTCACCTCACCCCGTCACTTTGACTGTAATTCATGGGTATTGCTATTAGACTTCTCCGCTCGTCCGCACTGCGTTTGGACATCGGTCGAAGTGACGAGGAAGTGTGATGAGCAGAGACAAAGGACCCTGTCAGACGGGCCTCGTCAGCTTAAGCTGACGTGACGGGCTTCCCCTCGTCATTTCAACCGAGCAATCATACCTCCCCCACCGTCACTTCGACCGAGCGCAAGCGAGCGGAGAAATCTCTCACCACACCACTCCCTTATAGACTCTCCACTCGTCCTCACTGTGTTTGACAGCGGTCAAAGTGACAAGTCTATTATTGTGTCGTCTTGTTATTATTAACCCTCTATTACTCCCTTGTTGATTATAATCATATGATCAGAATAACCGTTTCCGAGGCTAGCCGCTTATTTGGCGTTTCTACCAAAACTATAAGGCAAGCCATTAAAAATCAAGAAATAAAATATGTCGTAGTCAGAGGTCGCTATAAGCTCCAATTTGAGTCGGTCTTAAAGTGGTCACAAATCAGTACCCGACGCCGTAATCAGCGTGACCGACAAGGCATTGGTCGCTATGTTGATCAGTGGAATATTTCCAATCGCAAATATTCTCCCCGACCAGAATATATCAAACAGGATGAAACCGGCCACTACTTTGTTGACAAAAATAAATAATTTGACAAGACAATAAAATTGCTGCTATATTAATATCACCCTAAAAACCCGTCCTGTGACCTGCCTGTTATAATACACTCTACCTAATTTGGTAAAAGCGTATACTCCACATAACTTGTCAGGTCACTACCCGGTAGCTACAGAATGTAACCATTCTGTGCACTCCCTACCCCCCGGCTTATAGCTTAAAGCAGCTGGGGGGTTTATTTATTTTGACATAATAACTATTGACACTTTACCCACTATCTGCTATGCTTGCAGTGCTGTCCTGCACAAGCGCCTAGACTAGAAGAGATAGAAAATCTTCAAATAGGCGAAGCAAACAAAAGGGGCCCCAATCTTATGTCCAAAAAAGGGGCCCTTTTTACTTGACAAATATATAAGCTTTTTATACTATTGAATCATAACCTAGGGTTGTATAAACAACTACTAGGTGAAAAAAATGGCGCCCGTGTTATTTAATATATCAATGCATAAATCCTCCTCACGGTTAAGCAAAGATACATAGCGGGCGCCATTACTTCACATCTTATGACCTTAATTTTTTGAGATGTGCTGACTGACTGCTTAAAGTGGTCAGTTTTTTGTGGAAAAAAAGCTTGACAATAATAACATGATAATTTAATATTATTTGCATATGGGCCTGTAAAGCCTATGACATAGCGCAAGGATAGCGCAATCATACAACGGGTATTTACCCGTAAAACTGCTATAAAGCAGTCCTGTATGGTCGCCTGGATACGTGGGATTATCCTGAGCAACCAACACAATTGAAAAGGGCGGGACAGCAATGTTACTGCCCTTTTTTATTTCCAGTGAACATTTATACAAAACAACCTGTCTTTAAAATAGACGGGTTTTATATTTACTTGCGATTGAGACTGGCAAGCCATTGCTTTGGATTATCTTTTATATATTCCCTAATTCTTTCCAAATCATCATCGTCTCCTATGATGTGTTCATAATAATTTCTTTGCCAAGCAAAATCACACAAACCCAATTTGTGTATTGCTTTGGATGTCATCATTTTATATTTGCCAATTAACATGGGTAATACCATACGTCGCCTATTTTTTATCATTTTTTTACGTAGAGGCAATTCATGAATTGCCTCTACGGGTTGGGGCATCATACGTTCACACCCATCATGAATTGCCTCTACGGATGACATAATATGGTTTGGCGCATCATGAATTGCCTCTACGGGTTGGGGCATCATACGTTCACACCCACCATGAATTGCCTCTACGGGTTGGGGCATCATACGTTCACACCCATCATGAATTGCCTCTACGGATGACATAATATGGTTTGGCGCATCATGAATTGCCTCTACGGGTTGGGGCATCATACGTTCACGCCCATCATGAATTCCCTCTACGGATGACATAATATGTTCACGCCCACCATGAATTGCCTCTACGGATGACATAATATGGTTTGGCGCACCATGAATTGATTTTAAAATCTGAATAATGAGATGGATATGATTAGGCATGATAATATATTCATCTAATTTTACATGCTTGAATTGCGCGCTTAATTTCTCTAAATTATCCTGTGCAATCTGACCGTATCTATTTAATAACACCCTATATTGTTTTACCTTGCCAAAATATTTTCTTTTATTTTTTACACAAATAGTAATAAAATAATATCCCGGCCTGGAATAATCATAAAACGGCAAGCGTAATGACTGCGTTCTATATTTATTTTTATACAAAGCCGATTTATATTTTGCCATAAAAAAACAAAGTCTATTAACAAGACCCTGTTTTTTATTGCATAAACTTTTTTACAGAATAATCAAATAAGCAATATTTGTCAAAATTATTTAATCGCAAATATTTTTATTTTAGCCAAAGCCGCCTTGGCCAAAGCCATACGCTGTTGGCTTTGTGCATATAAAGTAAACAATCGCTGATCCTTCTTAACTGTATCACCATACTCAACATTCAAATAAATACCGGCTAATTTATCCTTAGGCGCTCCCAAAATCCTACATAGAGTATTGATTTTTTTATTGTCTGTCAAAACAATCTTGCCGCTCCGGGGCGCATTTATATAATGCTTAATAGCGCCAATAGTAATATCCTCCGAATCAATTTTGTGTTGTCCGCCTTGGGCTTTGATGATGGCCTGCATTTGCTGCCAAGCCGCCCCTGATGCCAAAGTCTTTTTTGCCAATGCCTGGCCCTTGCCCTTGGGCGCTTTACCGGCCAATTCTAATAGTTCTCCGGCCAATCTAACAGATTTCTTTTCTAAATCAAAGGGACGAATATCTTTTTGCTGTAATACGCGCAAAACATCGCGCGCTTCCAAAGAAGGGCCAATGCCCTGGCCGATCGGATCCAAACTCAAAGTTTTGATCACCTTAATCTTGATGCCAAATTGCCGGGCCACATATTTAAATTTTCTTTCTAACATAGCGGCTGTCTTCATATCCGGAATTTTAGCTGTCTCCCCGACAGGCATATCAATAATCAAATGATTGACCGAGGTAGCGACTTTTTTAGCCATGACCGACACTATCATTTTATCATAAGGCTCCAAAGATAAAGGATAAGTCACTTTTAGTATCCTATCATCAGCCGGTGCCAGATTAAAACCGCCGCCCCAAACCATGCAAGCGCCGGTTTTGCGTACTATTTCTTTCATTTCAGAAGCCGAGAATGTGACCGGGGCCAATACCTCCATAGTATCTGACGTGCCGGCCGGTGAAGTAATCGCTCGTGAGGAAGTTTTTGGTATTTTTAAGCCTAGGGCAGAAATAATTGGGATAATAACCATAGTTGTTCTATTACCCGCCAAGCCGCCGACCGAATGTTTATCTACCACCAAGCCTTTATAATGTATTGTCTCGCCCGTTTCGGCTATCGCCCGTGTCATATGAACAAGCTCCTGATTGGTATATGGATACATATAAGTCGCCGCCACAAAATAAGTGATCTCCGTATTGCTCAAACGATTATTGACTATATCGGTAATGATGGATTGCGCATCTTGCTTGGTCAAACGCTTGCCTGTCAATTTTCTTTTGATGGCCTGCACCGAAGCCGGCCTGCCCAAAACTTCTACCTCTACTATTTCATTACTTTCCACGGCATGGCGGGTCCAGACATCTTCATATAGGCCAATTTCGCCCGGCTTGATATGTTTATCTGAAAGATTGGCTTCTACCACCACTTTTTTTCTACCGCGCCAATGTAAAGAAATTTTATCACCGGCATGAATGCCATAATGATAAGCCTCTTCTTCATTCAATAAAGCGATTAAAACTTGGCCGGTAGAAAAATCCAACTTTTTTACCTTGAGATAATATGGTGCTGCCATAAAAAAATTAATAATTAAAAATTAGAAATAATTGATAGAACAAAACTTGCTACGCCCATGCTGTGGCTGAGGCGATTTTTGCTTGTCATTTTTTGTCTCACCCTGTACAACTTACCCACTTATTGACTTATGCCGCCGCTGGCGGCATTTCGTCCAAGGCGGTGGTAAACTTAACGCTTACCAAGTAAATCAAAATATATTTCTGAAGAAAATAAATCATCACTCCTGCCAATACTTCAAAGCAGTGGCTAATTCTTTATGTTCTTGAGCTGCCTTAGTCAAAGAAATACCGGCTAAAGTAGCCTGCAATGCTTGATGGGCCGCCCGAGCGCCAGCTGCTACGCCTTGCGGATGACCAAAAATACCGCCACCAAAATTGATAATCACCTCTTGCCCGATATATTTAACCACATTAGGAATCATGCCCGGCTGCAAACCACCCGAGGCCACCGGCATAACCGGTTTAATACTGCTCCAATCACTACGCAGATTATCAAAATGAGCCCAATCCTCTTTGAGAAAGTCATCCAATTCAGTTACTACTTTACTATCCCCGTCCATTTTTCCCACCACGGTACCAGTGTGTAACTCGTCAATACCAGCCAGCCGTGCTAATTTAGCGACCACCAACATGCTCATACCATGCTCTGGCAAACGAGAAAACATTGAATGTCCGGCGCGATGACCATGCATCACCAATCCTAAGTTTTCCTGACGCAAAGACTGTATTGCGCTCCATCCCATGGCAATAATATCCACCATCATACAAAATCCCCCATGAGCTTTGATATATTTAGCTCTTTTTAGAGCCTCATTATAAGGTGCGGTGATATTGATAATAGCCATTTTTTTCTGGCCGGTTTCTTTTTCTACCCGCCTGCGCATCTTCAATACCTCGCGCACTCTTTCTCGGAAATGATTGAAATCCTGATCAGTTAGATTTTCATCATCTTTGACGACATCAACACCGTTTTTCCAAAGCTGATAACAAGCATTGGCGTGTTGCTTGGCGGTCAGACCAACCTTAGGCTTGACGATAGATCCTACTAAAGGCCGCCCCTGAATATTCAGTAATCTACGTAAGCCATCAATACCAAATCTTGGGCCGGGCATACTTTTTATATAGCTTTTGGGAAACTCTATATCTTCCAAACGTAAATGCTCCACTACTTTCATGGAAAATATATTACCAGCAATACTGGATAATAACTGAGGAATATTACCCTCTTCAAATAAAGCTAAAGGATAGGCTATTTTTACCATATGCTTGCGTCGGTCTTCCCCAATAATCTTAGGTGCCAATTTTTTATACTGCGCTTTTGATAACCTAGCAATCTTTGTCCAGGTACCGATAGAACTTTCACCGGCAATAGCATGCACGGCCTCGCGCCACGACAAGCTAGGCGCGTCAAAATAGAATTTGGCGATAATATGCTTTTCCGGATTAAACGGCTTAGTAAATTTATAAAAATTAAATTGACTATACATAATAATACTAAATATTAAAAATTAATTTACTTGCCCCGCTGTCAAACGCAGTGCGGATGAGTGGAGAGTCTATAAAGGAGTGGTGTGCTGAGAGACTTCTCCGCTCGCTTGCGCTCGGTCGAAGTGACGGAGGGGGTATGATGGCTTGGTTGAAATGACGAGGGGAAGCCCGTCACGTCAGCTTAAGCTGACGAGGCCCGTCTGACAGGGTCCTTTGTCTCTACTCATCACACTTCCTCGTCACTTCGACCGATGTCCAAACGCAGTGCGGACGAGCGGAGAAGTCTAATAGCAATACCCATGAATTACAGTCAAAGTGACGGGGCTTGCGGCGTCTGACGGGGCTTGCGGCGTCTGACGGTGCCCTTATCTGCTCATCACACTTCCTCGTCACTTCGACCGATGTCCAAACGCAGTGCGGACGAGCGGAGAAGTCTAATAGCAATACCCATGAATTACAGTCAAAGTGACAAAAATGTATGAAACGCAATTGTTAATTTTTCTGCAGTAGCCATGGGTAAGTTTTGGCCACCTTATTTTTTAACTGTCCGGGCTTAACAATACCAAACTCTGTAATGATGCCGGTAATATATTTAGCCGGTACGCGGTCAAAAGCCAAGTTTAATATTTTTAAGCCCTCTGGCCTGTCTGGCCAAATTTCTTCATCATCCCTCAATTCTATCTCTATCTTATCATCTGCGTCCATTTTGAGGCCAATAGCTGCCACATAAAATGGTATTTTAGCCGTATGAGCTGCTAAAGCCAGGCTATAACTACCAATTTTATTATAAATATCACCGGCCCAACTAATACTGTCGGCACCGACTATCACCATGTTCATAGCCAAATCTTTGCCGCTAGCACGACTGGCTACCCAAGCCAAAGCACTGTCGGCCACCATAGTAACTGGTAAACCATTGGTTAGTAAATTGGTAGCTGTAATATGTCCCTGCAACAAAGGTCTGGTTTCTGAATTAAATACACTAAATGATTTTTTTTGATAAGCCTGGACTAATATTTTTTCTACCGCTGACGAATGACAATGGGTCAAAACTTTATAATTTTTCTTAACTAGGCTTTGCCCGGCATCAATTAATTTTTGCTCTCCGGTAGCCATCAATTGTAAATAAGTGCCTCCCGCCTGATCCAAAGTAGCTTTGGCAATAGACAAATCACTGATATCATTTTGCTGCAAAGAAAATAAAATATAATTCAAGCCATTGTGCAGCAAAGGCTCGGTCGGGCGAGCATCAGCCAAATCATCTATAGCGCTTTTTATTTTATGCATAAAATCAAGACCGCCGCGCCGGGCGCTCTGACCAACCTCCACCAAAGCCTGAATACCGACTCTGGCTACTGCCGTTGCTCCTTGAATACGCAAGTCTCTAATATCGTTAACGGTTTTTTGTAATGACATAAAAAAACAGCTACTAATATAGCCGTATTATAACATATATCAAAAAAATACGCAGCCAAATTATTTAAATTTAGTGGGTGGTGCAGACAATGCTTGATCTAAGGATATGGCTTCTTTGGGTTTGTCGGTCCTAGCTGTATCAGCATCAGCGCCAGTATTGCTTACTGGGTTGGTCATTATTGCTTCTCTAGAAATTTTACCGGCTTTAAACAATTTCAAACAATCAGGACAAAAAATGGGACGCACGCCATCCGGCTTAAAAGGAACGGACGTTTCAATGCCGCAACGCGAACAATTGGCCTTAAATCCGGGCTTATCCTCTTTTTTATCTTTACTCTGCTGACCGCCAACAGTGGACTCGGCCGTAGAACTCCAGCGCGATATTTTATCCTCAATAATTTCTCGCTGTTTACAATATCGCTGGCGGGACACTTTAATAACTTTTTGTAAATTATCCGTCATATCATCACCGGTTAGCAAAGGCGGTAAACCCTTGGCCGAAAAAGCGGGTGAAGTCACGCCATCAATCATTAATTTATTATAAAAATGATATTTACTTAAATTTACCAGATCATTTTTATCAAATTGCGGGAAAAATTCTTTTTCTAAAAACTCAGCATCATCAGCACCAACCCGAAAACTTATCAAAGTGCCAACATTACCAACGATAGCCGCCTGTACTCTCTCATCAAGCTGCTCCCGATACTGATGGGCTAAAATCATATTCAAATGATATTTACGAGCCTCTGATAAAATTTCGGCAAAAGACTCAGTGGCAAAGTTTTGAAATTCATCAATATACATATAAAAATCATTGCGCTGTTGTTCGGGAATATCCACCCGACTCATGGCGGCCAGCTGTATTTTGGTAATCATCATAGCTCCCAATAAAGCAGAATTGTCCTCGCCGATACGCCCTTTTGACAAATTCAGAAGTAATATTTTCTTATTATCCATAACATCACGCAAATCAATACTTGATTTGATCTGACCAACGACATTGCGAATCAAAAAAGATGATAAAAAAGCACCGACTTTATTCTGAATAGGAGCGATGGCTTCTACTTGAAAATTACCCTTATATTTTTCATATTCATCTATCCAAAATGACTTTACTACCGGGTCAGTCACTTGCCCCACTACCTTGCGGCGATAATCCTGATCTACCAACATGCGCATAATGCCCAGTAAAGTAGAATCCGGAAATTCTAATAAAGCCAAAATAGCATTACGCAGTACATATTCCAAACGCGGACCCCAGGTATCAGCCCAAATTTTACGAAAAACACCAATCAAACCAGAAGCCACCAAATGTTGGTGTTCTTTATCTACTTTTTCCAAAACATTAAAAGCAAAGGGATAGTTGATATCCGCCGGATTAAAATATATCGTATCATTGATGCGACTAGTAGGAATATAACTGACGATTTTTTCTACGGTATCGCCGTGCGGATCCACTACGGCCACTCCCCGACCCGCTTGAATATCCTGCACAATCATATTTTCCAGCATAGTAGACTTACCTACACCGGTTTTACCGATGAGATACATATGATTGCGTCTATCTTTGACCTTGATACCAAATTTACGCTCAATATTGCGATAATTGGTCACGCCAAAGGCGACTACTTGTTCTTCATAATTTTGATCTGTCATAATTTAATCAACAAAAGGTAAATTACCGGGCGGTGTTGGAGTCACCTCATCATCGGGCTTTTGCTTCGCTTGACCCTCCTGGGGCTGAGCACTGGCCTGATCCTCAGCTACTTGTTTGGCAAACTTTTTTTCAAAATAATCATTGGCAAAATCATATTGCTTTAACTCGTCCGGCAAATAATCAACTTTTCTGACCGGCTTATCGGTTGCCGGCTGAGGGCTGTCTTGGGCAGCTGGCTGTGATGCGGGGGCGGGCAAATCTTGATCAAGCGGCAAGCTGGCTGGCGGCTCGGCTTTTTTAGCCTCAGTCCGTTTCAAAAGAGGCGCTTTGATAGTATAGGCCGGGAAATGATAAAGCGTAGCCAGCTCTTCAATATTCAAAACAAACTCCGGCATTCCTCGCCACGAGCTACGCGCTTTATACGCAGCCATAAATCTATTTTGTTTGGCAATGACTCGGCGTTTGGCAAAAAAATACTGAGCTTTAGTGGTTGCTTCTTTGGAGGGCTTCAAGGCATTAGCATTGAGCGTATTATATTGTTTAATGGCGGCAAAAAAAGTACCCACGCGTTTTGCTTTTTGATAAGCCTCTTTATGAGCAACATAAGCTACTCTTATTTTACAATAAAAACCAAGTTTGGACATCTTTCTTTCTACCGCATCAACTGTATGTCTTTGTCCGGGCGATAAATAAAGCATGCGCGAGGGCAAATCATCTTTTTTGTCTCCTGGCGAAGACGGACCCGTACCAAAAATAGCATGTAAAAAGTCCATAAAAAACTCACCAAAAAACTTAAATATACCGCCAAAAATACCGGGGCTGGGACTGGGCTCCTTGGCGCCAATTAACTTATTTACCACTCTTTGCGCCTTGACTTTCCACTTGTCATCGGTAGGTTTGACAATAATTTGAAACCACATTTGCTCACCCCGACCGACTCTAGAAAACATCTCCAAAAGAGCCGCCAATGGATCTTTCAATTCTTGCGTCAAAGAATGCTCAAAGTCAATATAAGTGCGCAAAGGAAAAGCCTCGTCGGTAACCGGTACCAACTCTGAAGCCCAAAAATTATAATTATCATCAGGATAATGATCGGGGATGCTGTCTACATAATCATTTACCTCGGTAATCTCCGCTTCTGGATATTGTGCATAGATACCAGCCTCCACCATATCACGCGCATAATCAGGGGTACGTATTAAAAACTGAATATAGCCGTCTATAGAGACGATCTCTAAAGAAAAACATTGCTGATGGGCTCCTTCCCACCATTCTTCCCATTTGCTAAAAGGCGAATGAGCACCAGCCAAATTGGTCATAAAATGCTCTACTGCTTTAGGCGATTGCTCATTATCACGTGGCACGTCAATGGCCAATAAAACAAAATTTACTGCCGCAGCATACTTTTCCTGACGATATTTAATCCACAAACTCCAAGTAAAACTCAAAATTAAAAAAACAAAAAAGACCCATCCGCCATTTATAAAAAGCTGCCACATAATCTGTGGTACGGATAGATCTAATAAGTGTCTAAAAAAAGATAAATCAAAATAGATTTGCATGGGGTCAAATCTGACAAGTTAAGCGATTGATCAAGTCTATCAATCGCAAGGGGAAATAAATAACAAAGTACTGCTAATATTTACTTCTTCTCAACTAAAGTATACTTGTTTCTACCTACTTTGGCAAAACGATCCTTATTCATTAAAGATAATTGGATGGTGCTTTTCTTTACGATTCTTTTAGCCAATACCCGTTTAATAATCTCTTCCTTGGTCAAAGGTTCATCAGCTTCTTGTAAAACTTCAGTAATAACATCGGCTACTACGCCAGGATGATAGCCCCACTCTTTGAGGGCATAGATGCCACGACCCACCAAAACATACTTGTCATCCAAAATCAGTTCATTGTGAATGGTGGCCGGATAAGCTTTCTTTTTGTCAAAACCGGCTGCGTTGATTTTTTCTGCTATCTCATTAAAATGCATTGGCTTACCTTCTTTTTTCATGACTAAATAAATCTTATCATTCATACGCTTGGGAGTAATAGAGCGCCAATCAACTAAGCCCCATTCATCAAAGGGATTGCTATCAATTTTCGTAGTCAAGTCCAAAATATTATCCAAGATACTATCATTGAGCATGCCCTGCTCTTTGGCTTTCACGGCCCTTCTCTGCAAAGCATCCAACAGATAATGTCTAGCTAAAGGTTCTTTGTTTTCGTGTAAAATTTCAATCAAGTGGTCCACTAAATCCTCTACAATTTCCAACTCAGCGCTAGGTAATTTCCAGCTATCATGTAATTTACTATGTTTATTGATCTTTTCTAGTTTATGACCCAATAAATGAGTGATAATAAAATTAGTAGCGGTCCGACTGATTTGCTTAGCTCCACTATAACTTAAAATTTTATCAAAGAGATTGTCCTCACGCATCACACCGCCATATTCTTCTAAAATACTGTTAATCAGGCTCTCCACCGGCTTGAGCTTTTCTTCAATCTCAGGATGACTCTTTATTTTACGAATTGAAGAATTTTCAATCTGTCTTATGCGTTCGCGGGTAACATTAAAAAGTCGTCCAATTTCTTCCAAGGTTTTGGCTTCGCCTTCTTCCAAACCATAGCGATGTACAATGACCTGCCGCTCCCGCTCATTAAGCTTGGAAAATAATAAATGTAGTATTGAGGTAGGATCAAAATTAGCAATATTTTCAGCTGTTTGCGATGACAATACCTTATCCAAAATAGAATCAGCGCTAGTAGCTGTAAAATCTTTATTTTCACTCATATTTTTATAATAATGCAATTAAATACCGTTCAAGCACAACGGTGTAGCATAGGTTGACCGTTGAAAAATATAGCATAATTATTGCTATACGTCAACCTAAAGCATTATTATACTAACATATATGAAAAATTATGTCAAGAGCATGTGGCTGTAAAATATTAACGGTGGCGCAAAACTAAAAAGTAGTGGTAAAATTAGCTAAGAAAATGAGTTTTCCAACTCAGCTAAAGAATAACCACTACTTTCTGCAGCGATTAACCTTGAAGGTCTAGACCTTCAAGGTTAAAATTATTAAAATTATGGCTGTTTTTTCCACCCCTTATACCACACCAATAATAATGGGCTGGCCAAGAAAATTGAAGAATAAGTACCAATCACAATACCAAATAGCAAGGCTAGAATAAAGTGCTGAATAGAGGCGCCACCAAAGAGATAAACCGCCAATAATACTATCATTGTCGTCAATGAAGTATTTAGAGAACGCACCAAAGTCTCATTTATACTATTATTAACAATATCCGAGAAAGTCTGGTTTTGATGACGAAACAAATTCTCACGGGTACGATCAAAAGTAACAATGGTGTCATGTACGGAAAATCCCATTATAGTCAATAAAGCGGTAACAAATAATGAATCAATCTGATAACCCAAATAATGACCTAAAATGCTAAAAAGACCAATAGTAATAAAAATATCATGCGCCAAAGCAATGATTGCGGAAATGCCATATTTCCAGGAAGCGACCGGATAAGATACCTTGCGAAAAGCAAAGGCAATATAAGCCACAATCGCTAATAAAACCCAAATGATAGCGCTCAAGGCTTTAGACTTCAGCTCCGCTCCAATGGTCGGGCCAATTGATTCAAAACGCTCTTCCTGAATTTGACTGATGATATTGCCATCCTCATCAACTTGATGAAAGTTTTCTTCTAAAGTCTGCAAAACCGCTTGGTGTTGTTCCTCAGTCAATGACTCTAATCTAATCAATACTAAATTATCAGTGCTGGGCTGCACCTGTACGCCATTATAGCCGGCAGTCGTCAAAGTCTGCGCAATATTCTCATTACTGATAGCATTGTCATCGATGGACACTTCCATTAAACTCCCGCCCGTAAAATCTATGCCCCAGTTTAAACCCCATTGCCACAAAGCAATAAAACTTATAATGACAAGTATGACTGATATGCCAAACCAATATTTTCTTTTGCCAATAATATTAAACATTTTCTTTTATTTTCTTACTTACATTAAATAACCAAAGATGGCGAGTCAATCCCCGCTTCACTAATAATCGCATCAAAGTACGAGTAACGGTGATAGCGGAAAACATTGACACTAAAATACCAATACCCAAGGTAATGGCAAAACCCTTGATAATGCTGGTACCAAACCAAATTAAAATCAAACAGGTAATCAAACTGGATATATTAGAATCACGAATAGGCGCCCAAGCCCGCTTAAATCCTTCTTCTACAGCCGTTCCCATTGGCTTGCCCCAGCGTAATTCTTCACGCATACGCTCAAAAATAAGAACATTGGCATCAACCGCCATACCAACAGATAATATAAATCCAGCGATACCGGCCAATGTCAAAGTAATAGGAATAAGCTCAAATATCGCTAAAGCAATAATAGTATAAATAACTAATGCTAGTACCGCTAAAATACCGGGCAAGCGATAAAAGACCAACATAAATATGCCCACCAATAACAAACCCAATAAACCGGCTAATAAGCTTTGTTGTAAAGAAATTTTACCCAGTGAAGGACCAATGGTCTGCTGGCTAATTAATTCAATCGGCACGGGCAAGGCGCCGGCATTTAAACGTTGGGTCAATAATTTTGCCTCCGGTAATTGGAAATTGCCTTGAATCACAGCCTCCCCTTGGGTAATTTCTTCATTTACCAGCGGCACGGAAATGGGCTGACCATCCAAAAATATAGCAATCGGTTTGCCGACATTGTCTCGCGTTAGCTGCGCGAAAAGTTCTTTACCAGCGTCGTCAAATTTTAAGCTCACTTCTGGCTGGCTGGTTTGCGGATCAAAAACAACGGCTGCGGACTGTAAATTTTTACCGGTCAAATCAGTATTCAACCATTGTTCTGGTAGAGGAACTATATCACTAGGTCGTTGCGTCTTTATCAATATATGACGAGCCTGCACCTCGGCTTGATCGCCCTCCCCCCGACTAGCTTCTCGGAAAATAATATGATAACCAAAATCACTTTCAACCGCTACTTTAGTATATTCGCCATCCTCTAGATTATCCCATAGAGCCGTTTCAAATTCGGGCACATAAGATCCTTTTTTTGCCCAACCCAATTCGCCACCCTGGCTAGCACTACCGGGATCATCAGAATTCGCTTGAGCTAACTCAGCAAAATCAGCTCCCTGGTCTAATTGTTGAATTAAACTCTCCGCCTTTTCTTGGGCGGCTGTATTAAAATCATCCAATTGTTTTTGTTGCTCTGCCGTTAGTGGCGGTGGCTGTGAATAAGCCGGATTCTCAGTTTTAAACTCCAGTAATGGGGTTTCTCCAATTTGCTTAATGGCTTCATTTACATCAAAAACCCCGGCCAATTCAACTATTAAACGATCATGGCTACTGGTCTGTACCAATGGTTCGGCCACACCAAAAGCATTGACACGCCGTTCAATAACATCGCGAACACCTTCTAAAGCTGAGCCGGCGTCGCTATTACTGACCTGACTCAAATCCGCTTGATAAACCAGATGCGCACCACCTTGCAAATCCAAACCCAATTTTGGTGTAAATTTATTAAACCAAGCAGCCAGCGGTGCTTGGTCCGGATATTGTGGATAAATAATACCAATAGCAAATATTAACAAAATAAAAATGCCGACCATTGTCAGCCAGACTTTTTTTCTGGAAAAACCTTTATTTTCACGCATAATATATCAACAAAATAGTGTTACTTTCTAAAACATCAATAATCTTAGCATTTTTTATCGGGCGATGCAAGGCTATTGAACGGATCTCAACCATTGGCCCACCTTAGTATAAATTTGTTTGGTTTGCTGAGCTAATTTATTCCAATCAAATCGCTGAGTATTTTTATAACCAGCCTGTTTTAATTTATCACGCAAATCCTCATTACTGATGACTTTAGCCATCTTGGCAGCAATATCATTGATATCAAAAGGATCAAAATAAACAGCTGACTCTGCCAACACCTCAGGCAAGGATGAATTGTTGGCAGCCAATACGGGAATACCATAGCTTTGCGCTTCTATGGCCGGCAAACCAAACCCTTCCAAATAAGATGGAAAAATATACGCTAAACTGAACTGATAAAATATAGGCAATTCTTTATCATAAATATAGCCAGTAAATACAACATTGCGATCCAGTTGTTGCTCACGACTCTCATCTTGTAAAGTTTGATAAAACCAATCACGCTGACCCACTAAAACCAACTGATAAGCATCTTTAAGCTCGGGTTGGAGTAATTTCCAAGCCTGCAATAAACGATATAAATTTTTATGAGGATAGGCCGCCCCAACATATAATATATAAGGGCGATCTATACCATAATGAGATAAGTCAACCGGCTGACTAATTTGATGATCTACTGCAAAACCCAGATGAGTGACTGATATTTTATGCATTACCTGCGGATAATATCTTTCAATATCCTGCTTGGTAAAATGAGAAACGGTAATAATGCTAGATGACTTTATAATAGCGTGCCTTAACACAAAACGATAAGCTTGCAATTTTAACCAATACAACCAAGCCGGCAAAGTAGTAGCCCGACTATCAGGATAATGCGACATAATCAAATCATGAATAGTAACAATGAAAGAACCGCGATAAAGCAAAGGCACATTAAAATGTGGCCAATGCATTATATCCAAACGCAAACGCCACAATAATAGTGGTAAAAAAATTTGCTCTCGCCAACTATACCAATGAGATTTTACCAAAATTTTGACAAAATTTTTATTCTTAGTTTGAAAATCATCCCAGTTATGCGGTCCTAATAAAATATAATACTCATTATAAGTATCAAGTTGAGCCAAATGATCCACCAACTGCTGAACATAACGCCCCAGTCCACGAGAACGGGGTCCGTACATGCGAGCGTCAATACCAATTTTCAACGGTTTATTTTTGCTCATGTAATAATCTAGAAAATAATTCATTATATTGATCCACCGCTCTTTGCCAACTAAAATAGCTGGCAATTTTATCAATTTCAGCGGGACTGGGGCCGACTACTTTATTTTCTTCCACCAAAAGCATTGCGGCGGCTAATTCATTGATATTATAAGGATTGATCATAATAGCATGATTACCAACAATCTCCCCTATAGAACTGCCATTACTGGTAATTACCGGTCGTCCCAACAATAATGCTTCCAAGGGAGGATAACCAAATCCTTCATAAAAGCTAGGCCACAATAAAGCACTGCTGTTTGCTAATAAACTATACTTGGTATGCTCATCCACCGCTGTCCGCAATTGCAAAGCGCCTTGGCTGTCTACGGCTTGTTGATGCAACCATTTGGCTAAACCACCCCAACCGGGCACGCCAATCAAAACCAGAGACTGTTGAGTTTGTCGTTGCCGTCGTAATCTTTGCCAGGCCAATACAATACTAACAATATTTTTGCGAGGTTCCCAAGTAGCCACGAAAACAAAATATTTATCAGGCGCGTCTTTACTGGGAGCCCATTTTTTTTGATAATCAAACTCAAGACCAGAGTGTATAACAGATATTTTTTCATCCGGCACTGATAATAAATCTATCAGATCACGCTTAGTGCTTTGTGAAACCGCAACCAAGTGACTGGCTTTATGTAATAATCTGGAAAAATTTAATAAATAATGCCAAGCGCGACGACGCCAATTATACCAATGTGGATTTATCAGCCAAGAAAGATCGTGAATGGTAAGCACCGCCGGAATATCTTTTGCCCAACTAGTAAAATTGTGGCTGGGTAACCAGAGCAAATCTGGCCGCACAGTGCCGTGAATATAGGGCCTAGCAAACACGCGAGTAGACATATTAAACGCTTTACTAGGCATATAATTCTGCTCTATGGTACCGTGTTCCGCATACCAAGAGGGTAGATTAACCGGACTAGACTGATTTAAGAAAAAAAATAAATCATTGGCTGGCGCCAAAAAATGAGTTAGCTGATCGGTATAATAGCCAATACCTGACCAGGGTTGGGATTGTAATGACCGCAGGTCAATACCTAAACGCATAAATCAAATAGATATAGTATAAAAAAACCAGCCCAAGCCCACACCGGCCAATGAAGCAATTAATAACTCTATCACTAAAACCAGCATCTTGTTTTTCATATAATATCAATATAAAAAATTAATAATTGATATAAATTAGATCTTATTTACTTGATTAAAATCTTGCCAAGCTTGAGCAATAAAATCGTTTATTTCCTGACGAAAACGCTCGGGCGAGTATTTTAATGCGCTAGCTCTTATCAATTGTGGGTCATAATCTCGGCTATCAAACTGTAAAATTTTATGAGTCAAGCACTCCCAAGATTGTTCTTGAAAAAAAGTACCCGATACCCCCTCTACTACCGTTTCCAAGGCTCCGCCACCGGCAAAAGCAATAACCGGCCGACCAGCAGCCATCGCTTCCACGGCAGCAATGCCAAAATCCTCAACCTGCGGATGAATAAAAGCAATTGCTTTTTGTAAATATTTTATTTTATCCGCCTCTGATATTGCACCTAAAAATCTAATATTTGATTTTGCTAATTGTCGCAAACGAGCGCTTTCTTCCCCATCACCAATGACTAATAGAGGTAAGCCCAATTCATTAAACGCCCGAATCGCCAAATCAACTTTTTTATAAGGTCGTAAACGAGAAATGATAATATAATAATCCCCAATGGTAGGGCTGATCCGATACTGCTCCGTCGGCACTGGCGGATAAATAACCTGAGCCGGCCGATTATAATATTTACGAATTCGTCGGGCCACAAAATCTGAATTTGCAATAAAACGATCCACTCGCTGGGCAGCAAATAAATCCCACATCCGCAGCCGATGCAAGATTAGAGGTAAAATTTTTTTTATCAAACGCGGCTGATTGAGCTCTTCTACATAAGAGTGAGCATCGCTCCAAAGATAACGAGTGGGGGTATGACAATAACTTATATGTAAAGCATGGGGAGGAGTAATCAATCCTTTAGCCAGCGCCGAAGTAGATGACAATACTATATCATAATCAGAGAAATCAAATTGCTCCCAAACAATCGGCATCAAAGATAAAAAATACTTGAGATGATTTTTAGCTCCCGGAATTCTTTGTAAAATTGATGTCCGAATATCCATATTGGCAAACCAATTGTCATCCAACAAAGAATAAACCAGAGTATAAAGTGGCGCATCCGGAAATAAACGGTGAAATTCCGCTACTACCCGTTCGGCGCCGCCCAATTGGAACAAATGATCATGTGCTAAAGCCACTTTCATATTAAGATACTCCCTGCCTCCGGAACACCACCCATATTGTTTTCACCAAAATCTGCAAATCAAGCCACCAACTCCAGTTTTCTATATAATAAGTATCCAATCTTACCTCCTCCTCAAATAATAAATTTGATCTACCGGACACTTGTGCCATGCCGGTAACGCCCGGTTTTATGGTTAATAATTTTCTTTGATTATGCTGATAACGAGCCACTTCTTCCGGTTCATGCGGCCGTGGCCCCACTAAGCTCATATCACCCCGCAAAACATTAAAAAACTGAGGCAGCTCATCTATGCTCCAGGCTCGCAACCACCTGCCCAGTCGCGTTACTCGGGGATCATGCTTCATCTTAAATAATGGCCCGTCTCCCCTTTCATTCATAGTCACTATTTGTTCTTTTAATTTATCAGCCTTATCCACCATAGAACGATATTTATATAAATAAAATTGACGACCAGCTTGCCCGACTCTAGGCAAGCGCACGAAAATAGGTCCCCGACTATCTAATTTAATCAATAAACCAATAAATAAAGTTATGGGAATTAATACAATACAACCAAAAAAGGATAAAATAATATCATAAATGCGTTTAATAATCCTACCCCAACCCTGCAATCTGGTATGATTAATCTCAATAACGGGCAAACCGCCGATCGTGCCGACAGAAAAATTAATCAATTTTGTTTCCAAAAGAGAAGCGATATATTTAAAACCAAGCTGGTTCTGCTGACAATAACCAAATAATAAATCTTTTTGACTGGCCGGCAAATTAGCATCCGCCCAAATAACCTCATCAATGATCAACTTATTGCGTAAACGATCAAAATATTGCATTTCTTTTTCTGTAAATTGAGACATCAGCTCTATCACGCGAAATCCCATAGCCGGATGCCTTTTCAACTCCGCTATCAAATTAAAAGTATTATTATCCTGGCCGATGACTACGACACGTCTTGCTCCATAACCATGTCTATAAAAAACTTTTTTCAACAAATAGAAAATAATGCGCCCTATGGAAACTAAAATAATAGATAAAATCCAGAAAGCCAATATAATAAAACGCGAAGAAAATAACTGGCTATTTACAAAAAAAGCCAAAATAATAATCAAAGTAGCGGTAGAAGATGCCAACCAAACTTGTTTTAACTCATACCACAAACTACGTCTTTGAAAAGAATAAAGTCCTGACAAAGAAAAAACAACTAGCCATCCCAACAAAATCAGGTAAACTAGTTGCATATAATCAGACCAAGGCAAAGAAAATATTACCGGTCTCAATTCTGTTATAAATGATTGAAAACGTAATTGATAGCTCAATATAGCCGCCGCCAACAAAAGCAAATAATCAATGGGTACCAAGGCGGCATTAAAAACTAATTCAAACTTCTTCATAAAGCATTTCCATAAAAAAAGCCTAAGAGGGCTGATAAGCCGAATTCTGTCCCTTTATCCAAAGACAAAGGTGATGATCATCTATCTAGCCGCCACATTGCTGCGACGATCAATAGCGTTCAACCCGTCTCTGCCCAAGGCAGAGAACCTACTTGAACTTGCACCGAGTAGAAGTTTACCTAGCCGACTATGTCACCATAATCGCTGGTGGTCTCTTACCAGCTCAACCCACAGGCCGACTGATTCCCGTCTGGGAATACCACCGTTTCACCCATCACCCAGCTGCTGTTAAGCGACTGGGCTGGTCTATTCTCTGTTGCACTTGTCCTCTATCGCTAAAAACAATAGGGTCGGTGTTACCGACTACCCACACCGTTATAAAAACGGCGCAAAAATGGTGTTCGGACTTTCCTCTCATCCTCATGAATGAGCGATCATCTTGCCCTCTTAAGCTTTGTTAATATACTATAAATTAGCTACTTTTGTCAATCCTTGTAGCATTGCAGCGAAAGGTTTACACTGGCTAGCTTGTTTAGCTTCTGTATAGGTGTTAAGCCATCCATACCAAGGCCTCTATGCCTCTTTTGGTAGTTATAA
>JBLYPW010000002.1:0-200731 GCA_048538275.1 Candidatus Komeilibacteria bacterium
GGACACACACAAATAGGTACAAACTTTACCACAACTGCCGCAGTTACAGTAGTGGGTGCAGACATTAAGGAGACAGTAGCAACCTTTGGTGATGCAGCAGCAGATACCTTTGATGTGCTTGGACACACACAAATAGGTACAAACTTTACCACAACTGCCGCAGTTACAGTAGTGGGTGCAGACATTACAGACACCGAGGCTGTATTTGGTAATGAGGCCGCAGATAATTTTTTGGTCAAGGGAGCTACAACTATTGATGGAGCATTAACTGCCACAGGCGCAATTCAAGTAGTGGGTGCAGACATTACAGATACTCAAGCTGTATTTGGAGACAATGCCGCAGATAATTTCTTGGTCAAGGGAGCTACAACTATTGATGGAGCATTAACTGCCACAGGCGCAATTCAAGTAGTGGGTGCAGACATTACAGACACCGAGGCTGTATTTGGTAATGAGGCCACAGATAATTTCTTGGTCAAGGGAGCTACAACTATTGATGGAGCATTAACTGCCACAGGCGCAATTCAAGTAGTGGGTGCAGACATTACAGACGCCGAGGCTGTATTTGGTAATGAGGACACAGATAATTTCTTGGTCAAGGGAGCTACAACTATTGATGGAGCTTTCACTTCGGGTACTTCAGGAACAGTAACAGTGGTCGGAGCAAATATTTCTGCTACTACTGCTACGTTTGGTGATTTTGGAACAGATACATTTTCTGTGGCGGGTAATACCAATATTGCAGGCGGAGCTACTACCACAGGAGTAACAATCGGTACAGCCGGTGTAACTTTGGCCGAAGGTTTATCCGTTGGTATTGGCGTTACCAATCCCACCTCTTTATTACACATTGGTACCGCTACTGCAGATTATTTCAAAGTTTCTGCTACTCAAGCCACTTCTTATGTACCGTTTAGTATGGAAGGCACAGGTGATGTTACCATTGCAAATGATATTTATATGAGTAATGCCACTTCATCCACTATTTCTTCCAAAGCTCCTCTATATATTACAGCTGGAGATGTAGCTACCAATTCTAATTTAGTCTTAGAAGGACGTGGCACGGGCAAGGTCTATGTAGATGATAATTTTGAAGTGACTGGCAATATGGTTGTATCTGGCGGGTTTGATCCAGGAACCTTTAGTGGAGATTTATTGCCAACCACAGATGGAACTTATGATTTGGGTTCTAATACTTATGAGTGGCAGGATTTATGGATAGATGGTACTGCCAATATTGATACTTTAGCAGCTACAACAATGAGCGGAGCGTTAGCTATGGGCAGTAATAATATTACGGGTGCCGGGACGATAACAGCGGGAGGTTTAATTACAGGAACAGCCGGCGCTACTATCTCAGGAGCAGCTATTAACTTAAACGCATCATCTAACTTTGCCACTAATATAAACACAGGTACCTCATCAGGTACGGTTTCTATTGGTAATACAAATGCTGATGTCGCAATTACTGATCCACATTGGTCTATTACTGGCGCTGGCGCTGGCACATTTACCCAATTAGATTCAGATAATTTAAGACTGGATGGTAACACCCTATCCAGCACAGATGCTAATGGTGCTATTACTATCAATCCTAATGGTACAGGAGGTATTAATTTAGGAACAACTAATTCAGCCAGAACTATTAATATTGGTACCGGCACCGCTGTAGATACTATCAATATTGGTACCGGTGCAACTGGAGCTGATGTTATAACTATTGGTGGTGGAGTAGGAACCGTAGCTATAAATTCAGGTGACTGGGATATTTCTACTACCGGCGTAGCGACTAATATGGGCACCTATAATAGTCAAACTATATCTTCAACTGCTAATTTCACAGGAACAGTCAATGTAGTTACCTCATTAACATCACCAATTGTACAAGGTAGTACAGACGCTGGTGGAGATTTAACATTAAAAACTACTACCAATGCTACCAAGGGCCATATCTTCTTTGGAGATGATGCCAATAGTGCTTATGATGATGTTAATAATAGATTGGGTATCGGAACGACAGCTCCTGCCAGTTCACTACATGTATTATCTTCTGCGGCAGGCAACGCCCCGGTACGAATTGAACATGCAGCCACTCCTTCTTCTGATTATTTACAAGTTGCTTCCAATGGAGCAACCGGCGGTGATATTTTAACGATCAATTCTACGGGGCAGGTCGGCATCGGAACGACGAGTCCTGGAAGTTATTATACATATGCTGACGATTTGGTACTATATAAAGTAGATGGAGTGAGTAATCAAGGAGCAGGATTGTCTTTAATTAGTGGTAGTAATGATATAAGCGTTATAGCGTTTGGAGATGGAATGACGGGTAGCTCATCATACGCAGGGAGTATAATGTATAATCATGCTGATAATTCTATGAGACTTAGTACGAATGCTAATGAAGCCATACGAATAGATTCTTCCGGTGAGGTCGGCATCGGAACTACAGATCCAGGAGCAAAATTAGATGTTTATACTAGTGCTGGGGTTAATGGTGTAAGTCAAGCTCAATTGGTATGGAGTAATGGTGCGCAGGAAGCAGCATTTTTAGGTAATTCGGACGGTGTAGGTACAATTGGATTGGCTTATTATGATGATGACTCTGGTAATGTGTTTAGCGTTTACAGTAGTGATGTTAACGCAGAAGCATATTTTGCCGGTAATGTCGGCATCGGGACGACGGCGCCTTCTGCTCAGCTTGATGTGATTGGGACAACTGGTGCAACATCTTCTGCTGGGAGTAAAGGATTAGAAGTTTTTGGTGGCACTGGTGGTGTTGGTTCGGCTGGTGTCGGTGGCGCCGGTGGAGGAAATAGTATCCAGGGTGGCACTGGTGGAGTTGGCAATGGCACTTCTGGCGGTGAAGGTTATGCTGGTGGCGCCGGTGGCACAAATATTATACAAGGAGGTACTGGAGGTGTTGGCGCAACTGGCACCATCGGCGATATAGGTGGCGCCGGTGGTGCTGGCGGGGTCGTGTATTTGGTTGGTGGCGCCGGTGGCGCTGGCGGAGCATCGGGCGGCGCAGGGGCTGGTACTAGTGGAGATGGTGGCAATGTTTATATATATGGCGGCGCAGGCAATACAAATGGCGATGTTATCTTGGCTCACACAGGATCAGCCGCACAGGGTAAGGTTGGTATCGGTACAACGGCGCCAGGCTATTTATTAGATGTGAATGGGAGTTTGAATGCGGGCGCTGCTACGGTTACATCTTTAACCAGTAGTGGAGCGGTGTCCGGTACAACCGGGACTTTTTCCTCTGTTATTAATGTTGGTGGTACCAGCGGCAGAGCTTATAATTCTTTTTCAACTTCTGCGGCTAAAAGTAGAAGCAATATAGCTAATGCCGATGATTTATATGTAGCTGGTGATATCGAAGTTGATACATATTTATTTGTCGATGGTAACGTGGCTATGGCTGAGGATGCTACAATAGGAATTAGCCCTAGCACGGAGAGAATCGTTTTCAATGGGGGGTCCGATGTTATTCAGGTACTTTCTTCAGATTTTTCTGTAGGTACATCAGATTTTTATGTAGATGATTCCGCAGGTCAGATCGGCATCGGCACAACTTCTCCATCGGCAGATCTTGATGTAGCTGGTACATTTAAGACAAGTGGCGTCGGTGATGTTACTATTGCTAATGATATATATATGTCAAATGGTGTAGCTTCTGAGATTCAGAGTAAATCATCTTTGACTATCCAAGCAGGAGATGCCGGGACTAATAGTAATATTGTTTTAGATCCACAGGGTACCGGAGGTGTAGTGATAGATATGCCGGCGGGCACTAGTACTCAGGGAGTTTGTCATAGTGGTGCCAGTGCAGGATCTGGTGGGGCTAGTGCAAGAACGCTTCTCGCGTGTAATGGTGCTCCGGCTGATTATGCTGAGTGGTATAGAGTCAAGCTGAATGAGAACGTAGAAGCTGGAGACATTGTTTTGCCAGAATATGAGGAAGATAACGTCAAGGGTAAAAATTTTGCACTAGTTAAAAGTGGTGAGGCATATGCTCGTCCTATAGTAGGTGTTATTTCGACTGAGCCATACCGAGTTATTGGTGAAAATATATTTCCCGAGGGTGCTGAAATTAGCGAGGGCACAGTAATAGAAATAGAGGGCGTTCATTATGCAGCAGTGGCATTAAATGGTCGCGTGTCTGTTAAAGTATCCGCCGAAAACGGTTCCATTGGAGTTGGGGATATGATTACAACCTCTACTATACCAGGCTATGGTATGAAATTAAACGAATGGGAATCAGGACCAATTGTAGGAAAAGCACTCGAATCTTTGGAGAGCGGCGTTGGTTTAATTGAGGTTTTTATGAGTATTGGATATTATAGCGGTAATTATGCAAAGTTGATTCAAAATAATTTATTGCTGAATGATTATCATTTACAGTTTGGTACCAGTAATGCATGGACAGTAAATTATGATTCTAGTAATACTGGTAATTTGCTAGTCACATCAAATCAAGCTAATTCTAATTTTGTGGTAAGCTTAGCTGATCAAAGTGATAGTTTGTTGGTTAATAATGGTAATTTGCAAGTAGGCGACGGTTCTCCAGATTTGAGTTTGGCTGGTAATAGTTTATATGTGCAGGGTAGTCTAGAAGCTGATGGCGATGCTAGATTGGATGGCGCACTGACAGTAGCCGGTAGTACGACATTAAACGGTCCGCTAGATATTATATATGATGGCGATACGACCATTGGTGGTGACTTGGTATTAGATAAAACTGGTGGTAGTAATATTACTTCTAGTGACCAATTAACTTTAAGTTCTACTTCTGGCCAAGTCCAAATAGACGACGAATTAGTGATCGGCAATGATAATGTCGGTATCGGATCTATTACATCAGACAGTGCTGGTGTTACTGTTAAAGCTGATGCTGGAAATTCTGGACAGGTGCGGGGTATTAGCCTAGAGTTGGATGATAATGCCGGGCAGTCGGCCTTGACCATTATGAATAGTGACAGTTCGGCCGTGGGCACAGTTGATTCTCTCGGTAATCTGGCCTTGGCCGGCTCGGTCAATAGCGACTTATCAGTGGTGGCGCAGATGTTCCCGGTCACGACGGATGTCGGCGGCCAATTACCAGATACCGGTGATATTGTTATCACCGCCAATGATAGCTCGGATAATTTAATTCGCTCGCAAAGTGAATATCAGAATAATGTTATTGGTGTAGTTACCGCTAAAGCGGCCGTTACTTTGGACAATGATGTTATGGGTAGAGCGATCGCTCTGGCTGGCACAGTTGATATTAAAGTTAATGATAGTAATGGCGCAATCGCGGCCGGTGATTATTTGACCACGTCGGCAACACCGGGTGTTGCCATGAAAGCCACCCAGGCCGGCCCGGTAGTAGCCAAAGCGCTTGAGAGCTTTTCTGGGAGTTCCGAAGGATCTTCCGGAGTTAGCGAAATTAAAGCCTTTATCCACGTTTCTTGGTATGACCCGCTTTCTGATAATTTGTTGGTTAGTGGAACTTTGACCGTGGGTGGCGATACTGATTTACAAGGTGGTGTGATCTTAGGTAATGCCAGCGACGATTTGATAGAAGTGAAGGGTAAATTCAAATCTGCTCTCTTGGCTGATAGTGATAATATTTATAATTTAGGTGACGATACCAATCGTTGGGCGAGCGGTTACTTTGGCACGGAGGTGAAAGTAGACAATTTGAGTTTGACCAATAATCAAATCAGCACCACCAATGATTTGGCGATCAAGTCGGTGGAAGGAAATATGACTTTGCAGACTACTGCTCTTGATTCTACTATTACTTTGAAACCGGCTGACGGCACGGCTGCGCTAGAAGTGAACAGTGATAATAATTTGGCTACTTTGGTGGGACGCGGCGGTTATTTACGCGTGGGTATGGGTAGTACCGCCGATCATGTCACTAATGAAAATGATTTATATGTGGCCGGCAGTATGGAAGTAAATGGTGATTTGTATATTGCCGGTGATGTTTTGGCGCCGCGGTTGACTGATAGTATTCAGCAGCAGATCCAGGAGAATTTAGTATTAAAAACACAGAGCGTTTATGCTCAGGATGATCGTCGCTTTACATGGCAATCTGGTAATTTTCATGATGTGGCCACTGTTACCACCAGCGATGATAAGTGGGTAGTGGTATATAGCGACGCGGATGATAATGATAGCGGTCATTATATCATATTTGACCGTGATGGCAGTGAACAGACGCGAGGTATATTTAATAGCGGCGCCACGAACAATACGCAAGTTGTTGCTATGTCCGGTGGTCAGGTGATGATTGTCTATACCGATGCCGGCAATTCAAATTATGGCACTTTGGCGGTAGTAAATAGTGCTGGCCAGCTACAAGTGGACGAAACTGTATTCAATAGCGCCGCCACTGATGCTTTGGCAGCGGTTGCATTAAACAATGGCAACATTTTCTTGAGTTATAGTGATAATGGCACTGCTAAATATACTATTATTACGCCAAATTATAATATTGTAAAAGGAGAAACCGCTTTAAGTATTGACAATGTTAGCTCTATCAAAGCAGTACAGTCCGGTCAAGAAATTATCATGACTGTGCTGGGTGGTGTAACCCCAGCATTACAAAGCCTGACTATTGATTTGTCTGATTATAGCGTGTTGAGCAATACTGTTACCACTGACACGGTGAATGATATGATATTGCGTTCATCCGGCAAGCAGACAATATTGGCTTATGTGACAGCGACCGGATTGCATATGGGTGAGATTGATCACAATGCTTTATTTACGGCGTGGTCTTATCAAGTGGCCGGTGTTGAGAAAGTTGATGTACAGAGTTTGGCTGGGGAAAGGTGGCTAGTGGTGACTAGCGCCGCTGGTCAGCTGAGTAGAGTGATCTTGGATCAAGCCGGCAATGTTTTATTAGCGCGTGCTGCTATTGCCGCTAGTGGCAGTGATTGGCAGTTGACAGCTGATCAGCAGGGTAGAGCCTTTTTGGCAACAGCCGCCATTACCGGTTTATCGGGCTTGTCTTGGGATGAAACGGTTGGTTATGATTTGTTAAATAATCAGGGTCGTTGGCATAGTATCAATGTAAATGTGGGACAGGATGAGAAAGTTGTCTTAGCTATGCCGTATAATTCAGGTTGGCAGTATTCTGATCCGATTAGTCTGACAGCCGGAGATAATGATATCAATCTTGGTTTTGCCACTTATGAATTTACCAGCCGAGCGGGTGATAATTATTTCAGTTTGCCGGGCCGGGGATTGGGCGTGGCCGATATTCGCGGCATTAGCGATGAAGAGGGTAGGACATACCAAGCTAAATTTAATAATAAGTTCTTTTATATCCCTGACATGGGGGCTGCTCATCAGGTGACAGTGACTTACGCTTTACCCATCAATAGCCAGGCCATGACTATTGTGGGTGGAATTGATGATAGTCAAGCTACTATCAATAGCGCTGTCACCTTGAGCGCAGCCCAGGCCAATAGCGTGGCCACCGCTGCTTGGTCAGACGGTACCACTGCGTTGGCCTTTGTGGATAGCAGCGACCAGTTGGCAAAAATAAATATATATAATGATGCGGATAAGTTAGTGGCTACTAAAGTTTTAAGCTCCACTCCAGCTAGTGCTATTGCCATGGCGCGCACCGCCAGTGATGATAACTTGGTAGCCTGGCGCAGTGGCCAAGATTTGTACTCTGCTATTGTGAATAAAGGCGGCGCCATTGCCAACCAACGGCACTTATCCAGCCAAGCAGGGGGTAAATTAGCGATCGTTGGTATTGGTAAAGATAGTGAAGCTTTATTCTATATTGCTAGTGACCAAGCTTTGCACGCTATCAACTTATCTTATGATAATAATACTGTAACTCCTGATACCACCATAGTGGCGGCGGCAGTGAATGATTTTGCTAGCAGTATTATGCCGGATGGCAATATTTGGCTGACTTGGAGTGATACGGCCGGTCGCGTGGCAGTGTTAGGAGATGATTTACAAATTATTAGCAGCGCCACTTTCCAATCATTTGCGCCGGTTAAAGTAGCTACCAGTCGTTTATTAGACAACAATTATTTAATTGGCTTTATTGATAGTAGCGATAATAGCGTTAAATATATGGTCTTCAATGATAATGTTGAATCCGTAGTGGGTACTACTATGATAGGGAATAATGCCAGTAAATTGATATCTAGCCGTCTGCTGGGCGGTCAATCCTGGTTATTATGGCAGGAAGGTGTTAATTTGCTGGGCGCCTTGGTGGCAGCCGACGGGACTGTACAAATTGACAGCACGACGATAGCTACTGGTAGCTTATTGAACACGCTGGGCAATAAAGTTATTTATCAAAATGGTAGTGCTATATTGCGTAGTGAAGTATTGCCTTGGACGGGTACAAATTTGGCAGTGGGTAATATCAGTCAAGCGGATTTTGTTTTTGAAGATTATAGCCTGTCCGATAATGATCAAGCGATTGATAGTAGCGGTGATAATAATAATAGTGCCAACGGCGACGTGGCGGAAAATATGACGGTACGCGTGTTGAATGATCAAGATGTACGTCAAATTACGGGCATGACAGTGGAAGAATTTAATACTTATGAATATACGTACTGTGATGTGAAGAATAATACGAATGTAGTTGATACGAATAATGAGGATGTTATTAATGACTGTGCTTGGGAACAATTACCGGCGGCCGGTGATGTCGTAGTAGCTGATTATGCCGGCACTGTCATGGCTGTCAAATCAGTTCAAGCCAATGCTCGCAATATTGTTGGCGTGGTAACAACTGATCCGGCGGTTATTTTGAAGAAGAATTTGGAAGGTCGTACTATTGTACTGACCGGCACTACGCCAGTGAATGTCAGTTTGGAGAATGGTCCGATTGCCAAGGGTGATCTTTTGACTACCGCTACCGCGGCTGGTTATGCCATGAAAGCGACGCAAAGAACCGCCGGAACGATTGGCGTGGCTTTGGAGGCTTTTGATCCGGTTGCCAGTTGTCAGCAGCAGACGCGTGATGATTATCAAGCACAATTGTTAGTAGAGTATCCGGAGTGGGATGAAGCGCAAGTGCAAGAAGCTATTGACGCTTTGGATATTAGTAGTTGCGCTGATACGGCATCGCAGTATGGGCAGGTTAAAGTATTATTGAGCATCAATAATCCGGTAGTGACCGCCAGTGGCAGTGTCATAACAATTGTGTCCGGTGATGATGTGGATAGCTCTACGATTGATTTATCCATTGTTGAATATGAAGAATTTGGCAATGTAGTGGTCAAAGGCGATGCTATTTTTGGTGGCAAGATAACCGTGGCCAAAGCCGAGTTTTTGGGCAATGTCGTGGTGGCCGGCAATGTTAAACTGGCGGGAGATTTGGAATTAGCCGGCGCTATTACTCAGGATTATTGGGACGGTTCTGACGGTAATTTGACGGTTGGTGACGCGGTTTATATTGCCGGCGCCAATACTGTCAATATCACGTGGGCCGATGATGATAGCTTCCACCCGGCTATTGGCTTGGCAGTGCAAATATTACCGTTTGACTTGATAAACAAGAGTAAATTAGCTGATTATGTGAAAGCTTTAGGGTATGAAGATGTGGATAGTCTGCCGACTGATGTCCGATCCACTATTCGCTTGGTGAAAGTGGCTTCGGCTGGAGTAGTGGGAGGCTTTGCTAATTTGCAACCGGGCAACCGTTATTATCTGGCTACTGCCAGTAATGCGGTAGCTGATGACAGCTGGTCAGATATTAATGATTTATTAGCTGAATCGGCGGCTTTGACGGCGTCTATTAATGATCAGCAAGTAGCGGTGAATGAATTATTGGGTAATTCTGAACCAACGCCGACCAACCAACGATCATTATCCATTATACCGCCTCAGAGCGAACAAGCAGTCAAGCAGATTATGGGTGTGGCCAAGAGTCAGACAGAGTTGTTGATTATGCCGAGCTTAAATTATCAAGGTGGTAATAGCGATGCGGCTGAAATTGTTGAGCCGGCTAGCAGCGCTCCGGTGGTGAATGTTAGCCCGGTCAATACTAGTGATGACACAATAGTGAATGTTGACAATAGCGCCACCGAGACCACGTCGGCTGAGGATGATTCTATCAGCGTTGAACAAGCAGATGACGCAATTAGTAGCGACCCGACAGAAAGTGATGACACGATTGAGAATAATACTGCTAGTACGACTGATAATATAACAACTGATAGCAGTACAACTACTGATACTGCCAGCGGTGATGAGGTAGCCGCTCCATCATCAGATACAGTGGATAATATTGATACGACGGCCAGTCAAGACACGGTTTCACTTGATAGCTCGGCTAGTGATAGTGCGGCAGCGCCCACTGACGACAGCGTTGTGATAGGGGAATGATTTGATTGCGACTTTACCCTTCTCATTATGTAAATAAATTTAGGTAGAAGCAAAATAATTTAGATCATGATTTATCGCCCGCTAAACAATTTAGTTTTTATGAAATTTTTGCAGAACAGTAGAATATTATTAACCAAGTGGTGGCCCCATATTTTAGTATTGGTTATTTTATTGGCGCAATTTGGTGGCCTATTGGGCAGTAGCTTGCCGGCTGGGTGGGACACATTGCCGCATTATTATGGTTTGCAAAAAATGGCCGATTGGTTGCCGCAAGGTAAAATAACCGGTTATGATATGAATTGGTTTAGCGGCTTTCCATTGTTCCAATTTTATGGACCACTGTTGCCAATGTTGATTGCCGGTTTGTATTTACTAGCCGGTAAATTATTAGCTTTGGCGTTTTGGTATCGTTTGGCAATACTATTGAGCTTATTGGCTTTTGTTTATAGTTTTGTCTGGTTTGTTATCACCTGGTGGGGTAGAAAGTTACGACCGTGGGCATATTTGGTAGCTTTGTCATTTCTATTTTACCCTAAATTATTATCCAATCATGCTTTGGGGGCGGGCGCGTCTATTATTGACGGTATGTTTGTTAATTTGTATGGCATCGCTTTATTTTTATTATTTTTGACATTATTGCGCCGTTGGGAAAGGTTTAGAAATATGCGGGATTGGTGGTGGTTGGTAGTGATTGGTAGCGCCACGGTATTGACTCACACACTCACTACCATTGCTTTGTTGGTGACGGTATTATTGTATTGTTTATTGCGTTGGCGGCGTAGATTATGGTTATCTATGGCAAAATTAGCGGGCTTGGTATTTTTATTGACTGCTTGGTGGCTCATACCATTTGGGAAAGGTTTGCCCTATGCTTCATCCGCCACGGCCATCGCTTTACATGATTATTTATTTTTACTTTTCCCTTGGGATTGGCAGGCTTTATTACATGGTCAATGGGGGCAGTTAGAATGGTTGGCGGCGGCGGTATTTGTTTGTGGTATTTTTGGGTTGGTAAAATTGATTCATTCCCGCCAGTATATTTGGCCAAGCTTTTTATTGATTTGGTTATTGATTTTAGCCAGTCGCTATATTGTCACTTTCGCGCCTAATTTTCCGCTACATTATTACCGACTTTTTCCTTTTGTATATGTAATTTTTTTGGCGATGGCCGCTTTCGGTTTAAGCAGTTTATGGCAATGGTCACGCGCCTATAAAATATGGCGAGGAGTGGGCTTGGCTTTATTGGTGTTTGTATTTATTTATACTATTGCTTGGCATTATCGCTTGGCTGGTGGCTCGGGACAGATTGATTGGCGTTATTTGCGTTGGGACAGCCCTTATTATTTTGCTTTGGATAAATATCCGGCCGCCCAAGAGGCTCGCCAACTGACTGATTATCTAGCCACCTTGCCGGACAGGCAAAGAATATTGGTAGAACAGCCCACGACTGATCAAGGCTGGGTTGGCTCGCCTCACTATTTTAAAACTATATTGCCTTTACAAGGCCAAGCAGTGCCGGGCGGTTTGTATATTGAAGGCGCGATTGAGAGTCCACTTTTTAGTCCAACTTGGGCGGTCGTCTCGGACAGTTTTACCTGGGGGGAGATGTCTTTGTACAATGATCCGACTTTTCGTCAGCAAAGCAGTGATTCTATGTTGGAGCGGTTACAATATTTTGGTGTAGATACGGTGGTGGCTATTAGCGATAAGTTGAAAAACGCTTTATCCGCATTTTCCAGCGCCAAGTTGATTTATAGCTTGCAAGATTATGATGTTTATGAATTGTCTGGTAGTATGCCGTTTGTTTATAGCGCGCATTATCAGCCGGGCATTTATTTTTCCAATAATAATTTATCTTTTCGTGATTTAGTAAAAATATGGTATAAATTTCCCTTGTTGCTGGATATGCCGATAGTGGAAGCGCGTACTGATCTAGCTACTACCCAGTCAGCGGAATTGGAAAAATTCGCTTATATTATGGTAAACGGTAGCTTAGCAACAGGCGATTTAGAACAATTAGCCAATGCGTCTGGTCTGATAATATGGCTAAACGCCCCCAATCCCGCCAATATTCCGGAAAATATGCGCAGTCATTTGTTATTTATAGATGATTTTAGTGCCAATCCGATTAGTGGAGGGCCGGTTAAATTAGCCAGAGAATTAAGTAAATATAGAGAGGCTTGGCGTTTATCACCGCAGCCGGTGGAGATGATCAGGCAGGATAATGAAAAATTAGAGTTTAGTGCTAGCGGACCGACGATAATAAATTTTGGTTATTTTCCTTATTGGCAAGATCAATCAGGACAAGAGGTTTATCAAACCACGCCGGCTAGTCAGATGTTGGTGTGGGCAAATGGCGACACTAATCTGGTTTATCAGCCGGATAAAGATAAAATATTTAGCCGTTGGGTTAGTATAATGACTTTATTAGTTGTATTATTGTATTGGTTATTGGGCAGAAGAAAGTTTCAGTTAGTTATTAAGAAGTTGTCATAGCATATAAGTTTTGTATAATTAGTATTTAATCTTTTAAATGATAAAATTATGTCTGATGATATTCGTCGGCCGCTCCGCCAAACAATGGAGCGACCGGTTAGCAAAATGATAGACAAGCCATCACGCCCATGGCAGAGTTTGTTTTTCTCTAGCGTTTGGTTGGGTAGAATGCTTTTATTGGCGGTGATTATTATTTTATTAGCTTGGTGGTGGCAAGACCAAAGGAGTTCGGTGGATTATTTGGCGGAGTATAATATTCAGTCAGAATGGCAAGCGGTCTTTTTGGATAATGGTCAGACTTATTTTGGTCAAGTGAAGAATGTTAATAGCCAGACTTTGTGGTTGGATAATGTTTATTATCTTCAGTCGCAAACGCCTTTACAATCAGGGCCTCAGCCCAAAGAAGGAGAAATAGCGATTGTCAAACTGGGCAAAGAAATTCATGGCCCGGAGGCGCAGATGATTATCCCGACCGTTGGTATTAGTTATGTAGAGAATTTGAAGGACACCTCTGCAATCGTGAGGGCGATCAAACAGGCAACCCCCGGCGTTGAATAAAAAAACATGGTAAAAATCAAGGAAAAATTGAAAAATAAAGCCAACCCCCGGCGTTGGCAACCCCCGGCGTTGAATAAAATGTAATTATTTAGTCAATAAATGAAAAAAAGCACAACCTATTATATATCTATATTATTTACTGCCATTATTATTGTGGCGGGTTTAGTTTATCTTTTTCAGGCATATAATGTATGGGCATATTTGAATCCTGGCGCTGATCCAATACATTATTGGAATATGGATGAAATGGACTACAATACTTGTCCTAGTGGTGGCGATGTTTGTGATATGACTGGTGTATATAATGGGACAGCTTATGGCAGTATTGGGTGGGTAGGAGAAGATGAGTGCGTTGCTGGCGGTTGTATGTATTTTGACGGAGTGGATGATTATGTCAACTTTGGTGATATACCAAGTGTAGAAGGTGATTTGTCTATATCTTTTTGGATACGACCAACAGATATGACTTATCGTCAAAATCCTTTAGGTAAGGCATATTATGATGAATTTGATTTTACTTTAGAAATAGATGACGGTCTGCAGTATTATCATGGTGAGACATCAAGCTTTTATTATGGTGTTACAACAGATCCGGAATATTATTTGAGTAATAATCAATGGCAGCACATTGTTGTTACTAGAGACGTGAGCGCACGTACGGGGGTGTATTATGTTAATGGCGCAGCGATTAAAACATTTAATTGGGATGCTAGTCGGGATCCAACTGCGGGGGGTGTAAATTTTCAATTTGGTAAGACTTATATTGCGAATGAGTATAAAGGTTATTTAGATGAAGTAAAAATTTACAATTATCAGAGAAATGCATCCCAGGTGGCTGCTGATTACAATGCCGGCATAGCCGGCCATACTCCTAAAATTGGGTCAGGAGTTGCTTTAGGATCAAATAATAATGCTGATCCGGGAGTACCTTATGCTTATTGGCAAATGGATGATAGCGCTGTGCCTGGCATAGCTTATGATAGCAGTGGTAATGGCTTTACTGGAATACCGGCTAATATTTCTTGGGAGCCGGGAAAGAGAGGTAATGCTGCATTATTTAATTCTTCCTCGGATAAAATTACTTTACCTTATACGTGGCAAGTTACGGATTCTACAAAGCCTTTTGGGTCTAAGAATAGCGACATGTCAATTAGCATGTGGATCTATCCAACCGTTGATAATGCCACCTGTTCTAATCATAACATCTGTAATATTATGTTTGCTAATGCCGGCACTGCTATAGATGATAATTTTGAAATGGGTTGGTATCAAGATACTGTAAATTTTTATATGGAGTTAAGTGGAACAGATTATGAAGTTTTTGTTTCTTCAAATATGATAATACGTGAAAATGCTGAGTGGAGATATATTACCTTGACTAAGTCTTCAACCGCTGGCGTGAAAGTATATGTGAATGGTATTTTACAAGCCACCTACCCCACTTTAACAGGTACATTTAATGTTAACGGCGTTCAAGGAAATGATTTGATGATCGGCCAAACAAATAATACGGGAGTGTATTATAGTGGCTATATTGATGATCTTAGAATTTATGATTATGCTATTGAGGAAAAGCAAATATTAAATGATATGTATGCTGCTAAAGGCACGCATCCAATATTGCACTATGCTTTTGAAGAAAATGGTAATACAGCGGCTTCTGATAGCACTCTATCAGCTTTTCAAGGCACGATAAATGGTTCTCCAAACAGATCGCAGGATGGCGTTTTGGGCAGGGGGTTATATTTTGATGGGTCTGACGATAGAATTGCTATTAGTAATTGGGGTTATCCTGCGAGCTGGTCTGATTATTTTTCTATTTCAACATGGATAAATGTTCCGGCTTCAGAAACTTGGACCAATGGCTATAAGAGCGCTATTATGGGCAGAGGGGATGGTGCCGGTTCTCATGGGTTGATAAGACAAACTACCAATAATCAAGTGGCAATGTATGTTAGAGGCGATAATGGTGAAATATATGCGAGCGGCACTATAACACGGGACAGCTGGCATCATTTAGTGGGAATATGGGACGGGACACAAGTTGCGCTATATATAGATGGGGTATTAGAAAGTCAGACAGGCACAGCGAGAACTGGTTCGCCTGCTGCGAACACTTGGTATGTCAATGGTCCGGTGACCTTTGGTGGTAATATTGGCCAATATAATGAAGGTGGGCTAGATGAATTAAAATTTTATAACTATGCATTAAGTTCTGATGATATTGCCAATGATTTTAATTATGGTTCGGCAGTTGTTTTGGGTGCCGACAAAACTAGTTCATCTTCTTGGGTTGATGGTGGGTTTGGTGGGGATCCGCTATTAGCTTATTGGAATTTTGAAGAGGGTAGTGGTAGTATAGCACAAGATATAAGCAGTAACGGTTATTTGGGTACTTACGTGGGCTCTCCCCAGTATAGCTTGGGTAAGATAGGCTGGGGTTTAGAGTTTGATGGAGGCGATTATATTAATATCGCTGATAATTTAGGAGATCCAACTGCGATTACTATAGAGCTGTGGTTTAAAAAGTCCAACATCAATGCAGGATCGCAATACATGATGGATGCTAGAAATGGCGGCACTTGGTGGTGGTTACAGGATTATGTTGCCGGCGTTTGTACAGATAGCAATGGCAATATTTGTTTTGATGCAAGGGCTGAGATTCCATCTTCAGAACTTTCTAATAATACATGGTACCACGTGGCAGTTACTGACGACGCTAGTGCGGTTAAATTATATCTTGATGGCAGGTTGATAGCTACAGGCACTGGTGAAGATCCTGGTTTAGGGACAAATTTACGAATAGGCACACGATACACTGATGCTAATAGGTTTGTTGGCAGCATGGATGAAATTAAGATATTTAATTATGTTCGTTCTCAAGCACAAATAGCTTTTGATATGAATGGGGGTAAGCCAACAGCTCATTGGAATTTTGACGAGAATACTGGAACCTCAGCTTATGATAGATATGGTGGCTATACGGGGACTTTAACGGGCGATGGTGTAACGTGGGTAGACGGAAAATTTGGTTATGCGCTTAATTTTGCTGGTTCTTCAGATTATATAAATATTGAACCTCTTGATACTGATTTTAATATTGATGGTAATGCTAATGTGACATTTGCTGCATGGATATATCCTACCAGCTTAGGCGCTACCCGAGGTATAATCGGTATCACAACATCTAACCGTGACTATGCTTTACAAATTAACTCGTCCAATTATTTGATTTATCATTTTAACGACGGTAGTTTTTATAATTGCACAGATTCAACATCAACCGTCAGCCTTAATACTTGGACTCACGTTGCGGCTAGTATGGAAGATACAGGTTCTAGTAGTACTAGAGTTAGATTGTATAAAGATGGTATATTGGTAAATACATGTGATCATGCGGCTGATCCCGTTGGTACTTCCAGTGTATGGGTTATAGGTGGGCTTACCACTACCGTAGAAGAGTTTATTGGCAGTATTGATGATGTGCAGTTTTATAATTATGCTTTGTCAGATGATCAAGTTAAGAAAGCAATGTTTGCCAACAGTGCCGTCTATCTTGAATAGCTACTAACAACCCCCGGCGTTGGCAACCCCCGGCGTTGAATAAAAAAACATGGTAAAAATCAAGGAAAAATTGAAAAATAAAGCCAACCCCCGGCGTTGGCAACCCCCGGCGTTGGCAACCCCCGGCGTTGTGGCAAAGGCCGTCATCGCCGCTTTAATAGTGGTTGGTTTTCTTGGTGGTATTACCTGGGCGGCTGGTGGCTGGGGATTTGGTAGTGGCAGCAGTAGCACGACGGATGTTTCTGTCGGCACCTCAGCCGACAAAGGCTTGATTGGTTATTGGCCATTGGATAGTGCTAGTGAGAAAGTGGGGAGTGAATTGGTTATGAATGAAGATATGGAGTTAGATAGTAATTGGTCAAGTTATAATTCTCCTACAACTAATGAACAAAGTAATGAACAAGTGTATACTGGAACATATAGTCGAAAATTTATTGCAGATGCTTTAAACGAAGGTATACGGAGTGAAAATTTTAGTGTTATTGCTGGAAAAAAATATAGAGTGACTGCCTGGATATATTCAGTGAATAAATCTTGGGCTACTCTACGTGTTAGGCATGGCGACGGCACTGGATTTGCATATAATTATGCTAATACTGTCACTAATGGAGAATGGACTTTAATAAAAGCCGATTACACAGAGACTATAAGTGGCTCTAACGCATATATTCATTTTGATAGTGGAGGATATTCTAGTGGCACTTGGTATGTTGACAATGTTAGCATTAAAGAAATTAAAACAGCTGACGCAACGCCATACTCTCATCACGGTACTGTTTATGGCGCGACGCAGAATGATGATGATATGACCTTTGATGGTACGGATGATTATATTAATGCTGGTACTGCTGATATGAATACTGACGAACTTACAATTTCATTTTGGGTTTATTCTGAAGATGCTGGTGATCAGGATCATCATATTATATCAAACGCAGACAATACTGGTTGGTATCAGCCCAATGGTTTTGATATTGGGGATGGCTGGACAGCTGGCTATTATTTTTACTATTCATATATAGGTAACGCCCATATACAGCAACACCCGTCACATATGATCGGCGTTTGGTCGCATATTACTTTTGTTTATGCTAAAGGAGATTATATGAAGGGTTATATAAATGGTGATTATTTTGCACAATCAGCTAGCGTGGGCACAGAAACTATTAATGCCGCTAATACTTTATATATCGGCAGAGCTATTCGGTCAGGCAAGTTTAAGGGAAAGCTCAAGGACGTCCGTATCTACAATCGTGCCTTATCTGACACAGAAGTGGCTAGCTTGTATAATGGTGGTAAAAGTGCCAGTAAAAATTTGGTGATTGGTAGTAAAAGTAAAGGTTTGGTCGGAGAGTGGAAGCTGGATCAGGCGAGTGAAAAGGTGGGCGATGAAATGCATTCCAATTTTGACATGGAGTCGGGTATTACTTCGTGGACATTTGATTCCAAAACAAATGGTTCTAGAGATAGCTATACTGCTGACTTTAAGTTTGGTTTAAAATCAGTTAGAATTAAAAATTCTACGGTAGGACCGATTGCTTTTTGGCAAGCTAAGTCCGCTTCGGTGGGTGAGTTGTATAAAGTTGTTGTTTGGGCTAAAAATATAGATTCTCCGACGATTCCGTATTTTAGTTCCGCCGGCGCTACCTTTGTTAGTGGCGATACTTCTTTTGTTGATATCAGTACGACCGAATGGCAAAAATATGAAGGGATTTTTAAGGCAACAGATACAACTATTAATATTTACATCAGAACTGCTGCAAATGCGACCCAGGGTTATTTTTTGGTTGATAATTATTCTTTGAAACAAATATACACTAAAGATGCAACACCTTATAGTAATAACGGCGCTATTTACGGCGCTACTTATACTACCGATCGCCAGGGTCAAGCTAATAAGGCGATGAGTTTTGATGGAGTGGATGATTATATAAATGCGGGTAATATTTCTCAAACAAATTTTGGTACCGGTGATTTTAGTATCAGCGCTTGGATAAATACTACGGATAGTCAATTTTATATTTTAGGCAAGCAAACCTGGGGAGTAGCAGAAGGTTTTTTTCTAGGCACAAAAGCTGGATATGATGGTGGGGATGATAATTATTTTTGGTTTGATACTGGTTATAGTTCTGCTAATGCTAAAATTTTAACCTCACTAATTAATACTGGACAATGGGTCCATGTAGTTGCGATCAGAAGTAATGGAGTTGGTTATATTTATGTTAATAATGCTTTGGAAGTTACGGATAGTAGTAATTCCCAGAATGTTGACTCAAATGCTAGTCTGACTATAGGACGCCGGACGGGTAGCGGGTATTATTTGGATGGTGATCTAAGCGACGTCCGTATCTACGATCGTGCTTTGTCAGCGGAAGAAATAGCTTCTTTGTATAATTCTTACAATCCAATAATATCTACCGGTAGTCTGCAAAAGGGTTTGGTTTTGGACATGCCGCTGGATAGTAAGCGGGAAAAGGTGGGTGGTGAAACTATTACTAATGGTGATGCGGAAATAGGCGATGTCACGGGTTGGTCTGTCCAAGGGGGCGCGAGTAGAAGTTCTGTTATATCGCAATTACATAGCGGTACATATTCTCTACAGGTTACAAATTCTAATACTTCTGGGGGCTTACCCTATAATTTCATTTATCAGCAAGTTAATGGATTAACAATTGGAGCTACTTATAGAACTGTGGCTTGGGTTAAGGGAGCTACTAGCTCTGACACTGGCTACATTGGTGTGTCGGACGATATTGTACAGGGAGAAGCATCTTATTATGGTTCGGATGGCGGTCCTAATCATTCTGATTGGACAAAATTAAGCGTTACCTTTGTGCCGGAAGCTACTACAGTTTATGTTCAATTATATTCTAACTCAGGTGCTAATATATCGTATTGGGACGATATTAGTTTAAAAGAAATCCAAACAGCTGACACTACCACTTATTCAAATCATGGAGTTGTTTATGGCGCAACGCAGAATAGTGATAGCATGAGTTTTGATGGTAGCACTAACTATATTGTTACATCTAAGAATAATATTGAAAATACATTTACTTTTTCTGCTTGGATAAATGGTGATACTAGTTTTGATGGGCAAATATTGGGCAGGTTGAATACTACTTGGTCATCATCATCTGTTGGAGATTTTATTTATTACGCAGGTACTTCAGCATGGGGATTATACGGATTTTTAGGAAGTGGTGTGAATGGTGGAGCCAATTCTTATTTAATAAGCAATTCATTATCTCCTAATACTTGGTATCATTTAGTTGCAACCTATGATGGAACTACGATTAAATATTATAAGGATGGAGTAGATATTAATGATGATAAGGCTATGCTATTCAGTGATGATGCATCGTCATTAAATATTTGGATAGGAGCAAGACAGTATAGTGGTAGTATGGCACATTTTGAAGGAGATATAGCAAATGTGAAAATCTACAATCGTGCTTTATCGGCAGATGAGGTACAATTGTTGTATAATAAGGGGAGGTAATTGTCTCATTCCCAGTTTCTCTTGATTCCGCCGTGGGGCGGACGAAGTGGAGAAATCTGTATTTGCCACTATAAAATATGTTCTTTTAATATACCCTTTATTGCTATTAGACTTCTCCGCTCGTCCGCACTTCGTTTGGACATCGGTCGAAGTGACTGTGAGAATATAGAAGATTGCTTCGTCCGCTTGCAGAGGCGGATCAGAGTATAATTCGTATGGTCCGTTGTATTCGTATCTATATTATTCGTATTGTAGCATCATTAGCATTTTTTCGTATCATTCGTATTAAATTTTCGTATGTTAAATAAGATAAAAAATTTCATAATTCATAATTTGCTGACCTCTGTCGTCGTAGCTTTAATAGTAGTTGGTTTTATCGTTAGCATTGGCTTGGCTGTTGGTGGCGGTGGTGGTGGCGGCACCATTACTGCTGGTGATATAAATAAAGGCCTTGTTTTTCACGCACCACTTAATAGCGAGAGTGAGAAGGTTGGGAGTGAGTTAGTTACTAATGGCGGCTTTGATAGTTCTACGGGTTGGGGCGCAGGTACTGCGTGGAGTATAGCTAATGGAGTTGCTAGTTATGATGATAGTGGGACAAGTATTTTATCTCAAAATAATGTATTTACTGTTGGAAAAAGTTATATAATAAAATTTACTATTTCTAATTCTTCTGGCAATGGGGGGTATATAGCTATTTATAGTGATGCCTCGGGGGTTGTTGGATATACTTATTATACTGATGGAACTTATGTTGTTCAGGGTACTGCTAATGGTACTCAGTTAAGAATTTATGGTTCTTCTGGTGGTAGCAGTTTTGACATTGATGATGTATCAGTTAAAGAAATTCAAACTGCAGACACTACACCGAATGCGAACCATGGTACTGTTTATGGTGCTACTCAGAATACTGATGATATGAGTTTTGATGGAACTGATGATTATGTTGATGTTGAAGACAGTAATATTCTTGACATACAGGTTATTGATGGAATTAGTATTAGTGCATGGATAAAACCTGTTAATACTACAGCTTCTGATACATATTCAAGTACTAATCCACAATATATAGTAATAAAAGGTGCAGCTCCATTAAATTCTAATTATTGGTTTAGAATTTTAGGACAAAAGTTAAACTTTGGGTGGAGAAATAGTGCCAATGATGGCTATAATACCAAGGATATGGATTCTCATAATTTAACTAATAATGAATGGCAACATGTTTTAGTTATCCATGATGGTTCTGATATAATATTTTATATTGATGGAGTAGAACAGGCTAGTTCTGTTTCTAGTGGTTCAATGACTGATGAGTCTATTAGTAATTCAGATTTATTGTATATTGGTGTAGAGTTTGGAAACAGTCAAAGATATTTTAATGGCTCAATCAAAGATTTTCGCATATACAACCGAGCATTAAGTGCTACTGAAGTTAAAAGTCTTTATGACTTGGGTGGGCGACAAAATCAAATCTCAACAGGTTCTTTATACAAAGGTCTTGTCTTAGATATGCCACTTAATAGTGAGAGTGAGAAAGTTGGGAGTAATATATTTACCTCCAACAATCCAAATTTTGAGAGTGATACAAATTCCCCTCCTGTATACTGGTATAACACAGGAACACATGTGGCTACAGCAGTAGTTGATGCCACATCCCCCAATGGTTCAAATGTAATGGAAATTGTAGCTAGTGGAACAGGTAGTTTTTCAAGTAATGCTGTATGGAATGGTTTCTTTAAATATGGTCGTTTAGTTAGTGGAAAATCATACAGATTAATATTTTATGCCAAGTCTATTTCTGGGTCTACTATTATTAGTGGAAGGTTCCAAAGCATTTCTATTCCTAATTGGACTATAACTACAGATTGGGAAAGATATGAATATGATTTTATTGGAAATGGTGGCACATATAATGAATTATATTTTTTGTCTGCTAGTGGAGCGGCAACTTTTAGAATTGATAATATCTTAGTCAAAGAACTCCAAACAGCTGATACAACACCTAATGCTAACCACGGCACAGTTTATGGTGCTACACAAAATGCTGATACTATGAGCTTTGATGGTGACGATTATGTAAAGATTGATAATATATTACTAGCAGATAACTTCTCAATAAGTTTTAATTACACACCTGACACAATTGGCTCTAGTAGGGAAATTATTGATATTGGAAAGAATGCATTTACTTATGAGAATTTTAGATTAGGATTATTGTCAAACGGTGGAACAGAAACAGTAATTTCTGATACGTCTTCAACAAGAGCATTTCCAACTTCATTTCCTGCTGGAACTTTTACTTCTGGAATAAAGAAATATATTGCTGTTACTTATGACGGAACAAATTTTAGAAATTATGCTGACGGAACATTAATCTCAACATCTGCTAATGTATCATTTGCAAGTGAATTGGTTTCTACTTATTTATTTACAAGAAATGGGGCTACCAATTTTAATGACGGTAGTCTTCAAGACGTCCGTATCTACAACCGAGCATTATCAGCTGATGAGGTTAAACAACTTTATGATTTGGGTGGACGACAAAATCAAGTCTCTACTGGTAGTTTGTATAAAGGATTGGTTTTGGATATGCCACTCAATAGTGAGAGTGAGAAGGTTGGGAGTGAGTTAGTTACTAATGGGGATATTGCAAGTAGTGGAGTTACTGACAACTGGACTGCGGTAAATTCAACATTAACAGCTGAAAATAATGGTTTAAAGGTTTCTGATAATGGTTCATATTCTTCAGCTTATCAGTTAATAAATACTGTTGTTGGAAAGAAATATAGGTTAACCTTTGATGCTGAAGAAGTTTCTGGTGGTTTTTTTGTTGTTTATACTAGTAGTACAGCACCAGACGGAACATCTTATGGGGATACAGGTAGATATGTTAGTTCTTCTACAGGAAGACAAGTAATTGATTTTATTTCTACAACCACAACTCTTCATATAATTTTTGCTTCACAATCAACAGATTATGCTATTTATAATAATATTTCATTTAGAGAAATCCAAACAGCCGATACAACACCAAATGCTAATCACGGCATAGTACATGGGGCTACTGTTGGAAGTGATAGTACAAGTTTTGATGGGACGGATGATTATATACAAATACCCTCTAATTCTAATTTAGACTTACAATATGTTTCAGTTTCAGCTTGGGTAAAATATGCAACTGGTGGGATTATCATTGTAAATAAATATAATACTCAACCTGGAACTTACACTTTATACAAAGACTCAATCACTAATAAATTCAGTTTTCATGTTAGATTAGATGGAAGTGAAGAAACTCAAAGAAAAGCAGAAGCAAACGATGTAGTGGATACTGAATGGCACCATGTAGTAGGAACTTATGATGGTTCAATAGTTAAACTATATGTTGATTATATTTTGCAAGATACAATTGATTCTACTAGTGGAGTTATAGATATTGATAATTCTAATATTTTAGGTATAGGATATAGACCAGTTAATGATGACCAGTTTTGGAATGGTCAAATTAAAGACGTCCGTATCTACAACCGAGCATTATCTGCCGATGAAGTTAAATTATTATATGATAAAGGGCGTTAAATTAAATAAAATCAACCCCCGGCGTTGGCAACCCCCGGCGTTGATTATAATAACAGCGATTATTATTGTAATTGGCCTTATTTATATCTTTAATAAACCAGAACCAGCCACTGCTTGGTTCAATGACGGCTGGCATTATCGGCAGACAGTAGCTGTTACTAATGCTGGTACTGAACAAACAGACTTTCAGATTAAGATAACTTTAGATACAGCCGCATTGGTTACGGCAGGCAAAATGCAATCAGATTGTGATGATATAAGACTTACAGACATTAATGGTAATGTATTATCTCATTGGATAGAAGATACCACTTGCAACACCGCGGCAACAGAGATTTGGACAAAGCTAGCATCAATTCCCACAACAGCAATTAATTTATATTTATATTATGGTAATCCTAGTGTTAATAGTGTTGAGGTGGGACAGTGTGATATGTTTGTATGTTGTGGCTCAGATGTAGGTGGATCTTATCATAACAATCCAGGTTATGGATTAACATATAATACAACCGAAGATTATACTTTACAATTCGTTACATTGGATTCAGAAATAGCTCAGGATATTGATGTTTATGTTCACGATGGGCCGGCGCCTACAGATACAATTTTATATACAAAATCTATATCTTTATCTTCTGGATTAAATACAGATGTTAATATTGAGATACCATTAGGTATAGGCACTAATTATTTATTAAGACCAGATAATACTAGGGATAATTTAAAAAGAACGCCTGACGACTCAAATTTACCATACGTTTGTGAAGGAATTACCATTAATGGTGGTAATCAAGGGTATTCTACATATTATTATTATTTTTATAATTGGAAATTAAGAAAACATACTACCACCGAGCCAGTTGTTGGTGATCCATCTTCTGAAGAAAAAGGCCCGGGACCAATTGCTTATTGGAAATTTGATGAGGGTTATGGAATAACCGCACAAGATTCTACCACGGGTAATAATGACGGCACCATAACCGGTGCCACTTGGCAAGCAGAAGACATGTGCGTGAGTGGGAAGTGCTTGAGTTTCAACGGCAGTAGTTATTTTGTTAAGGTTTCCGATAATAGTATTTTAAAACCCACAGATGTTATCACCGTAGGGGCGTGGTTTAATAGTAATGACATTACTACGTCCGGTCAACGCATAGTTTCTAAAACCGAAGGCAGCGGGTATCAATTAAGTTTAAACGAAAATAGCGCCTGTCCTACCAATACATTGTGTTTTTTAGCCCATGTTGCTGGAGGATATAGATCAGCTAGTTACGCCTCTTCTAATATAGAAAGCAATAAATGGTATTATCTCGTAGGCACATTTGATGGCACCAATGGTTATCTTTATTTGAATGGTGAACAGGTTGGTAGTTTTTCTCAGTCTGGAACAATAGCTACCAGTACAGCTCCCGTATGTTTAGGAGCAGAGGCAACATCAACCTCTTGTAGTACGGGTTATTTTAATGGTCGGATGGATGGTGTAGGAATTTATAATTACGCTCGCACCGCCGCTCAAATAAAAGCAGATTATCTAGCTGGACAATCAGGCGCACCATCTGGTGCCAGCGCGTCTTTGGGTAGTAGGCAACAAGATCAGAGTGAAGGTTTGGTAGGTTATTGGAAGATGGATGATGCGGGTGTAGATGCTGAAGGTGAAACCATCAGTGACAGTTCCGGTAACGGTAATAGCGGCACGCTTTATGGTGATAATGCTACCGGTGATAATGGTACTGGCATGGATTGCACAGCTAGCGGTAAATATGGCACGGGTTGTAGTTTTGATGGAGTGGATGATTATGTTTCAATCATAGATAATGGTGATTTGGATTTAGAAACAGCATGGACTGTCGCGACTTGGGTAAAACGAGAAGGCACTTGCGATAGTGGCGGTTATTCTAAAATAGTTTCAAAATGGGAAAATTATTTTTTAGCTATAGATTGTAATTTAGGTGATAATGTTTTGTATGGCTGTGTGGGTGATGGCTCTGGTCATACTTGTAATAATTCAAGGGATACGACTTTACCTCTTAATGAATGGCATTTTTTGACTTTTACATACAGCGAAGCCTTAGGTAAAGCCGATCTTTATATGGATACTCAATTAATACATAGCGTTGATGCTACTAGTACTGCTAGTAGCAATTATGATTTAAATTTTGGTACGCCACATTCTGGTGTTACCAATCAGTATTTTCAAGGCAAAATAGATAATGTAAAAATATACAATACCGCCCGTACAGCCGAGCAGATCATGCGCGATTATAAAACCGGACCACCGCCGGTGGCTTACTATGATTTTGAGGAAAAATCTACATCTATAGCATATGACAAATCAACCTATGGTTATAACCTTACAGCCGTTGGACTGGACAGTACAAATATAGTTTTAGGAAAAATTGGCAGTGCCTATAAATATGGGACGTGGACTGAAAGACACACTGGTTCAAGTTTTAATATTTGTAATAACATAACAATGGAAGCGTGGGTTTATCCTTTATCCACTCCATCAAATATGTATACGATTGTGTTAAATAATGGGGCAAATGCTGCTTATTTGAGCTATGATCCGTCCAATGGCGTAAGTACATATTGGTACAATAAATCTTCTGTAGGTTATCATTCATCTGGATCGTCCACAGTACCTTTAAATACATGGTCGCATGTAGCAGCTGTTTGGGATAATACTGGGGCTAATCTTTATGTAAATGGGATATTGAAAAATTTTGTATCATCTACAGGAACTTCGTCGTGTACTGGTGATGGTTTGGTTGTGGGAGCTGAAAATGACGTTAGACAAATGGATGGTTATATTGACGAGGTGAAAATCTACAACTACGCTCGCACCCCAGAGCAAATTTTACAAGACATGTATGGGGATGAGGACGCGCATCCGATTGCATATTACAAATTTGATGAGGGGTATGGAACATCTCTCAAAGATTCTATAAATAATAATGATTTAACTAATAGTGGGGCTGATTGGACGCCAAATGGTAGGTTTAATAAGGCTCTAAGTTTTAATGGGTCTAGTGATTACTTAACTCGTAATATATTTTCTGATGATTGGACAAATTCATCATCTGGAAGTATTTCTATGTGGTTTAATTGGGATAGTACTGACACGGATGGAGTGGCGGGGCTTTTAGCTATTCAAGACACAAGTACAAACAACAATCTTTTTCGTTTATCTTTGGGTAATACTACCGGAAGCTGGGACGATGAAAGTATAAGAGTAGAATTTTATGATAACTCCATTTGGGTTTATAATTATGTTTATAGAGGTGGTGAAGTTTTGTATAGGGATAGTCAGTGGCACAATGTTGTGTTTACTATAAATGAGAATGGTAATAATTTGTATGTTGATGGTGAAAAATTATCTGTGTCACAATGGGGAAGTTCTTTAGAGGGACAATCATCAACGCGTTGGTTAGATGATATACCAGAAGTGAATAATATTTTCGTTGGGTCTACGTATAGTAGCGGCGCTCCATATATTAATATTAAGGGTAAAATTGATGAATTAAAAATATTCAACTTTGCCTTGTCTCCAGAACAGATTAGGAAAGAATATAATCAAAGCGCGGGCTTGCAAATTAGAACACAAAAAAATGATTCATCCACTTGGGATGATGGTGGCTTTGGTGGTGCCGCGCCAATAGCGTATTGGGATTTTGAAGAGGGTAGTGGTAGTACGGCTTATGACAAGTCGGGCAATGGTTATAATGGTAGCATAGTAGGCGCTGCTTATGATTTGGGCAAGAATGGTTGGGGTTTGGATTTTAATGGCACTAGTGATTATGTGAGTACGGGATTTACCGGATCATTTGCTGATATGACACAAGAATTTTGGATATATTTGCCCAGCGATTTTGATAATACGGTGCGTAATGAGGTGATTGGTGTAGATTGGACAGCTGGCGATAGAGCCACGCATTTTGCTATTGGTTGGGATAGTACTGCTAATACGCATTGGAATACAGGTAATGACTGGACCAATATACCAAATGACAATTTGAAAACCGGCTGGAACCATGTAGCCTTGGTTATGGACAGCTCATCATCAAAGAAAATAGTTTATTTTAATGGCGCGGTAGCTTTGAGTAATAGTAATTATTCGGCGATAAACATATCAACTGATTTACAAATCGGATATTTACGCGACTATGCTGGTTCTTATTTAGAATATCCATTAGACGAAATGAAAATATTTAACTACGCGCGCACTCCGGCGCAGATTGCTTATGATTACAATGGTGGCAAGCCAATCGGCTGGTGGAAATTTGATGATGGTGAGGGAATTACTGCCAACGACGCTTCGGGTAATGGTAATAATGGAACATTGACCAATATGGATCCGGCCACCGATTGGCTGGAAAGTAGCAATTGCCAATTTAATGGTTGTTTGGATTTTGATGGGACGGATGATAGAATTATAATCAATGAAAGTTCAGTTCTTAAGCTGACCAAAGCCGTTTCAATAGCAGTTTGGGTTAAGCCAAGCGCAATGGGTGTAAATCACTGGGGTTTGGTTAGTCAGGGTGATGCTTTCGGAGAATCATATTCTTTATATATAAGATACAACACCAACAACATGATAAGGATGGTTATTAATAATAATGGTTCTACGGCAGGAAATTTAGATATAGGTCAATGGAATCATATTGTGGGAACTTTTGATGTTACAGATGGTATTAAATTATATAAGAATGGAGAGTTGATTACTACAACTGCTTATTCGTCAGATATAGTGCCGGTAGCAGAGGGTTTGTATATTGGCTGGCAATCTGGTTTATCAGGTTCAGATTATTTTCAGGGAAATATGGATGACGTCCGTATTTATAACTACGCTTTAACAGCAGATCAAGTCAAAGAGGTGATGAATTATGGTTTGATCAGGTTTAAATAGAATCCAACCCCCGGCGTTGCCAACGCCGGGGGTTGACAACACCCGGTGTTGGCGGTAAATTATAGAAAACAGGGTCTATCTAACGATTAACCCTGTATTTTTATGCCTAAAATTGAGCGAAATATTGAACCCGGCTCTATTCATCATGTCTATAATCGGTCGGTAGAGAAAAGAACCATATTTTTTATTGACAGAGATTATCAATGGTTTTTAGAAAAAATAGCGTTTTATAAAGTTAAATATAAGGTAAAAATCTTAGCTTTTGCGCTTTTGCCTAACCATTGGCATTTGTTAGTGCAGGAACAGGAAGTAGTCCAACCCCCGGCGTTGGCAACGCCGGGGGTTGTTAGAATGATTGGAGATTTATGCAATGCCTATGTCAAGCGCTTCAACATAGCTCATGATCGCTCTGGACCCTTATTCCAGGGCAGATTTAAGTCAAAAGTGGTTGAAGATGAGCATTATTTGCAGAATCTTATTAATTATATCAATCTCAATCCAGTAAAACATAAAATAGTAAAGAATATTAAAGACTGGGATTATACGTCACATTGGCACTACTTGGAGAAAGGGAAATTTGCTTTGGTTGATAAGAGTGAGTTTATAGATTTTGCGGTTTATAAGGCTGGCGTGGTTGATTATTTACGAAAATTTGAGAATATTGAGGAAGAATTTTAAATCCAACCCCCGGCGTTGCCAACGCCGGGGGTTGGATTACACAAAATCGTATTTTTCTGTTATAATTTAATCGTAAAATTACAAAAAAAGAGGGCCATGTTAAAAGGTTTTTTGACGTGGCTTTTTATAATATAGATGTTGAATATAAAGGAAAAATTTAAAATCAACCCCCGGCGTTGGCAACGCCGGGGGTTGGCAACACCCGGTGTTGGAATCCGCATCGCTTCTATTCTTTTTATTGCTATCATTATAGTAGCTGGTTTAATTTATATATTCAATAAACCTCAATCAGTAGAAGCAACTTGGTGGAACCCCACCTGGAGTTATAGACAAAGCATTGCTGTCACCAATGGCTCAGGCGGTACTTTAACAGATTTTCAAGTTGAGATATTGCAGAATGTTGATTTGAGTAGCCTTAATACAGCCGGCAAGCTGCAAGCAGATTTGGCTGATTTACGTTTTACCGATATAAATCATAGAGTTCTGCCTTATTGGATAGAAGATAATACTATCTCTTCTGTAAATGCTTGGATTAAAATACCATCTATTCCTACAACCGGTACTACTATTTATATGTATTATGGGAATTCATCGGCTAGTGATGCGCAGGATGGATTTAATACATTTTTGGCTTTTGATGATTTTGAAGACGGGGATATGAGTACATGGGAGCATATAGATGCTTGGGGAGATAATCTTGGCACATGGACAGAGTCTGGTGGCGTTATGCGTGCTGATTGTAATACTTTATGGTGCCATGAAACTGCCTGGCAACATGTAAATTTTCAAACCGATAATGTTGCTTTAGCTGCCAAACATCGTTGTTTGGGTAATAATTCTGACGGTGAAGGTGGGATAGGTATTTCTTTTACAGGCGGATGGGAAAATTATAGCACACAACAAACAATGCTTATCCGTAATGATAATCAAGATATCTGGGCAAGTGGAGGCACCCCTAGTACCACCGTGTCGTTTACTAATACATGTAATACATGGTATAAAACCGAAATTAGAGATATTGCTGGCTCTAATGCAACTTTATGGGTGGATGATGTACAAAAACATGCCACCACTAATAGTGTTACTACTGTAAACGGTAGGCCAGCTTTATCCCAGTATAAGGGTGATATTGAATACGACTGGGTATATTATAGAAAATTAGCATCCACTCAGCCTACAGCCGGCAGTCCAGCCACTGAAGAAAACGCCCCCGGCCCAGTGGGTTATTGGAATTTTAATGAGGGATTTGGCACAACAGCTTATGATAGTACAGGTTATGGTAATGATGGGACAATTTCAGGGGCAACCTGGGTGCAGAATGGTAAAAGTGGTAGAGCTTTGAGTTTTAACGGGAGTAGTGATTATATTATAACTAATAATGATATTGGAATATCAGGAACAGATGAAAGGACAGTTAGTTTATGGGTAAAAACTACATCAGCAAATGTTACTACAAATTCTATTATTTTTGGAATGGGCACCGCTGCTGCTAATAATTTATTTGCCATGAGAACTGATTCTACTACTGATACTTGGAGATTTACAGATGCATCAGTTGCAAGAGAAACAAATGTCTCAACAACTGGTCAGTGGCAACACATAGTAACTATACTTGATTCTAGTCAACAATTAAGCGTTTATATTGATGGAATTATAACAGATGTAAATAATATTGATTTGTCATCACAAGATACTACTAATGCTCCTTTCTATATTGGTTCAAGTGTTAATAATACTTTGTATTTTGATGGTCTCATAGACGAAGTACGCATCTACGACCGTGCCTTGTCAGCCAATGAAGTGAAACAGCTTTATAATCAAAATGCCGGCAGCTTTAATGTCGGGCAGTCTGGTATATCCACTTCTTGCGCTGATCAATTGGCAAAAAATCCCGGCTCTAAGTCTGGTGTTTATACTATTGATCCTGGCTATGGAGTTGATCCTTTTGATGTTTATTGTGATATGGAGACTGACGGTGGGGGGTGGACTATGGTGGCATCAAATCATTCTAGTAGTACTTTAATACCCTCTGGCACTGGCAGAAATTCTGCTGAGTATGAGTTGGATAGGAATGGCAGTTATACTGCGTTAGGGACACCTTCTCCAAATACGGATTATATTATTGGCGCAGCTATTAATATATTGGAATGGGATGAAGCAAGGATTACTATGTTTGGGTTTGATTCAACTAGTTCATCGTATGTTTATCCCACAAATTTGGGAGATTATGCAGATGTTAAATGGGATGTTCCTGGTTCTGATGCCGGACGGTTGGATCAGGCCGTTGCGGCAGCTAGTGTGTCCATATTTAGGAATAATAATTTTGCAAGTTTTCATCCAAGTGTTGCTTATTTCTATGTAGATGGAGTACATCATGACTATATGCCAGATAGTGTATATGGCGCTAATGCAAATCAGGCAACAGTTGGAGGTGTTGGTAGAAGTGGCACGACTGTTACCGGTACATACTTTGGGCATGGTGTAACTGAGGGAAGTTTTGAGGGTTCATATGGCCCAGGAAACACGGCGAGTAAAAATGCCTCTGGGTATGTTACGTGGGTTAGAAGTAATACTGTGACTAGTTCATCTGGCGTTGCTCTAGACCTCCCCTTTGAAGCCGTATCCGGCTCTACGACTTATGATATTTCTGGTAATGAAAATAATGGCACCATTACCGGCGCTACTCACAAAACTTCAGCCAATTGTAAGGTGGGGCGGTGTTTTGAGTTTGATGGGAGTGGTGATACTATAACCATAAGTGATAGCACCAGTATTAATGCTATAGGGCAAGCTATGACGCTATCTGCCTGGGTTAAACCATCAGCATTTACAACTAGTTATAGGTCGGGGATTATCACAAGACGTAATGGCAATGCAGGTATTGGATTTTATTTGGCCGGTGATTTAGATCCTGCTACATCAGGAACAATGGAGGCTATGATTGGGGGCGGGGCAAATGTTGCAGCTAATACAGCCTTACCACTAGATGAGTGGTCTTATACAACTATGGTCGCAAGCGGCGACAGTATTTCTTTTTATTTGAATGGAGTAGATGATGGTGGCGGCGTTTTGACCGGTTGGACCTGGGATGATGGTGTGGCTGTTCAGATTGGTGGAGTTACTGGTACAGCTGGTTATACAATATTTGGATTTATTGATGAGCCTAAAATATTCAACCGCGCTCTTACGCAAAGAGAAATTATGATGGAAATGAACGCTGGTAAACATCAGCCAGTATTAGATTTAGGTTTTGATGAAGGTGGAGGCAGTACAGCTTATGATAAGTCAGTTTTAACTAATAATGGTAGTATTTCTGGAGCTGATTATAAAACTCCGGAAAATTGTGTAAGTGGAAGTTGTTTGGATTTTAATGGTAGTAGTGATCATGTACGGATTACAGATAGCAGTTCTGGTGATGATTTGGATTTTGGTAGTGACAGCTTTACCGTTTCAGCTTGGGCTAATATTGATGAAGGAACAACTGCGCGTGGCACAGTACTATCCAAATCTAATGATGTGACTATGCCGGATACAGTTGGCTATTGGTTGATGGGACCCTATACTGGTTGGTCTAGCACCTTTGCTTTTGCTACCAACGATGGTTCAGGTAGCACATTTTATGTTAGTGATGGTGATACTAGCTTGATAGATGGTAAGTGGCATCACGTTGGTTTGATTTTAAATAGAGATACGGGCATTATGACGCTTTATGAAGATGGTCAGTCAGTTGACACGGCTGATATTAGTTCTTTGGGTAGTATTTCTAATAGTTATAATTTTGGTGTAGGTAGTTATCAAGGTGGTGGCAGTAATGTGATCAATGGCAAAATAGATGAAGTTAAAATGTATAATTATGCTTTAACAGAAGCAGAATTAAAACAAGAATACACTCAATCCAAAGGTCAGTTTGGGCGGACTAGTGCGGTGGGAGAAAAAACCACGCCCGGAGCTTCTTGCGCGGATATTTTAGCGAAAAATTCTCAGGTCGCAGATGGATATTATTGGATAGATCCTAATGGCGGATCACAATCAGACGCTTTTAAGGTTTATTGTGATATGACCACTAATGGCGGGGGCTGGACATTGATTGAGTCATTTTCTTTAGCTAATAAAGCAAGTTTTACATCATTTTTGGGCAACGTGTCTATAAATGAGGATGATCCGACTCAAATAGATAATTATAGATTATCTAAGACTAGAATGGATAATTTAAATGGCGTTTCAACACAATGGCGCTCAACCTGTCAAATGAATCAGGATCCTACTAGAGATTATGCAATATCTAATAAATCAGATACAGATATAATGACATTTGCAATTACTGATAGTTGCCGGGTTATGGTTGATGTAAATGTCCGTGGTTATAATTGTCAAAATTGTCAGGCTAAGTGGTGGGGTTATGCCGCAGGTAGTAAGCATACCCACTTAGATTCAAGCATTAATAATGCTGTGTGTGGTGTAGGATCGCTTGACTCAGACGCTGGCTCTGTAAGTTCAGAAGATAATTGGGGTTATTATGCTTATACAAATCCTGAATTTCAATGTACTGCTTCTAGCGATTCAACAACAAATTGGTGGATGGGAGGTCTTGGCAGTAGTATTTCTACCGGCCCTGTTCTTGACATGACTTTTGATAAATATGTTGGTGGAGTTTATTTGGATGAGAGTGGCAACGGACATAATACTACTACTATTAGCAGTGATCCTGAATGGAAAACAACAGTCAATTGTAAGTCGGGCAGATGTGTAGATTTTGATGATAGTTCGGATTGGGTTAGGATTGCAGCAAATTCAGTATTTGATTTTACAGGCGACTATACTTTAGAGGCGTGGATTAAGCCAAATTCTGTCGTGGGTTATCGTCACGGCATTATGGGTAAATATTCTAGCGATGGTTGGGGTTTGAATTTGCATGAAGATAAGGTGAATTTTGGTAGTCATACTTGTAGTAACTTTAGTGGTTCAACTAGTTTGCAAGCAGGTGCTTGGTATCATGTGGTGGGTATTTATAAAGAAACAGGTGATGATGAACTTTATGTGAATAGTCGTTTAGATGGAACTGGTAATTTAACCGACGGGAATTGTAATGCTGATACTAGCGATGTTGTTATTGGTACTTATAGAACTTCAACAACAGAAGAGTTTAATGGGATCATTGATCAGGTAAAAATATACGATAGAGCTTTAACACAGAGAGAAATATCTATGAACTATAATGGCGGTCAACCGATTGGTTGGTGGCGACTGGATGAGGGGGCGGATAATTTATGTTCTGACGGCAAAGACGCTTGTGATAGTTCCGGTGAAGGGAATAATGGGACAGAAAGTGGAAATATTACTTGGATAACAGATACTTCTTTGTGTAAACAGGGTGGTTGTGCTAGTTTTGACGGGAGCGGGGATTATATACAAACTAGTTTATCCCAAACTTTTAATTCAACGACTATATCTTTCTGGATGGATTGGGATAATTATGGAACAGATACTATCGATTTTATAGGAGAAAGTGAGGATAGTAGTAAAGTAATGGTTCACACCGGCGGTGGATCAGGGATAAATGGTATAAGGTTTCATTTTGCTTCAAGCGCTTCAGGGTTTGATACAATAGGTATAATCGGCTCTGGTTGGAATCATTATTTAGTCACTTATGATAATGGGAGTATAAAAATTTATAAAAACGGAGTTTTGGAAAATTCCGCAACGGTGACAGATGAGTCTGCTACTATAAGTTCTTGGGATATTGGCAGAAGAAGTAATAGTGATGGTTATCATTTTAATGGTTCTTTAGATGATATCCGCATCTACAACTACGCCCTCACCGATAAACAGGTTAAAGAAGTATATAATCAAGGGTTGATTCATTTTACCCCGTAAAGTAACGAAGTTACTAACGGGGTGAGGGATAATGGTTATAACATATCAATATACAATACCCCGTCACTTCGACCGATGTCCAAACGCAGTGCGGACGAGTGGAGAAGTCTATAGAGCAGCCGTGTGATGAGAGACTTCTCCGCTCGCTTTCGCTCGGTCGAAGTGAAGAGGAGTATGGTTACTAGGGGCGGTAGAATTAAAAAGCCGTTCGGAGGAAGCTCCAGACACGTCTGACGTGTCCAGCTTCCGACGAACGTGTGGATGAGGCAAAATTATGCTAAAAATATTAAAAAACTTAATAAAAACGAGCCGGTGGCGCCACCGGCCTCCGGCTCCCGGCCTCCGGCTCCCAGCCTCCGGCCTTAGGCTCGGAGAGCGTTGGAATTAGTAAATCATGCTAAAATTAGCCAAAAAATTTAAAATCAACCCCCAGCGTTGGCAACCCCCGGCGTTGGGAATATTAATAACAGCGATTATTATTGTATTTGCCGTGGTTTATTTTCTTCGAACACCCGGTGTTGTACAGGCAGAATGGTGGAATGAGGGCTGGCATTATAGAGATTCATATCCTATTACATACTCATCATCTGGTTCGGAATTAACAGAATATCAAGTCTTGGTGGAGGATCTGGATACTGCTACTCTAATAGCGGCTGGCAAGATGCAGTCTGATTGCGCGGATATTAGGTTTACAGATGTTAATAGTACAGTATTGAATTATTCTATTGTCGGCGCTACTTGTAATACCAGCAATACTAAAATATGGGTGAAGATGGAAAGCATCCCGGCAGGAGGAACAACTTTGTATTTATATTATGGCAATCCAAGTGCTAGTTTTTATCAAAGTGAAGAGAACACATTTAGTTATAGTACAGAAAAAACAGTGGGATATGTTTTAAATGACGGGAGTACAGCTTTTGATTTAATTAGTTTGGCAGATGGTAATTCTATAACACACAATAGTACGACTTTAACTTTGAATAAAGGTGAAAGTAGCGCCCTTACTACCTCTACTTATTTACCAGTAACTGCCAAAAAATTATTTAATATGTCCACTGAGGAGTATGATACTATTGTACCGATTGGTTGGGCTGGCACGGAGTTTGTTTACCAGAATCGCAACGGGACTTATGAAACAGATTTTGTTATGGTCAGTCCGTGGGGTACGGCTACCGTACAAATATATATTGATGGTGTGCAATGTGGTGCTGATAGAACAGTAACTAGCTCTGGTTTAAAGGTGACAGACTGTGGCGGCGCTGCTTCTGATGTGTTTAGGATAGTAAGTGATATACCTATCATTGTAAATAGGTCTAGCAGTGTAAATGATCCCCACCCTATGCATCCGGCTGATTTAGGACCTTGGTATGGTTGGGATTCAAGCGGCGATTATATTGCCGCTGGCCCTAGTGGAGCCAGTTATCAGTGGATAGATAGTGGCATGAGCTCTGTTTCCTCAAGTAGTTTAGGTGCAAATGCGGGGACTACTTTAGAAGCTGGTGGTGGCAGTTATTATTCTGGTGATACTATTAAGGTTTGGTCAACAGATTATGTTATGGGCGCGTCTACAGCTGGTGATGCTGACGGAGGGGATGCTACTACTTATTTGCCAAACTGGGAATTTGGCACCATAACCGGGTCGCCTTATGCAACGGATTTTGTGGCAGTACTATCTGATCAGGCAGTCACTTGTACAACTTATAATAATAGCGGTGCCACCGTAAATACACAGCAATTATCTAGTACCAATACACAGGTTTATGAACTGGGTGGAACAAACTTTGGTATAGGAAGTACTAGTGAATATATTAGTGGTGCTTGGTATGTAGAATGTGATGGGCCAGCTATGTTTGTATCACAAAATGTTGATGATGAACAAAATATGTGGTCTTGGCCTATGATGCGGCAGTTTTCTTATCCTACACCAGCGGTTGGTTCGGCTAGTGGTGAGGAAAAAGGAGAAGCACCAATATTGTATTGGAAGTTTGATGAAGGTGTAGATAATTCTTGTTCTGGTGGCGGCGATGTGTGTGATTCCACAACCACCGGCGATCACAGGAACTTAGTGGGAGAACCAGATTGGCAGAGTGAAGACATGTGCGTGTCTGGTAAATGTTTATACTTTGACGGTACTAATGATTATATAGATTTAGGTTTTGGCAGCGGTCGTAATTTAGCTACCGATCCATTATCAATAAGTATGTGGGTTAGACCAACTAGTTCTAGTGAAGATAATATGTACATAGCAACAGTGAATGGTACCAATCAGAGATTTTATTTTGCTATACAAAATGGTTTATGGGATATGGGAATTCAAAATTCAACTTGGAGTCAAGGGGGTGCTGTTACTAGTGCAGACCTTAACGAATGGACGCATATAGCTATTGTCGCTAATGGTTCAGCAGTTAGGTTATATGTTAATGGTAATTATAGTTTTCAGAAAACATATACTTCGTATGCATTAGCTGGTAATATTGCCATTGCCAGCCAAGGCCCTGCAGGTGGTTATAAATGGCGAGGCTCCATAGATGATGTTAAAATTTATAATTATGCTCGTACAGACGATCAGATTAAAGCCGACTACTTAGCCGGCTTATCTGGCTCTTCGTCTGGTGTTGGCGCGTCTTTGGGCAGTAGGCAACAAGATCAGAGTGAAGGGCTGGTTGGTTATTGGCAGATGGATGATGCGGGTGTAGATGCTGAAGGTGAAACCATCAGTGATAGTTCCGGTAACGGCAACAGCGGCACGCTTTATGGTGATAATGCTACCGGTGATAATGGTACTGGTATGGATTGTACCGTTACCGGTAAATATGGTACGGGTTGTAGTTTTGACGGGGTGGATGATTATGTTCTGAGTAGTTCCAATATCCCCGCTATGTCAAATTTTACGATATCAGTATGGCTACAGTGGGATGATTATGGCACTTCAAATACTCAATTTGTCACTGGAGGTGCTCAGGAGCAGTTTGAAATTCAAACCGGTGGAGGCAGCGGAACAAACGGTTTACGTTTTATACCCAATACTCACGACGCATCTACGTTAGATGTTGCTAATGCAATTCCAGATGCAAACTGGCATCATTATGCAGTTGTATATACCAACAATGATCAAGTACTTGCATATAGAGACGGAGACGAAATTGGAAATAAGAGTCACTCGGTAAGTAGTAGTACTACAGCAAGTCAATTCAATATTGGAAGAAGAAGCAATAATAGTTATTTTTTTGATGGCAAAATAGATAATGTAAAAATATACAATACCGCCCGTACAGCCGAGCAGATAATGAGGGATTATAAAACTGGACCATCGCCGGTGGCTTATTATGATTTTGAAGAACAATCCACTAGCATAGCCTATGACAGATCAGGCACTGGTGTTAATTTAACGGCTACTGGTCTTGATAGTACAAATATTGGTTTAGGTAAATATGGCAGTGCATATAAATATACTACATGGGAAGAAAATCATATAGGAACGGCTAGTAGTATTTGTAATACTATCACCATGGAAGCCTGGATCTACCCATTATCTGATCCTGCTGAAAGATATACCATAGTATTTTATTCAGGTTCTCAAGCCGCTTATTTAAGCTATGCTAATGGGCAAGCCCTTAATACTTATTGGGCCAGCAAATCTTCTCCTGGTTATCATACGTCTGGTGCAAGCACTGTACCAATTAATCAGTGGTCTCATGTAGCCGCAGTTTGGGATGATGCTGGTGTCAGCCTTTATGTTAATGGCATTGAAAAAAATAGAGTGTCAACAACGGGTGGCTCTTGTACGGGAACAAGTTTAACTTTAGCTGCGCAAAATAGTGGACGACAAATGAATGGCTATATTGATGATGTTCGGATTTATGATTATCCCCGTACCCAGGAACAAATTCTTTGGGACATGTATGGTGATGAATCGCCACACCCCATTGCTTATTGGAATTTTGATGAGGGATATGGCAGTACAGTTAATGATAGTGGGCCCTTGGGGGCTGATGGTACCATTACGGGTGGAACTTGGACAACGGATGGTAAATTAGCTAATGGTGTATCTATCAATAGTACGGACTCTATTAGTTGTGGCACTCATTCAGGTTTAATATTCGGTAGCGCAGATCATTCTTTTAGTGCTTGGGTAAAGCCAAGCGCTTTAACTAATTCTAATAATTATATTGTTGCCATTGGTAATAATGCAACTGGCGAGCAATCCGGATTTGGTGTGAAAAGTGATGGAGATTTATTTCACTCAGCCTATTCTTCTCCTTTGGTAAGTTTTGATACGTCAGTTTCTACGGGCAATTGGTATCATTTAGCTTTGGTACACGATAGTGGCACGAGTTATGCTTATGTGAACGGTGAACAAGTTAGCGGTCAAGCTATAGCTATGAATATTACTACTGGCAAATGTTATATAGGCGCTCATACAGCCGCTGGTTCAACATTTAATGACGGCATCTTGGATGAAGTAAAAATATTCAATTTTGCTTTATCCCCAGAACAAGTCCGTCAAGAATATAATCAAGGTAGTCAGGTATCATTAGGTAAGCAAAAAAATGATTCATCCACTTGGGATGATGGTGGTTTTGGTGGTGCGGCGCCAGTAGCATATTGGAATTTTGAAGAGGGTAGTGGTTCTACGGTTTATGACCGGTCTGTTAATAGTAATAATGGTACGATTACCAATGCCACTTATACGCTGGGTAAGCCTGGTTGGGGTATGCAGTTTGATCCTACTAATGAATATGTTTCTATTCCAGACCATACTGCATTAAAGCCAACAGAGATTACAGTTGAGGCTTGGGTAAAGCCTGGCACTACCATGTCTAATAATAGGATTATTTCTAAAACAGAGGTTAGTGGTTATACAATGGGCATGGCGATAGATGGTACAGCTGATAGTAACTTTTATGTATATAGAGATGGTGGATATATTAATGCTGGTTGGGATGTTTCTAATTTTAGTTCAGGTACTTGGTATCATATGGTTGGTACTTATGATGGACAATATATTAAATTTTATGTAAATGGAGATCTTAAAGAATCTGTGGATGCGATTGGTAATTATCCCATAACATATATTGCTAATAATCTTTGTATTGGAATTGAAGCTGGCGGTACTACTTGTACAGATACTCGTGATTTTGACGGTGTTATAGACGAAGTAAAAATATTTGACTACGCTCGTACCCAAGCACAAATTGCTTATGATTATAATGGTGGTAAGCCGGTCGGTTGGTGGCCACTTGATAACAATGAGGGCATAACCGCTATGGATATTTCCGGAAATGGTAATCATGGAACATTGACCGATATGGATCCGGCCACTGATTGGCTGGATGGTACAAGTTGTCAATACGAAGGCTGTCTGGATTTTGATGGGATGGATGATTATGTTGATATCTCTTCATACGATATTTCTACCCCAAGTTTTACAGCTTCCTTATGGTTTAATATGACTACGTTAGAGGATAGTGATTATAATATACTTTTACAGCAAACTGATAGTGGTTCAGGAACGGGTAGAACATTCCTTGGGATACACACAACCACTAATGACATATTTACAAATATTGGTAATTCACAATTAACTTCAGGAATCATTCCAGATACAGGAACTTGGTATCACGCTGTAGTATCTTTTGACGGTTCTAATCTCAAATTATATGTTAATGGAAAGTTAGAAAATTCCACTACTGATGTGTTGGAAAGCGCTAACGCTTCAATATTAATTGGGGCTGGCAAATCGTTTTCTGCTACTCAATTCTTTGATGGTAAACTAGACGATGTTAGAATATATAATTATGATCTAACCGCTGATCAAGTAAAAGAAGTTATGAACCACGGAGCTGTTTATTTTAAATAATTATTTAATAAGCAGGTGATGAACCCCGTAAAGTAACGAAGTTACTAATGGGGGTGAGGGATAATGGTCATAACAAATCAATATACAATACTCCGTCACTTCGACCGATGTCCAAACGCAGTGCGGACGAGTGGAGAAGTCTATAGAGTAGCCGTGTGATGAGAGACTTCTCCACTCGCTTTCGCTCGATCGAAGTGACGGATGGGTTATGATGACTCGGTCGAAGTGACGAGGAGTATGGTTACTAGGGGTGGTAGAATTAAAAAGCCGTTCGGAGGAAGCTGCTTCCGACGAACGTGTTGATGAGGTAAAATTATGCTAAAATTAGCCAAAAAATTTAAAATCAACCCCCGGCGTTGGCAACCCCCGGCGTTGATTATAATAACAGCGATTATTATTGTATTTGCTGTGGTTTATTTTCTCCGAACACCCGGTGTTGTACAGGCAGAATGGTGGAATGATGGGTGGCATTATCGGCAGACAATTTCTTTAACAAATTCAGGTGCGGCACAAACCAATACGCAGGTAAAAATACTTAGTGCAGAAGACTTAAGTTCTTTAGTAACAGCTGGCAAGCTGCAATCCGACCTTGACGACCTTAGGTTTACTGATGTTAATGGTAATATTCTTAAACATTGGATAGAAGATTCTACTAATTCAAGTGTAGATATTTGGGCCTTTATAGATTCTGTATCAGCATCTGGCGCTACTATCTATATGTATTATGGCAATCCTTCTGCTAGTGCTGATATAGTTGCTTTAGGCACGGCTGCATATCCGGGGATATCTTGTAAATCTGTATTACTGAGTGGTATTACTGCGGATGGTATATATTATATTGATCCTACCGGACAAGAAACTACAGATAAGCTTCAAGCTTACTGTGATATGAACACTAGTAGTGGTGGCTGGACTTTGATTTTTCAAAGAAGAGGTGGTGAGAGTTATAATAATGCAGAATCTTGTGGCTCAAATCTTAATTCTTTTTTAAGAGCTAGCTGCGGGTCATTAACCTCTTTAAACTATGGAGATTCATATAGTATGGATATAGATTATGCGCCGATTGCTAATGAATACATGTTTAGACAATATGATTCCAACATGACTTTTGATAGTGGCGATGCTTTTATTATTAATTCTGACAATTTATTATTTCCTAATATTACCACTAGTTTAAGTAATATTGCTGTGAACGCAATTTGTGATTATAATAATGCGAACTGCGATACTACGGATACTTATTTTAAATATACTGGCGCCGGATATTTTAGCAGTACGTATTGTAATAATGGTTATACTACAGGGTATGGAGGTAATTATGGATATTGTCAGAATGGCATTTCAACAACTTACTACTCAAATGGACTTTTTGGTAATAGATTGGCGTATGATGAAACAAAACTATGGGCACACAATAATGGATCTGATGAGTATATGGAAAGGGTTTTTGTGCGTGAATCTACTATTTCAACCACTGGCCACACAGTTACAGCAAGCACCCCCTCCTCCGAAGAAAAAGGTCCTGGCCCGATAGCCTATTGGAAATTTGATGAAGGTTATGGAACTACTGCCTATGATAGTAGTAGCAATAATAACAACGGTTCTATTTCTGGTGCTGCATGGCAGACGGAAGATATGTGTGTGACTGGAAAATGTTTATTATATAACGGTACAGAATATGTAGGTTCTTTTAGTGATAATTTAAGTATGGGGTCAGAAGATTTTACAGTTTCAGCTTGGTTTAAAACAAATAGTGTTGTCACTTATGGTCAGTGGATTGTTGGTAATAAAGGTACTAGCACTAGTAATGATACAGGCTTTGAGTTAATAATGGAGGGTGGTAGGCCTGGTATTTTTATTGCAGATGGTTCTAATAATATTAAATATCAGACTGCCAATTCATATGCGGATAATACTTGGCATTTTATAACTGCTACGGTTAGTAGGGGTAGTAGCATTAAGCTTTATGTGGATGGCAAATTTATTTCAGAAAGGAGTGAAACGTTAGCGGGTAGTATTAATGTAAGTTATGGTTTATCTGTTGGTTTAAGACCTGGCGGAGGAAGTGAATTTAATGGTTTCATCGACGAAGTTAAAATTTACCCCTACGCCCGCACCGCTACTCAAATCAAAGCCGATTATTTAGCGGGCCAAGTTGGCGTTGCTGAGGGCACAACCGCTGGTTTTGGTTCAGCAACCACTGGCAAGTCTTTATCAGATGGTCTGGTTGGTTATTGGAAGATGGATGAGGCAAGTTGGAATGGAACATCTGGAGAAGTTATAGACAGCTCTGGTAGTGGTAATAATGGTACGGCAGGAAACGAAGCATCAATAACAGGTGGAAAGTTTGGTAATGGAGGTACTTTTGATGGAAGTAATGATTATATATCAATACCTGACAGCTCAGCTGATTTGAGTGGTGATTTTTCTGTTTCTATGTGGGTTCATCCCAATGACAATAGTCAAAATCCAAGATGGTTTGGTCTTGTGGATGGGTCAAATACTTTAGCAGTGGGGTACATGGATGATGATACAGTCTATTTTAGATTTGGTGGTGATTCTATAATAACTGATTCAACTCTAACTTACGGAAACTGGTATTATGTGACTTTTGTTTATCAATCCAACGCAAAGCAAATATATATAAACGGAGAAATAATGAATACAAGTTCAGGAGGCATTACTGGTGATTCAACATTATCTGCTATAGGTGCAGGTTATGCAACAACAAGCTACACTGCTGATGGAGAAATTGACGAAGTAAGATTATATGAACGTGCCCTATCAGCCAAAGAAGTTCGTGATTTATACAATTGGGCGCCCGGGCCAGTTGCCTATTATAATTTTGATGAAAAAACAGGCACCACGGCTTATGATAAATCAGGCAATGGAAATAATGGCACTTTAACCAATATGGATGCAGCAACGGACTGGGTATCTGGTAAATATGGCAGTGCTTTAGATTTTGATGGAGTTAATGATTATGTCAACATACCCGATCCTGGAGCAAATTCTGTATTTGATGTTACGCAAAATCTTACAATTTCCATGTGGATGAATAAAGCGGTGGATAGCGCCCACGGTAATTTGATAGAAAAGGGAGGTTCTTGGTGGATTCATCACGATTCTGCTTTTGAAGGGTATGCTGGCAATGGCATTCAGGGCGATGCTTTTCATGGTATTCCAGAATGGAATTATGATTTAGCTGAGAATACTTGGTATTATGTGAGTTATACTTATAATGGTGTTATAGAGAGGGGGTATATTAATGGATTTCAGGTGTGGCAAAATAGTAGAACAGGCAGTATTACTTTGAATGATAACCCAATACAATTAGGGTCGCGGAGCGGATCGGCTGAAAAATATCAAGGTAAATTAGATGAAGTTAAAATCTACAACTACGCTCGTACTCATAAGCAAATTGTTGAAGATATGAATGCTGGACATCCAGCTGGTGGTAGTCCAGTGGCTTCTCAGTTGGGATATTGGAAATTTGATGAAGGTTATGGTGACACAGCGTATGATAGTGGTTTTGGTGGGAATGATGGAACTATAACAGGGGCTAGTTGGAGTGATGAAGGTAAAAATAATAAAGGTATTTTAATTAACAGCACAGACAGTATTAATTGTGGCACTGATTCAGCATTTGCCTTTGGTGATAATGCGCATTCGTTTACGGCCTGGGTAAAGCCCTCAGCCCTAACTAGTGCCTATAATTATATTGTTGCGGTAGGTAATAATACTGATGGTAATCAATCCGGATTTGGTATTAGGAGCAATGGTAATTTATTTCATTCAGCTTATAGCGCGCCATTAGTTAATTTTAACACTACAATTAGTATAGGCGATTGGTCTCATTTAGCCTTAATTTATGAGAATGGTATAAGTTATGTTTATGTTGATGGTGTTTTAGCTGATAGTCAAAATATAATTATGAATGTAACCACGGGTAAGTGCTATATTGGTACTCATACTGGCGGCACTTCTACGTTTAATGATGGAATTTTAGACGAAGTTAAAATATATAATTACGCCCTGACAGCTGATGAAGTATTAATAGACATGAACCAAGGTGCAAGCTCTGTGATGGGTAATTTAGGCACAGACAGTTCTGGTAATCCGGATAATTCAGCTAGTCGGGCTTATTGTGTACCGGGTGATACTAGTACTTGTGATCCGCCGGTGGCTGAATGGAAATTTGATGAAAAAACAGGTACTAGTACTTATGATACATCTGAAAATAATTACACTGGTACTATAACCAATGCTACTTGGACTAGTGGTAAATTAGGAGGAGGATTAGGTTTTAATGGAACGAATGCATATGTGGATTGTTCAGATATTAATTCGCCTTCAAGTAGTTCAAAGATTTCTATAGGTGCTTGGGTTAAGTGGGATACATTGACTGGCCATAGGGCTATATTTACAGATGGAGGAGTCACACGAGGTATTGAATTTGGTTTGTATAATGATGAGCTTCACTTAGGTGTAGAGAATAATGATAGCCATAGAAGTATTGGCTATGCTACCTCAAATTTAACTACTGATCGTTGGTATAATGTTGCAGCGGTTGCTGATGGACCGAATGGTGATATGTTTATTTACGTTGATGGAGTTTTAGTTGCATCAGATACAGCGCTAACTACTTTTACTGATTATAATGGAAGTAATGGCACTACTGTTGGAAATGCTGGGACGCAGTCTCCATCGGCAAATAATAATTCTGGAGTTCAGTCATATTTTCATTCAGGAGATATTGATAATGTTCGTATTTATGACTATGCTCGTACGCCCGCTCAAATTGCTTGGGATTTTAATAGAGGCGCGCCGGTGGGCTGGTGGAAATTTGATGAATGTGAAGGCTCTACAGTTTATGATTGGGCGCCATCTGGCGATGGTTATCGCGGAAATGACGGTACGATTACTATTGGTGGCACCGGTACACAAACAGCCGTTGGTACTTGCGAAACATCAGGCACAGCTTGGTATAATGGCGCGAGCGGCCAGATTAATTCATCTTTAAATTTTGATGGGACGGATGATTATGTTGATGTGCCAGCCAGCGCTATAGTTCCAGGAAACGAAATAGCAATTGCTTTTTGGGAAAAGACACCAGCGGAGAAACAAAGCAGTATGATTTGGTTTGAGGATGCTAATGGAAGAGTGGTTAATATACATTTATTTTACAGTAATGGTAATACTTACTGGGATGCCGGCGTAGATAGCGGGGGCTATGATAGAATATACAAAAGTAACCCCAGTTTAGTATTGGGTCAGTGGAATCACTGGGTATTTACTAAAAATGCTGCTACGGGAATAATGAAGATATACTTAAATGGAAAGGAATGGCATAGCGACACTGGTAAAAATAAACCTATTACAACACCCAATAGTTCTGGCAAAATTGGTTCTAGTAATACACTTTTTTATGAAGGTAAATTAGATGATATGCGTATCTATAATTATGCTTTGACTGCCGAACAGATCCAGCAAGTCATGAACCACGGAGCTGTGTATTTTAAATAATTATTTAATAAGTAGGTGATGAATCCTGTAAAGTAGCGAAGCTACTAACGGGATGAACCCTGTAAAGCAGTGAAGCTACTAACGGGGTGAACCCTGTAAAGTAGTGAAGCTACTAACAGGGTGAACCACGGCGCGGTTTCTTTTTAAAATTTATTATTAATATTATTTCTATCTTGCGCCCAATTTGCAGGATTATTTTTGATATATTCCCTGATTCTATCTAAATCATTATCATCTCTAATAATGTGTTCGTAATAATTGGATTGCCAGGCAAACCCCTGTAAACCAATATCATGAATGCGTTTGGTACATGCCGATTTGAATGAACGAACAATATTACCCAACGACGTTTTATTTAACATGGGATTGTATTTTCCGGTAATGCCACCCGCCATTTTGGCACCCACCGCCATTTTGGCACCCACCGCCGTTTTGGCACCCACCGCCATTTTGGCACCCACCGCCATTTTGGTACCCACCGCCGTAGAGACGCGATTAATCGCGTCTCTACGGCGGTGGGTTGGTTCATTCAAATCGGCATTAATGACAAATATGACATGAATATGGTTAGGCATGACCATATATTCATCCAATGAAATATTATTAAAATGTTTATTCATATTTGATAAATTTTGTTTTATTATCTCACCGTATTTATTTAATATCATTTGATCATGAATTACCTGACCAAAATACTCAATTCTATTTTTAGTACAAATGGTCACAAAATAATTTCCCGGTTGAGAATAATCATAATCTAATATCCTATTGGATGTGAGCCTATATTTTTCTTGGTATAATTTTGGGTTATATTGGGGCATAATAAAAAAGGGTTAGTATTGAAACCGACCCTGTTTACCCCGTTTAACGTGGTTTGCCACATTTGATGAGGTTTGTCTATTGTGATTTATAGGTTTAGTTTATACTTTCAGTTATTTTTGTCAAAGCTTTTACTCGCCGGGGGTTGGAACATTATCCCCAGTTGAAGGTTTTATAAAATTGTTGTATAATACAGCTACAAATTGAGGGCTCAATTTATTATTAAAAAATTGTTAATATGACAGAAGATATCAAAAAACCGGATATGGCCGCTGCTTCTGGGCAGATGGAAAAGCCTAAGAAGAAAGCCGCCAAAGGTGGTATTGTAGCCAAGATTATAATGATCTTGATAGTGGTTGTTATTATTTTAGGCGGACTCTATTTTGTAGATAAATATACCAGTATTAATATCTTTGGTGTGCAATCAGCCGATGATAAAGTTACGGTAACCGATTGGCAGGCAGTATTTTTGAGCAATGGCCAAGTTTATTTTGGTAAAATAGTTAAACAAAATGATGATACATTAATATTACGTAATATTTATTATCTTCAGGTAGTACAACAGCCATTGCAAGCCACTCAAACCGGCGAAGCTGTTGACACGCAAAATCAGCAACAGCAGAACCAATTATCTTTGGTAAAGCTAGGTAATGAATTGCACGGACCGCAAGATGAAATGCATATTAATCCCAGTCAGGTTTTATTTACAGAACAGTTAAAGTCTGATTCCAAAGTAGTTGACGCTATCAATCGTTATTTGCAAGATCAGCAGAGCCAATAATACGAATTTATAGATTTTTAAAACAACTCCTGCATAGGAGTTGTTTTAATTTTAGGAAAGTTTATCACGAATATAGCAAATAATACCAATTATAGAAATAGATAAAACTTATAATCTCTGATCACGGCGATTTCACGTATCATAATCATTGTGATTCGCACTATTTATAATCCTTATTAACCCCGTATGACGGGGTTCCATCCGCTCACCATAACCCCTCTGTCACTTCGACTGAGTCATCATAACCACTCTGTCACTTTGACTAAGTCATCATAACTCATCTATCCCTTCGACCGAGTCATCACACCCCCTCCGTCATCTCGACCGAGTCATCATACCCCCTCCGTCACTTCGACCGAGCGAAAGCGAGCGGAGAAGTCTCTCATCACGCGGCTACACTATAGACTTCTCCGCTCGTCCGCACTGCGTTTGGACATCGGTCGAAGTGACGGGTAAGTATATAATTAGTTTATTATTTGTGTATCATTAGTATTTTTTTTTAGTATAAAGTATAAAGTGCCACTTTACACTTTACACTTCTTAATATATAATATTCATAGGGTAGAGGACTGTGCATAAGTCTTAAACAAGGCTTTCTAAGCCTTTTCCCGAGAACTATATCTTTCCCCCAGCCGCTCGCGAGCGGCTGGGGCCCCCATGCTTATGGCGAAAATAAAAATTGGACAATTAGCCAAAAGGGTTGGTTGCTTGCCGTCCACTATTCATTTTTATACGCAAGAGGGCCTACTAACAGTAGCTGGCACAACTCGTGGCGGCTATCGTTTGTATGAGGAGAAATATGCTTTAGATAGGATAGAGAGAATTCATAAGTTGAAAACCAAGCAGCGTTTAACATTAGCCGAGATAAAAAAAGTATTAAGGGTCAAATAAATATGGTAAATTATCGTAAATCATGGATAAGTCGCAATGGTACGGTGCGCCCGGACCGTCAAACTTTTCTTGCTCAGCGGCCTTCCCGAGTGGTCAATTATCCCTCTGATCATCGTACAACTACGCCACCAAAGTTTGTTAAATTCATCCATAACTTATTGTTTTAATAAAGCATTGATTAATTTGCCAAATTCGTACTTTTTGGCTAATATATAAATTATCGTTTAAGATTTATTATTACCTTATATATGAAGAGTTTTGCCGAGCAAGAAGTCAAAATATTGGCTCATTGGGAAAAAGACAATACCTTTCAAAAAAGTTTAGACAAACCGTCCCCGCGGGGCGATTTTGTTTTTTATGATGGACCGCCTTTTGCTACCGGTGAGCCGCATTATGGTCACATTGTAGCCAGCGTGATGAAGGATGTTGTGCCGCGTTATCAGACAATGCGCGGTTATCATGTGGAGCGAAAGTGGGGTTGGGATTGTCATGGCCTGCCGGTAGAAAATTTGGTGGAACAAGAATTGGATCTGAAAGAAAAGAGTGATATTGAAGCGATGGGTGTGGCTCAGTTTAACGACGCTTGTCGCGTTTCGGTTTTGCGCTATGCTGATAGCTGGCGCCAAGTTATACCGCGCATTGGCCGCTGGGTGGATATGGAACATGATTATAAGACCATGGATAGTGACTATATGGAATCAATTTGGTGGGTATTTAAGAATCTTTATGATCAGAGCTTGATTTATGAAGGCTATAAGTCTATGCATATTTGTCCGCGCTGTCAGACGACTTTGTCCAACTTTGAGGTGACGCAGAATTATAAGGATATTAAGGACCTTTCTGTGACGGCTAAGTTTGCATTGCAGGACGAGCCCGGTACTTATTTATTGGCTTGGACTACCACGCCTTGGACTTTGCCCGGCAATGTAGCTTTGGCAGTGAATCCTAAAATAAAATATGTCAAAGTTAAGATAGGTGAGGATAATTATATTGTGGCAAAAGATAGTCTAGACAGGGTTATGATGGACAAGGACTATAAGGTAGTTAGTGATGTTGATATTAACTCATTATTAGAAAAAAAATATCAACCGTTATTTGATTATTATGTTCAATCTGATTTGGACAATAAAGATAATATTTATACCATTCAATTAGCAGATTTTGTTACAGCAGAAGATGGTACTGGGATTGTTCATATTGCACCGGCTTTTGGTGAAGATGATTTGCAGTTGGGTCAGGCCAAAGATTTGCCTTTTATCCAACACGTTGATGAATCTGGTAAGTTTAAAGACGAGGTAAGAGAGTGGGCCGGTCAGTCGGTCAAACCTAAAGACAATCCGCAACAAGCCGACATTGAAATTATCAAATATTTAGCGGCTCAGGATTTATTATTCTCCAAATTAAAATATGAGCACAGTTATCCGCATTGTTGGCGTTGCGATACGCCATTATTAAACTACGCAACCTCATCTTGGTTTGTGAAAGTGACGGCGATCAAAGACAAAATGTTGAAGAATAATGAGGAAATTAATTGGCAGCCAGAACATATTAAAAACGGACGCTTTGGCAAGTGGCTGGAGGGAGCGCGTGATTGGGCAATTTCTCGCCAGCGCTATTGGGGTGCCGGTTTACCAATTTGGAAACACAATGTTACCGGCGAGATTAAATGTATTGCCAGTGTAGCTGAGTTGGAAAAATTGACCGGTCAGCCGATCAAAGACCTGCACCGCCCTTATATTGATGATATTGCTTGGTCAGATGAGCAGGGTAAGTGGCAACGCATTCCTGATGTGCTGGATTGTTGGTTTGAATCAGGCTCCATGCCTTATGCCCAGAATCATTACACCGGTGAAGCGCAACCGAAATTTGATCCGACTCAGGGTAAAAATTTTCCGGCTCAGTTTATTGCTGAGGGGCAAGATCAGACCCGGGGTTGGTTTTATACTTTGATTGTATTGTCCACCGCATTATTTGACCAGCCGGCTTTTACTAATGTGATCGTCAATGGCATAGTATTGGCGGAGGATGGTGCGAAAATGTCAAAGCGCCTACGCAATTATCCTGATCCGATGACAGTGATTGATAAATACGGCGCTGATGCTTTGCGGTATTATTTATTAACTTCACCAGTGATCAAAGCCATGGATTTGCGTTTTTCGGAGAAAGATGTTGCCGAAGTTTATCGTAATGTTATTATGACTACTGTGAATATCGTATCTTTTTATAAAATGTATGCCAATAGTGCCAGCGATGATAAAGAGTCCAGTGTATTGGATGATTGGCTAACGGCGCGTTGGCAGCAAATTGCACGCACAGTGACCAAGCATATGGAGACTTATCGTTTGGTAGAAGCCGCGCGTCCATTGGCTGAGTTTATCAATGATTTTTCTACTTGGTATATTCGTCGTAGCCGTGATCGCTTTAAGGCTGGTTCTAGCGCGGCTATTCAGACAACCCGGACCGTTTTATTGGACTTGGCTAAAATAAGCGCTCCTTTTATGCCGTTTTTGGCAGAGTGGATTTATCAAGAGCTGGGCAGTACAGCATCGGTTCATTTGGAAGATTGGCCGTCGGCAGGCAAATTGTCTGATGATCAGGAAAAAGTTTTGGCCAAAATGTCAGCCGTGCGCAGCTTGGTGGAGCGAGGTCATGCTTTGCGCGATGAAGCTGGTATTAAGGTGCGTCAGCCCCTGTCCAGTTTTACTGTGTATAATGATGTTTTGCAAAACAATGATGCTGAGTATTTAGAAATTTTGGCGGCGGAATTAAATGTTAGGAAAATTGTATTAGCTGACACCTTATTAGACGATGCTATTTTGGATACTAAAATAACTCCCGCATTGCAGCGGGCTGGTGATTTGCGGGAGCTGATTCGTCATGTTAATAATTTACGTAAGCAAGCTGGTTTAACGATTGCAGATCGGATTATTTTATATTGGCAAAGTAGGGATAAAGATTTGCAAGAACTATTTAGCACAGCCGATACCGAAATTAAGCAGCAAGTATTAGCGGATAATATTGTGAATGATAATAAACCTGGTTTGATTACAGATGAGGTAAAAATCAATGGCAAAGATTTGCGATTGAGTTTAACAAAAGAATAATCTTAAGTTTATCAGTTTGGCAGGTTTTAAGTTGTGTGTATTATTATCAAAATCAAAAAATAATAATGTCCAATTTATAAACTTAACACTTACCAATTCATTCACTATTCATGGGTTATCTCAAAGAAAACGCCATTGTATTACGCCAAACCACCGTGAGAAGAGGAGACCGGTGGTATACTTTATTATGTTCCGTAGCCGGCAAGCTGGATGTATTGGTGCGTAGTGCAGCCAGCAGTAAAAGTAAGCTGGCGGGGCATTTGTCAGTAGGCAGTAAGGTGGCGGTAATGTTAGCGCCGGGTAAGAGTATTATTCATTTAGCTGGTGTGAAACGTTTGCATAATTATCACCGGCCAGATCAAGAATTAGCCAGTTTATTACTGCGTTGGTCGTTGTTACACAGGACGGATCGTTTGTTATTTGGCAATGAAAATATTAATGACATATACCCGGTTTTAGATGATGTGTTATCTGTTTTATCAGATATGTCAGTTAGTAAACAATGGCAATTGGCTGATATTTATTTAGCGCATTTATTGGGCGCGGTGGGATTGGCGCCGGATTTTAAAACAGCCGGTCATTATTTTAGCTTAGGGCAAGCTCGTTCTAGCAGGCAGGTAGACGATTGGCCACAATTATTATCGTCAGAAACAATGACAGCCGCCGCTTATTGGTTTAGCCCGGCACACAATTGGCCAGACAAAATAGTATATTGGCAAAAAATTAGTAAGCCAAAAGGTTTATTTGCGCAATTTCACAGTTTGGTAGATAATTATTATAGATATCAAACCAGTTAATTTATGTCCGACACTAATAAAGAAAAAGAATTAGACATGATACGTCAGGCTTTTGGTAATAGCGATTATCGTATGACCAAGCCGGTGGCTAATAAACCGATTTTAGATAAGCGGCGTCGTTTATTACCATGGTTGGCGGCAGCTTTGGTAGTCAGCTTGGCTTTGACTATTTATTTTGGCATCAATACTATTCAAGGGACTGATCAGTCAATTTTACTCAATATTGATTCTAGCTCAGAAGTGGTTGCCGGCAAACAAGTAAGTTATACTATTCATTATCAAAATGAAGATAAGGTGCCCATGACTCAGTTGTCTTTGAGTATTATTTATCCGGACGGCTTTACTTTCCAATCCGCTTCAACGGTACCAGCTAATGATGGTAAAAATTATTGGGAATTGCCGGATTTGCCGGCTCGTACAGCTAGTGCTATACAGGTGAACGGTTATTTAATAGGAGAGCAGGGTGAAAATAAAAATATTAAGGTGGAACTAGCTTATGAACCGGCTAATTTTTCTTCCACTTTTGTGGCAGCGGCAGAATTTTCTCAAACTATTACTGATTTGGCTGTAGATATGTGGGCAGATGCGCCCAGCGAAGCCTTGCCGGGAGAATCTATTGGTTTGAAAATACATATTTTGAATCATCAGACTGACAATTGGCAACCATTGGCCGTAGAACTCACTTTGCCGGATCAAATTATGCTTTTGGATGCTGACCCGGCCATTGAGTCAGATAATTTAATTCCTACTTGGCATATAGATAGTTTAGACCCCGAGCAAGAGAAAATTATTATGTTGCGGGCTGAAATAATAGATGGGATCACTTTGGATAGATTGATTTGGCATTTACAGCTTTGGTCCGGTCTTGATAAGGATAAAAGAATATTATTGGATGATGATAGCGCCCAGATTGATATTGCTAAACCTCAGGTGGTCGCTAGCTTAGCTTTGGCTGATGATAAAAATTTGATAAATTGGGGGGATATTATAAATTATCAATTAAAAATAACTAATACGGGAGAATATACATTACATGATGCTACGCTTAGTTTATTATTGGATAGTGATTTTATAAATTGGCAAAACTGGCAAGCCAGCACTGGTATGCGTCGGGAAGATAATAAGGTGATTTGGACGACAGACCATCCCAAAGTTGGAGATAAGTTAAAGAATTTTGCGCCTGGCGATGAAATCAATATAAAGATTGGTGCCAAGTTACAAAATAAACCGATTGACGCGAATACTTTAACCTCAGCTGATTTATTAGTGCGCAGTGTGGCAAAATTGTCGGTACCGATTGGTCAGGGTGAATATGTATCGGCCAGTGATACCATAACCGTGCAAATCGGGCAATTGCTTAGTTTGACCATGCGGCCATATTATTATGATGGTAGTGGTCAGGCGGTGGGTAGTGGGGCCATGCCACCGCAAGTAGGTTTGCCTACTGTTTATATCATTGATTGGCAATTAGCAGTCGGTCCTCAAGATTTGCAGTCTATTAGCTTATCCTCTTCCTTGCCCCCAGGAGTTGATTGGGTGGGTAGCAGCGGTGACGCGTCGGTAGAAATTAATAATTTGACGAAAGAAATTTCTTTATCTTTTGATAATTTATCAGCCAGTAGTGTTTTAGCGGGAAGCTGGCAAGTACAGCTAAAACCCGAGGCCGATGATGTGGGGCAGTGGCCAATATTATTAAATCCTTGGCATATGCAAGCTAATGCTGGCGAGGTAGTTTGGCAAGGACAGACAGATGCTATCAATAGTCGTTTATTGACAGATAGCAAGGCCGCCAATAATGATAAAGTTATAAAGTAATAATTTTATGATTGGTGACTGGCGAGTATTAAAAAAATCAACCATTTCATCCGCGCGCAGAGGGCGTTTGGTCACGGGGCATGGTATTATCCAAACCCCATTTTTTATGCCTATTGCCACCAAGGGCACGGTTAAAAGTTTAAGTGGTGATGATATGTCAGCTTTAGGTGCGCAGATTGTTTTGGCTAATACTTATCATCTATATTTGCGTCCGGGATTAGAAGTATTGCGTCGGGTCGGCGGTTTGCACAATTTTATGAATTGGTCTGGGCCGATATTGACTGATTCAGGCGGTTTTCAGGTTTTTTCCTTGGCTGCCAGCGTGCAGCGAGTAGGCGTAAATAAAACCGGCCAAGCAGTTAAGGTAGATAGAAAAATCAGTCAACGCGGAGTAGAATTTCGTTCTTTCTGGGATGGATCAAAGCACTTATTTACCCCAGCCAAAGTTTTACATATTCAAAAAATAATTGGCTCGGATATAGCGATGGTGCTTGACGAATGCGTGGGCAATCCCGCCACGCGCGAGCAAGCAGAGCAAGCTCTGCGCCGCACCACGCAGTGGGCGGGCCAGTCCCTGGCCGCTCGCGCTAAGTATTTGGACTCTGCCCAATTATTATTTGCCATTGTGCAGGGATCAACTTATCAAGATTTACGTTTAACTTCCGCGCAAGAGTTGATTGCTTTGCAAGGGAGCGGTAAAAAAGTTTGGGATGGCTTTGCTATTGGCGGATTAGCAGTGGGTGAGAGTAATAAACAAATGTATCAAGTGCTTGATTATACGGTGCCGGCCTTACCAAGTGATAAACCGCGGTATTTGATGGGAGTTGGTTATCCTGATAATATCATTGAGGCTGTCAGACGAGGAGTTGATATGTTTGATTGTGTTATTCCAACTCGCGAGGCACGGCACGGACGATTGTATAAGTGGCTTTATTCAGATATAGCCAGTACTATCAAGGCTATTGTTGGAGGAAAACAATTTTATACCACTATCAATATAAACAATGCTAGCTTTGCTCAGTCTTCAGTGATTTTACGACCAAACTTTTCTGCCAGTTGGTTGGATAATTATTCTTTAGCCTATTGGCATCATTTGTTTAAAGTAGGTGAGCCGCTAGCGCTACGTCTGGCTACTTGGAATAATGTTGCCTTTTACTTACAGTTAATGGCGCTATTGCGGCGAGCCATAAAGGAGGATCGTTTATGAATATAATTATTTTTGCAGTTGCTTTACTTTTACTTTGGGTTGGTTTTTTATTGCGCGGCCGGCAAGTGGTTTGGCAGGTAGCGGAATTAAACCCCCGTCAACAAGCTTGGTGGCGTGGCCAACTAGCTTTGGCTAATTATTGTTTATGGGCAGCAGCGTTTTCCTTTGTCTGCGGTATTATTTGGTGGTGGTGGCCGGTTGTCGTATGGCTTTGGTTGGGCGTATTGCTGATTGGATTGTGGTATATTACTTATATTAGTTATTCCAAAAAATAAGTAAAAATGGTATAATTTTTACATGATAACAAAAGCCGAAGCAATTTACGCTACCCGTTATTTATTGTGGGATTTTGTACGCGATATAATATATTTTCCTATTTGGTGGTATAGTGCGGGCCTGATTTTGGCTGGACGTTGGTTTAGCCGCGGCTTGCGTGCTGGTACGCAACGTTTAGCGCTGGTAATTTTGTTCCGTTATTGGTTTAAGCCGATGTATGGCCAAACTGATTGGCAGGGCAAGATTATCAGTTTTTTTATGCGCACCGTTACTTTGCTTTGGAAATTTTTCTTGTGGATGATTTGGCTAGCTATTATGTTGGCATTATTGGCGGCCTATATTATTATTTTGCCAGCCATTCTTTATGAATTGTTTTTTGTTTAAATTATGAATAAACAGCCAGCACAAACTATAAATTTGGAAGGTTATGATATTTATTGGGGCAAAAGCTATTCTACTCTATCTGTTTTGGTAGATCGTATTCATCATGGTATCCGGCTGGTATGGCTAGGAATATTATGGTTATTGGTAGCGGCCGGTTGGGTGGTCTTTATTTGGCATATATATAAACTGATTGACGCGCATTATGACTTTTTCTTAGTCAGTAGCTGGCAGGGCGATCATTTGCATTGGTGGTGGTTTGGTATTTTAGTGATGTTATATATTTTTTATTATCATCAAAAAGATAAAGGTGGTCGTTATACGGTTCTTCAGCCGGGAGATATTGATAAACATAAAAAGCGAGAGTCTTTGGATATTAGTTTTGCTTTTAGTCGGGCTAGTCATAAGGCAATGGAGCGGGCTTATGAAATCGCTCACCAAGATAGTGGCAGCGCTATTCAATCTTTACATATTTTTGCCTCTTTATTACATGATGAGCGGGTTGGTTTGATTTTGCATCGTCTTGGTGTTGCTAGTGTAGATATACAGCAAACCACAGATCGTCTCATAAAAAATGACGGACTGATTTCGCCGACCAGTAGTTTGAATTTGGATGACAATGCTAGCCATGTAGTTTTATCCGCTTATTTAACCGCTTATCAACGTGGTGATAGCCAAGTAGAGATTCCTGATTTATTGTCAGCGGTGGTAGAAAGGGATGTTAAAGTCAAGGAGATTCTATTTGCTTATAAATTAACTGAAGATCAAATTAATAATGTCATAGCTTGGCTGCGTATTCAGCAGGCTTTGGCGGATCGTTATCGTCGCTATCAGTATAAAGCCGGGTTTCGCCCCAAAGGAACAATGGACAAGGCTATGACCGCGGTAGCCACCCCCACCCTAGATCAATATAGTGATGATTTTACTGCTTTGGCTAAGGCTGGTTATTTTGGCCTGTGCGTGGCACGCGAAAAAGAATTTAATGAGCTATATAATATTTTAGAAGGTGGTGGAGCGCCATTATTGGTCGGTAATCCTGGCGTGGGGGTGGATAGTATAATTGAAGGTTTGGCTAATCGGATGGCGGCAGATGAAGTGCCGGCAGTTTTACAAGACAAACGCTTAGTGTCTTTGCATATATCAAAATTAGTAGCCGGCGCCACTACGGCCGGTGAATTGGAAGAGCGGGTAATGCGCCTGGTGTTTGAAATTAGTCGGGCTGGCAATATTGCATTATATATCAATAATTTACATAATTTGGTGGGCATTGGTGCGGCTGGTGCCAGTAATGTTGATTTGGCTGATGTACTGACGGAAAGTTTGATGAAACGCGGTATGTTGGTGCTAGGATCTACGACACCAAATGATTTCCGTAAATATATAGAGCATAGTGCTTTTAATAATTATTTTGATAAATTAGAAATAAATGAACCTGATATAAATCAAGCCATTCAAATGCTAGAGGCCAATATTGGCAGTATAGAACATAAACAGGAAGTATTTTTTTCTTATGAAGCTTTAGATCGGGCGGTGGTATTGTCACAGCGTTATATTCCGGATCATTTTTTGCCCAGCAAAGCGATAAATATAGTAGAAGAAGTAGCCGCTCGTGTACGCAGTCAGCGAGGTAAGGATCAGTTGGTTAGCGGTCAGGATGTAGCCGAGCTTATTTCTAGTAAGACAGACATACCGCTGACTGCAGTGACCAGTGATGAATCGGCCAAATTATTAAATCTAGAGGAATTAATTCATCAAAGTATCGTCAATCAAAGTGAAGCCGTGAAGGTAGTATCTGCTGCCTTGCGGCGAGCGCGGGCTGAACTGCGCGATACTAAGCGACCGATTGCCAGTTTCCTTTTTTTGGGTCCGACGGGCGTTGGTAAATCAGAGTTAGCCAAGACATTGGCAGCGGTTTATTTTGGCGGTAGCGAACGTATGATCCGTTTGGATATGTCAGAGTATCAAGAAAAAAATAGTTTACAGCGCATGTTAGGTACTCCCGGAAGCAATGAGGGCGGTATTTTAACCGAAGCAGTGCGTGAATCTCCTTATTCTATTTTATTATTAGATGAAATAGAAAAAGCCCATCCTGATATTTTAAATATTTTTTTACAGGTAATGGAGGATGGAAGATTGACGGATGTGACTGGCCGGACGGTTGATTTTACCAATCTAATTATTATTGCTACTTCCAATGCGGGCACCAATTATATTCAAGATCAGACTAAGGCCGGTGCTACGGCAGAACAAATAAAAAATGCCTTATTAGAATCAGAATTACGTCCTTATTTTCGTCCTGAGTTTTTGAATCGTTTTGATAATATTGTTGTGTTCAAGCCATTAACCCAGGATCACATTGAACAGATCGCTGTTTTATTATTAAACGGTCAAAAAAAGCGCTTGGCTACCAAGGGAATATTTTTGGAAGCTACACCGGCGGCAATTAAAGAGTTGGCGATTGCTGGCTATGATCCAAAATTTGGCGCTCGTCCTTTGCGTCGCGTTATTCAAGAGCAGGTGGAGAACGCCTTGGCCAACTTTTTATTAAAAGGCAAAATAGATCGTCGCGATAAGGTGATATTAGAAGCTGGTGGACAGATTCGCGTGGAAAAAGCCCAAAAATTGTAATTCAATTCAACCTTCAAGGTTTAGACCTTGAAGGTTGAATTTGACCAATACGCAGCGGTGTGTTAAGTTCCAAATAACAGGGTTGATTTAATTATTGACCCGTTTTTTTATGCCTAATGTAGCACGTAATTTTTTTCCTGGTAGCATTCACCATGTTTATAATAGGGCTAATGCAGGATTGATTATTTTTAGAAATGACAGGGATTATGCTTATTTTTTGCATAGAATTAGTGTTTATAGGAAAAGAACCAGAGTTCATATCATCACTCAAGCCGTGTTACCAAACCATTGGCATTTTCTTTTGCAAGAGCCTAATGATGTGATAGGCAATAATAAATTACCCGCTATTTCAAAATTTGTGTCCTTATTATCTAATTCTTATACTAGATATTTTCAGTTAAAATATGGTTATTTGGGGAGAATATTCCAGGGGCAGTTTAAGTCTAAGTGGGTTGAAGATGATGATTATTATGCTTATTTAATTGATTATATAACTCATAATAAGTTGCATCACCGCCAACCTTGAAGGTCTAGACCTTCAAGGTTGGCGGCTAGCTTGACCAGCTTGTTTTAATTTGTTAGTTTATAGTCTTATCGGACTTTAATAATTACATAGTATAAAAGGAGGAAGTATGAGCTTTTTAGGTGGGAGGATTCGCCGTCTTCGTTTTAAGCATGAAGAAAAGATGGTTTATTGTTTAGTCAGAGCTGATATTTGGCAGAGTGACGCGGCTGTGATTCGGCAACCAGCTGCGCTAGCGGGAAAGATTTTAGTCGGCACTTGGCAGCGCTTGGATAATATTTATGATAATTTAGCCAGCGCTAAAAAACATGCATTTAGTCGTCAAGACAGGCGCTATATGCTACTTGATAATATCTGGGCTGCTCATCGTCAAGCTAATTATATTTTGATTGGCATTGGCAAAAATAAATTTCAGGGCGAAAGAAAAGTCTTGCGCGAGTTAAGACGTCTCACCAGAGTTTATCACAACCGCACGGCAAATTTGAGTAAAGAAAATGTCGCGGCCATATTCAGTGATTATCAAAAAGATATTGATAGAGTACGTAAAGAACTCATCAATAGCAAAGCTTTGCTCAAGCAAGACGCCTTACAAAAATGGGAAAGTATTGCTGGCGGTCAAGACATTCTTGGTCGGCTAAATAAACAGGCAACGGGCGCTAAGTTATGGAAGGCGGGAGATGATTTGTCAGCGCGCTTGGCGGATTTAAGAGCTGTTTACAGCAAAGCCGTTGTTCATGCTGCTACCTTTGCGGGTCAAATTGATCTGGTAGTAGAGCTGCTTTGGGCCGTTGAAAACTGGGCTAAAATAATTCTTTTGGATGTGCAGAATCTTCGCTCTGAAGGTATTCATACAGCCTTAAGAACAGAGCTTGTTTGGCATCAGCAGCAATTGCGAGAAATTGATTTTTCTCCCTATGTAGTCAGTAATGTTTATTGGGGTGAATTATTAACCACTGCAAATTCATTATTAAGCAATGAGTTGGTGCTAAGCAATATTAAGCGTTTGTGGCGCCTGTGTCGTATCAAGCGGATTCAATTGATAGTGGAAGAGATGATCGGTTTAATCAGCTATCATGATGCTGGTGATGCATATACTCAGTGGAGCGCTGAGTTGTCTAGAAAAAATCAGTTGATCAGCCGAATGTTTCGTGCTTATCGCGCATTGGCTTATGATCGTAATTTGACCAGATATAAAAGGCTGCAATTGCGCTGGGATAATTTATCGGTTGTATTGGCTGATAATAAAGGTCATCGTTCGCACGCATTTTGGCAAGAGCACAAAGCCCAATTAAAGGAATTTTCGCAAAAATTGAATTAACCAAAAAAAGCTTAAACCCCGTTGTTTGAAATATAATCGGCGGGGTTTTTTAGTTGACTTGTGATTAGTTTTTTGGTAATAAGTATGGTTTTTTTGTATTATTGGGTTAATTTGCTAAATTGACTAAAATCCCCTATAATTTAGGGGTTAATTGTTATAAATTTGCTAAAATACATGGCCCGACAAAAACAGTCAACAGACAATGGTTTGATGGAAAAAGTGGTGGCTTTGGCCAAGCGTCGCGGTTTTATTTTTCCTTCTTCAGAAATTTATGGAGGACTTGCTGCTACTTATGATTATGGTCCTTTGGGCGTGGAGTTAAAAAATAATATTAAACAGGCTTGGTGGAAAATGTTTGTTACCGATAGACCAGACATGGTGGGCATTGATGCTGCCATTATTATGCATCCGAAAGTTTGGGAAGCGTCTGGCCATATTCAGAATTTTTCTGACCCTTTAGTGGATTGTAAACAATGTAAACGACGCTATCGGGCTGATCATTTATTGTCAGCAGACTCTTTAAGTCCGCAGTATGATAAAGCGCAGGCCCCTGAATTAGACAATATTAAATGTCCAGAATGTGGCGGAGAATTGACGGCAGCGCGTAATTTTAATTTAATGTTTAAGACTCACATGGGTCCGGTGGAGGATGAAGGTGCGGAAGTATACTTGCGTCCGGAGACCGCTGGCGGCATGTTTGTTAATTTTAAAAATATTGTAGATACGATGCGCATGCGTATACCTTTTGGCATGGGGCAAGTTGGTAAAGCTTTTAGAAACGAGATAACCACGGAAAATTTTATTTTTCGGACAAGAGAATTTGAACAATTAGAAGTAGAATATTTTATTCACCCCCAAGATTGGCAGAAACATTTTGCCGATTGGTTGAAGATTATGGATGATTGGTGTGAGTTTATTGGTGTGCCCAAAGAAAATTATGTAAAGGTTGAAATAGATGAAAAGGATAGAGCTTTTTATTCAAAGCGGACAGTAGATTTTGAGTATAAATATCCATTTGGCCAAAAAGAATTATATGGCCTAGCGTACCGGACAGATTATGATTTGACACAACACGCCAAGTTTTCTAAGCAAGATTTAACATATACAGACCCTATTACAAAAGAAAAATATATTCCTCATGTGATTGAGCCATCGCTAGGACTTGATCGCTCGGTATTGGCTTGTTTATTGTCAGCTTATACAGAAATAGCCGGTGGCAGGTCAACCACTACAGATGCTATCAAAGATATAGAAGTGGTATTACGCTTACCCTATGTTTTAGCGCCTATTAAAGTAGCTATTCTGCCCTTATCAAAGAAAGAACCATTAGCCAATTTGGCTAAAGAAATTGATGAGTTGTTACGTCCGCATTGGCGAACGATGTATGATGAAACAGCTTCTATTGGTAAACGTTATCGTCGTCAGGATGAAATTGGTACACCATATTGCGTGACCGTGGATTTTGATAGTTTGGCAGATGGACAAGTGACTGTACGTGATCGTGATACCATGGAGCAAGTGAGAATAGCTATTACCGAGTTGCCTGATTATTTCAAAAATAAATTAAATTTTTAAGTTCATTTATATACAATGTTAAAAAAGAAAATTCATGAACAGTTATTGGCTAATGGCGCGCGTGTTATTTTAGCGCCTCGCCAAGAAACGGAAGCGGTTACTTTATTGGTAATGTTTGGCGTGGGTTCACGTCAGGAAAATGCCGACAACAATGGCGTTTCACATTTTATTGAGCATTTATTTTTTAAAGGAACGACCCATCGTCCATCCACTTTATTGATCAGCCAAGAATTGGATAAAATCGGTGCCAGTTATAATGCTTTTACCAGTAAAGATTATACCGGGTATTATGTCAAAGTAGCTAAAAAACATTTACCCATAGCATTTGATATTTTATCCGATATGTTATTACATCCTTTATTTAAAGGAGTGGAAATAAATCGGGAGCGGGGAGTGATAATTGAAGAAATCAGAATGTATCAGGACAATCCCGCTTGGCATATTGGCGATATTTTGGAACAATCGGTTTATCGTGGTCATCCTTTAGGACAAGACATTGCCGGACCGGAAGAAATAATAGCCGGTATCAAGCGAAGTGACATTATCGGATATAGAGATAGTTTTTATGCGCCTGCTAATATGGTAATTGCTCTGGCTGGTAACTTTAGCAAAACAACTGCTCATCATTATTTGCACCAATATTTTGACAAACCTTTTGGGCCCAATCAGGTAGCGAGTGGGGATCATTTATTAGTACCAGCGCAAACGCAGCCACGTTTACAATTGGAGTATAAGGATACAGCCCAAGCGCAACTGGCTTTGGGGTGGGTAGCACCGGGTAAAATTAGCTCGGATTATTGGCCGTTATTGGTCATGGCTACAATTTTGGGGGGTAATATGAGTTCGCGTTTGTTTATCAATGTACGTGAACGTAATGGCTTGGCTTATACCGTGAAGGCGGGTGTGGATGATCATCCTGATGTCAGCACTTTTTATGTACAGGCCGGTGTGGCTAAAGATAAGCTGGATAAAACTTTATCATTGATTTGGCGAGAGCTGAGGCAGGTTAAAAATAAACTGGTTACTAAAACAGAATTAGACAAGGCAAAAGATTATTTGCAGGGCAAATTAGTATTATCTTTAGAGGATAGTTTTACAGAAGCATATCGTTTGGCCGAACAAACTTTATGGCAAGGCAAGGTGCAGAATATTGCGCGCACCAAGCGGGCGATCGCCGCAGTCACTCCTGCTCAAGTGCGTCAAATAGCTCGTCATATTTTAAATTCTGTAAATACAAATTTGGCCATTATCGGCCCTTATAAAAGTAAAACAAAATTTAAACAATGGTTAAATAAACAAACTATATGAGTACAGACAACTTGACCATCAATATTTCCACACAGACTTTTATAAAAATATTGATTTTTATCATTGCTGTCGGTTTTATTTATTTGGTGCGGGAAGCGGTAGCTTTGATTTTCATTGCTTTGATTTTAGCATCTGCTCTAGATCCTTTGGTGGATTGGTTGCGCAAATTTAAGATCCCACGTGGTTTGGGCATTATTATTATTTATCTTGTATTGTTTGCTATTATTAGTGGTGTGATTATTTTAATAATTCCGCCCATAACTTCTGAATTAAAATTAATAGCCAATGACTTTCCGGCTTATTATGAAAAGGTAATTTCCGGATTCAATTATTTGACGACCAATCGTAGTGAAATGGAGGTAGCTGATCAGATTCAAGGCAGCTTAGACTCTATTACCAGTAATCTTAGTCGAGCAGCGAGTGGTGCTTTTTCTACTTTGATGGATATTTTTGGCGGTATTATTTCCTTTTTCTTGGTACTGGTCATTACTTTTTATTTTACCGTAGAGGAAGAGGGGATGAAGCGTTTTGTTCGTTCTATTAGCCCGGCCCATTATCAGCCATATTTAATGCAGTTGATGGCGCGCATTCAACGTCGTTTAGGTTATTGGTTACGTGGGCAGCTGATTTTATCTTTAATAATATTTATTCTCACTTTTATTGGCTTGACTTTGCTCGGTGTAGAATATGCTTTATTATTAGCTTTGTTGGCCGGAGTGTTTGAAGTCATTCCTTATTTAGGACCGTTTTTAGGTGCAGTACCAGCTGTATTTTTAGCTTTTGCGCAATCGCCGGTCAAAGCTATGCTGGTTGCTATTTTATATGTGATTGTTCAGCAATTAGAAAATAATGTCATCGTGCCTAAAGTGATGAGCAAGTCTGTCGGTATCAATCCCTTGGTAGTCATAATTGTATTATTGATCGGTGGTAAATTGGGTGGAGTTGTTGGCATGGTATTGGCCGTACCGGTAGCAACCGCTATCTCTGTCTTTTTGGAAGATTTTATGGATAGAAGAATAAAACAAGCCGCCGATGCCTAATGTGAGCACCCTATTTATTGTAGCTACGCCTCTAGGTAATTTAAATGATATTAGCTTGCGAGCTTTGGATACTTTACGCAATGTTGATGTTATAGCTTGTGAAGATACCCGTGTTTCTAGTAAGTTGCTGGCGCATTATGACATCAGCAAACCTTTATTGTCATATTGGCAACACAGTAAATCAGTACAAACAGAGAAAGTATTGGCTTTATTGGGTCAAGGTAAAACGGTAGCTTTGTTGACTGATGCCGGGACGCCAGGCATAGCGGATCCAGGAGGACGATTGGTGGCCGCTGTTAGTTTGGCGGGTTATAATGTCATACCAGTGCCGGGACCGAGCGCTATTGTCACTGCGCTTAGTATTTCTGGTTTTGCGGCAGATGAATTTATGTTTTTTGGTTTTCTACCTCATAAAAAAGGACGACAAACAAAATTGCAAGAGGTGGTAACTACGACTACAACCGCTGTTTTATATGAGTCGGTTCACCGTATAGAAAAATTATTACAACAGTTGATTGAATATGGGATTGGCGACCGACGCATTGTATTAGCTAGAGAATTAACAAAAAAATTTGAAACTATTTATCGGGGCACAGCAAAAGAAGTATTAGCACAATTATCTGCTGATACTATCAAAGGGGAGTTTGTATTAGTGATGGATAGAAAGAATTAAATTATGGAAAAGTTTTATATCACAACGCCTATATATTATGTCAACGACCCCGCCACGGACTCACTACGCTCGCCACGGCGAGGCGAGACAAGGCTTATTGTTGGTAATTTTATTTAACATGGAGAAATTCTATATTACAACGCCTATATATTATGTCAATGATGAACCGCACATTGGCCATGCTTATACGACTATTGTGGCGGATGTATTGGCACGTTTTTGGCGTCAGCGTTTGGGTGATGATAAAGTATATTTTTTGACCGGCACAGATGAACATGGTGCGAAAATAGCCGAATCTGCCGCTCAGCACAATTTGACCCCCCAAGAATTTTGTGATCAAACCGCCGCTAAGTTTATTAAAGCTTGGCAGACTTTAAATATTTCTAATGATTATTTTATTCGTACGACTAATAAAGATCACAAAGCAGCGGTCAGTAAAATATTTCAGACTTTTTACGACAAAGGACTATTAGAAGAAAAAGCCTATGAGGGTTTATATTGTGTCGGATGTGAAAAGTTTTTAAATGAAAAAGATTTAGTAGATAATAAATGTCCTGATCATAAACGAGAACCGGAAATTTTGAAGGAAAAAAATTGGTTTTTTAAGCTAGAACAATTTTTGCCCAAGATACAAGAGTTGATTGAAGCAGATACATTACAAATATTGCCGGCTACGCGTAAAAATGAAGTGTTGGGGTTATTGCGAGAAGGGGTGATGAAAGATTTCTCTGTCTCACGCCAAAAAAGCAGTATGTCATGGGGGGTAGACTTGCCCTTTGATGATAGTCAGGTATCTTATGTCTGGGTGGACGCTTTATCCAATTATATTACCGCCATTGGCTATCCGGATCATCGGGATGAATTCAATAAATGGTGGCCGGCGGATTTGCATCTTCTAGCGCAGGATATTTTAAAATTTCATACTGTTTATTGGCCGGCATTTTTACTGGCTTTGGACTTACCCCTACCGAAAACTTTATTTGTCCATGGCTTTTTTACCATCAATGGTGAAAAAATGAGTAAGACAATCGGCAATGTTATAAAACCGCAAGAATTAGTAGATAAATATGGAGTTGATGCCACTAGGTATTTATTATTATCTCAGTTTCCTTTTGGACAAGAAGCAGATATTCGTGAAGATCATTTTGTAGAAAGATATAATGCTGACCTGGCCAATGGCTATGGCAATGCCGTATCCCGTGTGACTAATTTGATTGCCAAGAATAATATTAAAGTTTCTTTAACTAGATCAACCCATTGGCTTGATTCTTTGGCTGAGCATTATAATAATTATCGTTTTGATTTGGTGATTAGGGATATTGTTGCTAAATTACAAGAATTAGACGGGTATTTAAGTTTGCAACAGCCATGGAAAATGCGGGAACAAGATGAAATTGCCAAAGTGTTGGAAAAAGCCGCGAACGAACTTTGGGTGGTGTCACAAGCTTTATTGCCCTTTATGCCCAATATCGCGCAGCAAGTGTTGAATATTTTAGAAGCTGATCCTATTGTCAAAGCGCCACCTTTGTTTCCGCGCCTAGAGAAATAATTGTATTATAAATTATTAACGACAATTTTATGATGATAGCTGATATTATTCTAGTGGTAGTATTATTGGCTTTTGCTGCCTATGGCTGGAAGTCCGGTTTGATTTCTGTGATCGGGCGTGTCCTGGGTATTTTTATCGGTGCTTGGGTGGCCGGGCATTATTATATGGAGATGGCGAGTTATTTTGCTAAAATATCATTTGGCAGTGAGTTGTTACAAAATGCCATTGCCTTTATTGTGATATTTGGCATTGTGTCCCAATTAGCCGGCTTGGTGTTTTATGCCTTGGATAAGGTTTTTAATGCCGTAGCTATTATTCCCGGACTGAAGGCAATTAATCGGTTGGCCGGAGCATTATTAGGAGTTTTGGAAGGAGCTTTGGTGATTGCTGTTGTTTTATATGTAATATATTTATTCCCATTTTCTGGATTTATGGATGAATTTATTCAAGAATCAAGATGGGCGCATGTTTTTATTAATTTGTCCCATATTATAGCGCCATTTATTCCCGATTCTTTGGAGAAGGTACGTGGTTTGATATTTTAATATGATGCGATGCGATCAATGTAAAAGTAAATTTGTTGGATTCAATACACAAGATAAAAAGTGTATGTGCGTATCGTGTCGTAGAAAAATTATTACGGATTATTTTAAGAAAAGAAATGCCCAACTAATAGCTCTTTTGAGAGATGCACGGAGGATTGCTAATAGAAATGTTAGAAACGGTAATAAGAATAAAAACTCTGGAGGATATGGGTGTTGGTTAGGGGCTTTGGCTTATTTAATAGCAATTGAACAATGGGGCGATATTTTAGGGTTTAAATGCAAATTTCGTATTATTAATGTCTTAAGAGAGTATGGGAACATTAATGAACGGGAAAGTTATGCAATTTATGCATTAAGATGTGCTTTTGCTCATGGTTATAATTTATATAATATCCCTTACCATACAAAAGATGATAAATTATTGAAACATTTATTTACAGCAACTCAAGGTAAAAATGGTGGTCTTATTGAGTTTCCAATTAAACTATGGAGTGGTAACTTTATAAATAATAAAAACCAGCGAACAAGAGTCAATCTGCAATTGTTGGCAGATAAAGTTGAATGTATATTCAAAAAGATAAAGGATAACATTTTATTAGATGACGCATTGGTTCAAAATATAGACCTAAATAAATTATTTGATATAGTTTAGCTGGTTGTGATTATGTTTTTTTAGTATCATTTCCGCCATAGGTGGAGCTACGGTCTATGTAACAATGTGTTTTGTTGGGGGTGTGGCGTGGAAAGAGACTTCTCCGCTCGTCCGTACTGCGTTTGGACATCGGTTGAAGTGACTATGAGAGTTAAGGCGGATGCCCTTGCCAAATCATTGCGATCAGTCCGAGTGGACGAAGAAGCAATCTCACTGTTACTCGGAAGCACAGCTTACTTGCTATATTAGAGTCAGACGGGGCGGGACGCAACCAGGGTGAGTAGGCGCATTCTTTTCGCCTGCGGCGGATCAGAGTATTATTCGTATTGTCAGTTGTATTCGTATCTATATTATTCGTATTATAGTATCATTCGCATTTTTTCGTATCATTAGTATTAAATTTAGTATCAAATGTTGACCGACTCTCACGCCCATTTAGACTTTGCGGCGTATCAAGAAGATAGAGAAGAAGTTATACAGCGTTGCCAAGCTAAGGGCATGCGCGTTATTAATGTTGGTTCACAGTTGGCTACCAGCGCTTTAGCCGTGAAATTATCCCAAGATTATGAGTGGATGTATGCTGCTATTGGTCAGCATCCAATTCATGCCTTTGATGACCTGCCTGCGCCGCGGCCAAACAAGTATTTTGTATATGCTATTTTATGTGATGATGAGTCTATTTATATTGGTCAGGCTAGGGATATTAGGAAAGCTTGGCGTTTGCATCGTGATGGCAATGGTGCCGAACATACCAAGAAACATAAGCCATTATACATAATTCATTATGAAGAATTTAATTCCAGAATAGATGCGGTAGCAAGAGAAAAAAAGTTCAAAACCGGATTGGGGCAGAAGTGGCTAAAACAGGAATTTAACGCTGGCCGGACGCGGCAGACAGGAGAGTTCAATAGCTTGGCTTATCAAGCATTGATTGATAATAATAAGCGAATAGTGGCGATCGGCGAGTGTGGTTATGATTATTTTTATATTAAAGAGGAAGGCAAAACCCTAGCCGAACTAAAAGATAAGCAAACAGAGTTATTTGTTAAACAAATTAAACTAGCACAGGCTAATGATTTACCTCTGATGATTCATGGGCGCAATGGCAAAGATGGTGAAAATGCTTATGTTGATATTTTAGCAACTCTTAAAGAATATGATTGTCATCGTGGCCAAGTGCATTGTTTTGGTGGCAGCTGGGAAGAAGCGCAGGCTTTTATAAAACAAGGCTTTTATATTGGCATTACCGGTATTGTTACTTTTGAAAAAAAAGCGGAGGAGCTGCAAAATATTGCCAAACAAGTACCATTGGATCGTTTGTTGATAGAAACTGATAGTCCTTATTTAACGCCAGTACCGCATCGTGGCCAGCGCAATGAGCCGGCTTTTGTAGAATGGGTGGCGCGGCGTATTGCCACATTGCGTGGTATCAGTTATGATGAGGTAGTGGTGGCGACCAGCGCCAATGCTGCTAAATTGTATAATTTATAAAAAAATGGCTTTAGAATTTATAATATTATTGATTGTAATTATTGCCGGCTTTGGCTTGTTGTTTTGGCGACTCTTGAAGAGTCGGACGGATATGAGTCAGGATCAATCTTTATTGATGCTGCAGAATCAAATCAATGAGATGAAGCGGTCCTTGGAGAGCGGTTTGGGAGAATCAAACAAGGCTTTGCAAAGTCAGTTTAGCGAAACTCATAAGATCGTCAAAAATGTTACGGAAGAATTATCCAAGGTAATGAATACCAATGAAAAGGTGGTTGGCTTTACTGATCAGCTAAAGAATTTGGAGAAGGTATTAACAAATTCAAAAACAAGAGGAGCTTTGGGTGAAAGTAATTTAGAATTAATATTGAGTAATATATTACCACCTAAGTCTTATGCCATGCAGTATCATTTTAAGAGTGGTGAAGCGGTGGATGCGATAGTAAAAATTAAAGACAAGATCTTGCCTATTGATGCTAAGTTTTCTCTTACTAATTATCAACGCATACTGGACGAAAGCGATGAGAGTAAAAAAGAGGTGTTAGAAAAAGAATTTAAAAATGATCTGAAAAAGAGAATTGATGAAACTGCCAAGTATATTCGTCCGGAAGAAAATACTTTGGAGTTTGCTTTTATGTTTATACCGGCAGAGGGTATCTATTATGATTTATTGGTAAATGAAGTTGGCGCAGTCAAGGTCAATACGCGCAGTCTGCTGGATTATGCTTTCAATGATAAGAAAGTCATAATTGTTTCGCCCACTACTTTTGCCGCTTACTTACAGACGGTATTGCAAGGTTTGCGCGCCTTGCAGATTGAAGAGTCAGCCAAAGAGATTCGGGCCAATGTGGAGAAGTTGGAAAAGCACTTGGCGGCCTATCAGTCTTATCACAACAAAGTTGGTAGTCAGCTTAGTACAGTGGTTAATACTTATAATTTTAGTAGTAAGGAGTTTAAGAAAATAGATAAAGATATATTAAAAATTACGGGCGAGGGTAATAATATAGAAATAGAGGATGTGAATAGGCCTTTAATAGAGTAAACAGGCAAAAAATCAATAAATTTATAAAAATAGCTAATATTAGCTGTTTTTTAGTATATTAGTGGATAGATACCCTTCCCCTTACTTTCTTTGAAAGTAAGGGGGATTTTTTTATAATTCGCTATTTTATATTGAAGAAATTATTAGCAAAGATTTGATGGTAAATTGTTTCACGGGTAATCATGCCCACAATTTTTTTGTCTTTGACTACCGGTAAATTATGCACATGATAGGCGAGCATCATGGCGCCGGCGCTCAGGATAGGCATACCGGGTCGTACCGAAATAACTTCATGACTCATAAAAGCTTCTACCGGATGATGTTTGATTTCCGCAGCTTTACTTTCCCGCTCTTCCCAATTAGTATAGCTTTCCGGATGTTTATAATAATTATGATAAAAGGGGTAAAGAATACGAAAGAGATCTTTTTCCGAGACAAAACCGACAATATCGTCATTTTTATCCACTACCGGCGCGCCGGTTAGTTTTTTTTGGAATAAAGTTTCTACCACAGCTTGGTAGGGGGTACCAACTTTTATGGTAATGAAATTGGTATCCATCAGGTCTTGTACTTTCATATAGTTTTTTTAATAATAACTTATTTTAGCATAATGCCATAAAAAGTCATTGAGCCAATTTAAATTGAGCGGCGGCGATGAAATTTTTCCGCTACTTTGAGGCGCGCCAGCTCGCGATTGAGAGTGGCTTGCAGGCGGGCATAGTCAATATCCGCTTGATTTTGTTTTTCGGCCAGCATTGTTTGTACTCGCTGGCGCGCCGCTTCCGCTCTTTGTTGGTCTATTTCTTCCGCGCGCTCGGCGGTGTCAGCTAATATATATATTTCACTATGCTGACGGATTTCTACAAAACCGGTGGATACAGCCATCAAAATAGTTTGCTCTTTTTTTTGAATACGTAATTCGCCGGGTACCAGTAAGCCTACTAAGGGCATATGATTTGGCAGGACAGTAATTTCACCATCAGCCGTAGGAATGGTGACACGCCTCACGTCATCAGCCTCATAGGTTACTTTTTCCGGTGTTATGATTTTGAAGTTTATGAGAGACATTGTTATTTAGCACTAACTTCATCAATTGAGCCTTTCATATAAAATGCTTGCTCATCAACATCGTCGTATTTACCGGCGATAATATCGGCAAAGCCGCGGATGGTGTCAGTCAGCTTGACATATTTACCTCCTAGGCCAGTAAATTGTTCAGCGACAAAGAAGGGCTGAGACAGAAAACGTTGGATTTTACGAGCGCGAGATACAATTAATTTATCTTCGTCACTCAATTCATCCATGCCCAGGATAGCAATGATATCCTGTAAATCTTTATAGCGTTGTAGTGTTTGTTGTACCTGGCGCGCGGTTTGATAATGTTCTTCGCCGACAATATTGGGGTCTAAAATATTAGAGCTTGATTCTAGCGGATCTACTGCCGGATAAATACCGAGCGAAGCCAAGGAGCGGGATAATACTACAGTAGAATCTAGGTGCGCAAAAGTTGTTGCCGGCGCTGGGTCGGTCAAGTCATCAGCCGGTACATATACCGCTTGCACGGATGTAATAGAACCTTTATCGGTGGAAGTGATGCGTTCTTGCAAAGCACCCATTTCTGTAGCTAAATTTGGTTGGTAGCCAACTGCTGAAGGCATGCGGCCCAGTAGAGCCGAGACTTCTGAGCCAGCTTGCGTGAAACGAAAAATATTATCAATAAATAGTAGTAAGTCTTTATTGTCTTTATCGCGAAAATGCTCAGCCATGGTTAAGGCGGATAGAGCAACACGGGCACGAATGCCGGGTGGTTCATTCATTTGGCCAAAAACCAGAGCAGTTTTATCCAACACGCCAGAAGCTTCCATTTCACGGTAAAGATCATTACCTTCACGACTACGCTCACCGACACCGGCAAATATAGAATACCCGCCATGTTCATGGGCAATATTACGTATCAACTCTTGGATGATAACGGTTTTGCCCACACCGGCGCCGCCAAATAGGCCAATTTTACCACCTTTTAAGAAAGGACAAAATAAGTCAATAACTTTTATGCCGGTTTCTAAAATAGTTTGCTCAGTACTTTGAGCTGTAAAAGTTGGCGCTTTTTTATGTATGCCATCACGATTTATTTCTTTAGCTAAAGGCTTTTTGTCAATCGGATTACCTAAAGCATCAAACATTCTACCTAATACCACTTGACCTACTGGTACAGAAATAGGCGCGCCAGTATCAATAACCTCTTGACCGCGTTGCAAACCATCGGTTGGTCCCATGGCTAAGGCGCGTACTTGATCCATGCCCAGATGTTGCTCAACTTCCAAAATGATTTCTTGCTTACCAATTTTAGTGGATAGAGCTTGGTAAATAGATGGTAGTGAATCAGGGAAGCGAATATCTACTACACCACCGATGACTTGTACGATAGTTCCGATTGATTTAGTTGCTGACATAATATAAAATAATTAATTACTTTGTAAGGCTTGAGCGCCACCAGAAATTTCCGCAATAGCTTGGGTAATAGCGGCTTGGCGCGCTTGATTATAATATAATATAAGATCTTCCTGCATAGCCGTCGCATTATCACTGGCATTTTTCATAGCCATCATACGCGCACTGTGTTCGCTGGCCAATGCTTCCAGTATGGCTTGATAAATTTGTACTTCTGTTAAGCGTGGTAAAATTTCATTTAGCACCATTTCTTCATTGGGTTCAAACAGTAAGACAGGTGAGGGGTTTGCTGATTGTTTATCATTATTATTTATTGGAGCGGATAATGGTAATAATGTTTTAACACGGGGTTCATATTTTATACTAGAAATAAAATCAGTATATACTAGTACCACTTCTTTATATTTTTCTTGTTTGAATTCATTGATTAATAAACTACTCAAACCGCTAATTTCATCAGTATTAGGGTTATCACTAAATTCAATAAAGCTAGCTATTATTTTTGTTTGTAAACGGCGTGCCAGATTTTCCGCTTTGCGGCCAACCACTATCATATCAATTTCTTGTTTAGGATTGGTTTTTAGGTATTGGCTAACGGCGCGACTAACATTGATATTGTAGCTGCCACATAAGCCACGATTGGAAGCAATGGCGACTAGCAAAATTTTGTTACTTTTTGGTTGGGTAAGTAAAGGATGATCCAAATTTTGTTCTTTCCCTAGATTTTTCAATAAAGCCCAAGCGTGTTCGGCATAAAGACGACTACTCAAGGAGGCGGTTATTGCTTTGCGCATTTTGACGGCGGCGACCAGCTCCATTGCTTTGGTAATTTTTCTAGTATTACCAACTGATCTTAATCTTTGTTTTATCGCTTTAGAAATTCCCGACATTGGTTTAATTGGTAAATTCTTTTAGCGCTTGATCTAATTCATCAGCTATAGTAGCATCCCAATTCTGTTTGATTTTAGTTAATAAGTTTGCCTTACTACTATTCATGAAGGTCAAGAATTTTTTCTCCCAAGCGGGGATTTCATTAATTTCTACATTATCCAAATAGCCGTTATTAACAGCATAGATAAGAGCCGTTTGTTGGGCGATGGGCAGAGGAGAATATTGTGGTTGTTTTAGTAGGGTAGTGATACGTTGTCCACGATCCAATTGTTGTTTTGTTGTGTTATCTAAATCACTGGCAAATTGAGCAAAGGCTTCTAGCTCACGGTATTGAGCCATATCCAGTTTCATTTTACCGGCCACTTTTTTCATACCCTTGGTTTGTGCGGCGCTACCAACGCGTGATACAGATAGGCCCAAATCTAGCGCTGGACGAATGCCTTTATTAAACAGATTGCTATCCAAGAAAATTTGACCATCAGTAATAGAAATAACATTTGTAGGAATATAAGCAGAAACATCACCAGCTTGCGTTTCAATAATAGGCAAAGCAGTGATAGATCCGCCTCCTGCTTCGGCATTGCGTCGGCAGGCCCGTTCCAGTAAACGAGAGTGGAGATAAAAAATGTCTCCGGGATAGGCTTCACGACCGGGTGGGCGACGTAATAGTAATGATATTTCTCTATAAGCCCAAGCATGTTTGGAAAGATCATCATATATAATCAAAACATCATTTCCTTTGTCCATAAAATATTCAGCTAAGGCCACGCCAGCATAGGGAGCTAGATAGTTTAAAGCAGCCTGTTCAGACGCTCCCGCAAATACAACAGTGGTATAGTTCATGGCGCCGGCTGTTTTTAAGCGCTTGACCGTTTGTGCAATTTTAGCTTGTTTTTGGCCGATAGCAACATAAATACAAGTAATATCTTGGCCTTTTTGATTGATAATAGTATCAATGGCAATAGCACTTTTACCGGTTTGCCGATCGCCAATAATAAGTTCACGTTGTCCGCGACCAATCGGTACTATGGCATCAATGGCTTTAATACCAGTGTGAAGAGGTGTACTCACCGGCTGTCTATCCAGCACACCCGGAGCAATTTTTTCTAAGGGATAATATTCTTTACTGGCGGGAATGTCTTGACCGTCTAGGGATTGTCCCAGCGGATTGATCACGTGGCCAATAAAATCATTGCTGACCGGTAGTGATAAAATTTGTTTAGTGCGGGTTACCGCATCTCCTTCTTTGATATGTTGATAGTCGCCTAATAAGACAGCGCCAACGGTGTCATTTTCCAAGTTCAATGCCAAGCCAATAGTATCACCGGGGAAAAGTAACATTTCTGCGGCTTGGCAATTATCTAAACCGGATAATCGGCAAATACCGTCATTAATACTTATCACCACACCGGTTTCTTGTAGGGAGGCTTCTGTAGAAAAATTTTCTATTTGTTCTTTTAATTGGGCAATTATTTGTTCAGTATTCATAAAGACTTATTTATTAATGTGTTGCGTAGGCGATCTAAAAGTTGTGACCAACTGGTATCAAGAGCGCGGTGATTGTAGCGGGCAATATAGCCGCCCAGAAGTTTTTTATCAAGTTTAGTTTTTATAGGAGTATTAGCATCGGCTTGCAGGGCCAGTTTGATGGCATGAATTTTTTCTTGATCCAATGAGTGGGCGCTGACAATGTTTAACGTTTGATTTTTTATTTGTATTTTTTGTTGGTTTTGTAACCATTTAATAATAGACGGTCCAAGATAGATTAACTTATTATAATGTAGCCAAGAAACAAATTTTTTTATTTCACTATCTATGTCTTTGCCTTTTTTATCAGCCAATAAGTGTATTAAAGCATTACCAATTTGTTCGGGAGTGTAATTCATGATATTTTTCGCTCCACTTCTTTGGCTAAGTTTTTACCGTCTTGCTGGCTGGATAAAACTTTTCGCGCGGTCGCTATAACCAATTCGCTAATTTGATTACGCAACTCTTTGAGCATATTTTGTTTTTCTGTTTGCATTGACCGCCGCGCTTCTTTGATTATTTCTTCATTAGTCGCTATGGCTTCTGCCTTTGCTTTTTGCACAATTCTTTCCGCTTCACTTTGCGCGCGCGCGATTATTTTATTAGCTTCCTTATTAGCGTCTAAAATGGTCTGGTCGCGGTTTTGTTTGGCCATTTTAAGTTCTGTATTAGCTCGTTCGGCATTATCTAGCCCTTCATTGATGGTTTGTTGTCTTTTGTTAATAGTTTCTTTAAGTGGTTTGTAGGCAAATTTTTTGAGCAACCATAAAATCAGCAGAAAGTTGACTAAATTAGCCAGCGCCATCCGCCAATCAAACCCCAAATTTGTTAATATTTGGCCTAAATCCATAAATTAAAGAATAAAGAATGCTACAAAGGCATAAATAGCGGTAGATTCAGCCAAGGCAACACCAATGATCATTTTGCTGAAAATACTACCTTCCATGTCTGGATTACGTCCTATAGCCTCCAAGGCCTTACCGATTAGATAACCCTCACCAATACCGGATCCGGCCATAGCAATAGTGGCGATACCTTTGGCGATAAGACGAGCTGCTTCAATGTCCATTTTTTTATGATTAATAATTAATTAAATTTTTTATATTCATGTTTGTTTTTCTTCGGGCAGGGCTAACATATAGTAGGCGGCGGTCAGTGAGCCAAATACCATCGCTTGAATTACGCCAACCAATAGCCCCATAGCCATCCATATGGCCGGTAAACCATAAGCAATAAATCCAATGATGATAATAGCTAACATTTCTCCAGCAAACATATTACCAAATAAACGAATTGATAAAGAAATAACTCGCGCCACTTCCGTGACAATATCCAGTAGTCCGATCAGAAAATCAATTATACTCATCATACCTTTGCCAAAACCTTGTTTAAAACCGTGCCAGAGAGCGGAGAATTGAAAATATTTACCCAAGTGGCCTAGGACGCCCCAGTGACGCAAGCTAATTACCTGTACCATCAGTACCATGGCCAGAGCCAAAGAAAGGGTGGTATTAAAATCAGCGGTAGCGGTACGGAAAAGCGGTTGACCAGCATAGCTGATAGCACCGAGAAAGGGAATAAACAGCGTTAGTAGATTTGCCAGACCAATGAAAATAAATAAAGTACCAATCAGAGGGAATAGTTTAGCCGTATAAAAATCATTGCCTGTTAATTGGCCAATTAAGTTATACATTTGCTCGTAGATCATTTCTGCTATGACCTGGCCTTTGCTAGGGCGGAGGCGACTATGGCGACTTAAGTACCAGCCCACTAAGATTGTGAGTAGGGTAATCAACCAAATCATCATCAATGAATTGCTAATTGGCCAAGAGCCAATATGACCGATGATTTCCGGTCCTATGGGTGGACGCTCTGCGTTGATCTGTATGAGGGACATATACTAAAATCTTATACGAATTATACGCTTGCCCTTCAAAGGCGGATAGGCGAGAACAGTTCAATTTTTTTAATCTTTATCTTCTGTTCTTTGTTTATCTTCCACAGCTTTAACTGCCTTATTGTAATTATTATATTTTTTAATAATTATTATCCAAGACAAAACAAATGATATACCAAGAGCTATTAAAGTATAGGTATGATCAGTGATTTGTCTATTGTCTAGCCAGCGACCAACAAAAAAAGCTACCAAGGCTGGTAGAGCAATAATAACGCCAATGGAAAGCATCATGGTAAAGGCTTGATGACGTAATTTTTCTATTTGTTTTTTGTTTTGTTGTTTCGTTTCCTCCATAGATTATAGATATGGTTGCTAGGCGAATATTATAAAGCAACGGCGCCCAGATTATAAAGCTTTTTACTCATATCGTCAATATTTTTTTGCCGTTGAAAATATATTTGACATTATATCAATTTAGTGATAATTTACCACATTAATAAAAAAAGCATAAAAATATGAGTATTTATACCATATTTCATTATTTTCCTTTAATTAGTGCCATTGTCACCTTGTGTTTGGCGCTTTTTATTTTATTGCGTAATCCTAAGCGTCGTTTACATCAGTTATTTTTTTGGAATGGGTTGGCTTTTGTGAATTGGTTTGTGGCTAGTTTTATGATGATGCAGATGTCAAGCGATGCAGAGATTTTAGCTTGGGATAGAATAGTATATGCTAGTATTGTTTTTGCGCCTATACTCGTTTATCATTTTGGTTTAGTTTTTACTGGCCGGCAAAATCAGCCGAGATGTTTGTGGCGTCGGCGTTATGGCTATGTTTTAGCTTTTGTTTTTTTATTGTTAAGCCGGACTGATAATTTTGTGTCCGGTGTTTATCATTGGCGTTGGGGCGTGCATAGCATAGCGCAATTTTGGCATCACATTTTTTTAATTTATTTATTGATATATATACTTTGGTTTGCTCAAGATATTTGGCATTATTATCATAATGTTGATAATAATATTCGTCGTAGTCAGGCTGGCTATGTTGGTTTTGCTTTTTTGCTTTTGGTTGTGCTTGGTTCTACGGCTTTTTTGCCGGCTTATGGCATTAGCGTTTATCCTTTGGCTTATTTGAGCGGTTTATTATTTTCTGCTTTGGTAGCTTGGTCAATTGTAAAGTATCGTTTTATGGGGATAAAATTTGCGCTGCGTCGCAGTCTAAGCATGTTTGTTAGTTTAGTAATAGTATTATTATTATTTGCTTGGTGGCAACAATCTGTTGGACGATTAGCGGCTAGTTGGCAGGTGGGTAGCTATTGGTTGTATGGGGTGGGGGTTTTATTATTAGCAATTGTTTTTCAAAGTTTACGTCAATTGACTCAGGCAATATTGGATCAGTGGTTTTTTCACGGAGCAAAAAAATATGAGGCAGTCTGGCAAAGAGTACAGCAAGGACGTTTAGACCAACTTGATTTGTCAGCGGTTATAAAATATTTAGTAGTAGAGCTCAATCATCTGTATGCCTGGCGTGGCTTGGATATTATGATTCGGGATCAGCAAGGCAGTGGTTACCAATTAGCTTATTCCACTATTAGTAAAGATAGGTTTGACTGGACCGATTTACAAGTTTTAGCTTCTGCCTTACAATCAAGCAAAAAAATATTGTCTTGTAGTGAAATGATAGTAGCACAAAGTGATAGGCCGCAGGGCGAGCGAGCCATGTTTTTAGATATCTTAAAGCATTATAATTATGATATAGTTATGCCGATTTATGATGCCAATACATTAGTCGGCGCGGTATTTGGTCAGGCACCGAGAAGGATATTACGCGGTGAGGATTATCGTTTATTGCAAAAGCTTATGAATAGAGCTAGTTTGGCAATTGGCAATGTTTTGCTTTATCAACAGGCTTTAGCTAGAGTGGGAGATGCGCAGAAAGTTTGGCGACCAGAATTAGATTATCATGTAGATAATTAATGTAAATTATTTATATTTTGTGTTATACTGAACGAGTAGAAGGAGGGATACTCGTTCTTTTTTATTAAAATATTGGGAAGATAAAGGAGGTTTACGGTGAATAATCAGTTTTTGTTTTTTATCCACCCGCGTACCCGTGTGGAGTTTAAGGATGATGTCGTACGCACACTAGGTCGTAAATGGGGTAAAAGACTAGGCTGGTTAGCGCGTCTTTTACCAACCGCTTGGTGGCTACAATTATTGCATGCAATGGTCTTAAAAGAATCAAGACCGTGCACTTGGCAAGGTGAGGCTATCGGTAGTATCGGCGTAGTGGGAGCTATCGCGGATGAGCTGATTCCGCCACAAGATCATCCTGATCGTCTTGAGGCAGTTGCTTGGGCGGAAAGCGTGGTATTGGCAGCGGTAGTCAAGGCTAGTGATGCTTATAGCCACATTGGGCTGGGGGCTTTAACGGCGCCGGCTACTCGTGGTGGTTCTAGTCTGGTTGATGGCCTGGCAGAAAAGAATATGACCAGACCTTATATTACCAATGGCAACACTCTGACCGCTTATTTGACTCACCTGTCCGTGCAACAACAGATTAAGACCGTACAGAGCTTGGTACCAGATTGGCAACCACGAATTGCTGTCTTGGGAGCTAATGGCTCAGTTGGTCGTTTGGTTAGCTTGTTATTGTTACAGGCGGGCGCGATAGATCCTATCTTGATATGTAGTAATCCCGTTAAGGCCAATATTTTGCAAAAGGAGGTGACGCGTAAAGGTTATGTAGCCACTACCAATGCTGATATGGAAACCTTGATTAGGGCGGATCTGATTGTTGTTACTACTTCAGGAGTAAAGGCTCTGCTTAGCGCAGATATGTTGACGCCGGGTACATTGGTTTATGACGATACGCAGCCACGTAATTGTAGGCCTGCCCATTTTCCACCAGTTAGCGAGAGTGGAATATTGGTGATAGATGGTGCTATTATGGAAGTGGATGGTCTGCGCGTGGGCATGGATATTGATTTGCCAAAACCCAATCAAGTTTATGCCTGCCTGGCTGAGACCATGTTGATGGCTGAGTTTGATATTACAGAACATTTTAGCATTGGACGTGATTTGAGTCTGGCCAAAGTGCAATCGGTGGCTGACTTGTATCAGCGTTCGCGCTATCAGTTTCATCCTTCTGCTGTTATGAGCTTTCGTAAAGTAGTGGAGCAGACTGATTGGCAATTCTTAGCCGATGCCATTAAACAACGACGGCATTAAAAAACAAAACCGCTTCCTAGTTCATTTATGTGATAAACATAATTGGACGGGGAGGCGGTTTTATATTCGTATTTATATTTTTATGTTATAATAAAAATGTTATAAATTTTTCTTTTTATGTCTTTGGCGGAGCTTTTGCCATTAATTAGTGCGATTCTTGTTTTTGTCCTTGGTATTTTTGTTTTGTTTAAGGACGTGCGATCCGGTGTTAATCGGATTTTCTTTTTATTTACTTTAGCGGCTACTGTCTGGTTATATGGTACCTATAAGCTTTTTACGGTGGCGGTTAGCACGGATATAATTTTTTGGGATCGTTTTATTTACACCGGCATTACTATTGTGCCGGCTTTAGGTTATCATTTTAGTTTATTGGTAACTCGTCAGCGCGATCGTCGCTCTGTTATTATTTTGGCGTATGTTTGGGCTATATTTTTCTTTATTATCAGCCGGACACCATATTTTGTGGACGGAGTATTTATTTATAATTGGGGCGCTCATACACGAGCTCAGTTTTGGCATCATATATTTTTAGCCTATTTTGCCATTTTCTTTAGTATTTTGTTTTATAATATTTATCATTTTTCCCATCATACCACCTCTGGCCGTGAGCGTGTCCAGGCTCGCTATATGTTGGCTGCTTTTGGCATTTTGATTGGGATTGGTTCATTAGGATTTTTGCCGGCTTACGGTATTTCTATTTATCCTTTTGCTTATGTCTCGGGTGTTTTATTTGTTGTGATATTGGCTTATGCCATTATCAAACACCGTTTTATGAACATCCGCTTGATTATTAAGCAGAGCACGGTATTTATTTCTTCTATAATAGCCACGATTGGGATTAGTTATTTTATTTATAATTTATTGATCTGGAATTGGCCGCGCATCCATCATTGGGAATTATTAGCTTTATTGATAGCTTTATTAATATTGCAGCCGATTCGTAATTGGTTTGGCAATATTGCGAATCGTTATTTTTTTGCTGATATTTATAATTATCAAGAGGTGCTACGGGAATTGAGCCATCATCTGACAGCTATTATTGATTTAGACGAAGTAGTGGGGTCAATTGTCGGTACTATGAGTGAGGCTTTTCGTTTGGAGAAAATCGGTGTGCTGCTTTGTGGGCGTGGTAAAACAGTCCAGCACAAATGTGATGTTGTGCAGAGTGAAGGTTTCCAGGCTAGAGAATTGCGTGGTTTACTGTCCGGGGAGTGGTTAGTCAAATACCTGGAGATGACTCGTAGCGCTTTATTAACAGATGATATACCTATTATTTTGCGGACTTTGATAGCCGATGAGTTGAAAGATAAGTTGCTTCAGTGGCAAGCCAAGATGACAGCGGCTGGTGCCAGCGTATGCGTGCCATTGTTAAAAGAGGGTAAGTTGATTGGAGTTATGATTTTGGGACAAAAATTGTCACGAGAAAGTTTTTCTAATGAGGATTTAGAACTGATTGACACGGTGTCTAATCAAGCTTCCGTCGCCATTGATAATGCTTTATTGTATCAGCAGGTGAAAGATTTCAATGCGCAATTACAGGATAAGATAAGAGTGGCTACTAAAAATTTACAGCGTACTAACAGTAAATTAAAATATGCCAATGCCAATTTACAACAGTTAGATGAGGCTAAGTCAGAATTTTTATCTATTGCCTCTCATCAGTTACGGACCCCGCTATCTGGCATTAAAGGATATTTGTCAATGTTGCAAGAGGGTGATTTTGGCAAATTACCACCCAAGATTAAAACTGTTATCAAAGAATTATTTACTAATGCGGATCGGATGAGTCGTCTAATCAATACCTTTTTGAATATTTCTCGCATTGAAGCGGATCGTTTAGTTATTAACCACAGTCCGGTTAATGTTTATGCTCTAACGCGTGATACTTGGAAGGATTTTCGCGTAGCTGCTAAAAAGAAAAAATTGCATTACACTTGTGAGGTGCCCAGGGGTAGCTTAATTATGTCCCTAGACGAAGATAAGATCAAAGACGTATTGATCAATTTTATTGATAATGCCATAAAATATACGGCTAGCGGTTTTGTAAAGGTAAGTGCTCAACGTGTCAAAGATAATGTACGAGTTGAAGTGTCTGATTCTGGTGTTGGTATTCGCCAAAGCGATTTAGATAATTTATTTGAGAAATTTTCTCGCGGCAAAGAGATTGCTAAAATTAATACTAGTGGTTCTGGTTTGGGACTGTATATTGCTCGTAAAATTGTGGAAGCGCATGGCGGAGAAGTGTTTGTGGATAGTTCTGGTGAAGGCAAGGGCAGTACTTTTGGTTTTAGATTGCCGTTGACGGATTAGGTGTTGTTTATAGTTTTAGGTGAAATTGTTTGGCAGCTATCCCCACCATTTCGTAAAACGAAGTGGTTTTTTGTTATTAAGAATATAAATCTTTTAGCTTGGGATTATATCTTTCTCTTGGCTCCGCCTATGCAGGCGGAGCCAAGAGAAAGGGAATGACAATAAGATCAAAAGAATTGTATGATCTTCAATTATGGAGGAGTAAACTTTTAAATTAGGCGGATGTGTAGGTGTCCGTATTAAACGGAGTAAAAGTGGCGATTATTTTTTTACTTTTTCTAGTAATTTTAATAATACCTCTGCATTATCGCGCGCGTCTTCTAAAGCGCTGTGCGACGCCTCTTTAGCTCTGATATCTTTGATTATGACAGACATATCTTTTTTTATACCACGGTATAAACTTTTCATATTTTCCGAATAATAGCCAAAGGGATTTTCCTTTACAAAGCGCCACAAGTACCAACAAACAAACATCCAGTCAAAACCATTGTTATCAGATACAAAAACCAATTCACTCTCCGGCAAGGATTTTAGCCAATCATTAAATAGGCGCATGGCTTTTTTTGCCGGCAGGGCATTGCCTTGATCAGTGCTAATTTCAGCATAGCTGACAATACTGTGGCGGGAAATTGGTTTGATATTTACACTAAAGGTTTTATCTAGTTTTTTATCTACCACCACCGCGCCCAGCGAGGTCATAGAGTATTGACCGGGAATCGGGCCATTAGCTTTCACGTCTATCATAATATATGTTTTCATTTTTGGTTTTTATTTGGTCTTTAATATATTTAATTTTTCTTTTATCTGTAACCATAGATTGTTTACATCATCATAGTTGCTAAAATCAAGGTTGCTGCGGTCAATTAGTAAAACATTTTTTTCTTGGCGGGCTAAAATTTGGAAGGCTTCTTGGATTTTTAGGGCGCGGTCAATGGCCTTGGCATTGGCTTCAGAATCGCGCGAGCGGCTTTGAATTTGCTCCAGTAAGCGTTCTTTACTGGCAGTTAGTAGGACGATCAAGTCAGAGTGCAAATACTCATATTCCTTTAGTAGTGTTGTCAATTCCGCTTTGTGTTCATCACTTTCATAAGTAAGAATAGCTTGAGCGCTAAGAATAGCCCCGTCTACAAAGCAGTCCAACTTTGTGTTGTGACAAATTGCGGCAGCCCGTTCCAGATTATTTTTGTATCTGTTCATAAACCAGCGCCAACGTTTGAGGGGGTGGCTGCCATCAAAAATACTGTCCCAAATTTCCGCGGGAATAGTACCTTCTTCACCTTCAAAAAAAGCCGGACTCTGTGTCAGTGCTGCCAGTTGTTTAACTAAGAATGATTTGCCCACGCCGGATGTACCGACAATTGAGATTAGAGCCATGGAGTTTTATTTTATAACTTTATAATATAATTAAATGGTATCTTTTGTGAAATGCAGTATTTGTTTCTATGCTTTGTATAAAATTTCTTTTATTAACGCTGCTTTGTTTGCAGTATATTTTTTTCTGTCCTCAGAATAAATAAGTCCCTGCCTTAATTTTAATGTTTTGTATTGCTTAAAAGCTTTTTTATTATTTGATAATTTTGCTTTGAAAGCCTGATATTCTTTCCAATAATGACCTTTATACTTTATTATCTTTAAATAATGAGTTTGGTATTCGCCATCTTGTTTAACAAACAACCATTGAAATCGTCTCGGCTTAAGTGTAAATTTATAGCCTATTTTAGAAAGCGGCTTTATTAATTTGGAGGAATTATAAAAATTATCAATACCTATATTAAGGTCTATGATCGGTTTGGCGGGCATATTTGGTACCGCCGTACTGCCAACATGTTCAATGGCTTTTATATGTTTATTATTTAAGGATAAAATTAATTTTTTTTCTTTTTCAAAATTAAGATGCCAACTATTTTGATGTAGTAAAATTTTTACAGTTCCCCTTTTAAGACCTATTTTTTTCATATTTGATAATATCTGTGATAGTTTAATTTTACCTCTTTATAAGGACATTTGTAAAATAGCTAAAATTACCATTTTTTGTTAAAATTAAGTCATGGAATTCAAATTAAATGCACAGCAAAAAAAAGCGGTAGAACATGGCGATGGTCCGCTTTTGATCGTAGCGGGAGCTGGGACCGGTAAAACAGCCGTTATTACTCAGCGGATTGCTTGGTTGATTAAGAGTAAGAAATTGCAACCGGACAATATTTTGGCTTTGACCTTTACGGAAAAAGCGGCCGCGGAAATGGAAGAACGGGTGGATAAACAATTGCCTTATGGTTATGTAGATTTGTGGATTTCTACATTTCATGCTTTTGCTCAACGCTTATTAGCTGACCATGCTTTGGATATTGGTTTACCGCCACAAGTTAAGCTTTTAGATCAGACTGCCGCTTGGTTGCTGGTGCGCGAGCATTTGGCAGATTTTCCCTTGGATTATTATCGGCCCTTGGGTAGTCCAAATAAATTTATTCATGCTTTATTGCAACATTTTTCGCGAGCTAAAGATGAGCTGATTATGCCAAATGATTATTTAGCCTATGCCGAGCAATTACAATTGGATGCGGACAATGCCGGTTGGGGTGCGGTGAGGAAGGGTAAGGGCAAACAGGCTAAATTGGCGGCGGTAGATAAGGAAATTATGGCACAAGAGGCGACGCGAGTAAAAGAAGTAGCTGAGGCTTACCATTTTTATCAAAAATTGTTATTGGATAATGAGGCTATGGATTTTGGTGATTTATTGACTTATGTTATTAGATTGTTAAAAGAACGGCCGGCAATTTTGCAAAAATATCGGGAACAGTTTCCTTATATTTTGGTAGATGAATTTCAGGATACAAATTTTGCCCAATATGAGCTGATCAAATTATTGGCTGCGCCAACCAATAATATTACTGTGGTGGGGGACGATGACCAATCTATTTATAAGTTCCGTGGTGCTTCTATTTCTAATATTATGGAATTTAAAAAAGATTTTCCCAAAGCAGAGGAAGTTTATCTCACTATCAATTATCGTTCGCGGCAAAATATTTTGGATTTGGCATATAAATTTATTCAGCTGAATAATCCAGAGCGTTTGGAAGTAAAACTGGCGCGTGCAGATGGCAAGCCACTTACTAAAAAGTTAAAAGCGGCCGGCAAAATTCCCGGACAAGTAGAATCATATTTTGCCTCCAGTCTAGAGCTGGAAGTAAATTGGGTAATGGAAAAGATAGTGAATATTTATAATAGTGATGAACAAATCGGCTGGAATGATTTTGCCATTTTAGTGCGCGCTAATGATCATGCCGAGCCTTTTTTGCAGGCCATGCAGGACAGGCAATTGCCGCATTATTATTTGGCCAGCCGCGGTTTGTACCAAAAAGAGGTGGTACGTAATATTATTGCTTATTTGCAGCTATTGGATGATTATCATGAGTCCAAAGCTTTGTGGCGTATTCTCAATATGTCGGTATGGCAATTGGCCACAGCCGATTTGGTGAAGTTATCGCATTTTGCTAGTCGTAAGCAATGGTCGCTATGGGAAGCGCTGACCAAGGTTGGTGGTCAGATTCAGTATCCTACGGAAACAGTAGTTAAATTTTCTAAAGTAGTGGAGCAGGTGCGTAAGCATACGGCCTTGGCGCGCCAGCAAAGAGTGTGGCCAGTGGTGAGAACGTGGTTGGAAGACAGTGGCTATTTATCTTATTTGGATAATTTACCGGAAGCGGCGCGCTTGGAGCATTTTAATTATTTGAATAGTTTTTACAAAAAAATTAAGATTTTTGACAGTGAGAATGATCAGCCTAATGTGAAAAATTTTGTTAGTCAAATCAATTTTGAATTATTATCAGGTGAACAGGGTAATATAGAGTTTGATCCTAATATTGGTCCAGAAACAATTAAAGTGATGACCGTGCATAGCGCTAAGGGTTTGGAATTTTCTTATGTTTTTGTGGTTAATTTGGTAGATCAAAGATTTCCTAGTAATAACCGTGCCGAGCTGATTAGCTTGCCCGATGCTTTGGTAAAAGAACCCATACCAGAAGGTGATATGCATTTGGCGGAAGAGCGCCGGCTGTTTTATGTGGCCATGACGCGCGCTAAACACGGGCTGTATTTAACTGGTGGGGCTGACTATGGCGGCAGCCGGCGCAAAAAACCATCTCGTTTTTTAGTAGAAACTGGTCTAGATAAAGGTAGTGAGCAACCGACCGTTGACTTGTTGAGTGAGACCGAGCCTGTTAAAAAAAGTAGCAGTTTTAATTATAAACAATTATTACCGCCGCGTTTTTCTTTTTCACAGTTGCGTACTTTTGCCGCTTGTCCCTGGCAATACTATTATCAATACATTTTAAAAGTACCGGGTAAGGGTAATCATTACACTAGTTATGGTAAATCCATGCATAGCGCTTTACAACACTGGTTTGAGTTCGTACAACAGCGTAGTCGTTCAGTGCAGACAGATTTATTTACTAACCAGGATGATAAAAATCAGGTGAAGACTGATAAGCCTTTAGCTACGGTTGATGAATTGGTGCAGCTTTTGGAGGATAATTGGTTGGATGATTGGTTTACCGATGCGCAGCAGCAGCAAAAGTATTTGCGTCAGGGCAAAGAATCATTACGTGTTTTTTATGATTCTATTAAGGATAATATTCCCGTGCCGCTGGCTTTAGAAAAGGGATTTTTATTGAAAATAGACGGTCATACAGTTAAAGGAGTCATTGATCGTATTGACGAGCAGCCGGATGGTAGTATTAGGATTATTGATTATAAGACTGGCAAGTCAAAGACTAGTGAAAAGTTGAATGCGGATGATAAACGGCAATTGCTTTTATATCAGTTAGCCGGACAAGAGGTTTTGGGTAGAAAAGTAGGAGAGCTTACTTTTTATTATTTGGATAATAATCAGCCAGCCTCTTTTTTGGGTACGGATAAAGAATTGGATAAATTGCGCTTGTGGGTAACTAAGACCATTGAGTCTATTATAAATATGGATTGGTCACGTTTGCCGGAGCACCATTGCCAATGGTGTGATCCACGAGATAGTAATAATTATATCCAGACATAATATTATGAAAACTATCGGCGATTTTTTATCACAACATAGGAATACTCAGGGCATGCAAATGCAGGTACAAGCCGCAATGGTATTACAGGCAGCGCATGATTGGTTAGCACGAGAATTTGGCGCTGATCAAGCGGATATGATTGATTTTATTTCTTGGAAAAATCATATTATTAAAATGCGTAGTAGCAATAGTGCCTTATTGACGCAAGTAAAAATGCGAGAGAGTGATTTACTCACGGCTGTCAATGACAAATTTGGTAAGGGTGCGGCAACTGGGTGTCAATATTTAGGTAGTTGACGATTAGTGAAAAAATAGGTATTTTATATATATAATCTTTATTAATTTTTTAAATGACAATTCGTAAATATTTGTTGTGGTTATTGCTAGCGACTATTTTGGCTTGGACGCTATGGTGGCTGGTGATACGCTTTATTGATCCCACCACCGGTGCTACATTAGCATTGATATTTTTTTATTTTACTTTTTTTCTGGCCTGTTTGGGCACTTTCACGATTTTGGGTTATTGGTTGCGTCGCTTGGCTGGACAGCGTGACATGACTATTGGGCGTTTAAACATTGCCTTACGTCAAGGCGTATTATTTTCTTTATTGCTCAATATTTCCTTATGGTTGCAAAGTATCGGCCGACTAAGTTGGTGGACTGGTATTTTGTTGATTGCTATTTTATCTTTGGTAGAATTTTTATTTTTATCCTTTGGTAACAGAGAATCCTAGAATTAATATGATTAAAGATTGGCAAAATTTAAAAAAACGTGCTGAGCAAGAATTTAAGCATATTAAAAACAGTGAGGAGCTGGAAGAGTTGCGAGTCAAATATTTGGGTCGTAATGGTGAGCTGGCGCAGTTGATGACGAAGCTTAAAGATGCTACCGCTGCGGAAAAGCCTAAGTTGGGTAAGGCTGCTAATGAGGTTAAAGAGGCCTTGCAGACGACCTGGCAGGAGTGGCATGATAGATTAGCCAAGCATACCTATGGAGCGGGAGAAGTGAGAGATGCTACTTTACCGGGTACTTTTTTTTCTGGTGGCAGTTTGCATCCCAATACTATATTACAATATGAATTGGAAGATATTTTTCGGTCTTTAGGTTTTCGGGTAATGGAAGGTCCGGATATAGAATCAGAATTTTTTAATTTTACCGCTTTAAATATTCCGGCCGATCATCCGGCTAGAGAAATGCAGGATACTTTTTGGCTCAATGATGGCAATGTTTTGAAAACCCATACCTCAGCTATGCAGGTGCGAGCTATGCAACAGCACGGCGCGCCTTTGCGAGCTATTTTCCCGGGCAAATGCTTTCGTTATGAAGCAACCGACGCCTCGCATGATTCCACATTTTATCAGCTAGAAGGCTTGATGATAGATAAAAATATTACCATCGCCAATCTTATAGCGGTGATGAAAGAATTATTGCGGTCCGTCTTCCATAAAGATGTTAAGGTGCGACAGCGACCCGGTTATTTTCCCTTTGTGGAGCCGGGCTTTGAGCTGGATATTAACTGTTTGATTTGTGGCGGCAAGGGTTGTTCGGTGTGTAAGCAAAGCGGCTGGTTGGAGCTATTGCCTTGTGGTTTAGTGCATCCAGAGGTATTGAAGGCAGGCGGATTGGATCCGGACGAGTGGACTGGCTTTGCCTTTGGCTTGGGGCTTACTCGCTTGGTGATGATGCGTTATGGTATTGATGACATTCGTTTATTGGAAAGTGGTGATTTGCGTTTTCTGCGTCAGTTTTAAGATGGGCATATATCATTCATTTGTATAAATTTTTAGTATCATGAGTATCTATTATGAAAATATCGCTTAATTGGTTAAAAGAACATGTTAATATCTCGGAGCAGATATCACCCCAAGCATTGGGCGATCGTTTGACTATGTCCACGGTGGAAGTAGAAGAAGTTATCAGCGCTGGAGAACAATATAATAAAATGGTAATTGGCCAGGTAAAGGAAATAGTGCCTCATCCAGATGCCGATCGTTTGCAAGTTTGTCAGGTTGATATTGGCCAGTCAGAACGTGTTAGTATTGTTTGCGGAGGTACTAATTTAACAGCCCAGATGTATACGGTGGTGGCTTTGCCCGGAGCACGCGTTCGTTGGCACGGGGAAGGAGAACCGGTAGAATTGGCAGCCACTAAGATTAGAGGCGTTTCCAGTCATGGTATGATTTGTGCCGCGAGCGAGATTGGTTTAGAACATCGTTGGCCGCAGGAGAATGAACGTATTATTATTGATTTGGGGGAAGGTGATTGGCGGGTTGGTCAGCCATTGGCCGAGGCTTTGGCTATGGATGAGTTTATTTATGATATTGATAATAAATCTATCACGCATCGTCCTGATTTGTGGGGTCATTATGGTATGGCGCGGGAGGTAGCGGCTATTACTGGTAGTAAGCTAAAAACTTTATCATTGGACGATATCAAGAATGGTAGCGGAAGCAAGCTAAGAGTGGCGGTGGAAGATGAGCAATTATGTCTTCGTTATCAAGCATTGGTGATTGATAATATAGAAATAAAACCCAGTCCGCAGTGGTTGCAAGATCGTTTGGCGGCAGTAGGTGTGCGTGCTATTAACAATATTGTAGATATTACAAATTATGTTTTATTTGATTTGGGCCAACCTTTACACGCTTTTGACGCTCAGAAAATTAGCGGTGATCAGATAGTTGTTCGGCGGGCAAGAGCTAAAGAAGAAATTATTACTTTGGACGGAGAAAAACGCAGTTTGCGAACAGAAGATTTGGTAATAGCTGATGCAGATAAGCCGATCGCGATTGCTGGTGTGATGGGGGGTATTAATTCTGAAATTGATGATAAGACCAGTAGCATAGTGATTGAATCAGCCAATTTTCAGTCCACTAGTGTTCGGCGTACGGCTTTGGCGCACGGGTTACGTACAGAGGCGTCAGCGCGCTTTGAAAAGAGTCTGGATCCACAACAAACAGATATGGCTTTGCGATTGGTCATACAACTTATCAGACAATGTTGTCCGGAAGCAAAGATTATATCCAAGGTTATAGATATAAATAATGTAAAAAGCCAGCCTACTATTATAAAGACTTCGGTTGAGTGGTTAAATAGTCGGATCGGTATTAACTTATCGTATAAAAAGATCAAGGAAATCTTGACGGCTTTGGGTTTTGCGGTTCAGGCTAAAAAAAATGATTTACAAATTACGGTACCCAGTTGGCGAGCAACCAAGGACATTTCTATTCCCGAAGATATTGTAGAAGAAGTGGCTCGTATTTATGGCTACGATCAAATTCCTGATACTTTACCAGCCGTGAAATTATCCGGCGTTGATCAGGATAGTTCAAGTAGATTAAAACGTCAGTTAAAATCAATCATGGCGCAAGAGTTTGGCAGTCATGAGGTTTATAACTATTCATGGCAAGCAAAAAGTTATTTAGAATTATTAGGATTATCTGCTAAAAATTGTATTAGTTTGCGTAATTATTTGACACCGGAGCAGCAATATTTGCGACCAACTTTATTAACTAATTTATTAAAGAATTTACACGACAATTTACGCTGGTATGACAGTATAGATATATTTGAAGTGGGTCGCGTATATCGACCGGTAGTAGGTACTTGGAATGCAGATAGTAAAAATCATCAGGCCTTGCCTGAACAACCGGAAATGTTGGGCTGGTTAGCCTATAATACGGATGGTAAAGATTTATTTTATAATTATAAAGGCAAGTTAGAATATTTAGGTCGTCGTTTACATTTGGATTGGAAGCTGATACCGACTAAAGATTATAATTTTTTACGTCCGGGCGCGGCTTTGGCTATTCAGGTGGCTGATCAAGTTATTGGTTACTTTGGTTTGTTAGCGGATTCTGTGAGGCAAGATTTGTCTTTGTCTAGTGTAGCCATAGTAGTTGAATTGGATTTTACTGCCATGGTAAAATATAGTAAGCGCAAGGCAACTTATCAGTCTTTACCAAAATATCCGGTAGTAATTAAAGATTGGTCGGTGGTAATGCAGCCTACAGTTAGCTGGCAACAGATCTATGACGCTATTTTAGCTACCAATCCCTTAGTGCGAGAGGTGCAGGTATTTGATCGTTATTTTGATGAGAAGAGCGGCCAATATTCCGTAGCCTTTCATGTTACTTTATATGATGATACTCAAACTATGAATAGCGAGTCTATCAACAAGATTATGCTCGCTATTGATAGACAACTAGAACAAAAATTAAAACTAACTATTAAAAAACAATAGTATGAAGGAAATTGTAAAAATTGACGCAGTAGCTTTAGCTAAGGTATGTGGACTGCTGATGGGCGGCGTCTATTTATTAATTGGTATTTTGATAAATTTAGCTGTCTTGATTTTTGGTTTAGGATCATTGTCTGGGATTGATTTTTTGGGCTTTGGTTCGGGCTTGGTAGCTACTTTATTGGTTAGCATCATAGTGGGGGCTATTGTATTTGTCATTGGTTTGATAGCTGGACTATTATATAATCTCATCGCTTATTACTTTGGCGGTATTATTGTATTGCATGAAGATCGTAGTGTGGTGGAGGCGCGCCTACGAGAGTCCCGAGCCGCTAAATCTGCTTTGCGTGCAGAAAAAAAGCGTTTACAGGCTGAACGACGTCGCCAAGAAGCAAAAAGGAAAGCCAAGCCAGAGACTAAAGAGATAGGGGATGATAAAGAGAAAGATGGGTTGGAGAGTCAAATACCCACCCCATAAAAAAGTCAAAAATTAGCTTTACATAAGCCTGTTTATTGGCTAGTAAACGGGCTTTTTTGTTCATGCTTAAAAAGCTTGAATTTTACATAAAATTATGCTATTATTTATATAGAATTAACACTCTATTAATCCGGTTTTACTGGAAAATAAGTCAACTATTAGATTATTTTTTTTGATAAAATTTTATGTCAGCAAAAGCAAAAAAGACAGCGGCAAAAAAAGCTAAAGCAAAGCCGGCAGCGTCTAGCAATAAAGAACAATACACAGCTAAAAATATTACTGTTTTAGAAGGTCTGGCGCCAGTACGTAAACGCCCCGGCATGTATATTGGTAATACAGCCGGTGAAGGTTTGCATCATCTTATTTGGGAGGCTGTAGATAATGCCATTGATGAGGCTATGGCCGGTTATTGTGATACGATTGAAATAGTGCTCTTGCCAGAAGGTAAGGTGTCAGTTGCTGATAATGGCCGTGGCATCCCTGTTGATAAACACAAGGTGACTAAAAAAAGCGCTTTGGAGACCGTCATGACAACCCTGCACGCCGGCGGTAAGTTTGGCGATGGTGGTTATAAAGTATCTGGCGGTTTGCATGGAGTTGGTATATCTGTGGTCAATGCTTTATCCGCTTGGATGCGTACTGAGATTCAGCGCGATGGTAAGATTTGGGTGCAAGAATATTCTCAAGGTGTAGCTAAACATAAATTAAAATCTATCGGCACCACTAAGCAAACTGGTACCAAGCAGATTTTTCAGCCAGATCCTACCATATTCTCAGTCACTGAATTTGACTGGCAAATCATTGTGGATCATTTGCGGCAGCAAGCATATTTAACCAAAGGCGTGCGGATAGATATTTTAGATAAAAGACAAGAGGCGGTCAAAAGCTATAGTTTTTATTTTGATGGCGGCATTGCTTCTTATGTAAAACATCTCAATCGCAACAATGATATCAAGCAAGAAAATGTTTTTTATGTAGAAAAACAGTTTAATGATGATGTTACTGTAGAAATTGCCGTACAGTATGTCGGAGAGTTTAGAGAGTCATTATATTCTTTTGCAAACAATATTCACACCATTGAAGGTGGTATGCACGTGATGGGATTCCGTAGTGCTTTGACCAGAACTTTAAATGCTTATGCGCGTAATAATAATTTTCTAAAAGAAAAGGATGATAATTTAAGCGGTGAGGACGTGCGTGAGGGTTTGACGGCGGTTATTTCCGTTAAGTTGAGAGATCCGCAATTTGAAGGTCAGACAAAAGCTAAGCTGGGAAATGCAGAGGTGCGCACAGCTGTAGAATCAATTTTTGGTGATTATTTTAGTGCTTATTTGGAAGAACATCCGCGGGATGCTAAAGAGATTTTGGGTAAATGTATGTTAGCGGCGCAGGCGCGTAAAGCGGCTCGCTCGGCACGTGATACGGTATTGCGTAAAGGGGCTTTGGAAGGTTTGACTCTACCTGGTAAATTAGCGGATTGTTCTAGTCGTAGTAGTGATAGGTCAGAAATTTTTATTGTTGAGGGTGACAGTGCGGGCGGCAGTGCCAAGCAAGGTCGCAATCGTGAATTTCAAGCTATTTTACCATTGCGCGGAAAAATTTTGAATGTGGAAAGGGCTCGTATAGACAAGATGTTGGCTAATAATGAATTAAAGTCTTTGATCATAGCCATGGGCGCTGGGTTTGGCGAAGATTTTGATATAGAAAAGTTACGTTATAACAAAATTGTGATCATGACTGATGCCGATGTTGACGGTGCGCATATTCGGACTTTATTGTTGACATTATTCTATCGTTATTTTCCGGAGGTTATCAGACAAGGACATTTATTTGTTGCCCAGCCACCACTATTTAGAGTACAAAAGGGTAAGGATGTCAGATATGTTTATCGTGAAGAAGAATTAGTACCGTTGTTGAAAGCCATGGGAGTTGATACTCAGCAAGCGGAAGCGATAGAAGAAAATAGCGAGGATGGCGGAGAAATAGGAGTAGGAGAAAAGATTGGTAAGGCAAATATACAACGTTATAAGGGTTTGGGAGAGATGAATCCTCGCCAGCTATGGGAAACCACCATGGATCCAGAAACGCGTTTGATGAAGCAAGTAACAATAGATGAAGTTGCTAAAGCAGATGAAATATTTGAAATTTTAATGGGTGGAGAAGTAGCTCCTCGCAAGAAGTTTATTCAGACTCGCGCTCGCTCCGTAAAAAATTTGGATATTTAAAAATATCATTGATTTTTATCAGTGATATTTAGCAAAACTTCAGCCCTTTATAAGGGCTGAAGTTTATTTGTTTTGATTTATCATTTTGATGGTGGCATCGGGCGGTTTACCACCAGCCTGTTGCCAGGCCGTTAGCCAGTATTTAGCTTGCTTATTATCTTTTTGTTCTGTATATAATATTATCAAGTTTTGATAGGCAGACCAATAGGCAGGATCAATAGCAAGAGTTTTTTCCCAGTACTCTGCCGCTTCAGTTGGTTTGTTTTGGTGTAAATAGGTGATACCTAAGTTAAATAAAGCATTGGTATAGTCGGGATGCAGAGTTAATTCTTTGAGATAATGTTTTTCCGCCTGTTCATAATTGCCTTGTGCGGCGGCAATAAGGCCTAGATTATTTTGTACCAGTGGTTCTCGTGGATTGAGTTGGATGGCGGCGCGCCATTGTTGTGCAGCGTCATCTAGCTTGCCCGATATATAATACATAGCACCCAGATTATTGCGATTGAAAGCCGAGGTTGGTGAAGTTTCTACGGCATTGGTCCAAAAACTTATATTATCTTTATATACTCTAGCGTGGACAAAATTGATACCGGTAAATATTATTAGTATAACGGTAGCTGTGCCGCCCGCAATTAATTTACTTGTTTTACTATTTATCCAGTGAGGACGGTATTGCAATAGTATGATAATCATACCTAGTAGGGGCAGATAATTGCGATGTTCGGCAAAATCAATTTGAGCATTTAATGGTCGCAAGAAAGAGGGAATTAAAAATAATAAAAACCAAGTAAAACCAAATATAGCCCAGCGCATTTTTTCTCCGCGCAATGATGAGAATATTATTATTAAAATTATCATAGCGATAAAACCATAAATCATGGGCATATCCGCTAAAATGGGGAAAGTAGAGAGATTCACTGGAATGAAAATTTTACCCAGTGATGGAATGAGCCCAGGTAAGTTTCTTATTAAAGATTGGCTGATAGTATAATTTGCCAGTGTAGAATCAGGCAGAATATTAATGCGTAGCCACCACCAAACTCCGGCAATAATAATGGTTGGTATGCTTAATTGCCAGACGGGAAGAGCAAATATTTTTTCTTTTTTTATAATATATAAATATAGCAAGCTCAGCATGGGTAAAAAAATGGCACTTTCTTTGGTCAATAAAGCCAGCGCAAAACCAATAAAATATAAAATGAGCCAGCCGATTTTTTTATTGGCACACCAGCATAGCCAAGCATAAAAAGCCGCTAAGACAAAGACTGCCAATAAACTGTCATTGCGGCCGGGTAGCCAGGCAATTGCTTGCAGGTTTATAGGGTGGATTAAAAATAAAAGGGCCGCTAGCCAATTGAGCCAATCTTTGCGCCATATTTTTTTTAATATTAGATAAAATAGTAGCGTAGCTAACAGATGTAATATTATGTTGGTTAAATGAAAGAAAAATAAAGAATTACCCGGCATATGGGCATCCCACATAAATGATATGGTCAGTAAGGGACGATAATATAATTCTGTTCCCCAAGGACTATGGAAAACTCCTTCTTGCCATGCTTGGCCCAAATACGACCATTGGGATAATTTATCCATATTATTCATGATCAGGTCATTATCGTCTAAATAGTGATAAGAAAAGAGTAAAGTGGGTGAGTATAATATCAGCCCGATGACAACCAACCAAAACCAGCCGCGCCAGCCGGTAATAAAAGTATTATAAAGATGTGTTTTTAAATTATTCATAAATTAACTATGGCGTTGGAATAAAATCAGGCTGGCGCGGGACCAATCAACTTCCGCGTTTTTATCAAACCATTTTATTCCTTGATTAGTATTGACATAGGCGCCAATTAATTGATAATTGTCCTGTATTGTTAGATTTAGATAATCAATGAAGTAGCGGGGAGATTTTTGGTCCCAGAGATTACTTAAACTTGATGTGACTATGACTATTGCCGCTGGTGGATTATTTTGCAAGTCGGTGATCGCTTGTTGTTGGTATTGGTCACGGACCGGAGTATTAATGTTTAAGGGGTAGGTTATATCAAATCTAGAGGCGCTAATTCTTTGACTATAATAGTATATCTCAGGTTCGGAGCCGGCGACAAATATTTTATCATCAGGTTTGGTAATTGATTGAATACGCGGAGCTATTAGTCGGGCGGCGACAAAGGGATTGTTGTTACCATATATCCAATCGCTCAAATCACGAGGAGATAAAAAGTACTGTTGGGTGAATGGCCAAATTATTATAATTATCACTATGCTGGTGGCAGCGGTGTAAGTAATGCGCAACCATTCGGCCTGGTTGATTTTTAATTTTGTTATCATCGTCCTAAGCGTAGCGACAGTCAATAAACACCACCAGGGCATTAATAGTAAATAATAATGACCGATTGGACTGGTAAATACCGTTAGCAGCGATAATAGAATCAAGCCCCACCATAGTCGCCAGTAAATCGGACGCCACCACAATGAACATACTGTTATCAATATTAGTGGCCACCAATATTGCCAAAGACGACCGGCATAATTCATGAACATACCAGGAAAGCTTTGACCGAAATTGCTGGCGTAAAAAGTATTATACTGGATGGCGCTTTCCCACAGATAAGGCAAGGCATTGTTTAGCCAAAATACCAGTATCATAAGTATTCCAGTGGTTATGCCACCTAACACGCCAAGCAATAAATATGATAGCAGCTTGGTTATATTTTTTTTTATTCGCCAGGCATGAATGAGACTCAATATTATAATGAATAGGCCAGGCAATAAGGCAATAGGTTTATAACCTAGAGCAAGTACAAAAAGGCTGCCCGCTAAGAGCCAGCGCCACCAATGTTGCTCTTCTTTTTCTTTTAAAAACAAATAGAGCAGACCGACTAGCGGTAGTAGCATAAACTTTTCCGTATTGGCATTGAGGGCAGTCAAAAATGGTGGGGAAAGCATCGGTATCGCTAGCCAAGCTGTAATCCAGGCAGCAGTTTGGCCATATAGTTTTTTAGCTATAGCTGCCAACAATACCATAGTAGCTAGAGTAAACAATATACCTAGTAAACGAAAAGGCCAGACAGCCGTGGAGTCTAATTGATACCCTAGCCAGTAAGTATAAACAATCATCGGTGGCTTTTGGAGAAAAGAATGTTCATAGGGCATGATCCCTTGGTCTAAAAGTTGTGCCGTATAAGCATATTCGCCCTCATCTCTTTCCAGCGGGCTATTGATAGTGTTCCAGTAGGTAAGTACAAAAAAAACTATTAATGTCATGCCAGATAGTATCGACCAGAATTTAAATTTGGTACTGTAATTATACATAGTCTTAGTTTATTGCTTGATAAAAATATCCAGTAGTTGTTTGGGATTATCGGTGGTTATGGTGCGAAATGGATGTGAGTCAATTTCGGGTATGGTATTATAAGCATAGTCATAGATGGGTAAGGATATTTTTTTGTATTCAGCTCGTTGTATTAAGTAGTTAAAAATTTGTGTATTGTTAGACCATGATTTGCGATAGATAATGATATCCGGTTGGTATTTGATGTCGTCTTGTAAATTATCGCCCACAAAACCAATAGTAGTTTTACTACCGAGATAGTACATGTAAGCCATTTCGTCATAATTAGTAGCAATGACTAGATTTTCTGGGTGGGTAAAATTTTCTTTGATATATGGTATAGCATAGTCCAACGCACCTTTGTACTGGTGACTTAGTTCAAAGGCATAATTTTGTAGATAGGGTAATCGGGGAAGCATGGCTAGTATAAATAATGTGATGACTAATACTAGAAATGTTTTTTGGATTATGATGACTGGATAATGATAATGCAGATTTTTTATTAGTTGCCAACTTATGTAGACGCAAAGTATTGTCATTACAGTTATTAATGGTTGGAGGAAGAAATAATAGCGTTCAAAAAAATAAGGATCAAGAGAGATGAATAAAGTGTGACAGATAAAAAATAAGCCTAGTAAACTGACCAACTGTAAGCTATTTTGAATTTTAGACAGGTCCTGTTTTTGACGCTTGCTATAAAGCCACAAGCCAATCATTATAGCGCCCAAAATTATGAGTAAGTATAGAGCTTCGTGTTTGAAAAAGTAACCAGTCATTTGGTTGATGCGAGCCAAGTAATCTTTTATGCTATAGGAGAACTGTACGGAGCTGGCGTGGCTGATGGCAAAAATTTTATAAAACAATGCCAGCGGTATCGCCGTGATAGCCGATACGATTATGGGTAATAGATTGACGAGAATTTTTTTTAGACTTGTTTTTTTATTTTGCCCTATAGTTTGCCGATAGGAACGATATAATGTATACAATCCCAGGGCCAGTAGTAGGCTAAAATAGGCCGGCCAAAAAGTGTTAAATATTAAAACCAGCAGAAAGATTAGAGCTAGGCTATATGACCAACGCTGTAATCCTTGAGACGTTTTAGTATAAGCGGTATAGGCTAATAATGTTAGGGCTATTAGAAAAAGTAGCAAAGGATAGTAGCGGGCCTGGCGGAGGTGCAAGAGTAGGGGGATTGATAAGCTTTCTAATAATATGAATAGTGTGAAGGCAATGATTTTTTCTTTTTTTTTACTCAATGCACTAGTCATTAGTAATCCTATGAGTAGTATGCCAGTAAAGCCTAATATGGCAAAGGGGATGCGTTGGCGGGCGGTTTTTTGATAAATATCATTGCTGGCATCAGCCCACTTGGAACCAAGGGTGGCAAAATAATATTGTAGCCAGCCAGAAGATATATAAGCATCATATTTACTCCAGGCCCCCAAGCTGAGATCTGGATTATTTAGTTGGTAGATGACATTTTTGCCATCGTGGATTTTGGGGTAACCAAAAGTTCTAATTCTTTGCGCCAGCATGACTGTTTCGCTTTCATCATTCCAAAGTAGAGGATAAGCAATGTTTTTAAAGACATTAAAGCCAAAAAGTAAAAGTACTATTATTAGCATGATTGAGAGTACTATTTTCAGCCAATTTGCTCGCATATTTATTGATTTTAATGTCAACTTATTTGTCTTTACTATTGCTATCCACTCGTTGAGCTATAAGTACGCATTCGCAGCCGGCCAAGTGATTACGAAATCTTTTTTGTAGCCAAAAAATGGGTCGCCAGTAAATTATTTTCGTGAATAGTGTTGTTAACAACCCATAATCCCAAGCGTTATTGGTGGCACTTTTTAGTGTATTGCTTTTTTTATCCGGTATAATAAATTTTTTTGGTATCAGATGTGTGTATATTCTACGTATTAACCAAAATACAGGGAAGGTAAAATCCCAAATCGCTAATACACGAAAATTATGACGATGTAGAAGGTTTATTAGTTTAGGTATTTCATAGCGTCTAACATGACCATAAAACTCATCGTCCCATCGCCATTCTGACATAAAGATTGGTGTGGAGATGATTAGCTTGCCATTAGGCACAGTGAGGTGAGATAGTTGTGACATTAAAGCATTGTCGTCGTCCACGTGTTCAATGATGTCGCAGGCTAAGACTGTAGAAAACTTATCTTGTATTGCAGAGGCAGGTTTTTGTTCAATGTTTATTTGGGGATAGTTTTGCAAATTGGCTCGTGCCGCTTTTATGGCAGTTGGAGAAATATCAATAGCGGTACCGGACCAGCCTTGTTGGGCTAGGTGTGCTGTTATGTCTCCAACGCCGCAGCCAACATCCAAAAAAGGTCCTTGCGCATTATATTCGTTTATAAGGTCGTCTATGAGTACTAATAGGTAATTTTTTAGCGGTTTAAAGTTGGCCATTATTTTTTCCAAGGGTATTTAACTAGTTCCCACAATGTGCCGAGGCCATAGCGAATGCTGCGGCGTAGATTAATGCTGGATGAATTTGGCTGATATCTGACTGGTACGGGAATATCACCGATGCGCCAATGTTTTTTAGTGATGGCTAATAATATTTGCGTATCAAAAACAAAATCATCTGATAAGCGATGAAAATCAATACTGCGAATCACTTCTTTTTTATAAGCTCGCATGCCGGTATGCCACTCAGATAAATTTTGGCCGGTTACTATGTTTTCCAGAAAGGTAAGTAGCCGATTGGCAAAATATTTATAGCCGGGCATGCCACCGGCTTGAGTTTCACGTCGGCTGCGAATACGTGAGCCGAGCATGACGTCAAAATAATCATCGCGGATAAATTCTACGAAGTATTTTATAAGTTTGGGATCATATTGATAATCCGGATGAAGCATGACAATAATATCTGCGCCGTGCTCCAAAGCCAGCTGATAGCAAGTTTTTTGATTAGCGCCATAGCCGCGATTGTCATAATGTCTTATTGTGGTGAGATTCAGTTCTTGGGCAACTTGCAAGGTTTCATCATTACTAAAATCGTCTACCAAAATAATTTCGTCAATATATTCGGTTGGTAGATCAGCGATAGTTTGACGTAGGGTTTTGGCGGCATTATAAGCCGGCAAGACGACAATAGTTTTAGGCATAGTTTGTATATTTTATGTCATTATTTTAGCATATAAAGCTTTATCCTGCTATGCTTTTTTAGTTAAATTAAATTATGTGGATAACTTATAGCTCTTGATTTATTTCATAATATATTGTATGCTGCTGTCAGATGGCCGAGAGGCTGTTTTTAATACCCTAAAAATAAAGAAAAATCGTTAAATATAAGAAAAATGCCTAGTTTAATACAGTATTTAAAAGATAGTAAAACAGAGTTAAAGAAAGTTGTTTGGCCCAGTCGCCAGGAAACAGTAAAACACACCCTGATTGTCATCGGCGTGTCTTTATTTGTGGCAATTTTCCTAGGTGCTGTGGATTATCTTTTGAATTTTATTTTAGGTTTGGTTATATAAATAATAGAAAATAAATGCCCAAACAAACATTACAACAAGGTAAGCGTTGGTATGTGCTACATACTTATTCTGGTTATGAAGAAAATGTTGCAAAGAATTTGCGCCAACGTATTGAATCCATGGATATGGAAGATAAAATTTTTGATGTTTTGATTCCGACTGAAACCAAGATTAAAATTAAAAATGGTAAGCGCAAAACCGTGCGAGAAAAGATTTTCCCCGGTTATGTCTTGGTAAGTATGATTGTCAACGATGATTCTTGGTATGTAGTTCGTAATACGCCCAATGTTACTGGTTTTGTTGGTACTGGCACCACGCCAACTCCTATTTCTGAAAAAGAAGTACAAGAGTTGCAACGGCGCATGGGCGTGGAAGAGCCAAAATATAAGATTGATGTGACTGCCGGTAGTCCGGTGAAGATAGTTGATGGGCCGTTTAAAGATTATGAAGGCAAGGTGGATGAAGTAGATGAGGCGCGGGGCAAGATCAAGGTATTTGTTTCAATGTTTGGCCGTGAGACGCCGGTAGAGTTGGATTTCTTGCAGATCAAAAAAGTATAGGTAGGTATAATGAGTATATTTTTTTAGTATAATAAAGTTTAAATTATTAATTTTAAATCAATCAGATGGCAAAACAAGTAAAGACAATTTTGAAGCTACAAATTCCGGCTGGTCAAGCTAATCCGGCTCCTCCCGTAGGTCCGGCACTAGGTCAGCACGGCGTGGCGATTCAGGATTTTTGTACCCGTTTTAACGAAGCGACTAAAGATAAAGCTGGTAATATCATTCCGGTGGAAATTACTGTTTATGATGACCGTAGTTTTGATTTTAAGCTCAAGACCCCGCCAGCAGCTGAGCTATTAAAAAAAGCCGCTAAGTTGAAAAAGGGTTCTGGTAAACCATTGCAAGAAAAAATTGGTAAAGTTACCAGCGCTCAGATTAAAGAGATTGCGGAAATCAAAATGCCGGATTTGAATGCCAATGATATAGAGGCAGCCATGAAAATTGTAGAGGGCACTGCTCGGCAAATGGGCTTGGTAGTAGAAAAATAATCTAATTAGTTAATTACAATAATATGCACAAGGATAGTTTTATTCGTACCATATACTTGTATTTATTTGCCTTGGTCGGTTTAGCTGTGTTAGTGATCGGCGTGGGCAACTTAATAGATTTGGGATTAAAGGCTTGGGTTTTCACTTATGCCGATAAAACCGATAGGGCTTATCAATATGATATGCGACCACCACTTTTAAATGAAGATGTTGATCGGGCCAAGGTAGCTGATTTGCAAGCCAATGACAGCTTGACGGAGAGTCAGCAATTGGCTATAGCACAATGGTTGGATGATTATGATACTTGGGTGCAGAAAAGTAAAGATGCTGAACCATTTGATTATCAAAAATCCAATCGCCAAAGACAGGCCTCGCGAGCAATTTCTTTGATTATAGTCGGTTTGCCCTTGTATTTGTATCATTGGGCGGTGATCAAAAGAGATCGTCAAGAAAAAACAGCTTAATTTATTTATTATTTGGTGGGACCCAGCTGTAGAGATATGATCAATCATATCTCTACAGCTGGGGTTATTACCACGAAAGGAAATTTTATGTCAAAAAGAATGAAGGCTGCTAAAGCCAAAATTGATAAAACCCAAAAATATCCAATTGCTGAAGCAATTGCTTTGTTAAAGGAAGTTAGTCAGGTGAAGTTTGATCCAACGATAGAAATTCACGTGCGTTTGAATATTGATCCTAAAAAATCAGATCAACAAGTACGGGGCGCAATTAATTTACCAAATGGCAGTGGCAAGCAGAGAAAGATTGCCGCTTTTGTTGGTCCGGACAAAGTTAAGGACGCACAAGGTGCTGGCGCTAGTTTGGTTGGCGGCGAAGACTTGATTGCTGAGATAAAAAAAACCGGTAAAACCGATTTTGACGTTGCGGTGGCCACGCCTGATATGATGGCTAAATTGGCGGTGATTGCCAAAAATTTGGGACAAAAGGGTTTGATGCCCAATCCTAAAGCCGGCACCATCACTACTGATATTAAGAAGGTTGTGACTGATTTGACTAAAGGCATGATTAATATAAAGAATGACGCCAGTGGCAATGTACACGCTGCCGTTGGTAAGCTTTCTTTTACGGACGATAAGCTAGTTTCCAATGTTGAATATTTTATGGACGAATTAAAGAAGATGAAGGGTGAAGGAGTCAAAAGTAATTTTATTATAGCTGCTTATCTCACCTCATCTATGGGTCCGAGCGTGCCGATTGCTTTCTAGATTATTGTTTGAATTTATTGATAAAACCCGTCTAGTCTTATTAGGTGGGTTTTTATTTACCCTCCAACCTTGAAGGTCTTGGGGTATGTTTTCCACATTTGGTGAGTAATTGATATATCTGCTACAATAAAGAAAGCTAATTATTCTCACAAGCCTATGAGCAAAGGAAAATCTAAGCATATTCGCCCCAGTTGGGATGAATATTTTTTAAAAATTATGGAAACGGTGGCTTTACGGGCTACTTGTGGTCGTGGTCGTGCCGGTTGTGTTATTACCCATGAAAATAGGATTATTTCTACTGGTTATGTTGGCGCGCCACCGGGCATAGCGGATTGTGATGAGGTTGGCCATCTAATAATACAGTCAACTAATGAAAATGATGACTCTGGAGAATTGCATGACCATTGTGTACGGACGATTCATGCCGAGCAAAATGCTATTGTACATGCTGCGAGAGTGGGGACTGCTTTGCAGGGTTCAACATTATATTGTCGGATGGAGCCTTGTGCTGTTTGCGCCCGTCTGATTATTGCCGCTGGTATCAAAAGAGTAGTCTGCCAACATAAGTATCATACGGCTGGTTATACCAGAGATTTATTTAAGGAAGCAGGCGTGCGACTAGATGTTTTAAATGATAGTGATGTAACATATGAAACATAATAAATTAGTCTGTATAGTGGGTTTGACTGGTGCGGGAAAAACTGAAATTGCCAATTATTTTAAGGACCAGGGTTATGCCTATGTTCGTTTTGGTCAGATTACCCTAGATGAGGTTGCCAGGCGTGGCCTGGAGCCAACTGAGGAGAATGAAAGACCTATTCGTGAAGCTTTTAGAAAAGAATATGGACCGGCCGCTTATGCTATTTTAAATATGCCCAAATTTGATGCTGGGTTGCAGAAAAGCAATGTTATTGGTGATGGTTTATACAGTTGGGATGAGTTTAAAGTTCTCAAAGAAAAATATGGTGAAAATTTTATTGTCATTGCCGTGATAGCCAAGGCCGGCATTAGATATGCTCGGTTGGTAAATAGAGCAGAAAAACACGGTGCTGATCCTAAGATGATTTATCGTTCTGCCACCTTTGAGGCTGCTCAAGCCAGAGATTATGCGGAGATTGAAAATATTGCTAAGGCGGGGCCAATTGTGATGGCTGATTATACGATTGTTAATGAAGGCACGATGGCAGAATTTCAAGAAAAAATAAAACAGTTATACAATACAATAAACAATGAAAATTAAAGTAAAAAAATTATATCCAGAGGTTCAGCTTCCTAGTTATGCCAATCAGGGAGACGCTGGCATGGACGTTTTTTCTTTAGAGGATAAAATATTACAGCCGGGAGAGCGGTATTTATTTAAACTGGGTTTTGCTATGGAAATCCCGGATGGATACGTGGGGTTGTTTTGGGATAAATCCGGCATAGCCGCTAAACACGGTATTCATACTTTAGCCGGCGTTATTGATTCGGTTTATAGAGGAGAGTTTGGCGTGGTTATGTTAAACACCGGTGATGTAAGCTATGAATTTCAAAAAGGAGATAAACTTGCCCAGCTCTTAATACAGCCCATTGCCAATCCTGAGCTTGAAGAAGTTGCAGAGCTTTCGGATACTAGTAGAGGCGAAGGTGGCTGGGGCAGTACCGGTAAATAATTAGTTTATATAATTATGCAACAATATTTGGATCTTTTGGACAAAATAATGAAGGAGGGAATTGATAAGGGCGACCGTACTGGCACGGGCACGCGTAGTATTTTTGGGCAACAAATGCGTTTTAATTTGGCGGACGGCTTTCCTTTATTGACTACAAAAAAAGTTCATCTCAAATCTATTATTCACGAACTAATTTGGTTTGTACACGGCGATACCAATATAAAATATTTAGTTGAAAACGGTGTGCGTATATGGAATGAGTGGCCTTTTCAAAAATATTTGGAAGCCAATAATTTAACCGGCAAGTTTCCGAAATATACCTCTGAATGGGATGAGCAGATGAAAATATTTGTTGACAAGATTAAAAATGATGATGAATTTGCTAATCAGTGGGGGAGTATAGGTCCTGGTTATGGCAAGCAGTGGCGTGATTTTAATGGCGTGGATCAGCTGGCGGAGGCTATTGAAAAAATAAAAAATAATCCCAATGATAGGCGTATTATTGTGTCAGCTTGGAATCCATTTGAGATAGACAAAATGGCGTTGCCCCCTTGTCATATGTTTTATCAGTTTTATGTGGCCAATGGTAAATTATCATGTTTGATGTACCAACGCAGCTGCGATACTTTTTTAGGCGTACCTTTTAATATCGCTTCTTATTCTTTGTTTACTATGATGGTTGCGCAAGTGACAGGTTTGCAGCCAGGAGAATTTATTCATGTATTGGGTGATACACATATTTATAAAAATCATTTTGATCAAGTTCAAGAACAATTGAGCCGTGCTCCCAGGTCTTTGCCCACCATGAAGATAAATCCTCGGGTAAAGAATATTGAAGATTTTGTTTATGAGGATTTTGAATTAATGGGTTATGATCCTTATCCGACAATTCATGCCCCAATATCTGTATGAAAAAACCAAGGCTTAGCACCATAGTGGCTATAGACAAAAATAGAGGGATTGGTAAAAATAATAAATTATTATGTCATTTGCCCAGTGATTTACGTCGTTTTAAAAAGATCACTAGCGGGCATGCCATTATAATGGGCAGCACCACCTTTGAATCTATTGGTCGTCCCTTGCCAAATCGTACCAATATTGTATTAGCTTTTGATAAAAATTATAAAGCCGAAGGCTGTTTGTTATTTCATGATTTAGATAAGGCGATTGCTCATGCCAAAACCATTGAACCAGAGGAGATATTTATCACCGGTGGGGCCTCTATTTACCAACAGACTATTGATCAGATTGACCGGTTGTATATCACCGTTATTGACTATGTATTTGAGGCGGATACTTTTTTCCCGTCTTATGATGAATTTAATAAATTAATTAATAAAGAGGAGGGAGAAGACGGAGGTTATAAATATAAATTTTTAGTATTAGAAAAGGAGGACAAAAATGGCTAGAGGATTGTTCATTAATTTTGAAAGCATAGATGGCGGCGGCAAAGATACGCAAATCCCTTTGTTGAGCGAGCGGTTGCAAAATCTTGGGCACCAGTTATTTATAGGTGTGGAGCCTACTTATAATTTTCCAGCTGGTCAGCGTATTCGTCAGATTTTAGCTCATAAGCTACCGGCGCCAGAGCCGGCCAAGATGCAGTATTTATACTATGAGGATAGAGTTGCGCATGTTCATACTATGCTTGAGCCTATTTTAGCAGCCGGGGCGATAGTTTTGGAAAACAGATATATGTTTTCTACTATGGCCTATGGTATTGCTTTTGGTGTAGATTATGATTTGATTCGCCAGTGGCATAGTGATATGCCATTGCCGGATATTAATTTTTATTTAAAAGTATCTCCGGCAGTAGCGATTGAGCGTTTGACTAAAAAAGGCAAGCTAGAATATTTTGAGAAGTTAGAGTCCCTGACACGGATTAGCGAGTCTTATGATCAATTATGGCAACGAACGGAGTGGAAAGATTCAGTAGTCATTATCAACGGTGAACAAACTATAGAGAAAATACACGAAGAGATATGGAGTCATATCCAAGCTAAACTGGTCGCCTAGCGACCAGTTTTTTTATCAACAAAGAGCAACACATTGGCTGTCTTGTGGCGTTTTTTACACTTGTAAGCAAAAAGGTTTAATGCTAATATTATTATATGCCAAAAATTCAACTTTTTAGGTTAAATTCTGGTAAAAAAATATGAAATCAAGACTAAAGCAAAATTGGCTGGCCGCCTTTTTTTTGTTGATAATATTTCCCTTATTTACGGTGTTGTTTTATCAGCATTATATTGCTTATAATGATGATCAAGGCATTGCTGAGCAAGCAACCGCCGCGGAACCGCCTAACCAAGTTTTGACCATACCTATTGGTAGTGGTGACGCCTATGGGAAGCTAATGGCTGAGGCCGGGTGGAGCGTAGTTGATTATCAAGGTATTTACAATGCCGCGCACGATATTTATGACTTGGCTAATGTCAGAGCTGGTAAAGAATTAGAATTGACTATACGCAAAGAGGATAATGTTTTATTGGCATTGGTATATAAAATAGATAGTGAGGACGAATTGGTAGTAGAGCGACAAGAGACAGAGGATGGTGCAGATGCTTGGCAAGCTAATAAACAGCCAATACCTTATGATATAAAAATCAAACACGCTGACGGCACCGTAACTTCATCCATGTATCAAGCAGCACAGGAAAATGATATTGATGAACGAGCGATTATTGCCTTGGCAAATGCTTTTCAATGGAGCATAGATTTTGCTATGGATCCACGAGTGGGTGATACTTTTCAGTTGGTTTATGAAGAGCGCTACTTGGATGGCAAGTATATAATGCCGGGCAAGGTATTAGCCGGTCAGTATATCAACGATGGTACTACATTTGAGGTATATTATTTTGAGGAGGATGATAGTAATATTGGCTATTTTGATGCGGACGGTAATTCAGTCCAGAAAATGTTTTTGAAAGCGCCGGTAGAGTTTAAGTATATTTCTTCTGGCTATACTACTGGCACGCGTGTAGTGATGGAGGTGGGTTTAGTAGGGCCGCATCGGGCGATTGACTATGCTGCAACATATGGTAGCCCGATACGAGCGGTGGGTGATGGCGTGATTACTTCGGCCGGCTGGTCCGGTTGTTATGGTAATTTAACAGCTATCCGACACAATGCTACATATACCACTCGTTATGCGCATCAGTCTAAGATTATTGTTAAAGTTGGCCAGCGTGTTAAGCAAGGCGAGGTCATTGGTTATGTTGGTTCTACTGGCTGTTCTACTGGTCCTCATGTTCATTTTGAAATGATAAAAAATGGCGTTAAAATTGATTCATTGCAAGAGGTTTTACCACCAGGTAAGCCCATTAAGGATGAACATAAAGAGCGTTTTTTCCAAACGATTGTTCCTTATCAAGCCATGTTTAAACAAAAGTAATATGGGAGAAAGGCATGATTTAGGATTTGTGCATCATCGTTCTTCGGCCATGGCGAATGCTATTCGCGAGGTGGTTTTTGGCATGGAAGATGGTATGGTCTCTACCCTTGGTGCGATAACTGGTATTGCCGTTGGTAGCCATAGCTCTTTTATGGTGCTGCTTTCTGGTCTGGTAATTATTATGGTAGAGTCTATTTCTATGGGCGTGGGTTCTTACTTATCAAATCGTTCGGCTCATGATATTGATAAGCGAAAGTTAGGAGAAGAGGAGTTTGAAATTAAACATTTTTTGCCAGAAGAAGCCGAAGAGATGTTGGAGCTGTTTCAACGTGATGGATGGCCGGATAGATTAGCTATGGATATGGCAAAGGCAGCCAGCCAAGATAAGGATTTGATGCTAAAGGAAATGGCTTATCGTGAATTAAACGTTTATCCTTATAAGACAAATCGATTTAGCCATAATGCTTGGTTTATGTTCACCTTTTATATTTTAGGCGGTTTTATTCCTTTAAGCGCTTATATTTTTTTCCCTCTACAGCCGGCCATGATTATTTCCGTGATACTTACTTTGCTGGGTCTATTTATTTTAGGCGCAGTAGTAACAAAATATACGCGTCAGCTTTGGTGGAAAGGAGCTTTACGTATGTTACTGTTGGGCGGTTTAGCCTTGGCAGTCGGTTATACTATAGGTAGGCTAGGGGATATGTTTTTAGCGGTTTAATTTGATAAAAATACCCAGCTCCTGGTAAGAAGCTGGGTTATTTCATATGGATATTAGGGGATAGAAAAGTTTGTATTTTTTATTAAATTCTTTCAAATTCGGCAGTTTCTAATTCGGCTAAATAAAGTTCTAAACGTAGGGCATTGAGATGAAAGGGTTGGTAAGAAGCAACTGGAGATTCTTTTACCAAATACCACTGATTGTCACGTTTGAGAAAGATAGCCGTTCCATTTTGTACGTGCCTAATCTTATCATTGCTAAAATCATAGAGAATGTTAGGCATAGTAATGGGGACGGTCACAATCATAATTTGTTCATTGGCCTCTGTCTGTAAATAATTCATATTGCCATTATGCGCCAGTTGTAAAAGTTTATCAGCATTTTCTTGTCGCCAAGCATTTATGAGTATTTGTCCAGAATTAGTTTGCAGTGCGGCTAGATCTCTGTTTATGCAGGTCACTAAGGGAAAATTAGATTTGTCTAGCCAATCATCGTTGGCGTTATGCAAGCGCTCCCAAAGTAGAGTTAGTGATTCTTCTGATAAGATCAATTGACCAGTAATATAATCATATCCATATTTCATTGAATCCCTCCAATCTGTTAAAGAGCCTTTAATTTATTCCTCCATTTTTTCTTATTTATATTATAGCGTAATATAAAAATTATTACTAATAGTGAGTAGTTATTTTTGTGGAAAAACTATTTAATACTGGCAATGACTTTTTGTAGAAGCTTGGCAGATTTTTGTAATTGTTGTTTTTCCTGATTATTGAGTATGGGAGTCACAGTGTTGATTATGCCTTCACAACCCACTACTCGGGGCATGCTCAGACAAATATTTTTTATACCGTATTCTCCTTGCAGACGGTGAGAAAGCGGCAAAACCGTGTGTTCATCAAATAAAATAGCTTTGATTAAAGCTGTGGTCCCGGCGCCGATTGCATAATAAGTCGCTTGTTTTCCAGCGATAATGGCATAAGCAGCATTGCGGGCGGACTGGAATATTTTCTTTTTATCAATTGCAGGTATTTTATGGTATTTATCTACTGGGGTATTGCCAATTGTAGCGGTACTCCAAATAGGGAATTCACTATCACCGTGTTCGCCGGCAATATAGGCATGCACGCTGCGTGGATTGACATTTAAATATTGGCCCAGCAACCAGCGAAAACGAGCAGAGTCAAGTAATGTTCCGGTACCCATAATTTGGTTGGCTTTTTTGGGGTACATTTGGATAGCTAGATCGGTTAATATGTCTACGGGGTTAGTTACGATCACCAAAGTTATTTTGGCATTAGCACGGAATATTTTAGGTAAGATTTTTTTAAGAATAGCAGCGTTTTTTTTCACTAGACTTAAACGGCTTTCACCTGGTTTTTGATTAGCGCCACAAGCTATTATTGCTACGTCGCTATCTTTTATATCATTATAATCACCGACTTTAACACGGCTATATCCTAAGAAAGGTAAGGCATGTTGTAAGTCCATTACCTGGGCTGTGACCAGCTCTTTATTTATATCAATAAGCGCTATTTCTTCCGGCAAATTAGCGGCTAGTAAGCTATAGGCAATGGTACTGCCGACAAAGCCGGCGCCAATGATAGTAACTTTATTTTGCGTATTCATAGGTTTAACTTGCTTTATTATTTATTAATTGTTTATATTATAAGCTATTGAGTTGATTTTAGATAGGGAGGGCTTTGACGAAGTGAGTAAAAAACATTATAATTAAGCTATATTATGAAACAATTCTGTTCCAATTTAGCGGGTCAATTTATTGGCCAAACAGTCACCCTCAAGGCTTGGGTGGCTAATTTTCGTAGTAGCGGTAAAATCTATTTTTTGGAGCTGCGTGATGGTTATGGTTATATACAAGCAATAGCTTCGCAGGGTGACGTAGATGAAGCATCTTGGCGTGCTCTGGGAGAGCTTAGTCTGGAAACGTCGGTTATTGTGGAAGGAGAAGTTGCCAAGCATCCCAAGAAAGATGCATATGAACTTCATTTGACTAGAGTGTCCATTGTGCAAAAAGCTGATGAATATCCGATTAGCAAAAAAGAGCATGGCATTGAATTTTTATTGGATCATCGGCATTTGTGGTTGCGTTCGTCTCGCCAGGTGGCTATTCAAAAAATACGCAATACAGTTATCAATGCCATTTATCAGTATTTAAATGATAATGGTTTTATTAAGATTGATTCGCCTATTTTGACGCCAACTGCCTGTGAAGGCACCACAGAGCTATTTGCTTTGGATTATTTTGATCAGCGTCAAGCTTATTTGTCCCAATCCGGCCAATTATATTTGGAAGCGGCTATTGCTGCACATAGTCGCGTATTTGATTTTGGTCCGGTGTTTAGAGCGGAAAAATCTAAAACCAGACGGCATTTGACCGAGTTTTGGATGATGGACGCGGAAATGGCTTGGTTTGATCAAGAGGAAAATATGAAATTACAAGAAGAATTAATCAGCTATATCGTGGCTCAGGTATTGGAAAAAAATCAAATTGAATTAAATATTTTAGAACGTAATCAAGAACCTTTAAAAAAAATAAAGTCACCTTTTATTCGGATGACGCACGCAGAGGTAGTAGTCAAGCTTAATAAATTAGGTAGTAATATTAAGCCCAATGAGGATTTGGGTGGCGATGACGAGACTTTACTTACCGCTGATGCGCAGGTGCCAATATTTGTTACTGATTGGCCGGCCGAAATAAAGGCTTTTTACATGAAGCGCGATAAGGCTGATAAATTGGCTTTATGTGATGATATGATTGCGCCGGAAGGTTTTGGTGAGATTATCGGCGGCAGTCAAAGAGAAGATGATTATGACACTTTATTAAAACGTATAAAAGATCATAAATTACCGGTCAAGGATTTTCAGTGGTATTTGGATTTACGTAAGTATGGCAGCGTGCCTCATTCTGGATTTGGGATTGGTTTAGAACGTTTGGTGGGTTGGCTATGCGGCACGAAACATATTAGAGAAACCATTCCTTTCCCACGGTTGATTAATAGATTGGAGCCTTAGTTATGAATAAAACAAATAACAGCGCGTGCATAAATGGTCAGAATTTGTATATGGCAACAAAGGCAAGTCCCCAGGGTGCGTGGTTTGTTAATTTAAAAAAAGTTTAAAATATATTAAAAAGTAAGTATAGCGTCAGCAAGACTCTTGGTTTTCTAGGTTATGTTAAGGAAAATTACGTAAAAATAAAAAGGCTCCTCAGGCACAGGGCCGTTCGGATCCTTTTCTATCTATGTCTATTATATGATGGTTATAAATCAAGGTAATGACAAAAAATACTGTAAAAAAGCCAAAATTTAACAAAAAAGCTACTTTAGTTAATTAGTAAACATTTGAGTATCATTATGAACAGAATCAAAACAATTGAAACAGTTGAGCAGGAGGGCAAAGAAGTTTTGCTTAAAGGTTGGGTCAATGCCCGCCGTAATATGGGCAAGATTGTGTTTTTAGATTTGCGCGATCGTTGGGGAATGGTTCAGGTAGTTGGTGTTTCAGCTGAGCTAGATGAGCAATCGCAGGAAGAATTAAATCGCCTACGCCCAGAATTTGTAGTGACTATCAAAGGCATTGTTAATAAACGAGGCGCCAAGCAAATTAATAAAGATGTGGCAACTGGCAGTATTGAAATTTTAGCTAAGGAGATAAAAATTATTAATGAATCAGCCACCCCACCTTTTGAAATAGATAATGAAGAGCGTCAGGCCGGTGAAGAATTGCGTTTGCAGTATCGCTATTTGGATTTGCGCCATGAACGTATGAAGCAAAATATGATTTTGCGTGATAAAGTTATGCTATTTGTGCGTCAGTGGCTTCACAATAATGATTTTATTGAAGTTCAAACTCCTATTTTAACCAAGTCCACACCAGAGGGAGCGCGTGATTATTTGGTCCCGTCCCGCGTGCATCACGGTAAGTTTTTTGCCTTACCCCAATCGCCCCAACAGTACAAGCAGCTATTGATGGTGGCTGGCATGGATAGGTATTTTCAGATAGCGCCTTGTTTCCGGGATGAAGACGCCCGCGCTGATCGCAGCCCCGGTGAGTTTTATCAGATTGATATGGAGATGAGTTTTATGACGCAAGCGGAAATTTTGGATTTGACAGAAAGAATGTTCAAAGATTTGATCAAGACCCACTTTCCTGAAAAAAAAATAACCTTTGATCCCTTTCCCAGACTGGATTATCAGGAGGTAGTGGATAAGTATGGTACGGATAAGCCTGATTTACGCAAGGATAAGAACGATCCGGATGAATTAGCCTTTGCTTTTGTAGTGAATTTTCCCTTATTTGTACAGCAAAGTGAAGAAGATCATTTTTATGGCGCTGGTGATAAATGGGCACCGTCTCATCATATGTTTACCGCCCCCAAAGAAGAGGATATTCCATTATTGGATAGCGAACCAGGAAAAGCCCGTTCTTATCAGCACGATTTAGTATTGAATGGCTGGGAAGTGGGCGGCGGTAGTGTCAGAATTCACGATCCTAAGATACAAGAGAAAATATTTGATTTAATTGGTTTTAGTGAAAAGCAGAAGCAGCAATTTGCTCACTTATTGGAAGCTTTCAAATATGGCGTGCCGCCACATGGTGGCATTGCGCCTGGTTTGGATCGCTTGGTTTCTATTTTAGCTAAGGAAAAAAGTATCAAAGAGGTGATAGCTTTTCCTTTGACAGGCGATGTACGCGATCCCTTGATGGACGCCCCTTCAGAAGTTGCTCCAGAACAGCTGGATGATTTGGGAATTAGTTTAAAGAAAAGCAAAAAATAAAAGTAGGGTTAATTATTGACTGGTGTTATCATGGTTTTGTCCAATTTGCAGAAATATATTTTACGCCAAGTCGCCAGTGCTAGCGGTAAAAATGTAAAGCGCAGTATCTTTGATAAATTTTATGATAAGCAAAAAAAGGCACCTAGTAAATTGGCACGTACTAAGATAATTACCCAGAGTTTAGAGCGTTTGATTGACCGTGGACTTTTGGTGGGTAGTGGTAAACGAACTCGTTATAAATGGTTTATTACCGAGGTGCGTTTGACGCCATTGGGTAGAAAGGAGACACAAAGATTGTGGGGACAACAAGATGAATTGCCATTTGTCAAGAGATATAAAAAAGTAAAAATTAAAATATAAATATTAGATCTTGGTTTGTAAAATCTTCGCCAGCGGCGGAAAGACGTATATATTTTAGTATTATTATAATTTTAGTATATGGCCATAGCAAAGAAACTTGTCAAAAAATTAGACGAAGCGCAAGTCAAATATAATATAATTACTCATCGTAAAGTTTTTACGGCCTATGACGCTGCACAAACTACCAAGCGCAAACTAGAGCAGATTGTAAAAACCTTGGTAGTGAAAGCGGGTAGTGATCTGTATTTAGTTCATCTGCCCGCTAGTAAGAATTTGAATTTGGCTAAGTTGGCTAAGTTATTGGGAGTGAAAAAAGTGACCATTCCTTCAGAAAAGAAAATTGTAGCGGCTTTGAAAATAAAGCCAGGCCAGCTAACGGCTTTTGCCTTTATGCATAAGCTATCTACCGTGGTAGATAAGACTTTATTATCTCTGCCAAAGGCTATATTTTCCTCCGGCAGCTTAACTGAGAGTATTGAAATGTCGGTGAAAGAATTTGTTAAGCTAACTGACGATTATATTGATGGCGCGTTTACGGTAGCAAAAAAAATCAAAAAACAAAAAGCAATGCAGACCAAATCCACCAAACAGAAAACCAAACCGGTGTTTAAAAAAAGTAAAAGACTTTAATGTATAAAATTAAGTTAGATAAATTTGAAGGGCCGTTAGATTTGTTATTGCAATTGATTGAGCAGCAAGAATTATCTATTACTGAAGTTTCTTTAGCACAGGTAGCGGATCAGTATATTGAATATATTCATTCAGCAACAGTTATTAATCCAGAAGAGATAGCTGATTTTTTGTTGGTAGCTGCCAAGTTATTATATTTGAAATCACGAGAGATTTTGCCAGATATGCTTTGGGAGGAGGAAGAAGAAGTTGATCTGGAAAGGCAGCTGAAAATTTATAAAGAATATTATGAAGCCAGTAAGAAACTGGACAAATTAGCGCGCCAAGAAAATTTTTCTTATTCGCGCCTTGCTCCATTGCGTCACGCCAAAGAAGGATCAAGTGTTGCCATGCCCACTGGTCTGACAGGAGAAAAAATGAGTGAATTATTTAAAAATGCCTTAACTCGCTTGGAGCCGATTATAAAAATACCACGGAGTATAATTGAAAAAACCATTACTATTACAGAAAAGATCAAAGAAATTCGTGAAGCTCTACACAATGCCGTTACTTTTGATTTTCGCAAATTGGTGAAAAAAGGAGGTCGTAGCGACGTTATTATTAGTTTTTTAGCCATGTTAGAGCTTGTCAAACAGTCCGATATTGACGTCGGGCAAGATGGCTTATTTGATGAAATTGTTATTAAAAGATTAGAATCATAAATTATGTCTTTATCCTTAAGCGCCCAAATAGAAAGTTTGTTATTAGTAGCGACTAAGCCTTTGAAGTTGACTACTTTAAAGAAAATCTTAACTACAGCTAAAGCAGAAGAAATCCAACAAGCATTGGCTGATTTACAGTACAAGTATAATCAAACTGATAGTGGTTTTCGTTTATTGTCAAATCAGGATGCTTGGCAATTGAGCACGGCGCCAGAAGCGGCTGAGCTAGTAAAGGATTTTGTAAAAGATGAAACTACTGGTGAGCTAACTAAACCATCTTTGGAGACACTGACTATTATTGCTTATCGTCAGCCTATAACCAAGGCAGAGTTGGAGCAAATAAGAGGTGTAAATTGTAGTATGATTTTGCGCAATTTGCAGATTCGCGGTTTAGTTGCCAGTCGTGAAAATAAGCAGAGGATGGTAACAGAATATTTAGTCACTATGGATTTCTTAAAATTTATGGGTATTAATAATGTTAAAGAGTTGCCTGATTTTGATAAATTAAATAATGATACGAATTTGCGCAAGTTGTTGGGCGAGGATATTGTGGAAGATCCAGAACAAAATAACGGCGATAATGCTACAGATGATTCATCAGGTGAAGACAATGAAGATGATAGTGGCGGGGCGGATTTGCCTGGCAATGATGAGGTTGATGATACTATAGATAAAGCCAACGAATCATCTAGTGGTGGTAGCGTTTCTTTGCCAGTTAATATTTATTCGTAAAATGAGATTGCATAAATTTCTCGCTAAGAGTGGCGTTGCTTCTCGTCGGGCCAGCGAAGAATTGATAGCCAGTGGGCGAGTCAGTGTCAATGATAAAGTGATAATGGAGATGGGCGTTGTCATTGATCCTGATCACGATATTATAAAATTGGACAATCAAGTTGTTGAGCTGCCAAATGAGCAGCTTTATATAATGATGAATAAACCAGTCGGTTATTTGACTACTAAGCAAGATCCACAAGGTAGGCCCACTATTTATGATATTATTCCTGTCTCATACCAACATTTATTTCCGGTTGGTCGTTTGGATAAAGATAGTGAGGGACTGTTATTACTTACCAATGATGGACAATTAGCTGAATACTTAGCTCATCCTCGTTATCAGCATAGCAAAGAGTATCGTGTTAACGTGGATAAGGATTTGAATCATAACATTGTCAGGCAGCTAAAAGCTGGCATTATACTCGATGAAGGTTTGGCCAGAGCTGATGAAGTTAAGATAATCAATAATAAAGTACTGGATATTGTTTTACATCAAGGATGGAAACGGCAAATAAGACGTATGTTGCAGGCCTTGGGTTATGAAGTGGTAAAATTACAGAGACGTCGCTTGGGCAAATATAATATTGTGAATATGGGAAATAAGGATTTTATTATAGTTAGTAAAACAGAGATTATATAATATGTTTTGGCATTTTGTTTTAAATTTAGCTTTATTATGGCAAGTCGCCACTGTGCCGACGGTACTTCCTTGGCATGGACCTGTTTTACAACCAGAGGGGAATATTGTGAGCTGGCCAGAGCAAAGAGTGGCTGGTCATGAGGCTCCTTATAAATTAGATAATGATTCTTTAGGAGTAGATATAAAGGCTGATTCGGCGGCGGTTATGGATTGGGATAGCGGGGTTTTATTGTGGCAAAAACAAATACAGGTTATTCGTCCTATTGCCAGTTTAACTAAGCTGATGACAGCTTTGGTATGGTTGGATCAACAGACAGATCCGGAAAAAGTCATGCGTATTAGTACCGATGATTATCGGACGGGTGGTCGTTATTATATTTTTACCGGCGAGGAAATCAAAACACGAGATTTATTTTATGCGACTTTAGTAGCTTCTGATAATACGGCGGCGATTACTTTAGCTCGTTCTACCGGTTTGGATATGGAACAATTTGTGGCCGCTATGAATACTAAAGCTAAAGCAATAGGCATGCATGACACTCACTTTGTTGAACCTACCGGCTTGGATAATAACAATGTTTCTACGGCAGCAGACATGCTTAAATTAGCTCGTCAAGCATTTGCTGATCCTGACATAGTAAATGCCAGCAGTCGGTCTGATTATTCTTATACTATTCAGAATACCAGCAGAAAAGTTTATGTGATCAGTACGGATAATTTATTGGATAGCTACCTTGATATCATAGCGGGTAAAACAGGTTATTTAGATGAGGCGGGTGGTTGTTTGGTTACAGTTGCAAAAAACGAAGGTGGGCACAAGATTATTGCTATCGCATTGGGTTCGTCTGATCAGTATAGTCGTTTTTCTGATATTAAGGCTATGTTGCAATGGACTTGGGATAATTATGCGTGGCCGATAAATTAAAATTTATGTATCAAATATTAAAACCTTATTTGTGGGCCGCTTTTCTATCCACCCTGCCGGTTACAGAGTTACGCGGCGCGATACCATGGGTCTTGAGTCTTTATGAGGCCCAACCTTGGTTAGTAATGATAGCGGCTTGTATAGGGAATATTATTCCCGCTATTATATTACTATGGGGTTTGGATCTAATTGCGGGTATTGACGATCAGGAGAGCCGTAATCCTGTCCGCCGATCAATTAATTGGGTATTGGATCGGACACGGCGTCGAACAGAGAAAAAAGTTTTACAATACGGCTATTTGGCGTTATTATTGTTTGTAGCTATTCCTTTGCCAGGGACCGGGGCTTGGACCGGAGCAATGGCGGCTTGGTTGTTTGGATTACGTAAAAAGCCAGCTTTATTAATTATTAGTTTAGGTGTTATTTTAGCTGGTATTATTGTTACTTTAATTACTACTGGTGTTATTAATATTTTAGTTTGATGAAAAAGAAATATATTATAGCGAATTGGAAGATGGAGCTGACGCCCCAGCAAGCGCAACAGTTAGCGCAAGATTTTGCGCAAGTGACTAAAAAAAATACTTGGGCGGAAGATCGTCAGGTGATTATATGCCCCAGCTTTACTGATATTATCCCAATCGTTGCCTTATTATCACATAGTCAAATTGAGATTGGAGCACAAGATGTTTTTTGGTCAGATTATGGCGCCTATACCGGCAGTATTAGTGCTAGCAGTTTGCGTCACTTGGGATGTACATATGTTATTGTAGGACATTCGGAAAGAAGAAAGTACCAACATGAAACTGATAGAGAAATAGGGCAAAAGATAGCAGCGGTTTTGCAAGCTGGCTTGGTGCCTATTTTATGTATAGGTGAAACTTTTGCAGAAAAACAGGGCGGGGGAAAAGAAGCTGCCCTGATGAAACAACTAACAGAAGCTTTATCCGATATTCATTTAACAGATAAAGATAATATATTGGTCGCTTATGAGCCGGTTTGGGTGATAGGATCTGGTCAAGCTGTAAATCCTCAGGATGCGAATCAAACCCATCAGTTAATTCGCCGTACTTTAGGTGAATTTTGGCCCACCAGCATAGTCAATAAAATAGGTATTATATATGGTGGCAGTGTTAATCATTTAAATATAAAAGATTTTATGTACCAGCCCAATATAGATGGAGTATTGGTAGGTGGCGCCAGTTTGTCAGTAGATAAATTTTGGCCTATTATAAATTATTAAAGAAATTTTATGTTGTGTCATATCAAAGAAATTGTCAATCCGGCCAAGCAGAATCATTATGCTATTGGAGCATTTAATACTGCCAATTTGGAAATCACTTTGGCTATTGCCAGAGCGGCAGTAAACAGTCAGTCTCCGGTTATCATTCAGGTGAGCGAGAAAACTATCGCTTATGCCGGGTTAAAACCGATTACTCATATTGTAGAAACCGTAGCTAAGAATGAGGCTAATCACGTGCCGGTGGCTTTGCATCTTGATCACGGTCATTCTTTTAAGTCTGTGGCAGAATGTATCAATGCGGGTTTTTCATCCATACATATTGACGGATCGGAGTTAGCTTTTGATGAAAATATAGCCATTACTAAAGAGGCGGTTGCTTATGCTCATAAAAAAGGAGTTTGGGCTCAGGGAGAGCTGGGACGTATTTTAGGTAAGGAAGGTATGAAAAACTTCAAAGGTAGTTTTGATGAAATGGTTGATTACTTAACGGATCCTGAGGAAGCTATAGAATTTGTGGAAAAAACCGGTGTGGATACTTTAGCGGTGTCAGTGGGTACTTTTCATGGTAATTTTGTAGGTAAGGAAAAAATATATTTTGAGGTATTGGATAAGATAAGTAAGGCGATTGATGTGCCGTTAGTATTGCACGGCGCTTCGGGAATTCCGGACGATGAATTGCAAAAAGCAGTAGAACATGGTATTAGTATTGTAAACATAGATACTGAGCTAAGAATAGCCTTTACAGAGCAATTGAAAAAAACCATGCAACAGGCTTCTGATGATATGGTTGATCCACGTACAGTTTTAAGTCCTAGTATAACGGCAGTTAGCGAAGTAGTAGAACGAAAGTTGAAATATTTAGGTAGTTTTAATAAGTGTTTAAGTTAAATTAAATAGTTTTTGATTTATGTCTTTTTTTATTTTTTTATTAATAGTTGGGCTATTGATATTAGCTTGGTTGGTAGTAAGGAAGCTACCGCAGTTGAATATGATACAGCCTCACTCTACGCCGCGCGCTAAACAAGAAAAGCGTAAAAAACAAATGTATGAAGATAGATTAAAACGCCAATTAAGCCAAGTCAGTAGAGGAGCTAGTAAATGGATACAACCTTTATTAGAGGCTACGCAGAAATTATTTAAGGTTTCTTATCAGAAATTACGTAGCAAGGAGGAAGAATATAGGCATAAATTATTGCATCAAGATTTTCAAGATAGTGTAGATAAGGAACAAAAGATTGCAGCTCTTTTAACTGATGCGCAGGAAAGTTTTGCAGATAAAAATTGGAATGAAGCGGAAAGTAGATTGATAGATATTCTAAAAATGGACCCTCATAATATTGATGCTTATAATAAATTGGGCAGACTTTACTGGGAAAAGAAAGATTATGATCATGCAATAGAAATTTATGAATATTTAGCCAAATTGTCAGCTCACCCTGATGTTTATAATAATTTAGCAGCTATAGCCGAGGAAAGAGGTAATCTCGGTGAAGCTGAAAAAAACTATTTATCAGCTTTGCAATTAAATAATCAAGCCAGCGAATCTCATTATCATTTAGCGGAGCTATATGGTCAGCAGGATGATTGGGATAAAGCTCAGTTAGAGGCTAAGGCGGCGGCGAAATATAGAGCTAATAACCCTAAATATCTTGACTTTTTATTGCGAGCGAGTATAATAGTTCAAGATAAAAAAACCGCTTTAGATACTTTGCAAAAGATGCAAGAGGTGAATCCGGAGAATAAAAAACTAGCGGTTTATCAAGAGCAAATAGATCAATTATCATAAATATGCCGTTGTAGCTCAGCTGGTAGAGCAACTCCATGGTAAGGAGTAGGTCCGCAGTTCAAGTCTGCGCAACGGCTCCACTTTAAAGTCAGGCTTTATCGCCAGCTAGTAAATAGTGGCCTTGTAAAATCTACCAGGAGTGGCGCGCCTTGGATAGTAGTACATAGAGAGGAGTTTATTACTAGACAAGCTGCTTATAAAAGGGAACGTCAAATAAAATCGTATAAAGGTGGTACAGCATTTAAGAGATTGTTTAAAAATAAAATAGATTAAGTACATGGGTCGGTACCGAAGCGGTCCCCGCCACATTAGCGTTGCTAATGCACGGGGCGGGCAACCGGGCAGACTGCCACCGCCCTTGGCGGGGTGCCGCCACAGGCGGCATAAATCTATTAATTATGTATCTGGTTTATATATTACAAAGTAAGCTTTCTGGGCGTTATTACATTGGTCAGACAATTAATTTGGATAAGAGATTAAAGAGACACAATAGTGGCCTTGTAAAATCTACCAGGAGTGGCGCGCCTTGGATAGTAGTACATAGAGAGGAGTTTATTACTAGACAAGCTGCTTATAAAAGGGAACGTCAAATAAAATCGTATAAAGGCGGTGCAGCATTTAAGAGATTGTTTAAAAATAAAATAGATTAAGTACATGGGTCGGTACCGAAGCGGTCAACCGGGGCAGACTGTAAATCTGCTGGCTTTCGCCTTCGTAGGTTCGAATCCTACCCGGCCCACCACGCCCGTGGAGTCAATTGATGAATTTACTCTACGGGCGTGTTTTTTATAGATTATAAATAAAGCCCACCCGGAAGTGGACTATAATTTTTCATTTTGTTGTAAACTTTTATTCTATTAAAAGCATGGCAAACATCAGACCAACGCCAATACCGACCATGACAAACTGTAATAATGTTTTTTTAATGGCTATTTCCTTATGCAGCTCCGGGACCAGGTCAGAGCCAGCAATATAGATAAAACCACCAGCCGCGGTTGCTAAAGCGTATTCGGTTACGGCTGTTATGTTATGGCCGATTATGAGAGCTAGTGCAGCTCCGATAATAGCTATGCTGGCGGAGAGTAGATTGAGCCAAATAGCTTTTGTTTTACTGAAACCAGCATGTAGTAGTAGTCCAAAGTCACTAATTTCTTGAGGAATTTCATGCAAAATGACCGTTATGGTGGTGGCTATGCCTACCGGCAAAGAAACTAAATAAGCAACGGCAATAATGATACCATCAATAAGATTATGAATGCCATCGGAAATTAAATTTAGATAACCCAGCGGTTTAATGGTCTCATGACTATGATCAGAGTGATGATAATGATGCCAATTGAGAAACTTTTCCATGATAAAAAATATACATATTCCGGCTAAAATAAAGAATGAAGACCATACGGGATGAGTAGCGTCGCTGTATATTTCTGGAATGAGGTGAATAAAAGCATCACCAAATAAGGCGCCAACAGCCAAACTGACTAGTAGCCAAATTAGAGTTTTTTGTTTTTGTTCCTTATAAAATATGGTGATGACCCCAACCAATGAGATAAGACTGACTACAATTACGCTGGTCAATGTCCAAATCCAGATAGGCGACATAAATTGTTTTCTAATAATAAAAATGCTAGTATAACTATATATAATTTTTTATTTCCTGGCAATGATGCAGAAAAATACAGTAAAAATAATCAAACGAGAATTAATTGCGACTAACACAATGTTGTTGACAGTGAGTAGGCCGGCCGGCTGGCAGTATCAGGCGGGTCAATTCACCAATATTATTTTACCCAATACAGTGGTGCCGGATGATCGGGGCGGTATTCGCAGCATGTCCTTAGCTTCAGCGCCTCGCGAAACCGATTTGCTATTTTTAATGCGTATCAGTAAGAGCGGTTTTAAACAAACATTGTATCGCCAGCCGGCCGGCTGGAAATTTGATATTACTCCAGCGGTTGGTCGTTGGCTATGGCCTCAGGACAAAAAACCGGTTATTTTTTTAGTAGGAGGTATTGGCATAGCTCCGGTGCGTAGTTTATTAGTGCAAGCTAGTAAAGATAAGCAAGATAATCGTTCGTTATTTTTATTTTATGCTAATCATACACAGGACGGATCACCTTGGCTTGGTATGTGGCAAAATTGGTCGGCGGTAGATTGGCATTTTGTGCCCACTATGACTAGGCTAGCAAAAAAAGATTCTTGGGCTGGAGAGCGAGGTTATTTTTCGGTAGACATGATTCAGAAATATTGGCGGGATGATCATCAAGCTTGGTATTATGTGGTTGGTCCTCAGCGTTTTGTGCGTGATATGAAGCAATTATTATATAAGCTTAATATTAGTCCAGAACGTATTAAAGTGGAAGAATTTTTTGGTTATTAAATTATGCCTGAGTTACCAGAAGTAGAGACAATTCGCCATGATTTGCGCGCTCGTATACTTAATAAGCAGATAAAAAAAGTAGTTGTGCGTAAATCTAATATGGTAGCACCTTCGGCTGCTATTTTTAAGCGTGCTTTGTTAAATAAGAAGATAGGGGACATAGATCGTATTGGTAAATTAATGATATTTAAGCTAGACGATGGCAATTATATATTATGGCATTTAAAAATGACAGGACAGTTAATTTATCAAGGCAAGAAAGGTATTGTGGCCGGCGGGCATAGCGTGCCTACCCAAAGTCAATCCCTGCCCAATCAATTTAGCCACGTATATATTATCTTTGCTGATAATTCAGTTTTGTATTTCAATGATATGCGTCAGTTTGGCTATGCCAAGCTGGCCAATCAAGAGAGCGTTGCACAAGCGAAGAAAAAATTTGGTCCAGAGCCATTGCAATCAGATTTTACTTGGGAATATTTTAAGCAGGCTTTAGGTAAGCGTAAAACCAGCATTAAGGCAGTCTTGTTGAATCAGCAATTAATAGCCGGCATTGGCAATATTTATGCTGATGAAATATGTTTTCAGGCCAAGGTGCGACCAGGTAATAAAGTTTATCGCTTATCACTGGCACAAAAAATGGCATTGTTTCAAGCTTGCAATACTATTATTAGTAAGGGTATTAAATATCGGGGCACTACTTTGGCTGATTTTGTAGATGCAGATGGTAAGAGCGGTTTGATGGCAAGGCACTTGAAAGTTTTCGCTAGGCAGGGAAAAAAATGTTACCGTTGTGGAGAAGTTATTAAGAAAATACGCGTGGCGGGCAGGGGGACGCATTTTTGTCCTAATTGTCAGCTATAATTTTTTTAAAAAAAATAGATTGACCGGGTAGTTGTATGTTTATTTGACAGCTATTTTTTTATACTATATACTTATTAGTAATTATTCCTATTAATTATGCAGCATATAAAACAGCAAATGAATCAAAAAGGGGAGCGTTTGACCCGCCAGCGGCGAGAAATATTGAGTTGGCTGCGCTCAGTAAAGACTCATCCTAGTGCTGAAGAAGTATATCAAGCAGTGAGTTTGAATATAAAGAATATTAGTCGGGGCACGGTTTATCGTAATTTAAATTATCTTGTTGATCGTGGCTTGGCGCGGGTAGTAAAAAATGATGATAATAAATATAGATTTGATGGCAATGTAACGATGCATGATCATTTTATTTGCCAATCCTGTGGCCGCATCTTTGATATTCACACTACCGCCACGCACCATAGAAAAAAATTATCTTATGGTAAAGTAAAAGAAAGAGAAGTGTTTTATTATGGCTTGTGTAAAAAATGCTATTAATCATTAACAGTGTCTATTATGGCGAGTACAAGTAAAAAATATATTTGTAAAGCTTGTGGTTATATTTATGATCCGGAGAAAGGTGATCCGGATAGCGGTATAGCGCCAGGTACTTATTTTTCCGAAATACCTGATGATTGGGTCTGTCCTGATTGTGGGGTGTCTAAGGATATGTTTGAGCCTTATATTGAAGGCGAATACTAATGAATTTAAATATTTTTCTAATTATTAAATAAAATAACTATGGAAGAAAAAAAAGCAGATCAAATAGTCAGACCAGCTTTGATTGGTCAAAAGTTACCTGATTATGAGTTTGAAATATATCATAATGATCAGGTGAAAAAAGTAAACTTTTCTGATTTTAAGGGTAAGTGGTTAATTTTGTTTTTTTATCCAGCAGATTTTACTTTTGTATGTCCCACTGAATTGGAAGATATGGCTGATACTTATGACGAATTTAAGAAAATGGACGCCGAAGTGATTAGTTTTTCTACTGATACGGTCTTTGTGCATAAAGCTTGGCATGATAATTCTAAGGCAATTGCCAAGATTCAGTTTCCAATGGCCGCCGATCCTACCGGCAAAGTATGCAAAGCCTTGGGTACTTATATCCAAGATGAAGGCGTTGCTTTGCGAGGTAGTTTTATAGTGGATCCGGATGGCGAGATTAAGGCTTATGAGATCCATGATAATAATATTGGTCGTAGTGCCAAGGAGTTATTGCGTAAGTTGCAAGCCGCTGATTTTGTTCGCCAACATGGTGGTGAGGTTTGCCCGGCTAATTGGAAACCGGGTGAGAAAACTTTGCAACCGGGCTTGGATTTGGTAGGTAAAATTTAAGAGAGTCAATACTGGTCTAATAATTAACTTATAAAATTTATGGCTTATGAAGTAAAAGATTTTTCTAGCTTGTTGGGCACGACCGGTTTTTCTGATGATTTGTTGAATACGCATTTTAAGCTTTATCAGGGATATGTAGCCAATACCAATAAATTGGTGGATAAATTAACCGCTATGTCTGGCGATGATATTCAGTCACCAGAATACGCTGAGTTAAAAAGACGTTTTGGTTGGGAGTTTAATGGTATGCGTTTGCACGAATATTATTTTGCCAACATGTCTAAAGAAGTTTCAATTTTGCAGGAAGATGGAGCTTTGCATAAGCAGATTGTTCAAGATTTTGGTTCCTATGATCAATGGCTAGCTGACTTTAAAGGCACCGGCTCTTTACGGGGGATTGGTTGGTCAATTTTGAGTTATGATCCAATCGGTAAACGTTTATTTAATACTTGGATCAATGAGCACGATTTAGGCCATCTAGCTGGCGCACAACCGATCTTAGTAATGGATGTTTTTGAGCATGCTTTTGTCTTGGACTATGGTATGCAACGCGCTCAGTATATAGACGCTTTTGTAGCTGCAATAAATTGGCAAGAAGCAGAACGCAGATTTACTGCATAGGTTGAAATTATTTACAACTTGTTTTAATTTGGTCAACCCAGCCGAGTGTGACTCGGCTGGGTTGACATTTGTTAGGTTATGTATTATATTACGAAAGTATAAATTGGCTAGTCGCATTTATTTTCCTATTATTGATAATAGTAAAGATGCGCCAGCGTAGCTCAGGTTGGTAGAGCATCGGTTTTGTAAACCGCAGGTCAGGGGTTCAAGTCCTCTCGCTGGCTCCACAAGTTTATATATTTTAGAATCTTAATTTATTAACTAGCAAAGTTATGTCACAGGACAACATGATTAAACTGGAATGCACCGAGTGCAAACGGATCAATTATCATAGTCATAAAAACAAAAAGGTGATAAAAGACCGCTTGGAAATCAAGAAGCACTGCCCGCATTGTCGTAAGCACACTACTCATAAAGAAACTAAGTAAAAATATATGAAGAAGATTTTTCTTCTCGCTATTATATTATTAATCGTAAATTATTTTTACGGTGATCGCATTGATACTTGGTGGCAAGGTTGGCGTAGTGGCGCCAAGGTGCAAGAATTAGGTAGTCAAGCCTGGCAACAAGTGCAGGGTGAGGCTAGTCAGTATAGTGCCGATCAACTAAGACAAGCAGCCGCTAATCTACCAGATGATATAAAATTGCAGATTGATAATTGGCTTCTGTCTCAAGATCTAAATCAGTATGGTGATCCGCAGGATACTGTTTATACTGGTGGGACACCTACTTTTGATGAGGCGACCGGTCAAACAACGGATCGTTTTCAGCTTATATTGCAAAAGTTTCCTGATTTGATTGATCAGTTTCAATTATCATGGGATCAGCTTATTCAGCCCGCCGAAGAGTAATTGTATTATCATGGGGGCGTCGTATAGTGGTAGTACAGGGGTCTCCAAAACCTCTAGCGTGGGTTCGATTCCTACCGCCCCTGCCATTTCATTATAGCTTGAACTCGCCGATTCATCTCGCCTTTGGCGCGATTACTCTTGACTCGTTCGACTATTCCTTTTTTTCTCATTCATTTAACCCTTCGGGTCCAAGTGAATTCGAAGTTAAATATATTAGACCGTTAAGGTCTTTTTTAATTGGTCAGGAAACCCCGCACGAGCCCCCAGCGAGTGCGGGGATGAATGACTCCTCTCTTAACACGAACCGAAGGGTCGTGTTAAGCTATAACCATGAGAATCCGAGCTCTAAATCATTCCACCTATCAACACCAATATCATATAGTTTGGGGAACAAAGTATCGCCGGAAATTTTTGAAAGAGTATGTTAAGCCAGAAGGATACACCGCAAACAACTACGTTCGGATTCTAATGAAACGAAAGGAAACCCCGCCTGAAAAAAGACTACCTTTGGGTAGTCTTTTTGAGCGCGGGGAGGATGTCATTTGTTTTAGATAGCTATATTACTATTTTAAAAAACATTGTTGTTTGTCAGTATTTTGTGAGATAATGAATATAGCCAATATTATCAAGTTTTTTTTATGAATAAAAGGATAAGTTGTATTATTTTAGCTTGCGATTCACACATTACTAAAGGTTTTTCTATTTTTCACAGTTTGTTATCTGTTGTACGACAGGATTATCTAAATGTTGAGATTATTATTGTGGAAAATAGTCATAGTAAACCTTCTTATGTAAAAGAGTTAAAGAGGAAGTTCTGCAAGTGGAATGAATCAAATAAGGGTAAAATGACTTTAAAATTTATTAATAATACAAAGTCGCTAAGTCGTGGGGCGGCGCGTAATATTGGATTAGAATTTGCAACTGGGAATATTATAATTTTTTTAGATGATGATACTATTCTTTTGGGACGAAATTATTTTTCTAAAATAATTAAGTTGTCTAGTAGATATGATTATGGCTATGGGGCGAATCGTTATTGGACTTCGAATAAAATGTTTCAGAAAAAACATAGGATATTGTTAAAATTGTTTGAAAATAATGAAATTATCCAGTTAAGATCAATGGTTTCTTCTCCGTCAGTGGAGGGAAGACAGGATGATGATTCTGCTCATTATTTGAGTAAAACATTTATTGGTAATTTTGGGTTTGTTAAAGCTAATTTAATTAAAAAGGTGGGAGGATTTCCTAATTTTAATGGGTATGGATATGAAGATGATTTTTTGATGTTTAAATTATATAAATCGTATGCAAAAATGGTCATATTAGACGACATGGAAGTTATCCATGTAAATCATAAGGTGTGTGAAAGCGGCAGGGAAAATTTTATACTTTATTTTAAAGAGTTAGTTCGTAGCGGATTTTATGGGTTTAATATTATTAAAACGCTTATTAGCGGCCACAAAAGAGAAGAAGTGTTGGAGCCTTTAAAAGTTTTACATTTTGATAGTCGGGTGGAAAGTATGTTTGAAAAATATAGGAGCTTACTACCTATCAATTTATATAATTCTACTATTAAACAGAAACAGTACTGTAAAGATAATTATATTTTGTCAAAGTTACGGTTTGTACAACTATTATTTAAATTGGAGAATTCTCCTAGTATTGATGATTTTATTTCTAATAGTAGTGCAGATTTTGATAATTTGGCTAATATCATATCTATTGCCTTAGATTTTGATTTCATCAAGATGAATGGTGATTCTAAAATTACTTATACTTTTGGTTTTCAGTACACAAGTTTATTCTTAGCTAATTCACACGTTGATCCAAAATTAATTCCAAAAAATTCATTGAATCAATTTCCGTGTAATATGCAATCAAGGCGAAGGCGGTACAATTTTATTAAAGAGAGATATCCATATGTTGAATACTTAAAGTTTGCTATAATAGGGGATGATGATTTTTTAAGTTTGGAATTTATTAATGATTATTGGGCGTGGCCAGTGATTATTGAAAAGGATAGTAGGATAACTAGATTGTTAAGGAGTGTAAGTGATAGGTTTATGGTTTATGATCTGGATGTTGCAGATAATGACTCATTGAAAAAATTATCTAAAGTTCAAACCTTTATTACAGATCCTCCTTATACTCTTGATGGGGCACTGGCTTTTATTTTCTTCGGTTTGTCTATGTTGGTTAATAGTGATGATATAAAAGAGTTTTACGTTATTTTAAATCCAGCTATGATGGGAAGGAAGCTATTTCGTTTGCAGAAAATTCTTGCCAATGCTAATATTATTTTAGTAGATGTTATTAATAACTTTAGTCAATATAATTTACCTACTAATTATGTTGAGAATAAACGCGCAGGAAAGTTTTCTGTTCAACATGGTATTAAGAAGAATAGTATTAAAACAAGCTCCTCATCAAATATGTACATTTTTTCGACAGTTACGCCTGACTTGCAAGAGGTGAGAAGAAATATTAATTATAATAAAATGTATAATCATTATGATAACTAAACATAAGCTTAAGCCAAATGATATTACTTTCTTAAATGAAAGTGATGTTTTATATTCTTTGGATTTTAGAGTATTGAGTGAAAATATAGACTATAAGATACCAACTATGTGGAAATATGAAAATATATTACCATGGATACTTTCTGGTAGAAATGTTGTTGTTAATGAAAATTATACTGCCTTAGAGTATCCAAATAAAAATTCATTTGTTGTTACAAAGAAAACAAAAGATCCAAGAGTATCAATCTATGAAAGAATGTCAAAAGGATTAATGGGGGATAATATAAAAAAATTATGGGTAGCTGTGCCACATCCTGATGCTGATATTTTTTGTAAGGAAAATAAATTAAAAATTAACTATAATTATGATTCTTATCTCAAGTATAATAATAAAATCGAGCAAAAGAAATTACTAGGTAATGCGAGCCCTAATTGGAAACTTATTTCGTCCTTTGATGAAATTAAAGGATTACAAAAAAAATATACAACAGGTTATATTAAGAGAAAGTTTGGATCGGGTGGCTATACGGTTTTTGAATTAAATAAATTGGATCATAATTTTTCTAAATTATTTAAAGAGTCATCAAATGAATGGTATTTTGAAGAGGAGGTTAAAGGAAAGGCTTATAGTATTCAATGCGTTAAGGATGGTAAAAATGTAACAGTTTTTGGATTCTCAGAACAAATTATTGAAGGACATAAGTTTTATTCTGGTTCTAAGATTTTATCTCTTGATTTACTTAATATAAAGCTTTTTAACCAAGTTAAAAAAGCTTTAAGTAGATTTGGTGAATTTTTAGCTGACTATAATGGTTTATTTGGCTTAGATTTTATTATTGATAAAAATAATAAAGTTTTTATTTTAGAGGCAAATATTAGGATAACTGCAGTGACAATTTCTACTTTATTATTTAATATGGTGGGTGCAGAATCAGCTCTATTTAGGGAAGATGTAAAGAATGATAATATGGCTAAAGATGATGTGGTTCTCACATGCGAAGTTGACAATATGAAGGACGTCCTTAGTTTTAATTCAGTTAAAGGTGTTTTAGGAATGAGCATCTATGTAGATTTTAAAAATTGCTTAGTCAACGTAAAAAGAATGGATGATAAAGTTGCTAGAGAAATATCTGAAATTGTTAATATGATAATTAGCAATGTAGAAAAGATAGACTATCATAATTTTTGGCCGTACGGTTGGACATTGTCATTAATACTATCTAATTCACATTGCGTTATGAGTAGTTGGTATTTAGAGAAAAGAGTCTTGGTTGATGTTTTTAGTTGTAATTTAGATTATGATCAGAAACTATTTATTAAGAAAATGTCTGATTATTTTAAGTCTAAAAATAATAAATTTAAAGTAGAATTAAGATAAATAGTTTGGAAATGAATAATTATATTGTAATTCCGCCTTATTATAAGGGTACTGCATTTCAGGAGATTGTAATACATATGCTTGTTGCGGTAAAAAAAACAAAGTACAATATAAAATTTATCGGTCTACTAGAACCAATAGATAATACCTTATCAGGGTTTTTGTTGGATGATGAGATTTATACCAAGTATCAATCTTTTTTAATTTCTGATTTAATGAATTTGAAGACACCTGCTAAAATATTATTTTTGGATTTTTTTAATTTAGGTTTCGATTTATTACGATATTTACATGAACAAACTAATGCGAATGTTAAATATGGATCGTTAATTCATGGAGGGTCATTTTTTGATGAAGACATATATAATATGCCGTGGTTGAGTAACTTTGAGAATGCGTGGGCAGATTTATATGATACGATGTATATAGCTTCAAATTATGGTAAGAATAGACTTCCGGATAGTTTCAAAGATAAGGTTAAAGTTATTCCTTGGGGGATGGATGGGTTTAGAAGTGAAGCATCAGTTAATAAAATTAATGATGTTATTTTTCCACATAGATTGAGCCCAGATAAGGGGGTTGAGGATTTTATAATGATTGTTGACTCTTTGCCGCAAGTAAAGTTCATCGTGACTGTGCCTCAAAAAAAGAGTGTAATTAGCAAAAATAAATATTATAATGTCCTAAAAAAATATACTAATGTAAAATTTATTTTCAATGAGAGTATGGAAAATCACAATATAACATTATCCTCTGCAAGAGTAGTTTTGAGTTGTGCTAAACAAGAAATTTTTGGCTACTCTATTGCTAAGTCTGTTGCGTCAGGGTGTATCCCAGTATTACCAAAAGATCAATGTTATCCAGAATTTTATCAAAGGAAATATTTATACAAGAATATACAAGATGCTATTTCTATGATAGAGGATGTTATTATTGAGTCGAAAAGTAATACTTTATCAAATGAGGGCAATAGTAAATGTATTTATGATTTTGAAACATTTTCATTTAAGAACCATTTTGATGATTTTTTTGGTTAAAAAAGAGAGTATATATGATATATACTCTCTTTAGTAATTAACATCGATTTGGGATACAATTTTTTTTATGTTCTTACATTCTCCGATAATTACCGATGATTTAGCAACAAATACTATACCTTTGGATTTTTTACCATCAACTTCATAAAAAGTTGTCTCTTTCGGTTCATATAGAGGGCCTTCAAATTCATTAAGGCGTGATTTTAGTACGGCAAGTGAATTATTAGATACTGTGAACTGAGTTAACCATGCACTAATTTGCAGACCATTATCATCTAATATCACAATTGGGTATTTAAAGATATTATTTGGCTCTGTTTCATCCGTCACTTCATACAAGTACCCCTTGATAAAACCAAGAGTTCTTTTTGTGGGTGATGTTTTGAGAATTTTTTTAATAAGTTTAACATTTTTTAATGATCCGTAAAATATAAATGAACAATTCATTTTACCTCCTTTTTTGTTTGATTTTATATATTAACATAGTTTTAATAATTGTCAATTGTAGTGTCTTTTTTTGGTTAGCTAATAAGATTATTAAGCTAGTGATGATTATTTACAGATCAGTATTCAGACTGGGTTAATAATTTTGGTATGTAAATATAATCAGTTTCTTGTTGAATTATGGTTATAACTTCATCTACGACTGACTGCCATGAAAGCTCAAAGGATGAACCTTTGAGTTTTTTTTGGGCAGGTCGCAAGGTACCAATAGTATGTAATCTGTTTATTGTCGTTAATTTTAGATTTGACAGTTTTGGTTGGTGGTGCTAAATTTTAGGCGTAAAGGTTGTTTTAAAATAAGGAGGGGTAAAGTGAATAATTTTACTGTTTTGTTTTGGCGCTTTATCGTTATTATTTGTTTATTGCCATTGTTTAGCAATTGTACTGCAAGTAATACGACTTATGCGACAGAGGTTAGTGCAGTTTCTTTGCGGATGATTGCTCAATTGCAGTATCTGAATCAGCAGATTACCGAAGTAATAATTTTGGCTGACATTACCAATCCATCGGGTTATCATTATGTTATTATTAGCACGGTGATCGGCAAGCAAAGACAGACTTGGGTACTGACTGATTGGCGGGGGACAGAGACTTTCCCACAGACCGTTGTAGCGGTAAATCAGTTGGGCGGTTGGCAGGTAATTCCTCATGCAATGGGAGGGCTGGAGATCAGGATTGATCCCTTGGTTATTTATGAAGTTAGAAAACAGTAAGCATAATGTTTGAAGACGATGTCAGTTTGGCGTCGTCTTTTCATTTGAGTTTCAGCCTGTTATTTTGTTATAATACAACTATGAAATTAAAAGATACTGTACAGCATAGCACTAAAAAAGAAATTCTTTTACGTTTTTTGATTATGTTTGGCGTGCTGTTAGTATATTTTGTTTTTTTGTCTTGGCAATACGGTATGGCCACGGGTGGTTGGGTAGCCATATTGACTTGGAGTTTTTTTGTTTTGTGCACGCCAATTGCTGATGCTGGTTTTTTATTGGATTTTCCTTTGCGTTTATTATTTAATATCAAGATGGTTTTTAGTGAGGTTATTGTTTGGGTTATAGCTATTGTCGTCAATGTGATTGCCGTTCAGTTTAGTCCCGATATTTATGGCAAAACAGTTTTGACTAGCATATTTTATCAAATTTTAACTAATTTAAATCCTTATGGCCTCATTATCTTATTAGCTACCGCTGGTACTTTTTTATCAGTCAGGTTTGGGGATGAATTAATGGATGTTATGTACCATCATGAGCGCGCTATATTTCATAGACACGGTCTGTGGGTAAGGATATTGGGTTTTGTTACCATTTTTGTTTTAACTGTCATTATATATAATATTTTGATTCAGCAATTTGGTTTAACCGAGTTTATTCAATAGTTTGATTGAATATTTCTGTGACGCTAAAATATTGTGGAGAAAACAGAAAAGTGCATAGTTGGGTTAATCAATGATATTATCGCGGCAGATATGCATGACTGGAATTTTTAGGCAAATATTTAATTTTTTATTATAATATTAGCTAATATTAGCTAATATTTTTTATTTTATAGTTATGCACAGTTCAAAATAGTTAATATTATTGTACTTTTTGGCTTTTTTGCGGTAAAATATTTAACAGTTATTAATAAAACTGCTAATTATTAAGTAAAAAAATATGGCAGAAGGTAAAATTACCAAAAAGGAATTAGGCCAGAGATTGGCCGATAAGTACGAGCTCAACAAGAAGCAAGGTGTTGAGATTATTGAATGGCTCTTTGAAGAAATAAAGGGCGAAATGAAAGCTATGCACGAAGTAAATGTGAAAGATTTTGGCAAGTTCAAAATCCGCGAAAGCAAGGCTCGTATGGGCATTAACCCCATGACTAAAGAGCAGATTCACATTCCGGCTAAGAAGAAAGTTAAATTCTATCCGGCCAAGGCGGTTAAGGAACTGGTCATGTAAATTTTTATTCTTTGCATTTGATATCCCTCGTTCTGTACTAGAGCGAGGGATTTGCTTATTAAAGACTTTTTTTATACAATATTAAAGTATTAAATATTAAAATCAGTTTATGGATTGGTGGCAACAAAACAGCCCGCAACAATATGCCATGTTTATTGGCTGGCTAATTATTTGGTGGTTGATTTTTAAAGTAGTGATTAAATTATTGGTCAGCTGGGCCAAGCGTTTGACCAGGCGCACTAATAACGCTTATGATAATATGTTGGTGACGGTTTTTGATAAGTTGGCCTGGTGGTTTTATCTTGTCGTGGCTATTTATATTTCCAGCCGCTCTTTACAATTACCAGCAATAGTTGACAATGCTTTACAGACTGTTTTTATATTAGTAGTCGCTTTGCAATTGATCGTGGCTATTAATCGGTTGATTGATTTGTGGTTGGAGCATTATCAAACCGTGATGGCTGAGCAAGATGATTCGGGCAGCCATAAATTGGGTTGGTTGGGGAAACTCTTAAAGTTACTTGTTTGGGTGATTGGTGTTTTGTTGGCTATTTCCAACTTAGGATATAACATTACTTCTTTATTGGCCGGTTTGGGTATTGGGGGTATTGCTATGGCTTTAGCAGTACAGAATATTTTGGAGGATATTTTTTCTTCCTTTTCTATTTATATGGATCAGCCTTTCAAAATAGGTGATTATATTGTGATTGGTGATAAGATGGGAACCGTGAAGAAAATTGGTATAAAAACTACGCGTTTGACCAGTTTGGAAGGAGAAGAGATTGTAGTGTCCAATAAGGAGTTAACTAGCGCTCAAATTCAGAATTATAAAAAAATGCAAGAACGACGGGCATCATTTTCAGTTGGCGTTACTTATGATACTAGCAATGAGCAGCTGGCATTAATTCCAGAAATGGTCAAGGAGGTGATTGGTAAAGTTGATGGTTGTCGTTTTGATCGTGCTACTTGGAAAGATTTTGGTGACTTCAGTCTAAATTTTGAGATTGTGTATTATTTCCACAACAATGATTATGCTGAATATTTATTGGCTCAACAGGCAATAAATTTAGGTTTAAAACAAGCGTTTGAGAGGGCTAAGATTGAATTTGCTTATCCAACACAGACAATATTAGTTGAAAAGTAGTATGAAAATTATTAAAATTGGTGCTGTTTGGTGCCCGGGCTGTTTAGTCATGAGGCCGCGTTGGCAGAAAATAGAAGCTAAATTTCCTTGGCTGAAAACTGAATATTTTGATATTGATGAACATCCGGAGTTAAAAGAAAAATACCAATTGAGTAATTATCCGGCCTTTATTTGTCTATCAGAGCAGGGAGAGGTCTTGTCACAGCAATCTGGCGAATTATCCGAAGCTGAACTAGAAGAATGGTTTATACCTTTTAAAGAACAATGAAGAAATTAAGTTTTATAATATTAATATCAGTGGTACTAGTAGCCAGTCTAGTCCCTTTTATTTTTCCAGCGCAAGCCGCCACTGATCCGGTGACAGTTTATTTTTTCTGGGGTGACGGTTGTCCGCACTGCGCTAAAGAGGAGATTTTTTTGAATAAATTAGAATATGAAACTCCCGGTGTAATAGTTAAGCATTTTGAAGTTTGGCATGATAGTGATAATTTGAAATTATTACAGCAAGTTGCTGAGCGCATGCAAATTAAGGCCAATGGCGTGCCCCTTACTATCGTGGGAGAATATTCACAAATTGGCTGGCTGAGTGAAGAGACAACCGGACAGCAGATCCGGCAGTGGGTAAATAGTTATATCGCGCGCGGTGGAGCGCCAGATGTGGTGGCCAACCTTAGAGTGTCGCAGGAAAGCTCTAAGCCAGAAACAGAAGTTAGTAGTGATACTCAAATGCTGGATTTGCCTTTATTTGGGCAGATTAATACTGCTCATGCTTCCTTGTTTGGATTGACTACTATGATTGCTTTTTTGGATGGGTTTAACCCCTGTGCTATGTGGGTTTTGTTATTTTTATTGAGTCTGCTTATTCCCATGCAGAACAGGCGGCGGGCCTGGTTATTGGGCTTGGCTTTTATTGGCACATCGGGGGTCGTTTATTTCTTATTTTTAGCTGCTTGGCTGAATTTATTTTTATTCTTAGGTGTGATAGCGGCGGTACGAATTGTGATTGGTTTGATAGCGATTGTTTCAGGGTATTTGAACTTGCAAGCTTGGCGTCGTCAACGTACAGGTTGTGTGGCTAGTAATGATGAGAAACGTAGAGTCTGGTTTGAGAAAATCAGAAATGTGATTGCTCGCAGGCAGTGGTGGTGGGCGCTCTTTGGTATTGTCTTATTGGCAGCGGCAGTGAATTTGGTAGAGTTAGTATGTTCGGCTGGTTTGCCTGCTATCTATACGCAAATTTTGAGTTTGTCTGATTTGCCTGCTTGGCATTATTATTTATACATGCTTTGGTATATATTTGTATTTATGTTGGATGATTTGATTGTGTTTATTATTGGTATGATTAGTTTGCATGCGGTCGGGATTAGCACGAAGTATAGCCTTTATACAAAATTAATAGGCGGTATTATCATTTTATTACTAGGTTTGATACTAATATTTCAGCCTGCTTGGCTAATGTTTGGCTAGTTTGGTATTGGTTTTTTGTATCTTCTGAAAAATGGTATAATATAAATACCATTTTTATTATTAGCAAAGAAGTATGGCTAAGGTAGCGGACAAAACATTATTGCTAGGTATTGATATCGGTGGCACTAAAGTGAAATTAGTTTTAATGCGGCGAGCAAAGGTGTTGGCGGAAGATAAGTACTTATTGAAAAGTTTTAAGACCAGTCGCCAATTTTTGGCCACTTTATTGGCTCATATTGAGTTATTATTGCAAGGATATCCGCGTAGCCAAGTGCGCGGCATTGGCATTGGGTTGCCGGCGGTATTGGATGCTAATCGGCGACGCGTAATTTTGCCGCCTAACTTGTCTATTATTAAGAATATAAATTTTAAGAAAGTTATCCGCACAAAGTTCAATTTGCCGGTCAGATTAGAAAATGATGCCAATGCCATGGCTTTGGGTGAAATGATGTTTGGTGCCGGCAAGGGAAAACAATCATTAGTAATGTTATCATTGGGAACTGGCGTGGGTGGTGGTATAGTTTATCGTCAGGACAATAAATTGAAATTATTAACTGGCCATGATGGCGCGGCAGCTGAGATAGGGCATATGATTATTAATTTTCAAGGTGTGGAAGGGCGTCCGCAGCGCCGAGGAGAGCTGGAACAATATGCATCAGCTAAGTTTATCAAGCGACGGAGCAGCAAACACCCTCTTAAATTACAAGAAGCAGCTTTGGCTGGAAAAAAAGGAGCGGTAAAAATATATGAAGAATTGGGTTATTATTTAGGAATAGGATTGGCTAATATTATTAATATAGTTAATCCAGAGGTGATTGTTTTGGGCGGGGGCTTAAGTGCGGCATATAAAGTATTTAGCAAGGCAGCGAAAAAAAGTATGAAAGCTAATATTTTAGCACCCACTGCCATGGACACAGTAGTATTGCAGAGTAAATTAAAAGATCGTGGTGGCGCTATGGGCGCGGCTGCTTTGTGGTTGAATTAAGATGTCTATCAATAATAAAAGTAAAACAAAAAAAAGGACACGCGTCATGGCTGAAAAAAAAGATGAGGCGGTTTTGAATTTTCCACCCAATTTTTTATGGGGCGCTGCCACATCTTCACATCAAGTGGAGGGCAATAATATACATAATGATTGGTGGGCTTGGGAACAGGCGGGTCATGCCAATGGCCATCAAGTTTCTGGTGAAGCCTGTGATCATTATCATCGTTATGATAGTGATTTTGGTATCGCTCAGGATTTACATCAAAATGCGCATCGCTTATCTTTAGAATGGAGTAGGATAGAGCCAGAGGATAATGAATGGAACAAAGAGGCGATAGAGCATTATCGTAGAGTTTTGCAGTCGGCTAAAAAACATGGCTTGAAGACTTTTGTTACCCTTCATCATTTTACCAATCCTTTGTGGTTTACTCACGCCGGCGGTTGGTTACAAAAGGAAGCGCCAGAGATATTCCAATCTTATGTTTTAATGGTGGTAAAACAACTAGGTGATTTAGTTGATTATTGGATCACAATCAATGAGCCTATGGTTTATGCCTCACAAGGATATTTAGCGGCTGTATGGCCGCCGCAGGAGAAATCTTTGTGGAAGACCAAAAAAGTAATCAATAATTTAGCTCGGGCTCATATTTTAGCTTATCGTACTATTCATAATCTAATGGATAATGATGATCAGAAGACTTGGGTCGGTTTTGCCAATAATGTCGCTTCTTATCAAGTTTATAATAAACATTCTTTACGAGATCAGATGTTTGTACAGGTAGTAGATAGACTTTGGAATCACTCTTTTTATCGCCGCACCAAGGGTTGTCATGATTTTCTTGGTTTAAATTATTATTTTCATTATCGGGTAGCCAGGGCGAGATTAGCACATTGGCAATTTTTTGCTGATGTTCGTAAAGAGAGAAGAGAGGCATCGGATGTTGGTTGGGAAGTATATCCACCTGGTATTTTTGACGTAGTTATGGATATGAGTCAGTATAAATTACCGATTTTTATTACGGAGAATGGAATTGCCGTGGAAAAGGATAATAAACGTTCACGTTTTATAGTGTCTTATGTGAAAGAACTTTATCACGCAATACAGGCCGGTGCTCCGGTGGCTGGTTATTTTTATTGGTCTTTGTTGGATAATTGGGAATGGGAAAAAGGCTATGATGCGCGTTTTGGTATAGTGGGAGTTGATTTTGAAACACAGCAGCGTACCGTCCGAGAGTCGGCTAAAGTATATGCAAATATTGCTCAGCATAATGGTATTCCACATGAGCTTTTGAAATTTGTTGGCCATGTTACTTTAGGAGAGATCACTATAAAATAATTATGTGGTTACCTGTTGTTATTATTGCTTATTTTCTCAACGCCATTGCCTTGGCGGTGGATAAAAAGTTATTAAACAAGGGTATACCGCAGCCGGCGGTTTATACTTTTTATATTGCCGCTTTAGGTTTATTGGTGTGGGTACTTGCTCCTTGGGGTTGGCACTGGGCTGGTAGCGGCATTTTTTTGTACAGCTTATTAGCCGGTGTCTTGTTCACAACAGCTTTATTGATTATGTTTATGGCGGTTTCTCGTGATGAAGTGTCACGTATAACGCCTATTATAGGTGGTTTTTCACCTTTATTTGTGTTTTTTTTGGCTTGGTGGTGGCTAGGGGAAGCTTTATCTGGTAATCAGCTATGGGCTTTTGTCTTGGTTGTGCTTGGCAGCTTATTGATTAGTATGCGTTGGCGGCAATGGCGTAAAACTCAGTGGCGCGCCTTGGTTTTAGCTATTTTATCAGCCGCGATTTTCGGCGCTCATTATGTTCTTAGTAAGTTTATTTATGAACGAGTAGATTTTATTACTGGCTTTATTGATATTAGAACCGGTGCTTTTTTAGGTGCTTTACTTTTATTATTGATCCCGGCTTGGCGCTATAGCATTTTCCATCGTTCTGCGGGTAATAATAAACAAACGGCCGGTTGGTTTTTGACCGGTCAAACTACTGGTGCACTTTCTGCGGTGATGGTAAATTGGGCCGTAGCTTTGGGCAGCGTTACTTTGGTAAATGCCCTGCAGGGCCTCCAGTATGTGTTTTTATTTTTTATTGTGTTACTGATGGCGCGCATTTATCCCTCTTGGCTAAAGGAAGAAAATGCTCGTTCTGTTTGGTGGCAAAAAGCTTTAGCTATTATTCTTATTAGTATTGGTATCTATCTTTTGGCATGATTCATTTTCCTAAAATATGGGGAGAGAAAAAGAGTTGGCGGCGGCGCGGTTATTATTTGTGGTTTATAGTGGTTTTGTTATTGGGCTTGGTTATTTATTTATTTAGTATGAGTATTATTCCAGCGGGTGGTTATGATTATGGTATAACATTTAGTGATACCTATGCTACTGAATTAGGGTTAGATTGGAAAGATACTTATATAAGTTTATTGGACGATTTAGAGTTTAAAAATTTACGTTTGATGACTTATTGGGATGAAATAGAGATGGTTCCTGGACAATTTAATTGGGAGAAAATAGATTGGCAAGTGCAACAAGCGGCTCAGCGCCAAGCTAATATCATCATGGTAGTGGGCAGGCGTCAGCCACGCTGGCCAGAATGTCATGACCCTGGTTGGTTGAATGAGCTGAGTGTTTGGGAACAACACCAAGCAATAAATAATTTTGTTAAGGCCACTATAGAGCATTTTAAGACGGCCGATAATATCATTGCTTGGCAGGTGGATAATGAAGTTTTTTTAACTACCTTTGGCGATTGTCCGCTGATTAGCGCTAGTCAATACGAGCAAAGACTCAATTTGGTTAAAAGTTTGGATAGTCGTCCTATTATTAGTACAGAGAGTGGCGAATTGTCCACTTGGTGGCGCAGCGCTCGCTTAAATAATATATTGGGAGTGAGCGTGTATCGCAATACCTGGACCAAATGGTATGGTAAGTTTTATTATCCTTTGCCACCTTTTTATTATTATCTAAAAGCAAAATTATTGATGTGGCTGACGCCTTTGCAAAAGGTTTTTGTTTCAGAATTACAATTGGAACCATGGAGTGATATACCATTAGCGGAAATGGAATTAGCTGATCAGTTAGAGAGTATGAACATTGATACTTTTTGGAAAAATATTCGCTATGCTCAGCGTATAGGATTTTCTGATATTTATCTTTGGGGAGGGGAGTGGTGGTATTGGTTGAAAGTTAAACGTGGAGATGACAGTTTTTGGCAGGCGGCTAAGCAGGTATTAGATAATGATAATAGAGATTAATTAAAAAATAATAGAGTTTATTATGAAAAGAATAAGTATAATAAAAGCAGATGGCAGTAAGCGCGCTTTTAGCTATAAGAAATTATTACATTCAGTAGAACGAGCCGGAGCTAATAGAGAAACAGCCAAGCGAGTGGCTAAATCTGTTTTAGCGCAGTTGCCTCGGGAAATAAATACCAATCAGCTTTATGATTTAATATATAAAGAATTGCGCAGTACGCATAGACCGGCGGCGCAAGTTTATTCTTTACGCCGAGCTTTGGCTGATTTGCCGCCGGAAGTATGGGAGAAATATATTGCAAAATTGTTTTCTTATTATGGTTATATTACGACATGGAATGTGATAGTGCCGGGCGCTAGCGTAGAACATCAAGTGGATGTTATTGCAAAACGAGATGATAAAGTTTGGCTGATAGAATGTAAGCATCATTACGATTATCATCGCGACACCGGCTTGGGCGAAATTTTACAGGTACAAGCTAGATTAGAAGATGTGCAAGATGGGTATAAAATTGGTAAAAATAAATATGGTTTTACGGGTGCTTGGTTAGTAACTAATACAAAATTTTCTAATCATAATAAACGTTATGCCGAAGCAAAAAAAATAAATTTAAGCGGTTGGCGTTATCCGGAGAAATATAGTTTAGAGCGCCTGATACAAGATAAGGCAGTTTATCCGCTTACTATTCTTTCATTGGATAAGCAGAGTCGTCATTGGTTAATGAATAATAACATTCTTACCTTGCAAGACGTCTTAGCAAATGGCAATAAGATTATAAAAAATTTGGGTAAAGATAAGGCAGATCGCTTAGCTCGTCAAGTGCAGCATTTGTTGGATTTTGGTACAGAACAATCAGGCTGGACAAGATTGTAGTTTTTCGTTAAACTACTGTCGTTATGTTTCTGATTTTTAGATTATATAGCATAAATTGATGTCTGGTTCTGACTACGGCGTGACAAGTTATAATATATCGGGCTGTAGCGCCCCGTACAACTCAATTCTTTCGTTTACGGGGCAAGCAGTTTTAGCCACAGGCTAATTAACTTCTGGCCAAGACTAGCACCAAGGTTATTTTTTTGATAGAAGAATATTTAATATATCGGGCTGTAGCGCAGTTGGCTAGCGCGCCACGTTCGGGACGTGGAGGTCGGAGGTTCAAGTCCTCTCAGCCCGACCATAAAATTTTTTCACTATAAGATTTTATGGATAATTATTTTCAAATAAAGCTAAATATTTTAAGTATCTATTATTTTAATATTGTAATATGTTAAAGAACGTATCAATAGTAGTAATAATCATTTTAGTCATTATAGCCGCGTGGTGGTATTGGTTTGATAACTCAGTCGTATCTCCGCCGCTTCAAGAAGAGCCTGCTGTTGTTATATTAGATGATTTGCGAGCTGGAGATGTGATCAGTAGTCCATTAACTTTTCATGGTCAGGCACGGGGTTGGTGGTTTTTTGAAGCCAGCTTCCCGGTACATATATTGGATGATAAAGATAATATTATAGCTACCGGTTTAGCTACGGCTAGTAGTGATTGGATGACTGAGGATTATGTTCCTTTTACCGCTCAGATAAAATTTACTGTCCCGCCAGGAGTAAAAGGCACATTGGTATTACAAAAAGATAATCCTTCCGGTTTACCAGAACATGATGCCAGTATCATTCTACCAATAAAATTTAAGTAGTATGGCTTTTATTCGTCAGAAAGAGGATTTTGTTTGTACTCACTGTGGTCAGTCGGTAACCGGTGATGGCTATACCAATCATTGTCCGCATTGCTTATATTCCCGCCACGTAGATATAGAGCCGGGGGATAGAGCAGCCGTTTGCAATGGCATGATGGCGCCGTTTGATTGGGAACAGCAAGGCAAGGAAATTGTTATTATCCATCGTTGTGAAAAATGCGGTTTAATTCGACGCAATCGTCTGCAAGCGGGGGATAACCAAGAAATCATATTAGAACTTAGTCAGCGCAAGAGCAGAGAGTAATTAGTTTTGAGGTATAAAAAAACCCCTACCAAGTTAATCTCAATAGGGGGTTTGGTTGTTTTTAGCCAGCAATACGCTGGCTTAATTTTTTTCCAATCAAGACGATAATTGATGCGAGAAGCCACACCGCTGTTATCGCAAATATTGGGTATTGTTCAAGATTTTTGATAATGGCACCCGCTGTGCCGTGGCTTGCTGCGTAGGAGAATAGAAGCGCCGTGTAAAACGTTATTGTAAGTAACATCCCCCACGCCATGCTTTCGCACATACTTTTCATTTTAAGTCCTTCCTGGTTTTTATTGGTCTTTTTAGAGGATGTAAATATGATAGCATATATATTATATTTTGTCAATAGGTGTTGTAAATTTTTGGCTAAAATTAGGCAATAAATTTTATATCATTATTTTATTAGTAATAAATCATTTTTTTATATATTTGTTTGGCCTTAAGACAATGCCTAAATTGAATTATGATGAAGGTAAACAGCTTAATCATAATTGGAAATCAGTTGCCGTTCAAACGCCAACTTATCGATCAGATACGGAAGACCATGACGCATGATCTTCTCGTGTCGTAAAAGAGGGTATAATATTAATCTATATCCTCTTTCTTTTTTTTAGTATAATTTTAGCTGGACAGCTAGAATTTATTTGAGAAGATTTAGAGATTATTTCTAGCAGTGCCAGGTGTTCATTATTTAGTAGCTTTAAACTGTTTGTCAAGAGTGATAATATTGCAAGAGCTTTGTTTCGCAGTGTAGATGATGGGTATCTTAGTATATCTGATGAGAGAATATCAAATAGTTTAGATTTCTCAGTATTAGGTAGATTTGTAACTAGTGGTATTAGTTGTAATAGTATAATATTTTTCTCTTTTTCTGATCCAGTAGTAAGATTTTTCAGTAATTTTTTAAATAGTATAGAATCCTTTTTTACCCAGCTCATAGCATATAATTCCTCATAGGTGTAGTTATTTTCATTATCACGATTAAGTAAATTATTATCTGTATCCTCCATTATCTGGTTGATTTTTTTTTCGATTTTGTATAATTGTCTATTCTGTGAAAATAACATTCCATCAATTTTTATATATTTTATATTTACATTTGATTTTTCAAATAGAAGTTCAGATAATTTTTCATGCTTCTTTATAATAGAATTTAGTTTATTATTTTGGTTTGAAGATTGTTTTTTTGGGCCTATCATTTGAAGTAGTTTAGGATTTTTGGTTATATCTATATTGATTACAGTATGTCCCTTATCTGGATAATAAGGATTCATTGTAGAACACACAATCCAATTATTCTTTTCTAATTCATGAATTATTTTTTTTATAATAAATCTAAATTCTTTTGTGTTATATTTATTACCTAAATAGTATCCAACAATTTTTGGATTGTTTTCTAAAATAGGTAGAGATGATCCGCTATATGACCACAATTCAATGTCTTTGAGAGTGTATTTCATGCAATTATTATAACATAAATTGGGCTTATTTATATAATTATAACCTTGGTGAGTGTTCACGTAGAAAATAGGGTATTTTAGAACCATTTTTTTGTAAGATTTATATTTATTACAATCTATTCTTGACAATATTTTAGAAACTACTATAATGGAATTAGCACTCTTGAATGGAGAGTGCTAATAGGAAAACTTATGACTTTAAATAGCAGACAAGAAAAATTACTGTATTCTATTATTGATCAGTATGTTAAAACCGCAGAGCCGGTTGGTTCCAAACCTTTAGTAGATAGCGGTAAATTTTCGGTTTCACCAGCCACTATTCGTAATGAAATGGCCGAATTGGAGAAAAATGGCTTAGTTTGCCAACCGTACACTTCTGCTGGTCGCATTCCCACCGAAGCTGGATTTCGTTATTATTTAGAGCAGAAATTACAGTCTGGCAAATTAGCTCAAGCAGATATAAAGCGATTGCAAAAATATTTAAATAAATTGAATGATGAACAGTTAGAAATTGTTATTAAACAAAGTGCTAAAGAGGTGGCGACTATGGTCAATGCCGCCGTAATTGCCGCTTTTGGACCAGGACAAGTTTATTTTACTGGTATCAGCAATGTTTTTAAACAACCTGAATTTTATCGTCCGGATATGATTATAAATATTAGTAGAGTGATTGATCATTTGGATCAAGTATTGCTAAGCTTATTGGACGCCATTGATAATACTCAGGTATTTATAGGTAGCGACAATCCTTTTGGTGAAGACACGGGTGCTATAATTAGCTCTTATCAGTATGATGATGAGCATAAAGGCTTATTTGGTATTTTAGGTCCGATACGCATGGATTATCAACGTAATTTTAATATTGTTAATTATTTAACCAAGCAAATATCTCATGTCTAAGAAAACAGCGGCTGATGGCAAATTGATTGAAGAATTGCAAGCCAAAGTGGCCGAATATCAACAGGGCTGGCAACGGGCCCGTGCCGACTATGAAAATTTACAAAAAGAAACGACACAATGGAAAGAATCATTCGGTCAATACGCGCAACGTACATTACTACAAGAATTATTACCGGTAATAAACCATTATGAATTAGCATTACAGCATATACCGGTAGAACAAAAAGAGGCTGATTGGATAAAAGGCATATATCATATTCATAAACAGCTGCAAGATTTTATGACTAAGATGGGTATGACTAAAATTGATACGGTGGGACAACCTTTTGATCATCAATGGCATGAGGCGGTTGGTGAAGATCAAGATGAGAATCAGCCGGACGGTATTATTTTAAAAGAAATGCAGGTTGGTTGGCGACAAGGAGATAATGTTTTACAGCCAGCCAAAGTCATAGTAAATAATTTAGAAAAAAAATAATTAACTCATCCGTGCTGGCAAAATAAGCTGCACGAGATGATATAAAGGAGATAAATAATATGTCAATTATTCGTTGGACACCAATGCTGGATCCATTTGAGGAAATGGATAATATGTTGAGCCGCTTTAATCCTAGTGGTTTTAGCAATGCTTTTGTACCGGCGATGGACGTCTATCAGACGGATAAAAGTGTAGTGGCAAAAGTGGCTTTACCAGGCATTGATCCTAAAGACGTAAAGATTTCCATTGCCAATGACGTATTAACCGTTGAAGGAAGCGCGCAAAAGGAAACAGAAGTAGATGAGGCGGATTATTATCGTAAGGAAGTGCGTTGCGGTTCTTTTCATCGTAGCGTGGCATTACCAGCCGCCGTTGACGGCGACAAAGCTAAGGCTGTTTATGAAGATGGCGTATTGAAGATTGATGTGCCCAAGGAAGAAAGGGTACAGCCTAAAGCCGTAAAAATTGAAGTAAAAAATAAAAAGAAATAAATTATTATTTGTTTAGCGGGTTATCAATCTAAAGTTGATAGCTCGCAATCAGCTAATAATGTAAATAAAGTGTATGGATTTTAATAAACGTTCCATTCGTTTGGTCCAGCAATGTCCAGTCTGTAATCGCCAATATCAGGAGAATCGTGTACAGATCATTGCGGAGGACAATAATACTTTTTTGGCTTATATGACTTGTCATTTTTGTCAGTCCAATATTATTGTCCGGGTTTTTAGCTTGCCGCAGGGACTGGTTGGAAGCGCCATCTTGACCGATTTAGCGCCCACGGAAGTTCTACACTTTATGAATCAGAGCGTTGTTTCTGCAAATGATGTTTTGGCGGTACATCAATTGACTAGGAATGGACGACTGTGGACATTATTGCGACAAAGTTAGTTTTCAATTACTAATAATTAAATTTTAATAGAAATAATATGAGTAAAATATTAGGCATTGACTTGGGTACAACCAACTCAGCCATGGCCATCATAGAGGGTGGACAACCCAAGATTTTGGAAAATGGTGAAGGTAATCGCACCACACCGTCAATGGTGGCGGTCAATAAGAATAATGAACGTTTGGTGGGCCTTTCCGCGAAGCGTCAAGCTGTTATCAACCCTAATAATACTTTATTTTCAATTAAACGTTTGATTGGCCGTCGTTTTGACGAGCCAGAAGTGCAAGAGGACGTTAAAACCATGCCTTATAAAATCAAACAGGCAGGCGAAGGTATCAAAATTACTATGGGTGACAAGGATTATTCGCCACAGGAAATATCTGCTATGATTTTGCAAAAGTTAAAAAGTGATGCAGAATCAAAATTAGGTGAAAAAATTACTGAGGCGGTTATTACCGTGCCGGCTTATTTTGACGACTCACAACGCCAAGCTACCAAAGATGCAGGTGAGATTGCTGGTTTAAAAGTGAAGCGTATTATCAATGAGCCTACCGCAGCTGCTTTAGCTTATGGTTTTGACAAAAAGAAAGATCAACAAATCGCGGTTTATGATTTAGGCGGTGGTACATTTGATATTTCTATTTTGGAGGTGGCTAGTGATACGGTGGAAGTAAAGTCTACCAACGGTGATACTCATTTGGGTGGGGATGATTTTGATCAACGTATCATTCAATGGTTGATAGACGAATTTAAAAAAGATCAGGGTATTGATTTATCTGGTGACCAAACTGCTTTGCAACGTCTCAAAGAATCTGCGGAGAAAGCTAAAATTGAATTGTCTACTCAGTCGGAAACTGAAATTAATCAGCCCTTCATTACCACCGACGCCAATGGTCCAAAACATTTGGTTATTAAAATGACTAGAGCAAAGCTGGAAGAGCTAGTTGGTAATTTAGTTAAAAAAACTTTAGAGCCTGTAGAAAAAGCTATTAGTGATGCTGGTTTTAAGAAAGATGACATTGATGAAATTATCATGGTTGGTGGTATGACTCGTATGCCCTTGGTACAAAAGATAGTGGAAGAGTATTTTGGTAAGAAACCTAATATTTCTATGAATCCCGATGAGGTGGTGGCAATGGGTGCGGCTGTACAAGCTGGAGTTTTGCAGGGTGATGTAAAGGATGTGTTGTTATTGGATGTTACTCCTTTGACTTTAGGCATTGAAACTTTGGGTGGTGTAGCTACTCCTTTGATCGAGCGTAATACAACTATCCCAACATCTAAGTCTCAGATTTTTTCTACCGCGGCCGATAATCAAACTTCTGTAGAGATTCACGTGGTGCAGGGGGAGCGCCCCATGGTACAGGATAATAAGTCCTTGGGCCGCTTTATTCTATCCGGTATTCCGCCATCACCACGAGGAGTGCCACAGGTAGAAGTTACTTTTGATTTGGATGCTAACGGTATATTGAATGTGAAGGCACAAGACAAAGCAACCGGTAAGGAGCAATCCATTACCATCACCGCTTCATCTGGTTTATCCAAAGATGAGGTAGAGAAAATGAAAAAAGAAGCAGAGGCTCACGCAGATGAGGATAAGAAAAAGAAGGAAAGTATAGAGATAAAGAACAATGCTGATGCCGTTATCTTTAATACCGAAAATATTCTTAAGGAAAATGGTGATAAGGTGCCAGAGGACATCAAAAAAGAAGTTACGGAAAAATTGGAAGCTTTGAAAAAAGTGAAGGACGGTGAGGACATAGAAGCTATCAAAAAGGCTTTGGAAGAAGTGAATCAGACAGTTAGTAAGATTGGTCAGGCCATGTATAAAGATCAGGCGGCGGCCGGCGCTCAAGCCGGTGCTGGTGATCAGGCACAGGCTGAGCAAAAAGATGATCAATCAGCTGATGATAAGCAGGAAACCGTGGAAGGCGAGTATGAAGAGGTAAAAGAGGAACCGAGTAAATAATTGATATTTTGAGAAGGGCGGTAGTGAGCTGTTAATGTGGCGGCTGCCGCCTTAGTGTTTATTTAATTATTGATTAGTCAAATTTATGACAGATAATAAAGCGACGCAATCAGCTGAAATAAAAATAGCTGACAATATTGCCGGAGCTGAATATACCAATGCCATGCAGGTGCGACACAATCAAGATGAATTTCATATGATTTTTATGAATGTAGTGCCACCAGCTGGCCGAGTAGCTAGTAAAATCGTGACTACTCCCGGGCATATGAAACGGATAGCAGCTGCTTTGCAGGACAATATAAAAAAATATGAAGAACAGTTTGGAGTTATTAGTGAAGCGCAGGCACCGACTGATTTGGGTTTTAGTGATCGCAAACAAAAATAAATTATGGCCAAAGATTATTATAAAATTTTAGGCGTTGATAAAACCGCTAGTAAAGAGGAAATAAAAAAAGCTTTCCGTAAATTAGCGCATGAGCATCATCCTGACAAAGGCAATGGCAATGATGCGAAGTTTAAAGAAATTAACGAGGCTTACCAAGTATTATCTAATGATGATAAAAGACGGCAATATGACCAGTTTGGTAGTGGCGGTCCTTTTGGTTTTGATGGTGGGCGAGCAGGTGCTGGCCAGGCCGGGGGTATGAATTGGCAAGATTTTGCTAGGCAGCAGCAGGCTGGGGGAGGAGGTTTTGATTTTGGTGATTTGGGTGATATTTTTGGTAGTTGGGGAGATATTTTTGGTTTTGGTGCTGGTAGTCGCGGACATGCTGGGCCGCAACACGGTCACGATATTGAAGCACGATTGCGAGTTAGTTTTGCTGAGGCCTATCATGGAGTGGAGAAAGTTTTGCCATTAAAACGTCGGGTAAAATGTGAACATTGTCATGGTAATGGCGCTGAACCAGGTAGCAAAATATCAACCTGTAGTACATGTCAGGGTAAAGGCAGGGTGCAGCGCGTACAACAAAGTATTTTTGGTCAGATTGCTAGTACTGTTATTTGTCCGGATTGTCAGGGTGCTGGTGAACGAGCCGAAAAACCTTGCAGCAAATGTCAGGGCATTGGCGTACAAGATAAGCAGGAGACTATCAAGGTAAAAGTTCCGGCAGGTATAGATAATGGTCAAACTATAAAATTAACTGGTCAGGGTGAGGCCGGAAGCAAGGGGGCGCCTAGCGGTGATTTGTATATGACTATTGTGGTAGAGCCGGATAAAGTTTGGCGTCGGGATGGTGATGATTTGTATACCATAAAAAATATTTCATTGACGCAGGCTACTTTAGGAGATAAGGTAGTTATCGTGACCATGGATGGTAAGGTAAACTTGAAAATACCGGCCGGCACAGTGGCGGGAAAGCGATTTATGATCAAAGGCAAGGGCATGCCCAAATTGCATGGGCGTGGTCAAGGTAATTTGTATGTGGAAATAAAGATAAATATACCTGATAAGTTGAGTCGTGAACAAAAGAAATTATTAGAAAAATTAAGAGAAACAGGATTATAGAGAGGGTCATCAGTCAGGATAGGTTTTAAGTCTATAAGTTATATTTTTCATGGGATATTTATGAATCTATAGATTTTAAACTTATAAACCATATCGTGTATTAGCAATTATTTTGTGCGCATTGATAGGCCTGATACTGATTTTTTCTTAATACTACTTTTGATAAAAAAACACCGTCTTGGCTGATAGGGAGGCGGTGTTTTGTTTATATGATTTTTTACTTGGGTAGGATAGTATATGAATTACCGTCGTCTTGGACAATAAAACCATCTTTTTCTATTTTTTTACGTAACTTGTCGGCTGCTGCGAAATCTTTATTTTGCTTGGCTTGCCATCTAGCCCTGGCCAATTTTTGTATTAAAGCCGGGATAGTTGGTAGTTTTGCGATTTGTAGGCCCAGCCCAAACACTTTGTCAAAATTCAAAGCTGTCGCTCTTTTTATAGCTGGTGATATAGTATTATCTTTCAACATATCCCACAGCACAGAAAGGGCGCTTGGTATGTTTAAATCATTATTGATAGCTTGCTTAAATTTGTCCCGCCATTGTTGATTGGGACGAACAGGTCGCTTGGGTAAGCTAGCTATCAAGTAAAGTAATTTTTGATAGGCTTTGTCAGCCGCACCTAGTGCTTCCCAAGAGAATTCAATACGTTTGGCATAATGTGTTTGCAAGAGTAAATAGCGGAAAGCCAGTGGAGAGATGCCCTTTTTAGCAATGTCGTCCATGGTCAATGTTTTGCCACCTGATTTTGCCATTTTATTTTGACCAATTTGTAAGAATTCATAATGTATCCAATGATGAGCCAAATATTCTCCAGTTAGCGCTTCCGTTTGTGCAATTTCATTGGTGTGATGAATGGGTATGTGATCCACGCCGCCACTGTGTATGTCAAAATAGTCACCTAAAAATTTTGTTGCTATAACAGAACATTCCAAATGCCAGCCAGGAAAACCTTTGCCCCAAGGGGAGTTCCATTCCATATCACGTTGGCTGTGAGCGGGAGAAAATTTCCAAACGGCAAAATCGGTAGGATGCTTTTTTTCTTTACTCATAGCTACTCGAGCGCCCGCTTTCAGGGTTTTAGCATCTTGTCCAGTGAGAATGCCATAGTCAGATAGTTTGCTGGTATCAAAATAAAGACCGTCACTGGTTTTATATAGCCAGCCATTATTATAAAGTTTTTTGACATAAGTTATTTGATCTTTGATTTGGCTGGTAGCGGTGACATATTTGGTGGGCGGTAGAATGTTTAGTTGGTGACAATAGTCTTTAAATATTTTGGTATAAAATCTAGCTATTTCCCAGGCGGATTTATGCTCTTGACGTTTAGCTTTTTCCATTTTATCTTCGCCGCTATCAGCATCGGAAGTCAGGTGGCCGACATCGGTAATATTCATGATATGCTTTACTTGGTAGCCATTATAAATAAGGACGCGTTTTAAAAGGTCATTACAGACATAAGCACGCATATTACCAATATGAGGATAATCATAGACTGTTGGCCCGCACGAATAAAAACCCACGCGACCACGACGCAAGGGTATAAAATTCTCTTTTTTATGGGTAAGAGTATTATATAGTTGAAGATCAGTCAGCATAGTATCGGTACAAGTGATTTAGAGCCACTTTTTATGTTTGAAGTAGAAGAACATGACTATGGTGCCTAAAAACATTATGCCGATTACATACCAAAAGTCATATGAGCTTTTCATAAAAGGCATGGCGGTTGTTGTGTTCATGCCAAAAATGGCTGCTAGCAAAGTTAAAGGAAAGACAATAACAGAAAAAATGGTCAAAGTTTTCATAATGTCATTAAGGCGAAAAGATATTAAAGATTCATTAGTACTGCGCAGCGCCTCAATTGTTTCTTTCTGATTATTTAAGATATCCCAGATATCTTTAGTTTGTTCTAGAATATTGGCATAATAGCTGTCTATGCTGGAGGGTATAAAGTACTTGGTATTTTTGGCTATGAGTTTGCGGATAACATTTTTATGTGCTTGCATGATTTTTCTGAAGTTTACAATATTGCGTTTAATGATCAATATTTCTTTGACCATTTCTTTTTCAAAGCCTTTAAATATGCCTTGCTCCAAAAAATTTATGTCATCGTTTATGTGATCAAGCATGGGAAAGCAATATTCTTGCAAGCGATTGAGCACTTCATAAAGTAATTTGGTGGGGTTGCCGTCCATATAGCGTTGTCGCATAGTATCGTTTAGCTGGCATTGTTCAAATAATTTTTCTATGGGTGGTAAACCATCCTTATTGATTGTGATCAAAAACTCTGGACCAATAAAGAAGTTTACTTCACCAGAAATTATTTCTTTGTCATTTCTTACATAAATAGGGAAAGTAAGAATCATGAAAATATAATCATTGTATTCATCTAGCTTGGGTCGTTGGCTAGGAGAGAGACAGTCATCAATATCCAAGGGATGAAAATTATAATTTTCCCTTAGGTATTCAGCTTCATCAGCGCCAAACTCGGTAAAGTTTAGCCAAGTTATACGACGTGTTTTTATTTTTTTCATAGCATCTAACATGTTCAAATTATAACATAAAATAATAGCTTCGTGAACCTAGCCCTTATTATATCTTAAAGATTAGACAATTTTATGTTATAATTTAGCCATGGAAACAAAAGCAAAAGGTATGGAAAAAATGCCAACTTCACCAACAGAGCAATCGGGTGATAAAGTAGAGAAAGAGGTGACGGTAGACGAGGTTTTGGGTAAGACCGCTGAACACATTAATCAGTCGGCGGCTTCATTACCAGCTAATCTTCCGGTGGATGATCAATCACCAAAGACTATGGCGTCGGCTAAGCCCCTGGCTATTGTAGAAATAGAAGATATTTTGTCTGACGGTTTGGGCGAGTTTTATCAACAATTGAGCGTATCGGAAAAAGAGAATTTTAGAGTGAGTGGTGAAAAAACTGCCGTAGAGATAGACAGTCTTTTACAACAGGCAAAAGTTAAAATTAAGGAGATTATTAACCTTATTCGTGGATGGCTTCAGTCGGTGCCGGGATTAAATAAATTTTTTGTTGAACAATCAGCTAAAATTAAAGCTGATAAGATTTTGATTAAAAGAGGACGACGTTAATATTATTTCAATTTATGCTTGATCCCAATTATACACAGGCAGTGGTTACGACCAGTCAAATAGGGTGGTTTATTTTTGTGACAGCGCTATTGCTATTCATAGTAGTTGTTTTTTGGTGGTGGCGTCGTCATTTACGCCTGCATCATATTGTGCCGTCTGAGTGGAAGCATGATGTTTTAGAATTAACAGTTCCAAAGTTAAGGAGAAAAGATGGCCAGGATGAAAAGGTTGATAATACTCATGAGTTGGTTTCTTTGGCGGAAAATCTTTTTTCTACAGTAGGTGGTCTACAAGTGCAAAGCGGTTGGCAGGCTTGGTTGTATGGTCGTCAGGATACATTTGCTTTTGAGATAGTTGTCCAGGGAGGAATTATTTATTTTTATGTATCTGTGCCACGGACAAACCGTGAATTTTTGGAACAGCAACTCAATTCCATATATCCGCATATTAATATAATGCCAGTAGAGGATTATAATATTTTTCAGCCAAAAGGCGAGGTGGCGGCTGCCGCTATGCAATTGCAGAGAGAATATATTTTTCCCATCAAAACTTATAAACAGTTGGAAAATGATCCTTTAGGCATTATTACTAGCAGTCTTAGTAAAATTACAGATAAAGAGGGAGCGGCGGTGCAATTGGTTTTGCGTTCTTCACATCGGCGTTGGCATCGGCGGGGAACAGAGGTGGCTTCTTTGGTGCAACAGGGTAAAAGCATTTCCGAAGCTATGAAAAATGTTGGTTTTGGCTCTTGGTTTGGTAAATTGCTGGATATTATTATAAATCTTATTAAGAGCGCTGGTAGTGGTCAGGAAAATAAAACCCCAGAGCCAGCTCATCAACTGACGCCTCAAGAGCAGGAGATGATTAAAGGGATAGAACAGAAAAGCTCCAAAGCCGGTTTGGATGCTAATTTGCGAGTAGTTGTGTCGGCTCAGAATCAAGCCTTAGCGCAACAAAAATTGAATGATATCATACACGCTTATTCGCAATTTAATATTTATCAATATGGTAATGGTTTTAAGGCTTGGCAGCCACGGCGTCAAGCGAAGAAGGATAGTTTGATAGAGGATTTTATTTATCGTAACTATGTTCAGTCAAGAGCTATGGTATTGAACACCGAAGAGGTCGTCAGTCTTTGGCATTTACCATTACCGACCAATGAAACACCCAATATTAAGTGGCTAAAGGCCAGACAAGCAGCCCCGCCAGTTGATTTACCAACTGATGGGCTATTGTTAGGCATGAGCAAATATCGTGGCGTAGAACGGGAGGTTCGTATTCGTCGTTCGGATCGGCGTCGTCATATTTATGTCATCGGACAAACCGGTACTGGTAAATCCACTTTCTTAAAACATATGACGGCACAAGACATTGCTAATGGTGAAGGCTGTTGCGTGATAGATCCGCACGGTGATTTTGCTATTGATATGTTGGCTCAAATACCGCCGGAAAGAGCGGATGATGTGATTTATTTTAACCCCTTTGATGTTGAAAGGCCCTTGGCGCTTAATATGTTAGAACATAATACTCCGGAGCAGAAAACATTTGTTGTGAATGAATTGCTCTCTATTTTTGATAAATTATATGATTTAAAATCCACTGGTGGTCCTATGTTTGAAATGTATATGCGCAATGCCTTGCTTTTGATTATGGATGATCCGCAATCGGGTATGACCTTGATGGAAGTACCAAGAATTTTGGCGGATCAAGAATTTCGTAATTATAAGCTAAATAAGTGCAAAACTCAGTCGGTGATTGATTTTTGGCGTAAAGAAGCGGAAAAGGCCGGAGGCGAAGCGGCGCTGGCTAATATTGTGCCTTATATTACCAGTAAGTTAACACCATTTATTGCCAATGATATTATGCGCCCAATTATCGCTCAGCAGAAGAGTAGTTTTGATTTTCGTGATATCATGGACAATAAGAAAATTTTGATTTGTAATTTGAGTAAAGGAAAGCTGGGGGAGATTAATAGTAATTTATTGGGCATGGTAGTCGTTGGTAAGATTTTATTAGCTGCCTTGTCGCGGGTTGACTTGGGGGAGCAAGAGCGATCGGATTTTTATATGTATATAGATGAGTTTCAGAATTTTACCACCGATAGCATTGCCATTATATTGTCGGAAGCACGTAAGTATCGTTTGAATCTAAACATTGCTCATCAATATATTGGTCAGCTGGTCAAACATAATGACACCACTATTCGCGATGCGGTATTTGGTAATGTTGGTACGACCGTGGCCTTCCGCATTGGTGTGGATGACGCGGAAACTATTACTAAACAGTTTGCGCCGGTATTTGATGAATACGATGTAGTCAATGTTCCTGCCAGGACCGCTTATATAAAGTTGATGGTAGACAATGCTAATCCGCCCGCCTTTAGTATTTCTACAATCCGTGAGCCGCAAGGCGATAAAAAAATTGCAGCCAAAGTAATAGAGTTATCTCGTCAAAAATATGGTCGTCCACGCGCCGATATAGAAAAAGAAATTTTACAGCGTAGTCAAAATGCGGGTCAGCCAGATTGGCTAGATCAATCACAAAATTCACCCACGGGGGATTAGTTGTGTAAAAGTTTGGGGTTCAATTGTGTGCAAGTGAATAAAATCGGCTAGCTAATTTGAATTTCTAAAGAGTAGTGGGATAAAATGGTAAAAATAGGCAATTTTTTGTGCCTTTTTTTATATAATTTTTTTGCTATAATATGAGTGCAAAATAAAAAGTTAGTATAAAAAGGGAAAAAATAAAAATAAAAAGTTAGGATTTTAAAATAAAAATCTAAAAAAATAAAAAATAAATTTATGGACGAAGAAGAAAAAAAACAAAATCAATCCCCAGAAGTAGATGCGGAAGCATTGAGCGGTATCCAATTAACGCTAGGTAAGATTGAGGAAGAATTGCAAAAAGTAAAATTAGAATTGGCCAAATCTGGTTTGGTGTCTGGCAAGAGTCAGGATTTTTCTGGTAAGCTAAAGGATCTCCAGATAACTGAAGATGATAATGAACAAATAGTAGAGGGTGTTTTTGATGGCCAACAAATGATAGGTCCCGACGGTAAGCAGTATTCTATTCCTGCCAATTATATTTCTAAATCAAAGTTGGTGGAAGGAGATATCTTGAAACTGAAAATAATGCCGGACGGGTCTTTTATTTATAAACAAATCGGACCGGTGGCACGTGAGCGGCGGGTAGGCAATCTGATAAAGGATGATCAGGGTGATTTTGCTGTAATGGTAGGTCAGCGTATGTATAAAGTGATTTTGGCGGCGGTTACTTATTTTCATGGTAGTGAGGGCGATGAGGCTGTAATTCTTTTACCCAAGGATACGGAAAGTAAGTGGGCAGCCATTGAGAATGTTATAAAAAGCTCTAGTCCCCTGTAAAAGATAGGGCAAAGCGTCCCTCAGAGATTCTCTGAGGGCGTTTTTATTATTTATGTATAATTTTATTTTTTGTTATTTATCTGTTACAATATCTGGGTAAGACAAAAGCATGAATCAATCACAATCAACTCTTTATAATAAATATAGGCCTCAGACATTTGCCGATGTGGTGGATCAAAATCATGTCAAAGTGACCTTGCAGAATGAATTGTCCCAAAATAAGACAACGCACGCTTATTTATTTACTGGAGCCAGGGGAGTGGGCAAGACTACTATTGCTAGACTTTTGGCTAAATCTTTGAATTGTCAGCAGCGTGCAGGTGACAATAATGAGCCTTGTAATAAATGTCAGTCTTGTAAAGATATAGCTGCTGGTCAGTCATTGGACCTGGTGGAGATTGATGCTGCTTCTCAAACTAAAGTAGAGCAAACACGAGAAAATATTATTGCCGCTTCCCGAGTATCAGCTACCGCCGGAAAAGTAAAAGTTTTTATTATTGATGAGGTGCATATGTTGTCCAGCGCTTCGTTCAATGCTTTACTTAAAACCTTAGAAGAGCCACCAGCTAAGGTGGTTTTTATTTTGGCCACCACCGAGGTGCATAAAGTACCAGAAACCATTGTTTCTCGTTGCCAGCGTTTTGATTTTCATCGTTTGCCGGTGAAGGCTCTCACGGACTGGCTAGGTGACATTTGTCGTCAGGAGAAAGTTGAAGTAGATAAAAAAGTATTACAAGCTATTGCCAAACAGGCCGAGGGAGGAGCACGCGATGCTTTAAGTTTACTGGGGCAGGTATTGGTCTTGTCTGATAAGCAGATAACTTTTGACCAAGCGTCATTGGTATTGCCGCGGTCTGATTTGAGTGTAGTGCAACAATTGGTGGACAATTTATTGGCCAAGCAAAGCAGTGAAGCGATTGATAATTTGAACAAAGCTTTGAATGAGGGTATGGATTTGCATCAGCTGGTTAAGGATTTATTAGAATATTTACGTTGGGCCATGCTATATATCTTGTCTGGTCAAGAAAAGCAACTGATCAGGGAGCTAGATGCGGACATCCGTACCGATTTAGAAAGGCAGTGCGCTAATGTGACTATTGAAAGTTTGGTTTTTATGATTGATATTTTATTAGAAAAATATCAACAGATTAAATATTCCACTATTCCCCAGCTGCCTATTGAGATGGCTTTTATTATCATTTGTCAGGAAAATGATGTATCGTCAGGTGATAATAGACCCTTACGTCCTAAGCAAGAACAGTCATCAGCTTCTCAGCAGCCGTCTATTGAAAAAGATTCTGCTCCGCCAGGCATTACTAAAATGTCAGTTGATGGAACAGAGCCGGCTTCGCAAGAGCCGGTTAAAAAAAGCCCAGTCAATAAATCGGGCAAGCCAGTAAGTTTAGCTGATATTGAGTCAGCCTGGAAAGATATATTAGCTGCTGTACGCGAGCATCATCAATCATTAGCTGCCTTTCTACAAGTAGCGCGGGCAGTTAGTTTAGTGAACGGTGTTTTGACTTTTGGTTTTCAGTATGATTTTCATAGGGAATTATTGGCGAATCCAGCCAATAGTAAAGTTTTACGTGAGATTATAGCTGATCAGTTGGGAGCGGTAGTTGATATAGTAGCTATTTTAGATGAAGATTATGATAAAAGACAGGTTTGGGAGGTCTATTTGCCCGGTAATAATGGTGGATCTGATGACAATGATGATAGGGGTACCGAGGAGATAGAAGTTGACGTAGCCGCCGCTTTTGGTTAGAATAGTTTTTGTTATTAATATTCGGGGATCGTCTAATGGTAGGACAGCTGGTTCTGGTCCAGCCAATCGGGGTTCGAATCCCTGTCCCCGAGCCATCAAGGAACTTTTGTGAAAGCAGAAGTTTTTTGTTTACCTTAAATAAGGTATACTAAATTATATGAACAATAAAGCTGTAATAATTTTAACCATCATTTCAATTTCATTATCACTGTTATTACTGTTTTTTTTATTAATAGGCATATATTGGTTTAAACGTGGAGATGCTTGTTTAACACAACCACCATATTTAAATTGTCATACCCAAAATAAGTTTGAGGAAATAGATGCTGAATTTAATAATTTATCAGGACAAATATTAAGCCTAAATGAACCATCTATTTTTAGTATTGATAAAAATGAAGGCGTTTTTTCTTTTGACCATATAGGCGAAGATACTGATTTTGGAGTAGGCTGGACTAGGATAATGCAAAATGAAGAGATTAAAGATTCTTTAGGTTTTTACACATACTATATAGATCCTATTCTTACACCTTTAACAAAAGATACTTTGATTGGATCAGCTTGGCAATACCCACAAGATTCAAAACTATATAATGGACCATTTATTAATTATTATTTAGATTTTAAAACCAGAAAAACAGTTGAATTGCCGACTAAAGGCAGGATTATTTCCAAATCTCAAGATGGACAAAAAGTGGTTTTTCTGGAAAGCGCTTGCGACAAGGAACATATACCCGAACCAACAGCGGATTGCAATAATTTAGATTTGAGTTTGAGGATTATTGATCTAACGTCAGATTTAAATGGTATGATGATTAATCATTATTACGCGATGAACCATTGGACAGACCAGGGACCACCCTATGTTAATTTTTTGGATTTTGGCAAACTTGTATTCTCACCCGACGGAAATAGGCTGGCAATGGAAATTAAAATTGAACAAATTGACTATGACACCCCGAGTGAATATTGGACTCTATTTATCGCTGATACTAAGACAGGAGAAATTATCAAACAGAACAACAGATTATCCAAGAGTGGATATGAATATATGTTTTGGTCAGATAATGAAAATGTGATTTATTGGTAAATTAATGAAAAAGATAATAACTACTTTAATTATTCTAATTGTTATTTTATTGTTTTTTGTTTTTGCAATAAATATTCATATAAACAAAATTGGTAGTAATATGTGTGATTTGGATAATATAAATCAACAAGCCGCTTTAGTTTTGGGTGCTAAAGTTTGGAATAATGGTAACTTGAGCGATATTTTTAAAGATAGGATTAATACAGCTATTGATTTGTATAATAAGGGAGAAGTAGAAAAAATTTTAGTTAGCGGCGATCATGGTCAAACGGATTATGACGAAGTAAATACCGCTAAAGAGTATCTGTTAGACAATGGGGTAAGGTTAGAAGATATTTTTTTAGATCATGCTGGGTTTGATACTTATGATAGTCTTTATCGCGCTCGAGATGTTTTTAAAGCCGAATCATTGGTTGTAGTTACACAAAACTTTCATCTACCGCGAGCTTTATATATAAGTAACAAGTTAGGCTTGGATTCTTGTGGTGTAAGTGCTGATTTACATAAGTATTTAGGTGAAACCACTAGGAATAGAAGAGAAATTTTGGCAAAAGTAAAAGCTTGGTTAAATATTATTTTTAATTCAACCCCCAAATATTTAGGAGATAAAATTCCCTTGTCTGGTAGCGGTTTTAATAGTTGGGATTAATGAAATGATTATATGAAAAAAATTTATTTGATTTCACTCATAACAATCGTAGTAGGTTTAATATTTTATACACTACCTCATTGGTTTAGTTTTTTGTGGGGTTTTCAACTTTTATTATTGCCCATGTTAGCTGGTGTGTTGATGGTATTAGTTCAGAATGAAGATAGGACTTATAGGTTTTTACCAAAACTTATTACTGGGTCATTGATAGCAAGTTTTGTTTATTTAATTTTATTGCAAGTAATCGAATATGATCATGATGGTTATTTTGTTTTTTTTGGTTTTTTAATGCCAGCATTATTTTTAACAGGTGTTAGTATATTCGGTGGTTTAGTAGGAATTGTTATTAAAGGTACCGCTTTGTTATTGAATATAAAATCCGAATCGAAATTTATTTTAATAGTTAAGAAAATATTTGGAGGATTATTTTTAAGTATAGATTCGATTTTAACATTGATAGCTATTGTATTTTTTTTGATAGTAGCGTTTTATCCTTCAAGCTCTTGGCTCAACATGGTTATGGTTGATTTTAGAGTAATAGATGTAGTTGGATTTTTTAATTATTATTTGTTGCTTATCTCTGTATTATTTATTTTTACAACACCGTTGATATTTGTCACTAATTTAGGTTTAATTTTACTGTTTCCTCTAAAAAGATATTTGAATAAAAAATTATCTTCTCGTTTAATCATTTATTTTTTTATCTTTTTAGCCGTTTTTCTTTTATCGTCTTCTTATTTGAATTCTAAATTTGAATTAAAGAAAGCAGAAATGAAAAAAAATAATACTAAAGAACATTTTGATATTAAAGATTTTAACAAAATAAATGTTTCGCGTTTTGTTGAATTTGATGAGATAAAAATTATTCAAGGCGATAAATTTGATATAGTGGTTAAGGGTAGTCAATATGACCAAATAGGACTTGATATTGAAAAAAACGATGATAAAACATTAGTAATAAAAAGATCAGAGCTTGAAACGTATTATAATACTGAAACTTGGACAATGGAGAATGAAGATTCTTTGTTTCCTGCTGGTACTAAGCATTTGGTTATAGAAATAATTATGCCCGATATTGAAAAGATTGTTTTAGATGGAGGTCATATAGAACTGGTAGATTTTGATGTTGATAATGTTGACATCGAACTCAATAAGCGATTTACTGATATCAAAGGTAATATCATAGTTGAAGACACATTAAAACTAGATGCTAAAGGAGGCGTAATTAATTTGTCTGGTTCGGCTAAAAATTTAATCATAAATTCAGGCGACTGTTGGATTGAAATGGATAAATTTATAGTTCAAGATGCCATTATTGATGCAGTAAATACCAGCAGATTGAATGTGAATGTAAGTAATAATATGGAAATAGAAATAAACAAAAATTCTGGTATCACAAATCATAATAATAGTGAAGTTTGGGATTCAGAAATTCAGGAGCTAGCGTTTAAACTCAAATCAAGTATTTCTGGTATAAATATCAGTTTTCCGAAGGATTCATCTCTTTGGTGGAATGATGAGGATGGCTATAGTATTTTAGTTCCTGGAAACGAATCAATTGAAGTTGTTGGGGATGATGGTGTTAGGTCTGATAATTTTGCTGAAAGTAGTTTTGTCGCTGAGTTGTTGGATATTACTAAACAAGTGTTATCTACTAGGGGATTTATTTTAAATGAGAGTAATTCATCTGCAAATATAATGGATAAGAAGTTTTATGACTATGTTCGAGCATATAAAAATGATGATAAGTTGTGTGTAGTTAGGGTTAATCCTGATTATAGCTCTTATGGTTGTACTGATAATATGTTGATGTGTAATGTGGTAGAGATAACCTGTGGTAATGATTTAGCTGGAAGCCAGGTTCAACAAAGACCGTTTTTAGAAGCACTTGAACTGCAAAACAAAGAAACAATTGTACAAATCATAAAACAAATTGGAGATTTTTATAAAGTTGCTATTAGCTATCGTCGTACTGGTTCAACAGGAGTTGTTAAAAAAGAGGATGGTGGTTTACGACTTTTATATACGAGTCAAGAAGATCCACATTGTGAAATAGTAGAAACAGAACGTATTCCAAGTAATGTACTTGAGGGTTTTGAAATAAATGGCTGTTGGACTGAAAATGGGTATAGAAAATTTAGTGGAAATTAATTTAAATTGTATCCAAGTTTAGTAAAATGGAGAATGGCTGTTATTCTAGAGACTTGATTACAGTTCGAATGTTAGCCTTGAAGAGTTTAACAAAAGAGTTCTAAAGTTGTCCCGGTATGCGAGCCAATTTTTTAAGGGATTTTTAGCAGATAATTGCAGATTGCAGCGATTGAGGTTATAGTAATGCAGCAATAAATTGTTGTTTTTATTACTAAATTTGATGATTTATATATATTATGCAGCAATAACGTATTTGAAATGCAGCAATTAAGTGCTATAATAAAAGCATGAATAAGAGGCAAAAAAGACAACAAAAAATAATTACTTTTATAAAGAGTAAAGATAAGGTATCTAACTCTGAAATTTTAGATTTCCTTGGTGGTACAATTGAAAGAACGACATTGCAAAGAGATTTAAATTCTTTACAAAAACAAGGTTTTATTCTGAAAACTGGGCTTGGTCGGAGTACAGTTTATACCATTGCAGATATAAATAGAATATCCTTACCAGTTGATATTAAAGAATATTTCAATATCCCATATTTGAATAGAGATATAAAAGAGACTTTCAATTTTGATATATTTAATATTTTGAATGACGATATTTTTACAGTAGAAGAAAAAGATAAGTTAGAGAAGCTACAGGCAGATTTCGTTAAAAATTTTTCCAAATATGATAGTCAAACGATTATTAATAAGGAGTTTGAGAGAATAATGATTGAATTTTCTTGGAAGTCGTCGGTTATTGAAGGAAACACATATTCACTTTTAGGTACCGAAGCTTTGATAAAAAATAATATTATTGGAAAAGGTAAGACTGAAAAAGAAACCCAGATGATCATTAATCATAAGGACGCTTTTAACGAGGCAATTCAAAATAAAAATAAATTTATAAAATTACATTCTTCCAGTATTGAATATATTCATTCAGTTTTGATTAAGAAATTAGGAATTTCTAAGAATATAAGAAATGAAGGTGTTGGAATTACTGGTACAAAATATAGACCCCTGGATAATAGTTATCAAATTAATGAGGCAATGCAGAAAATGATAGACTTGATTAATAAGAAAGAATCGTTTTTTGAAAAAGCTTTTTTAGTATTGATTTTTATTTCCTATATTCAGATTTTTGAGGATGGGAATAAAAGAACTTCTCGCATGATTTCTAATGCTATTTTATTAGCACACAACTCAATACCACTTTCTTATAGAATTGTTGATGTTGAGGAATACAAAAAAGCTGTCATACTATTTTATGAAATAAATAATATTTCTTATTTTAAACAAATATTTATTGAGCAGTTTGAAGATGCGGTTAATAATTATTTTAGGTAGTATTTTTTATAAGAACATTGCCATCTAATTGTTGTTTGTGGTTAAAAAAGTTCTAAAGTTGTCCCGGTATGCGAGCCAAAAGACCATTCATGATAATAAGTGGTTTTTTTGTTTTGACTTTTATTTAAGAACATAAGATAATAAGACCATGGATATAATTTTATTAGATACAGAAACCACCGGTATTGATCAAGACGCGCGATTAGTACAGTTGGCTTATAAAAATTTGAGTAGCGGTAAATCTGTAAATGAATTTTTCAAGCCGCCGATACCTATTTCTATTAAGGCTCAGGCTACGCATCATATTACAGAGCGAGAGGTAGCCGATAAGCCAGCCTTTATCAATAGTGATTGGCAAAAACAATTGATCCAAGAGCTAGCAGATAATATCATGGTGGCACATAATGCGCCTTATGACATTCGTATTCTCAACAATGAAAAAGTAGCGGTCAATAAATTTATAGACACACTGCGTGTCTCTCGGCATTTATTGGAGAGTGAAGAGTATAATATGCAGTATTTACGCTATGCTTTAGATCTTAATGTTACTGCTTTGGCGCACAATGCCATGGGGGATGTAGCTGTCTTGGAGGCATTGTTTAATTATTTGTGTAATTTTATTAAAGCAAAGCATACGGTGGCGAGCGACGCAGAGGTTTATGATCTGATGCTGCATTTGACCGAACAGCCGGTTTTATTGCGAGTGATGAATTTTGGCAAGCACAAGGGTAAGTTTTTTAAAGACGTGGCCGAGTATGATATAAACTATCTGCAATGGTTGTATGATAAACAAATGGAGAATGACATGCTTGGTCGCAATGAGGACCTTATTCATACTTTGGAGCAGTATTTGGGGATCAAATAGTAGAGTAATACTTGTTTTGTATTGCTAGATGTAAATAAAAAAGGCGCTAAGTTTGGATACTCAACGCCTTGATAGCGGTTTATGTTTTAATCATCAAACCTGATTTTGTATATTTTGGTCAAAGGCAGGTTTATTAGTGAGCCACCTGATGGAATAGTTTGACGCACTGTGATAGATTTTTCACCTTTTAATTTTGCTGCTTCAATAATTTTGAGCGTATCTTTTGCAGTATATTCGTTAATATCCCGTGATATGCCTGATTTAGCTACATAAAATATCAACGGCCAAGCTAGAAACGACACTACTCCCATAAGAAGCATCAAAAAAGTGCAACTGATCGTGGCCATTAAAACTGGTACTAGATTATTGGTTGAAGTAGTGATACGCATAATATTTAGCCTATCTCCACTACAGTGGTTACTCCTGCCATTTCACCTTGTCCAAAGAACGTGTTTGCTTTGGTATCGCTGTAAGAACGGGCTTTGAATCGCTTTTCATCTGACCACCTATTTTGCAGCCATGTACAAATGATATCACGATTATGAGATGAAAGTTTGCGAATGGTTTCATTTCGTTCAGAGACACGTTGATTAAACAAAACCTTACGAGTCACTTTGTTAAATACTTGGGGATCGGTTTCGGCGATTACCGATAATGAGTCAGGTTGATGGATTAATGACCAATCATAATAATTATTTGGGTATAAACCGTTTTTTGGTAGAATTAGTGATTTTTCGTTTAACATGATAGACTCCTTTGGTTTGATTTTAGGTTTTAAATGAACTAATTTCATCATATAGATATATAAAAAAGATGTCAATATATGTACTGTAGTAGATGAAAGATACTTTTTAAGGATAAATATTATTTAAAATTTAATAAAGCAGAGCGGATATTTGCTCCGGATCTGGGAAATTATAATGATTTGGTAGTGGAGCATGATAAATTGTATATAGTAAGCATAGATAGCTCATTACTAAAGAAATTAATCACGCAATAATTATTTGTTGCGCTTGATTGTCATTGATTCTTGCTTATTGGCATAATTTATGTTAAACCATAAAGAGAATGTCTGATGTACTTTCAAACAAGGAGGGAAATATGGTAAGGGATGTTCACCCTATTCGTAAGCGTGCGATGATCACTGTTTATTTTTTGGCATTTTCCATGATTGGCATTTTAATTCTTATGCATCGTCATGATTGGCGCCATTATACTGACGTGGTGGGGCGGAAGGTTTATGCTAAAGGAAATTGTGTCATCTATGTTTGGGCAGATAGTCTGCGCGTGGAGGCGTATTCTCCGGAGGATAATATTAAACAGATTATTCACGTGAGTGACAATTATTGGCAGCAAGATGATTATTTGATTTCTAATAATGGTTCTTTGTTGGTTACTTGTTTAAAGACAAATGTTTTTCAAAATAAGTATCTTCCTTATTTGCGCTATTTGCCGACAGATATCCAGCGGCGTTTATTAGCGGTGATGCCTAGGTAAAAAAAGCCACACCCTTGAGTAATATCAAGGGTTTTTTATTAGTTTTAAAAAATGCTATAATAAAAAAAGTTATAATTAACAAAAAGATTTATGCAATTACAAGGCAAAGTCGCCATTATTACTGGCGCCGGTAGCGGTATTGGTTTGGCTACTGCCAAGCGTTTTTTAGCAGCTGGCGCAAGCGTTGTATTGTCTGATATTAAGCCCGGTGAAGCGATGAAAGTGGTGCAGGATAATCCAGATAAAGCTCTTTGGCAAAAATGTAATGTTGCTAAAGTAAAGGAAGTGGACAGGTTGATTAAGGCAGCGGTAGATAAATGGGGTAAACTTGATATTATGTTCAATAATGCCGGTATAGGCAGTATGGGTAGCGTGCAGGAAGCTGATGATAAAGCATGGGAACAGACTTTGACGGTCAATCTTAGTGGTGCTTTTTATGGTATTAGAGCCGCCGCGCGCGTCATGATAGAGCAGGGAACAGGCGGTAGTATTATTAGTACCAGCTCAATTTTAGGACAAGTTGGCTTGCCAGGAGCAGTGGCCTATTGCGCCAGTAAAGGTGGTATCAATCAGTTGACGCGAGCGGCGGCTATGGATTTGGCATCATATAAAATTAGAGTAAATGCTATCGCGCCCGGATTTATCGCTACCAATATGACTAAGGGAGTTTTAGAGGACAAGGGTTTTAAGCAGATGGTAGAGGCGAATACGCCAATGGGGCATATTGGTAAGCCGGATGATATTGCGGCTGCGGCTTTATATTTAGCCAGCGATGATAGTAATTATGTTACCGGTGACATTCTCTATGTAGATGGGGGCTGGCGGGCACACTAAAGATGGAAAAAATTATCATTAAAGCCAAAGATAATAGCCATCTAAAACAATGGCGCAAACTACAGCACAAGAAGTATCGTGATGTTGCTAATTTATTTGTTGTAGAAAATGAAGCAACCATCAGTGATGCTCTGTTAGCTGGTTATCAGCCAGAGGCTTTAGCGGTCACCAATAGTTGGCTAAAAAATCACCAACCTATCTTTAAAAGTTGGAGTAAGACATTAATATTGTCAAAATATTTTATTATATCTGCCGGGCAATACAAAAGCATTTCTGGTCTCAGTAATGGTGCTGGCATATTGGCGGTTTATCAGCAGCGAAAAGAAAGCATTGAGCCACAGCAGTCAGTAGTCTATTTAAATGGTGTTAGTGATCCTGGTAATGTGGGTACAATTTTACGAACTATGGTAGCTTTTGGTTGGAAGAATATTGTCTTAGATGAAGAATGTGCTGATATGTATAATCCCAAAACTGTTAGTGCCGCCAAGGATGCCATGTTTAAGCTAAATTATCAGCGGGATAAAAATGCCGTATTATTGTCTAAATTGCGTAGTCAATTAACTTGGTATGTCACCAGCTTGCAAGGGGAAGATATGACTGCTAATTATGAAGTAAAACAACCCATGGGGTTAATATTGGGTAATGAAGGTCAAGGGGTGGCTCCAGCCATTGCCGCTCAAGCTGAACACGCAGTACGTTTGCCTCTTTCCGGTAATATGGAGTCGCTCAATGTTGGTGTAGCGGCTGGGATTTTATTGTATCTATGGCGACCAAACAAATAATATTTTGATCTTTGCGAATATTTGTTTTTATGTTATAATTATAGGGTTATAATTTATTTTATACCCCATGCAAGAGATAAAAGGCAAAATGAATAAACTAGTTATTTATTCAGTGGCACTTTTAGTGATGCTGGAAATGGAAGCTAGGGATTTTATTGGTCTTTATTTAACTATCAAGCATTAATGGTTTGTCAGTTTTTTTATTTATATGGATGACTTAGTGACAATTCAGGACTTATGGCGCTATTTGCAACAGACTTTATTATTGATTAATAAGAATGGCAAAATATTATTGTGGACTCAAGGATGTGTGGACGAGTTTGGTTATGATGCAAAAATAGCTTTACGGCGCTCAAATTGGTCTTTTTTATTTGCTGATAAAAAACAGTTGCAGCTTGTGCAAAGCAAATTACACCCTTTGATTAAAGAAAGTGTACAAGTTGATTTAGTCAATGAGAAAGGTGATAAATTTTTGGGTAGATTATTTTTGCGCGGACTTCAATGGCAGAGCCAGCCGCATTGGCTGGTAGAAATTAGTAATATATCGCATCAAAATAAAGTCAGCAGACAAGTGAATGAATTAAAAATTCAGGCTAGAGAAAAGACTTTGGCTTTTGAACGGGCTAGCGAATTGTTGAAACAAAAGGAGCGTTTATTAATAGCTAATATGACGGAAATGAAACGTCTTTATAATCAAGTAAAGCGGTCAGAGTCTGCTTTGCAAGAAAAGACAAGAGAATTGGAGGATAAAGTGAAACAATTAAATCGTTTTAATAAATTAATGGTCGGCCGCGAGTTGAAAATGGTGGAGCTAAAACAGGAGATCAAGCAATTGCGTGTCGCCTTGGGAGAACGCGCATCGCGTCAATAATATATGCGTAAAATTATTATTTTATTTACCATTATATTTTCCAGCTTATTGTGGTGGGGAGTTTATTTAGCAGATAATAATAATCGTAAAACCACTATAAATTTTTTCCAAAATGAGCAACGTGATGTATTGCGCGTGGCCCAAAGTTCCTTTATAAATTGGTTGGACAATATGAGCGCGATCAATCCGGAAGTAGATTGGACTGAGGTGGGGCAGGAGTGGTATCGCCAATACTCTAGTCCGATCGCGCCTACTACTTATGGCGATATATTTATCTTCGCTAATGGTATGCCGGTATTTGATAATTATAATATATTTTTGGACAAATATCCGAATCAGCGTTTAGTGGATTTTATCGGTGTGCAAGCAGAAGCGGCTGGGGCAGAGCATTATTATACTTTAGTGGATCAGATTAATAAGCATGCTGATGGTCAGGGCTGGTGGATTTGGGATGCTGAGCGCAGGGGTGTAGAATGGGCAGTTTGGCAACCCCTGCAATATGGTGGACAAAATTATATGTTGCTGATGACCACACCAGAACAATTGATTTTTGATATTGCTGCTGTTTCACAAAATAAACTGTATTATAGTTTTATTGCCAGCATTGCTAATATTTTGCTAATATTAGTCTTTATTTTCTTTTATTATTGGCAAGAAAAGAAAGTTAAGGACGCTTTGGATGCTAGTGGTAATGTAGCCACCATTCAGGATTTACAGCATCGTTTGGACAAACAAAAATTAGCCGCGGAACATAGCGAACAAAAATTGCGGCAGTCTCAGGAAGAATTGGAATCAGCTATGAACTTGATGATTGAAAAGGATTATCAGATCAATGATTTGCAGAATAAACTAAAAGATAAATTGTCCGGCTAAATGAATTCTAAACGTCAAACTACAATTCGTCATCGTTTGCTCTTTTGGATTATCATTACGGCTGTCTTGCCTTTGCTGTTTTTAACTTTGGCATTAATTTTTTATTTAGCACCAGTAAATGGTTGGCAGGCATTATTGTTATTATTACGCCATACTTTATTGGTGCCGTTGCTAGCCAGCGTTGTTTTGTTATTGACTTTATCGTTTATGATCGCTTGGGAGATTACTCGTCCTTTGGCTAAATTACAATCGGCAGTAGAGCGAGCGGCACGTGGTCAGACTGATGTGGATATTCCTACTGAAGGCAATGATGAATTGGCCCAGTTGGGGCGAGATTTTAATAAATTATTTACCCAAATAAATAAGGCGCGGCGTGATTTAGAAGCCAAGGTGAAGACTCGTACCACCGAGTTATTGCGTGCTAATGAAGAATTGCAGCAATCTAAAACAGCCATGCTGAATATATTGGAAGATGTAGAAGAGGCCAAGCAACGTGCCGAAGAACAAAAACAACGTATTGAAATTATCATACAAAGAATCAATGATCCGGTTATTGTCGTTGATTTTGCGGGGAGGATTATTCTAAATAATGAGCCGGCCGCTCAAGCTTTTGGCCAAGCTGTTTTAGAGGGAAAAGAATTTGATCAGCTGGCAGAGTTTTATGATCAGGATAAGAAACCTATCCAGGCTTTGGTGAAAAGTTTTTTAGAGAGTCAGTCAGAGGCGCGCGTGTGGCCAAGACTGTATCGTTTACTGGGTGGCAATAAAACTTTTTGGGAGGTAAGTATTAGTAAATTTTTAAGTGGCGGTGCTGGCGCTGTAATCAGTTTGCACAATATTACCAAAGCAGTAGAGGTGGATCGTATGAAGTCAGAGTTTGTGTCAGTTGCCTCTCATCAACTGCGCACCCCGTTGTCGGCTGTTAAATGGCTTTTAGAATTATTATTAGCCGGTGATGTGGGAGAGTTGAATAAGCAACAGTTAGAATTATTACAAGACGCTTTTGCATCAAATAATCGTATGATTGATTTGGTCAATGATTTATTGAATGTTTCTCGTTTGGAGTCAGCTAAAATTGAAGTGAAGCCCGAATCTGTGAATTTGGCTAAATTATTAGCGGCTGTACAAAAAGATTTAGCAGTTCAGGTCAAGCAAAAGAAATTACAATGGGATGATAAAGCGGTTGATAATGTACCTGATATTAAAGTAGATCCTTCGTTGATCAGCCAGGTATTGCAAAACTTGTTATCCAATGCGGTAAAATATTCTCGGGTTGGTACTACCATTACATTGCTTTTGCGAGCGGATGATAAAAATTTGTATTTTCAGGTGAGCGATCAGGGGGTGGGTATACCACCAACGCAACAGGATAGAATATTTGAAAAGTTTTTTCGGGCTGATAATGTGACTCGTTTAGAAACTGAAGGGACTGGTTTGGGGCTTTATATCAGTAAATTATTGGTAGAATTATCTGGCGGTAATATTGGTTTCAAATCGCAAGAGGGTAAGGGCACGAGTTTTTATTTTAATTTGCCACGTCAGGGTAGCGTAGCTCGTAGCGGCGTGCGAACATTATCAAAAATTAATCAAAGTAAATTGACTTATGCCTAATAAAAAAACACCAACTATTTTGGTAGCAGAGGATGATCATTTTTTGGCTAAAATATATAAGATTAAACTAGCCAAAGAAAATATCAATGCAGTGATTGCTAATGATGGTGATACTGCTTTAGAAAAAATCAAGGAAGTGAAACCCGCTTTGATTTTATTGGATATGGTTTTGCCTGGCAAAGATGGTTTTGAAGTATTATCTACCATCAAGGCGGATAAAGAGTTGCGGGACATACCGGTTATTATTTTATCCAATTTAGGACAAGATAGTGACATAGCTAAGGGTAAAGAGTTGGGCGCTTTAGATTATTTAGTGAAGAGTGATATTTCTATTCATGAAATTATTAATAAAGTAAAAATTTTATTAGATGGAAAACGCTAAATTAAAACAGTTAATTGTAGATACGGGCCTAGCTAATGAAACTGATTTGCAGGCAGCCGAGCAGGAAGCGGTAAAATATAATGTTAGCTTGGAAGAAGTTATCGTTGATAAAGGCATTATTTCTGATGACCACTTGGGTCAGTTAATTGCCGATAATTTAGGATATCATTTTGTCAGTCTCAAAAACACCGCTATTGATGAAGAAGTTTTACAATTGATACCAGAATTGGTGGCGAAGAATCAGCTGGCCATAGCTTTTGCCATTAAGGGCGATACTCTGCAGGTAGCTATGTATGATCCGGGTAACTTAGATTTTATACATCTGCTGGAAAAGAAGAGCGGCAAGTTTGTAGAACCTTATTTTGCTACCATTCGTGATTTACATCAAGCTTTGACTAAATATCGTCGCAGCTTAACAGAAGAGTTTGATGATTTGATTCAGCGCAATGTAGAACAAGCCAAACAGTCCGCCAAAGCAGAGGATTTACCAATTGTGAAAATTGTTGATTTGTTATTAGCTTATGCTTACCAAAACGGTGCTTCTGATATTCACTTAGAGCCGTATGAGAGTAAGAGCTTGGTGCGTTATCGCATTGATGGTGTTTTGCATGATGTTATTGATTTGCCCAAAAAAGTGCATGATTTATTAGTGGCACGTTTTAAAATTTTAGCTAAATTGCGTATTGACGAGCACCGGGCCGCTCAAGACGGCAAGTTACAATTTATGACTGAAGATGGCAAGGTGGATGTTCGCGTATCTATCGTTCCTATTACCGAAGGTGAAAAAGTTGTGATGCGTTTATTATCTTCAAAAAATCGACGTTATCGTTTGGATGATTTGGGTTTATCTGATGCGGATTTACAAAAAGTAAAAGACGCCATTAGGCGTCCGCACGGTATGATTTTAGCTACTGGCCCAACCGGTTCTGGTAAGACTACCACTCTCTATGCTTTGCTTTATATTTTGAATACTCGTGAAGTAAATATTTCTACCATTGAGGATCCGGTAGAATATGATATGGAAGGAGTAAATCAGATTCAAGTGAACAATCAAACCAATTTAACTTTTGCCAATGGCTTGCGTTCTTTATTGCGTCAAGATCCTGATATTTTGATGGTAGGAGAAATTCGTGACAAAGAGACGGCTAGTATTGCTATAAATTCGGCTATGACTGGCCATTTAGTACTATCAACTTTGCATACTAATGATGCGGCTACCACTATACCACGTTTTATTGATATGAATATAGAACCATTTTTAGTGGCCTCCACCATTAATGTCATCATTGCTCAACGTTTGGTGCGCCGTAATTGTGTAAAATGTATGGCTAGTTATACCGTGCCACAAGCTGAACTGGCAAAGTCATTTCCTTTGCAGATGATTAAGCGAGTGCTGGGCGATAAAAAAGAATATCGTTTTTACAAAAGCAAGGGTTGTTCTGTATGTCATAATTCTGGTTATCGCGGTCGAGTTGGTTTATATGAAGTCTTGGAAATGACCAGCGCAATAAAAGATTTGGTTATGGCGCAAGCCAATGCTGATAAGATCAGAGTGCAAGCCATCAAGGACGGTATGTCTCCGATGTTGGAGGATGGTTTGTTGAAAATAGCTAATGGCATGACAACGGTGGATGAAATATTACGCGTGTCAAAGGAATAGGATATTTTTATTTAGCTAAGAATCTTTTGACATTTTTTGTTTTATAAATAATCAAGCATCAATGGTAGATTTTAATTATATAGCAACTGATCAAGGCGGTGTTGTCCAGCGGGGCAAAGTGAGCGCTGTGGGCAAAGGGGAGGCTATGTTATCTCTGAAGAAAAAGGGCTGGCAGATTGTGAAGGTGGAGCCAGCTAAGAAAAAACAAAGTAAGGCTTTAGCTTTTGGTGGTATCAAATTTATTGATAAGGTCTTATTGGCTAGGCATATGGCTATCATGGTAAAAGCCGGCGTTACTGTAGCTGAAGCCTTGGATGTTTTGCGTGATCAAGCTAGTCATCCCAAGTTGAAAAATATTTTAGCTACTGTACAAAAGCAAGTAACTTCTGGTCATAGCCTATCTTCTGCTTTAGCTGCTTATCCTAAAGTATTTTCTGATTTGTTTATTAATATGGTGAGGGTAGGTGAGACCAGCGGTACCTTGGCGGAAAATTTAGATTATTTGGCCGAGGAAATGGAAAAAAGTTATGAGCTAAAAAAGAAAATTAAGGCCGCCGCTATCTATCCTAGCATTGTTTTGGTAGCCACCTTTGGCCTGGCCTTTGTATTGGTTTATTTTATTTTGCCCAAGATGATTAAGTTGTTTGAGAGTTTAACCGTTGATTTGCCCTTATCAACCAGGATACTAATTGCCGTTGCTCATGGCGTAGAAAATAATGGTTTGTTAATTTTATCAATATTGGTAAGTACTATAGTGATATTAACTTTTTTATTGCGCCAATCCTATATTCAAGACTATACGCATCGGCTATGGTTGCGCCTGCCGGTGTTTGGACATATTAGCCAGCAGTTTAATTTAGCTAACTTTAATCGTACGCTCGGTATTTTATTGTCTTCCGGCGTACCGGTAGTGGAGGCCTTACGGATCGTGTCTGGAGTTTTGAATAATCATGTTTATAAAAAAGAAGTGCAACGTTTGGCAGATCAAGTGGAGCAGGGTTTGTCTTTATCAGAAGCCTTGTCAGCCCGTCCCAATCGTTTATTTCCACGCATGACTACTAGATTATTGGGTGTTGGTGAAAAAACCGGTGAGCTGGACAATTCTTTGACTTATTTAGGTGAGTTTTATGGGCGTGAAGTAGATAATATTACAAAAAACTTATCTAATGTTTTAGAGCCAATGTTATTAATTATTATAGGTCTGGTAGTGGGCTTTGTGGCTATTTCCATCATTCAACCAGTTTATAAAATATCCGGCGGTTTACGGCATTAATTTATGTTGAAAATCAAGCAAAAAGGTTTTGATATGATACAGGTAATTTTAATCATTGCTTTGTTTTTAGCTTTGACCGCTATTGCCGTGCCGTCTTTGCGCCAATTTCAAACGAGCAATCAGCTTGATACAGCGGTGACAGAATTGGTACAGAATTTACGTAGAGCGCAAAGCAAGGCTATCACTGGCTTGCAAGGCGATGCCTGGGGGGTATATTTTGCTGAACAAAATTATACAATATTTGCCGGTACAGACTGGAATAGTCACGATAATGCCGCAGACGAGGTTTATATTTTACCTGGCGGTTTTAATTTAACTACGGATTTTGGCAATCAGTTGATTTGGTCGGCTATTAATGGTAGGCCCATAAATTTTGGTAATATCACTTTGTCTAATTCAGCTGGTGCCAGCGAAATTATTACTATTAATCAGGCGGGTATTATTGATTATCGTTAATCATGTTTAAAATTACACAACAATTGAGAGGATTTTCCTTGATAGAAGTAATTGTAGCGATGGGGATTTTTTCTATGATGGTGGCTACTATTGCCTCTGTGACTGGCATGACTTATTTATCAGAATATCAAGCCAGTAATAAAACAGCGGCACAAGGATATGCTAATGCCGGTTTAGAAGCGGTTAAGGCCATCAGAGATCGCGGTTGGTCAGAATTGCTTATTGGTCAGCACGGTTTGGATAGTAGCGCCGGATACTGGCAATGGTCAGGGGATAGTGATAGCTGGGACAAATACACTCGTCAGATAATGATAGGAGAAGTTTATCGCGATGCTAGTGGCAATATTGTTGATAGCGGTGGCAGTTTGGATCAGCATACTAAGCTGGTTGAAGTTTTGGTGACCTGGCCGGTAGGTACGGCCGGTGATGATAGCCTTTACCTGTCAACTTATTTTACCAATTGGGCGAGTAAAGACTGGCAACAAACTAATTGGTCAGGTGGTCCCGGACAAGATAGCTGGCTAAATGATGATCAATTTAGTAATGCGGATGATACCGTTGATTTTAGTGAAGCTGGTGAAATCAAATTAAAGCAAGCAGGTAGCAATCCTAGCCCTTATGTTTTATTGGCTCATTTAGATGGACCGCGTTATGCAGATGCAGCTGCTATAAATAATGGCAGTTTTAGTGATTATACAGGGGAGGCGCCTAGTGTTGATTGGTCCAATTGGTCAGAGGATATTTTTGGTACTGATTTTTCTGTAACTAATGGACCCAATGATAGTCAGGCGGCCAGACTTGATTATCAATGGCCCTTAGCCTTGGGAACGCTTTCACAGGGCAATATAGCGGTCACGGGAGATACTTCTTATCAGCTTAGTTTTATGGCGAGAGGCAATGTTGATTCGGCTAGTTTATTATTGCGCGATGAAGATTATTATTATTTAAGATCAGATGGCGATTGGTCGTGGTGGATAAATACGGTAGCCATTGATATAAATTCTGACTGGACCCAATTTACTATAAACTTTACTACACGTAGCCAGGCTCAGAACCTTTATATTAGTTTAAATGGGTGGGCATTTGATTGGAATCAATATTTGGAATTAGATGAAATTGTTTTATCTAGGGAGGTTGTTTATGATAATAGTTCTTATGATAATAATGGTTATCGTCAGCCAGATGATGACGATGGTCCAGACTATGTCAGCTCTCTTTATGATCAAGGATTAAGTTTTGATGGGGCGGCTGGTGCTAGCAATGGTGATTATGTACGTATTCCCGCCAGCGATAGTCTCAATATATCCAGTGTCATAACATTGGAAGCTTGGATAAAGCCCAGTCGTTTGGGGGGAGGAAATTATTTGCCTATTATTAGTAAGTGGAGCTGGAATAATGGTGATAATCGGTCATACCAGCTTAGTATCAATCCTAGTAAAAAATTAGAATTTAGCATCAGTAGTGATGGTTTAGCTGGCAATGGCCATGTTTATTCAGTGACTAGCTCGGGGTCGGTAGCAGTGGATCAGTGGCAACAGGTGGTGGGCGTGTATGACGGGTCTTATCTAAAGGTCTATATTGATGGACAAGGTGTGGGCAGTATTGAATACAGTGATGGTATATTTGTCAGCGGGGATCAGGCCGATGTTTTATTGGGCAGCTTAGATGATAATCTACACGATGATTATCGTTTTGCCGGTGATATGGATGAAGTTTCTATTGAAAACATTGCTTTAAGTGATACGGCGGTTTTAGAACATTATAATAATTCTCCTTTGACACCAGAGAGCGTTATTGCTTGGACGGCACCAGAACCAGTGGGTGTATTTATAGCGGATAAGAAGGTGGCGGGGATGAATATTACCGGTGATTATCTTTATGTTGCTTTATTGGATAAAAAGAGGGTGGAAGTTTTTGATTTATCTTCTCACTCGTCCAACCCTCCCAGTTTAGGAACATTTATTACGATTAATAAGTCTGAGGACGTAGCTGTCAGTGATGATTATATTTATGTACTCACTGATGTAGCTGACCCGACAGTAGAAATATATAATTGGCCTAATTCAGAAGGCGAATTGGATGATATTAGTTTAGTTGGCACGATTACTGCCGACGGCATGGCTAATGGTTTGTGGATTCATAATAATACTTTGTGGTTGGCTCGGCCAGATAACAAAGTGGTAGTGTATGATTTGTCATCCGATCCAACCGACCCAACCGTATTGGGTGATTGGGTCATAGCTGATAGTGCCACTGATATAGCGGTAAAGAATGATTATGCTTATGTCACCCTGATTGATGCTGAGCAAGCAATGCAGACATTTTCTTTATTACCTGACCCGGTAAATCCCAGCGCCACTGATTTGCTAAGCGCTTTAGATGATCCGATTGGTGTGACGGTTAGAGACGGCTATTTATTTGTTACTACCGGTGGTAGCAGTCGGCGAGTATTAGCCTATGATATTGATACTAATCCAGCTGTGCCGGCTCCATTGGGTGATTTTAGCATTATAGATAATGGCTGGGATATAGCTACGCGCGGCAGTTATTTATATATTGGTCTGGGAGGGAGTACTAAGGGTATTCAGGTATTTGATATGACTTTCATGTTAGCGGGTGGTAGCGGTGATACCAATTATGAAGTGTATGGTTCTTTAATATCATCTGCCTTCCCCACGAGTAGTGCCAGCGGTTTTAATTTTATTTCTTGGGATGAAAGCTTACCTAATGCGGAAGATGACATTAAAGTGCAAATTCGTACAGCTACTAGCCTAGCCAATCTCAATGATGCTTTGTGGTCGGGACCGGCCGGCCCAGACAGTTTTTATACGCAAGGAAATGAAACTATTATTCCCGCTATAGTAGGGCACAATGGAGATAGCTGGGTCCAGTATTTGGTTCATCTTTATGGCTCAGGAGATTCTAGTCCGATCCTTACCAATATTGATATAAATTATTCGCCATGATAGATATTCGTAGACATTTACATAATCATGATCAGCGAGGTATGACTTTAATTGAGGTGATTATCTATGTAGCTATTGTATCGGCAATATTAACCACCGCTATTTTGTATGCTTGGGATATTATAGGTAATCAAACAAAAAACGCTGTCCTGACCGAGGTCAATCAGAATGCTAGATATATATTACAAAGTTTATCATTGGATTGGCGCCAAGCGGCCAATGCTAATAGTATTGATGCTCAGCATCTTACTTTGACAACGTGGCAAGGTGATAATATTCAGTGGTGGTTTGATCCTTTGGAACAAAAATTATATAGGCAAGTAAATGCTGAGAGCCCGATTGTTTGGCATAGTGATGTTGTCGCCGTGACAGGTGACTGGGATAATATGAGCGATGATCAAACTGGTAATTTTAATTTGCAGTTAGTAGTTGCTTATCGTAATCCCGCCGGTCACGTTGACTGGCAAGCAGCTTGGTCTGGCAAGACTACTTATACATTAAACGCAGCGCCATGAACCAATATACTAAAATAAACAACCAACAGGGTATGATCGCCTTGATTTCTATTTTGGTTATTAGTGCGGTAGTTTTAGCTATTGCTTTGTCTTTGAGCTGGCAATCAACTTCTGAGCTGCAAATGTCTGCTTGGCAAGACGATGCGGTGCAGGGGCAAGCCATAGTCAGAGGCGGCATTGAAGAAGCTTTAGAAAAATTGCGTTTATCTTGGGCTAATTATTCTACTGATTTAATGATAAATGGATATTCCTGTATAATAAATGTAGTGACCTCTGCTGAGCAGGCTATTATCACCGTTCAAACAACGGTCAAAGACAGTGAACATAGCGCTACTGTTACGGTAGATAGAGATTTAAATATTATTAATTGGCAATAATTTTTATGACACGTTTAAATAATTTTTTTACCTTAGATATATCAGATTTTTCTTTAGAGGCAATAGAGTGTCAGCGTGATTTTTGGGGTAGAGTACAAGTAAAAAATGTAAGCCGTGTTCGGCTGGATGCAGGGATTATTGTCAATGGTGAAATCAAAAACGCCAATGCTTTAGTAAAAGCTTTTAAAGAGCTACTAAGCCATGCTAAGCCAGGACCTATTAATAGCCGTCATTGTTTATTATCTATTCCGGAAAATAGAGTTTTTACTCATATATTTCAAGCACCGTTGAGCTTGGCTCATGATGAGGTGGATGATTTTGTATTACATCAAGCCGAGGGCATTATTCCTTTCAATAAAGAAACAATTTATTCTGATTATCAAATAGTAGCTAAAGATGATAAGAGTAAAACCATAATGTATGCCGCCGCTCCTCAAGCATTAATTCAAGGAATACTCAATATATTGAAGCGATTGGGGATTAATGTTTTATTGGTAGAATTAGAATCACTTAGTCAAGCTCGCGCTTTATTACCGCGCCTTTCTACAAATCAAGCAGCTATGCTAGTTGATATGGGTGGGAATTATTCTAATATCACCATCCATGATAAAGAAGGTATGCGTTTGACAGTCAGTCTGCCGGTGGCCGGTAATACTTTTACTGATATTGTGCGGCGGCGAGCCGGTTTAACTAAAGCTAAGGCCGAAGATGCCAAGATAAAAATAGGTTTATCGGGGAGTGACAGTAAAGTCAAAAAAGCCTTGCAAGAAGCTTTGACTCAGGTTATTTCTGAAATTAAGCGTTCCATTGATTATTATCAACAGCAGAGTGGGCGCAAAGTTAAAGAAATTATAATGCTGGGCGGTTCTGCTAAATTGCCAGGTTTGGCAGATTATTTACATAAAAATATTGACTTACCCGTTCATTTGGGCAATCCTTGGCATCGCGTCAGAAAAAGCAAGGCCGTATTGAAAATTTGGAAACAGGGTGCCGGCACTTTTTATTCTAGTGCTATTGGTCTAATTATTAGAGCCAGCAGAAAAAATTATCGTAGCGGTTTTAATCTCATTAGCTATAGTAATAGGGGTAAAAAGATTTTGCCATTACGTCGTACAGGAGAAAAAATATGGCCTAAATTATTAATATTATTGTTATTGATTATTATATTTTGCGGCATAATAATTTGGCGGGATGAATTAAAGCCAGCAGCAGATAAGCCAACAGCGGCTGTCGTTGAAGTTTTAAGCAGTAGCTTTGTTATTAGTTATGCTGATAATGCCGTAAAAGATTTAGCCATTCCTAGGTTGCGCGGTAGTTTGCAGGCCACTACTGGTGAGGCTAGCGTTCCGGTGGGTGATTTAACAATTGACGATTTACCAGATTTAGCACCGGATAGTGTTTATTTGGTCAATGATAGTGATCAAGAAGTAACAGTGGTGAGCGGTTCTCGTTTGTCATTGGCGGGGGAGGATCAAATATATTATCTATCGTCCAGCGAACGCTTGATACCGGGGGATAGAGTTTTGGGCAAGATTATTACTGCCGATGATCAACCAGCTAGATTACAGCCTGGACATTATAATTTTCTTGGTCTGACAGTCGAGCAGCAGGAAAAGATCTATGCTGAAAAAAATAACACCTTGGATGCTATTGATCCTAGCTCTGCTGCCCAGATTGATCTCAATGCCATTGCCAGCGCTCAATCTCAGTTGCAAGTTGCTATTATGCAAGCCGCCCAAAACAAATTGCCTGGTGATATTGTCTATGTACAGCAGCCATTGATTACCAAGGTTACATCCTGGCAGTGGGTGGTGGGAGATGATATGAAAACTGTTTATTTGCGTGGGCAAATAGAATATCAGTGGCTAGTTGTTCAGGCTGAAGATATATTAGATTTAGCCAATATTGAGTGGCCAAGCTATGATTGGACTACTCTAGCTTCCGATTTGGTAAAAGGACATTTATCTATAGTGCAGGATAATAAAACAGAGCAGATAGCAGAAGTAAAATATGTCGTTTCAGTCATTAGATAATTGCTTGTAAAAAACTTGTAAATATGTTATACTGTGTATAAGTAAATAGCCTATATTAGGCGAGTATCTTTAATTTATAAAGAAAATTAACATAAACTAGTCTGTGTCTAGAGAGGGCCGGGCATAGTTTAAGAAAGGTTTTTCCCATGCGTAAAGGTTTTACCTTGATTGAGCTCTTGATTGTGATTGGTATTATCGCAATTTTAGCAGCTCTCACATTTGTTGCCGTTGATCCGGCCACACGTTTTGCTGAAGCTAGAAATGCGGAGCGTTGGTCATCTGTCAATGCTACATTGAATGCCGTATTAAAATACCAAGTTGATAATGATGGTACCTTGCCAGCAGCTATTGACGCCGTAGCTGGTAGTGCTCAGGTTTTGGGTACAGCAGCCACCGGTTGTGATACTACTTGTAGTGCCACCAGTACCGTTGCGTCTTGTGTTGATTTGAGCAGTGATTTGGTCAGTAAATATATTGCTTCCATTCCCGTTGATCCCAGCACAGGTACGGATGCCAATACTGATTACTATATCAATGTTGATGCCAATGGTCGTTTAAGCGTAGGCGCTTGTGATCCAGAACTATCAGAAACTATCAGCGTTCAACGCTAGATCTTGTTATAAGTAAAACAGTTTTCTCATTCCCCCTGAAATATGTTTTTCCATATTTTGGGGGGTTTTTAGTTTGTTATTTTATTGCTTTTTTATTATAATATAATCAGTTTAAAGTCTAAAATTTTCTATGACAAAATTACAAGTGCTTAGTATCGGTAATTTTACCGAAGATATTATTTTTAATACTGATGAAGCAGAAGTAATTACTACCACTAGGGGACGTAGTAAGCAGCGCTATATTGCTTTTGATTATGGTGCTAAATATCCGGCGCGTAGTGTATATCGTACATTTGGTGGGGCTGCTCTGAATACGGTGATTTCTATGGCAGCACAAGGATTGAAGGCGCAGCCATTATCGGTGGTGGGTGATGACCTAGTAGGTAGAGCCTTATTGCATCATTTAAAGCAAAAGGGTATCAAAACCAATTTAGTCAAAATTTTACCTGGTCAGCAGACAGCTTTTTCATTTGTAGTTAATTTATTGGACAATGGCGAACATGTGTTGTTTGTTAGTAGAGAAGCGTCTTTACATTTTCGTATTCAAGCGCAAGATTTACGTGGGATAAAAAGTGATTGGCTAATGTTGACATCTTTAAGTGGCGCTTATGCTCAACATAATTTACGCACGATTTTTCAGTGGAGCGGCGCTGGGGATATAAAGGTATTTTGGAATCCAGGACATCAGCAACTGAGTGATTATAAATTAATCAGACGTTATGCTAGTCAGGTCAATGTGTTTAGCTTAAATAAAAAGGAAGCTCAGGATTTATTGAAAAAATCTGGTGTATCAACCACTAAAAGCCTGGAAATTTTAGCTAAAAAATTATTTACTTGGGGCTTTGGTTCTATATTGATTACTCAAGGCAAGGCCGGCGCTTTTTATTTTGATGGTCAGCATGCATTAAAAATTGTGTCGCAAAAAGTGACTAATGTAATTAACAGTACGGGTGCTGGAGACGCTTTCAATAGCGCCTGGTTGGCTGCTTATATTCGTAGTAAAGGAGATTTGCAGTGGGCCGGCCAGGTGGCGGTCCGCAACGCGGCCGCCATCCTACGCACCATTGGTGCGCATCAAGGTGTCTTGTCTTTAAAGGATTTGGAGAAATAAAATGAAGAAAGCTATTGTTATCGTTGTTTTGTTATTAGTGGCTTGGTTGCCGTTATGGTCGGTGCAGGCGGCTCAGTATGATTTGGCTATCAGTTCTGGGGATATTACCTTTTCTACCAGCACCTTGATTGCCGGCCAACAGATCAGAATTTATGCCAAGGTGCATAATATTGGTACTGATGATGTTCGTGGCTATGTTACTTTTTTTCAGGGTAATCAAGTGATTAATGATTCACAAGTCGTTTCTGTCCGGGCGGGCAATAGCGCCGATGCTTGGGTAGATTTTACTGTGCCGGATTCTTCTTTCAATATTTTAGCTCGTATCCAAGGCACTCAGCCGGCTGATCAGAATAGTGCCAATGATCAGGTACTAACAAAATTATTTCAGCCTGATATTGACACTGATGGCGATGGCATAGCCAATAGTATTGATCCGGATGATGATAATGATGGCTTAACTGATTTACAAGAACAGGCGGCCGGCACTAATCCTTTATTGGTTGACAGCGATGGTGATGGTGTGAATGATGCACAGGACAAGTTTCCTTTGGATAAGAATGAGCAACTGGATACTGATAATGACGGAGTGGGTAATAATGCCGATAGTGATGATGATAATGACGGCCTATCTGATAGCGATGAAATTATTGCTGGCACCGATCCATTGAAAAGTGACAGTGATGGTGATGGTGTGAGCGATAAAAACGATTATTATCCTTTGGATGCCAGTCGGAGCAGCCAGTCGCGTGATATTTTTTCGCCACCGGCTAATGTACCGGAAGTGGTGGCGGACAATGCTTCAGCTGATCCGGTAGCTGATATCCAAGCGGCTCTCAATCAAGTGAAAAATAGTGATGAGCAAGGCGAGGAAGTTGATATGGTGGTAGATGATAGTCCGGCTAGCGCTACTATTACTCAGCCTTTACCCATAGCCGATGATGCTGAATCGGGGCTAAACAAATGGGGCTGGCTAACCAGCTGGTGGCTTTGGTTGGGAATAAGTGTTATAATATTATTAGGTATAGTAGTTTATTATTTGGCTAGTTGGTGGGAACAAAAGCAGTCTATTGGTCGGCCCAAAGTAAAAACAGCACCTCTGCCAAGAACAATGACTAAACCAGCAGGAGAGGCTAAAAAACCTTTGGATTTACGTAAACAAATTCCGGATCGTCGTTCGGGAAAGCGGCCGATGGACGGATTAGGTTAATATTTACCATTTTTGTTAACTTTATGTTAAAACAAAAGTCAGTGCGCGGTTTTACGCTGCTTGAGTTATTGGTGGTCATAGCCATCATTGGTTTATTGAGCACTTTTGCCGTGGTGTCCTTAAATAGCGGGCGGTTGAAGGCACGTGATTCTAAACGTTTGACTGATATGAAGTCATTACAGACCGCCATGGAGTTTTATTATGATGATAATGGTGATTATGGAGTCGGCAGTACAGATCCGGCTGCCGTTAGTGGTTTACCCTTATCTACATATATCCCACAGGTGTCTCAAATGGAAGATCCTAGCGGCGCTACAGCATTATGTAGTGCTACTAGTGTAGCTGTTTGTGATTATGCTTTTGTAAACAGTAGCACCAGTACTTATACGGTACATTTTTATTTAGAGGGGGCGACTAGTGTGGGTAATACAGCAGCGGACGCCTGCACCTTAACTCCGTCTGGGATAAGCTGTCCGTAGAGTTTATGTTAGAAGTTATTTAGTTTATTTTAAACTTTTGGCAAAAAGTTGGTCCGACCAACTTTTTGTTGTCTTAACTTATGAATTGGCAATTAGCAGATAAAATTAGTCAGACAATGATAGAACAGTGGCCGGAATTAAATCCGGTTATTTTACAGTTATTACACAATCGCGGCTTGACTGACGAAGCGGAAATAAAACAATTTTTAGAGCCGGACTGGGATAGAGATATTTTGGACCCTTATTTATTTATTGATATGAAGCAAGCGGTAGCGAGAATATTAGCTTGCCAGAAGAAAAAAGAAAAAATCTGTGTTTTTGGGGATTATGATGTGGATGGCGTCAGTGGAGCAACTATTTTAAGTCGGGCATTGCGTGATTTGGAGTTAGATTTTTTTGTTTATATACCACATCGTGATAAAGAGGGTTATGGTTTAAATGATACGGCGCTGGATAAGATAGCCGAGCAAGGAGCTAAAGTTATTATCACGGTTGATTGTGGAATCAGCAATTTTTCTGAAATTACCCGAGCGCGACAACAATACAATATAGACGTGATTATTGTAGATCATCATGATATTCCCGAGCAGTTGCCGCCGGCCCATTCTATTATCCATGGGCGGCTACCACGCGAATCTTATCCTTTTAAGGGATTGTCCGGCGGCGGCACGGCTTTTAAATTAGCGCAAGCCATATTGCGTGATAAAAATTTGGGCTTATCAGAACACGAGATTGAGAGTAAAGAAAAATGGTTGCTTGATTTAGTGGCTTTGAGTACGATCGGTGATATTATGCCTTTGGTGGGAGAAAATCGTACCATGGTTAAATTTGGCTTGATAGTCTTGCAAAAGACTAGGAGCATCGGTCTGCGCAAGTTGTATGAAGGTGCCAATATTGAGGCGTCCAAAATAGATGAGCGCGTGGTTGGCTGGCAAATCAATCCACGCTTAAATGCCGCTGGCCGTTTGCGTCATGCTGACATGGCCCATCAGCTATTGTTTACTGACAATATTGAGCAAGCTATTATGATGGCTAGCGCTTTGAATAAAAGTAATGAAGAGCGACAGCGTTTGACCGAACAAAGTCTTAAGGAAGCTATGGTCATGGCTGAGGAGCAGATGAAAAAATATGATAAGGCTGCCATAGTGGTAGCCGGGGAACAATGGCCACCCGGTATAGTTGGTTTGGTCGCGGGACGCCTGGCCAATAAGTTCAATCGGCCGGCTTTTGTGGCCACTCGTAATGGCGAGCGCTATGTTGGATCGGGTCGGACGGTGGGGGGCTTTAATGTTACTGACGCCTTACGGGATAATGCTGAACTATTTATAAAATTTGGTGGTCACGCGGCAGCCTGCGGTTTTAGTTTTGCGCCCGACAAATTAGCAACCTGGCAAACTCAAATGTTGGATTATAGCCAAAAAAAGTTGGCTAAGATTGATTTAACGCCCATACTATCCATTGACGCAGTCTTGACCCTAGCTGATTGTAGCTGGGATTTGCAAGAAGGTTTAAGTGAATTTGAACCTTGGGGAGAGGATAATCCGGAGCCAAATTTTCTATTATCTTCAGTTATGGTGAAAGATTGGCAAACAGTAGGCAAGGAGGATAAACATTTGCGTTTGGTTTTGCAAGATGGTGATATAATAAAGAAAGCCATTGCTTTTGGTTTGGGTGAGTGGGCAAAAGATTTGAAGTTGGGCAGCCAAGTGGATATTGTTTTTCAGCTGGGAGTGAATGAGTGGAATGGCAATCGCGAATTACAAATTAAAGTGGTGGATATGAGAATTAGTTCGTGATTGGCTTTCTATTGTATCGTGATTTTTTTGATTTATACTTTTTAATTTTGGATTTAATCATTATTGAAAATTTATTAACTATATTATGACTGATAAAAATATTACCAAACTGTTTACGGATGGTGGGGCGCGGGGCAATCCCGGACCGGCCGCGGCCGGTGTTCATATTATCTGGCCCACTGGCGAAGTGTATGATTTCGGCAAGTATTTAGGTGAGCAAACCAACAATCAGGCCGAATATCAAGCTTTGTATTTAGGATTAAAATATTTACGTGATCAAGGCGTCCCAAAGGTTATTGTTTATATGGATAGTGAATTAATAATCAGACAACTAAAAAGAGAATATAAAGTAAAAAATCAGGACTTGGCCAAGTGGTTTGTCAAGGTGTGGAATATAGCCCAGGAATTTTCTAGTATTAGCTGGCAACATGTGCCTCGCGCTGACAATAAAGCAGCAGATAAACAGGTTAATATAGCATTAGACAAAGCCCAGGCTAACTCTTAAGGTCATTTGTCAGCATCATTATTTTGTGTTATATTTAGCTTTGTTATGGTGGAGAAAAATATCAATTTAGGTCACTTCATTGGCCATGAGCAAATAGTCAATTATTTGACTTTGTCATTAGCCGGACATCGCTTTGCTCATTGTTACTTATTAGCTGGACCAGCCCATAGTGGTAAACGTACTTTGGCTATTAGGTTTTCTCAGGCTTTGTTATGTTCTACTTATATAGAGGGGTTGTCTGATAGTAATATACCTTGTGGTCAATGTGATTCTTGTAGACATTGGCAAAAAAATATTCATCCTGATTATTTTGAATTGCGCTTGCAAGAGGATAAAAAAATGATCGGCATTGATCAGGTGCGACAATGGCAACGCAGTTTAGCCAATAAGTCATTTTTGAGCAAGTATAAAATTGGGCTCATCAGCCAAGCGCAAAAGTTGACCGTAGAGGCGGCTAATGCTTTATTGAAAATCATTGAAGAGCCGGTCGGTAATACTATTATAATGGTATTGGCAGATGATTTACATTTATTATTGCCGACAATTATTTCTCGTAGTCAATTATTGAAGTTTTCTCTTGTACCGAGTAAAAGCATTGCTGCTGGTTTGATTGATTTGGGAGCTGATCAGGCTACCGCATCACTGATTGCCGGACTAGCTTGCGGATTACCTGGTTTGGCTGTTAATTATTTGCGTCATCCTCAAATTTTAGCAGAGTATGAGCAGCAGTTATCTGATTTATTGTCCATTTTATCGGCTAGTAAGCATGAGCAGCTGGCCTGGATAGAAAAAAATATTGCTCATTTAGATATGACCGCTGCGCAGCATCGTTTAGACGAATTTTCTAATCATTTGCTTTTATTATTCAGAGCTATATATTTACAACAAAATGCCTTGCCGCAATGGCATCATTTGCCGGGCAGACAAAAACAATTAAACCAATTAGCCCATTTTTTTTCGGAAAAGAAAATAATGGCTTTATTGGATAAATTATTAGTCAGTCAAGCTCAACGGCAGTTTAATCTTCAGCCGCGTTTATTGGCAGAGGATTTATTATTAAGCATATAAAAATATGAATAAAATAACCAAAATAGCCTTGCTTGTACTAGTACCTTTTTTATTGACCGGTTGTTTTATAAAAGTATCAGAAGCGCCGATTGGTAGTGGCGGCGGCATTTTTGCCAGTGAGGATAATGGCACAACCTGGGGTAATATTTCCAATTTATTATCAGTGGAGGGACAAGTAAATTTTCAAGGTGCAGAGATTATTAAATTATTAGCCGATCCCAATAATCCTGCAATCCTATATGCTGGCAGCATTGCTCAGGGGATTTTTTATTCAGTAGATAGTGGTCGCAGCTGGCAACAAACCTTAAGTGAGGTTGATTATATTTATGATTTAGCTGTCAGCCCTGATGATAGCTGTACAATTTTTGCGGCCGCTGGTAACGTTTTGTATCGTAGTACCGATTGTGCGCGAAGCTGGCAGAGTACATTAACCGAATCTGAGGATAATGCCACTTTGGTAGGGGTAACCATTGATCCTAATGATGCGAATTTAGTTTTAGCTATTTCTAGTGTTGGTACTCTTTATCAATCTGAAGATAAAGGGGAGTCATGGCAAGTGAATCATTGGTTTGATCAGCCCCTGGCAGGTTTATATATCAATCCTCAAGCCGGTCGCATTATTTATGTAGCTAGCAAGCAAAATGGTGTCTGGCGTAGTCTGGACCGTGGTGCTAACTGGATAAACATCACTAGCGAGTTGGCCAAGCAATATAAAGGTGTTAATAATTTTCATCAGCTAATCATCAATCATAATAATGCGGCACAAATTTATTTAGTCAGCGATTATGGCATCCTGGTTTCTAATAATGGCGGCGATGCTTGGCGGTCTTTGTCTTTATTGACTCCACCCAATTCTGTGTATATCTATGCTATGACTATTTCTCCGCAAGACGATGATAGATTGTTTTATAATACTCAGGATACCTTTTACACTTCAAATGATGGTGGAGATAATTGGACTACCAAGCGTTTGCCTACTACTCGGACTTTTAGCACTTTATTAGCTTCTTCGCAGAGTGAGAATTTATTATATGCGGGCACTCGTAAGGTTAAATAATATTTTGTATATTGTCTTAAGAATTAATAATTTATAATTATGCAGAGTGAAATTTTAGATGATTTTAATAAACAATGTAAGCAGGCACAGGATTGGCTGATGGCTGAGTTTAGAAATATTAAAACCGGTCGGGCCACCCCTGCTTTAGTTGAAAATATTACCGTAGAGGTTTATGGTACTAGTATGCCTTTGTTGCAGTTGGCTTCTATTACTGCGCCAGAGCCAAATTTGTTGGTAGTCAAGCCTTGGGATCAGACTAATTTGAAGGATATCAACAAATCATTAGAAGCGGCTGATACAGGCGCTACTTGTAGTATCAATGGCGATGTAGTGCATTTACAGTTTGCTCCCATTACCGAAGAAAGGCGTCAAGAACTAGTACGAAAAGTAAAGCAAAAATTAGAAGAGGCAAAAATACGTGTGCGTAATGCACGAGATAAAGCCAGAGAGCAAATCAATCAAAGCGTGCAAGATAAGGAAATGTCCGAAGATGAAAAATATAGTTTATTTGATGATATTGATAAACAAACTAAAACTGCTAATGAAGCGATGAAAGAATTAGTTGATAAAAAAGAAAGTGATTTAATGGCATTATAATTTATGTGGTTAACAATTATTGTTTTTATAATAGTTCTCGGCTTGATCGTGTTAGTACACGAGCTAGGTCATTTTTGGACCGCTCGTAAATTAGGCGTCAAAGTGGAGGAGTTTGGCTTTGGTTTTCCACCACGTATTTTTGGTAGGAAACATAAAGGTGTTATTTATTCTTTAAATTGGATTCCCTTAGGTGGTTTTGTCAAAATCAAAGGCGAAGCCGGTGAAGCTAAAGATGATCCAGATAGTTTTAGTCATCAGTCAGCCGGTCGGCGCACCTTGATATTATCAGCCGGTGTTATTATGAATGTCTTATTTGCTTTTGTTTTACTGACCGCTGGTTTTATGATTGGCTTACCGTCAGTAGTGGACGATTTGCCAGCCGGAGCCAGGGTAGATAGCACACATATTCAAATTGTTCAGGTTGAGCCTGATAGTGTGGCGCAAAACTTAGCATTACAGCTGGGTGATGAGATTGTTAGTATTGATGAGCAACAGTTTTCCTCAGTAGTGGCTATTACGGATTATATTCGCAATGACCAGGATAAGATTTTAGCTTTACAGTTAAAGCGTTATGGTGAAGATTTGCATTTGACGGCTGATCTCACCAGTCAAGATGTGCCAGTTTTAGGGGTTTATTTGGCTAAGACAGGTTTAGTGCATTATCCTTGGTATCAAGCCATTTGGGAAGGAGCGCAGGCTACGGTAAATGTTTTGTGGCAAATTGTTTATGCTTTTTATAGCTTATTAGCGGGCCTATTATCGGGAGCGGGAACTAGTTTACAGGTGGCTGGCCCAGTAGGTGTCGCTGTGATGACCGGGCAGATGGCTAAACTTGGTTTTGTGTATTTATTACAGTTTGCGGCTTTATTGTCGTTAAATTTAGCTATCATTAATATATTACCATTTCCGGCTTTGGATGGCGGTCGTATTTTGTTTGTAATCATTGAAAAAATAAGACGTCGTCCCAATAATGAAATGATTGAGGCAGTGATACATAATATTGGTTTCTTTTTGTTGATTTTCCTAATGTTTGTGGTAACATATAAAGACTTAGCCCGTTATGGCGGCCGGATTTGGGGAGTATTTAGTGGTTGGTTTGGTTAAAATTATGAAGTTTTCTAGTATCGGACAATTTACCTATCCTTGGCAAAGAATTTTACAAGAATCAGGCTATCATCAACATAATAATAGCTGGGTGCGTAGAGTAGGCGGTGATCAGTACCCGCGTTGGCATATTTATGCCAATGAGGTAGCAGATGATAATGTTGTTTTCAATATTCATCTTGATCAACGCGCCGGAGTGCATCAAGGAGCCACCGCGCATGCTGGAAATTATGATGGGGATATTGTAAAAGACGAGGTAGAACGTATTTTATCTTTTTTTCAAGCTCATCAAATCTAATAGTTATATGAAACAATCAAATTTTTTTATTAAAACCTTACGTCAAGCGCCAGCGGATGAAACATCTATTAGTGCTCAGCTTTTATTACGCGGCGGTTATGTTGATAAACTGATGGCTGGCGTATACACTTATTTACCTTTAGGTTTACGGGTGTTGAGTAATATAGAAAAAGTGGTGCGTGAAGAAATGAATGACGTGGGCGGTAATGAACTTTTATTACCAGCTTTGCATCCCCGTGAAATTTGGGAGGAGACTGGTCGTTGGGCGGATATGAAAGATATTATGTATCAGTTTAAAGGCCGAGGTGGTCAGGATTTTTGTTTAGGTACAACGCATGAAGAGCCCATTGTGGCTATGTTGCGTAATAAAGTGCAATCTTATAAAGATTTACCCTTAGCTTTATATCAGATCCAGGATAAGTTTCGTAATGAGCCAAGGGCAAAATCTGGCGTTTTGCGTGGTCGCGAGTTTTTGATGAAAGATATGTACAGTTTTCATACCATTACTGAAGATTTGAATAAATATTATGAGACAGTTAAGCAGGCCTATATGCGTATTTATAAGAGATTGGGTCTGGATGCTTTAGTTGTTGAGGCTTCGGGCGGTACTTTTTCCAAAGAATTTTCTCATGAATTTCAAGTTTTAACACCGGGTGGTGAAGACACTATTTTTCATTGTCCTACTTGCGCGTGGGCGCAAAATAAGGAAGTGGCTAAAGTCAAGGAAGGTGATAAGTGTCCAGCTTGCGGTAAAGATAAGATAGTAGTTGATAAAGGCATAGAAGTTGGCAATATTTTTAAGCTTAATGAAAAATATAGCAAAGCTATGAAGTTGGTGTTTATGGATGAGCAAGGTAAGCAACAATTTGTGCAAATGGGATGTTATGGTATGGGTATATCGCGTTTATTGGGCTCTATAGTAGAAGTGAATCACGATGATAATGGCATTATTTGGCCACCGAGCGTCAGTCCTTTTTCTGTACATCTTTTACTGCTCAATGAGAGCCAAGCCAGTCGCCAATTAGCGACTGATACCTATGAGATTTTGCAAGCCGCCAATATTGGTGAAGTTTTATATGATGATAGAAAGGATATCAGCGCAGGCATAAAATTGGCTGAGGCAGATTTGCTCGGCATTAGTATCCGCTTGGTAGTCAGTGATAAAAATAATGGACTCTTGGAATATAAACTACGCAATCAGTCTGCCGTACAAAATTTAACCGCTGATGATGCTCTTAAGAAAGTAAAAGATTATTACAATGTTTAGAAATTTGTTTAAGAAATTTTCCAAAGATATCGGCTTTGATTTGGGTACGGCTAATACCTTGGTATATGTGCGTGATAAGGGAATTGTGGTGAATGAGCCGTCTATTGTAGCTTTAAATAATCGTAGTGATCAAATTTTAGCAGTCGGAGAGGAAGCGCGTAAGATGGTTGGTAAAGCGCCGTCCTACATAAGCGTTAGTCAGCCTTTGGTAGCCGGTATTATTTCTGATTTTGAAGTGGCAGAAAAAATGATTAAACATTTTATCAGTAGTGTGCACCAAGAAAGTATTAGTTTATTACCGCGCCCGCGTGTCGTCATCGGTATTCCTTTAGATGTGACTGAGGTAGAGCGTAAGGCCGTAGAAGATGCTACTTTGGGTGCTGGTGCTAGCGAGGTATTTTTATTGGAGCAACCCATGGCAGCTGCTATTGGTGCTCGTTTGCCTGTACAAGAACCGACCGGTAATATGATTGTAGAATTGGGTGGAGGCACCACTGAGATTGCTGTTATTTCTTTGGGCGGGGTAGTAACTTTTACTTCACTAAAAAATGGTGGCATGAAATTGGACCAGGACATTATCCAATATGTTCGCGAAAATTTTAATTTACTATTGGGTGACCGCACCGCGGAAGAGCTCAAAATATCTTTGGGTAATGTTTTTCCGTCCAGTGACAATCAAGAGCGTAAAATACGCGGTCGCGATTTATATTCTGGATTGCCTCGTGAAGTAGCTATTAATGGCGGTCAGGTACGAGAGGCTATTATAAAAAATATTCGTAGTTTGATTGAAAGTATTCGCGATACATTAGAGAAAACACCACCCGAATTAGTGGCAGAGATTTATCAAAAAGGGATTGTTTTATCGGGCGGTGGTGCATTATTGAAGGGTTTGGATAAAATGATTTCTACTGAATTAAAAATACCTGTTCATATTACTGACGATCCTTTAACTTCGGTGGTGCGAGGTACTGGTATGGTGCTAGAGGATTTAGAAAATTTAAAAGATTTGTTATTGCCTTCGGCCAATGATATAATGTCTTAGTATGCCAATAAAACGCAGCCAATCAAGAGTCACCGTTTTGGTAGCAGTAATTATTTTACTGCTATTTTTTCAATATTTAGGCTGGTTTCGTCCGCTGACAAATTTTTTGGGCTGGTTATGGCGACCAATACAACAAGTAGTATATAGCGTGTCTGGCGGAACTTATGATTGGTTTAGTAATATTGCTTCTAGTCAGCGCTTAGCCGAGGAGAATGAATCATTACGCCAGTCTTTGACACAATTACAATTAAATCAGCTAGATTTAGTTAATATTAAAGCTGAAAATATTTACTTACGTCAGCAACTTGATTTTATCAGTAATATTTCTCAGTCAGCTATATTGGCTAATATTATTGGTAAACCTTTATGGCAAAACGATTTTATTTTGATAGATAAAGGAGCGGCCGATGGACTAGAGCCTGGTTTGCCGGTTTTAGCGGGAGATGGAATTTTGGTGGGTACAATCTATAGAGTGGATGAATATAAAGCTCAAGTAGCTTTATTAACCAATACCAAGTCTTCAGTAGCGGCTACCGTAGGCACAAGTAATAATACGCAAGGAGTGGTGCAAGGTAATATGGGATTGGGTTTGTTGATGGATATGATTCCTTTGTCTGCTGATATCAAAGTGGGTGATTTGGTTTATAGCTCGGGATTGGAAGATAAGATAACGGATTATTATTTGATCGGCCAGGTTAGCTCCTTATTACATATTGATAATGATCTTTATCAGCGCGCTGAAGTAGTGCCTAGTTTTGATTATAAAAATTTGCGCATTTTGACGATAATTTTGCAACCATGAAAAAAATTGTAAAATTTCTGATTTTTTTCATTATTTGGTCTGGACTAATGATTATTCATATAGCTGGCCTGAGCGCTTGGGGTCAGTTTGGTGTTTTATGGCATTTACCTTTATGGTTTATTGTATTGGGGTATTTTTATTTACCACGTTTTTGGTTGTGGATAGTTTTGATTATTACCGGCTTGGCTTTGGATATTTATTATAATTTTTTCGGTCAGGAATTAATAGCCTTAAGTTTGGTAGGTATTCTTTTGTATTGGTCATTACGACGTTGGTTGGTGCATAAAAATTTTATCAGTTTTTTTCTGGCTGCTGTGTTAGCAATCTTAGGCTATACTTTTGGTGTTTGGTTGTGGCAAAATGGTATTATAATATGGCTGCGACCTGATGATTATTGGACTATGCAATGGTCAGTTGTCTGGCATTTTTGGTTGCTAAATATTAGCGCTTTGGTAATGATATATTTGATTATCAATCTTACTAATAATTTTGCTCATCATGTCCAAAAAAGATAGAGATCCATTTATTATCCAAGTGGAGGGTGGGCGTATTCGTGATCGTCGTTTGCGGCGCAGCCAATCATCGGATGAAGGCTATGTTTATAGTGATGCCAGTGCTAAAAGCTGGTTGCACGAAGCTATCAGCGCATACAAAATAAAGTTTGCTATATTACTATTATTAATGCTATGGCTTTTGTTGATGGGGCGGCTTTTTTATTTACAAGTTTTACAAGGTAGTTATTATCGTGGTTTAGCGGATGGCAATCGGATTCGTATGACGAGAATTGAACCAACTCGGGGAATTATTTACGCTGCCAATGATGAACAGTTGGTACGTAATCAGCCTAGTTTTTCTTTACAATTTATTCCCGGTGACCTTACCAGAGATGATGATATGTTAAATTCTATTATCTCTCAAATAGCCAGCATTACCAACACGGAGTCTATTGAGTTGTCTAAAGAGATCTATGATAATAGAGAGCTTTCTTTTTTACCTCTGCCATTATTGGACTCTTTGACATATGAGCAGGCGGTATTGTTACGCATTAAATCAGCTGATTGGTCTGGTTTTAGAGTGGTTGATCGCTCAGTGCGCAATTATATCCATGGTTCTATGACTAGCCATGTTTTGGGCTATGTTAGTAAGATTACCGCTGAAGAATATGATAATTTACAAGGCGAGGGATATCAATTAATAGATTGGCTGGGTAAAGACGGTCTAGAAAAATATTATGAGCCGCAATTACGCGGTGAGGCAGGTAAAAAAAGTATTGAAGTTGATTCGCTAGGAAAAGAGCTCAAAATTTTGGCTCAAGAAGATCCGGTGGCCGGTGATAATTTGTATTTATATATGAGCTTGGCATTGCAGCAAAAGCTCTATGCGGTGATGTCTGATTTGATGGGTCAGGCGCAGGCGTCTAGGGGAGCGGCTGTGATATTGGATCCGCGTAGTGGAGGAATATTAGCGCTTTTATCATGGCCCAGTTATGATAATAATTTATTTAGTGAGAAATTATCTTCAGAAAATTTTGATAATTTATTTAATAATGAAAATAAACCTTTATTTAATAGAGCAGTAGCCGGCCAATATCCTTCTGGCTCTACTATCAAGCCCTTGGTGGCGGCTGCGGCCTTACAAGAGGACGTGATTAATCGTTGGACGACTTTCAATAGTGTGGGTGGTATTTATTATGACAAATGGTTTTTTCCCGACTGGAAAGCAGGCGGTCATGGTACCACTGACGTAGTGAAGGCTATTGCCGAATCAGTAAACACTTTTTTTTATCGGATTGGTATTGATGAATATAATGATAAATCTGGATTGGGCTTGGATAGAATGGTCCAATATATGCGAGCGTTTTATTTGGGCAGGCCCTTAGGTGTTGATTTACCTGGAGAAAAACTTGGTTTAGTGCCGACTAGAGAGTGGAAGTGGTCTCACAAGCAGGAAGCTTGGTATCCGGGCGATACCATGCATTTGGCTATTGGACAGGGTGATATTTTAGTAACGCCATTGCAATTGGCTACTTATGTTGCTGCGATTGCTAATGATGGCATAGTTTGGCGCCCTCAGTTAGTCAAAGAAATAAGTCCGGCCAATAGTGATGTTCGTCATAGTAGCGTGCCAGAAGTACTGGCCAGTGATATTATAGATAGTCAGAATCTTGCCATAGTACGACAAGGCATGCGTCAGGCGGTTTTATATGGCAGCGCCCAGCGACTCAATGTCAGTACTTATGAGGCGGCGGCTAAAACGGGTACTGCTCAAGTGGGTGGAGACCAATTGCCACATTCTTGGTTTGTTGGTTTTGCGCCTTATGATAATCCACAATTGGCTTGGGCAGTAGTTGTAGAGAATGGGGGAGAAAGCACTGACTTGGCGGTGCCGATTATGCGCCAGGTATTGGATTGGTATTTTTCTCAAGACCAATAGAAACAGGCAAATTTATACATATTTATCAGGAGTGGAAGTTATATTATCAATTTTTTCCCATATTTTTGTTAATTGTCAAATTGACAATAAAATAGCAACACTATATGATAAGTGTTACTAAATAAGTAAATTCTGGTATAATATAAACATGACAGCAAAAATAATTTTAAGCCCAGAAGGGCTAAACAAATTAAAAACAGAATTAGCTGAGCGCAAGCAATTGCGTTCAGAATTTTCTGATCGCATAGCTGAAGCAAAAGAGCATGGTGATTTGTCAGAAAATGCAGAATATCATCAAGCCCGTGATGATCAGTCTTTTAATGAGGGTCGGATTAGAGAAATTGAAACATTATTGCGTGATGCCGAGGTGGTAGAAAAAAGTGATAGTAGTATTGTTGGCATTGGTTCTAAAATAAAAATTAGATCCGGCGAGAGAGAAATGGAATATACCATAGCCGGTGCTACTGAAGCTGATCCAGCGCGCGGCTTGATATCTTGTGAATCTCCATTGGGCGTTTCTTTTTTGGGAAAATCAGTGGGTGCTGAGGTGGAAGTAAAAACACCCACCGGGGTCAATAAATACAAAATTATCAGTATAGAATAATATATGTTTGTAAAGAAAATCGGTATTGACTTGGGTACGACTTTTACCCTGGTACACGTACCGAAACGAGGGATTATTATCAATGAGCCATCAGTGGTGGCTATTTCTATATTAGATAAGAAAGTGTTGGCGGTTGGCGAGGAAGCTAAAGAAATGCTTGGTCGGACGCCCGACACTATTATAGCGCAAAGACCTTTACGTAATGGTGTGATTGCTGATTATAAAACCACGGAAAACATGTTAAAGTATTTTATCAATAAGGCTATGGGCGGTATGCATATATTTCGCCCTGAAGTAATGATTGCGGTACCGGCCGGTATTACATCTACGGAGCGCCGGGCGGTTATAGATGCTACTTTAGCAGCTGGCGCCAAGGCGGCTTATATTATTAAAGAGCCGATTGCTGCCGCGATCGGGGCTGATATTCCTATTGGTTCGGCTTCAGGCCATATGATTGTTGATATTGGTGGCGGCACTTCTGAGATCGCTGTGATTTCTTTGGGCGGGATTGTAACCAATACTTCTGTGCGCATTGGTGGTAATAAGTTTGATACGGCTATTGGTGAATTTATCCGCAAAAAATATGGTTTAGCTGTGGGAGAGCGTACTGCCGAACGTATCAAGATAGAAATTGGCTCAGCTATGTATCTAAATGAGGACGAAAAATTGAGAACTGAAGTAAAGGGAAGAGATATGATTACCGGTTTGCCGCGTATTATTTCGGTTGATTCCGAAGATGTGACTGAGGCTTTGCAAACGGATTTACAGGGCATTATCAATGCTGTGAAAACTGTTTTGTACAATACGCCGCCTGAATTGTCAGCCGATGTTATGGATAAGGGAATGGTATTATCTGGAGGCAGCTCCTTGCTTCGTAATATAGACAAGTTATTAGCTCAAGCAACTGGTGTGCCCGCCTATGTAGCGGATGATTCTCTTTTGTGCGTGGCCAAAGGCACCGGTATTGCTTTGGATAACTTGGATTCTTATAAGCGCAGTATTTTGGCCACCAAATAAAATTATTATGATTATTGGTTTGGAAGCTAGTCGGGCCAATCGTAAAGCCAAAACCGGAACAGAGTGGTATGCTTGGCATTTACTGCAACAATTTAAACATTTGGATCAGACTAGCATATTTAATGTTTATTATAATCAAGATTTAGAGCCGGCCTTAGCACAGGCGCCGGCCAATTTTAAATTTATTGCTTTGCCCTGGCATCATCGCAAGTTTTGGACTTATCTTAGATTGAGTTGGGAATTGTGGCGCCGACCAGTGGATAAGTTCTTTTTTAGTAATAGTGTAGCTTTATTGGGTGGGGGCGAGATAATAGCTACCATTCATGATCTTGGTTTTTATAGTTGTCCTGAGCTCTATCACCCTGTGGAGCGTTTATATCAAATTTGGTCGCATTGGCTGGCTATTCATCGGGCTGATAAATTAATTGCCGTTTCTCAAACTACACGGGATGATATTATCCGTTATTTTCCTAAGGCAAAAAATAAAATTAAAGTGATTTACAATGGCTGGGATAATGATATGTTTTCACCCGGCACCGACCACGAAAATGAACAAATCCGTGATAAATTTAATTTGCCCCAACATTATTGGCTTTATATAGGTCGTCTGGAAAGAAAAAAAAATATTGTCAATTTATTGAGAGCCTACCAATTGTTATCTGATCATAGTTGGCCATTGGTTTTGGCGGGACGACTGGGTAATTATGGGGCAGCGGAAATTTTGGAGCTGGCTGATGAGATAGACAATGTTAGATTGTTGGGCTATGTAGCCGATGATGATTATAAGGCTTTATTAGCGGCGGCAGGCGCTTTTGTTTTTCCTAGTCATTGGGAGGGATTTGGCATACCTATTTTAGAGGCGATGGGCAGCGGCGTGCCAGTATTATGTTCGGCTTTACCGGTATTGCAAGAAATTGGTGCTGATGCAGCCATATATTTTGATCAAAAAAACCCGCTTTCTATCAGCCAAGCCATGGCAGAGATACAGCATGATAGCGCCCGACGAGATAGACTTATCCAAGCCGGCTTACAAAGGGCGGAAGATTTTTCTTGGCAAAAATGCGCCCAGCAAACTTTGGCTTATATTAAGGATTGTTAACCTTGCAGCAATAAGGTTTACACTTTACAGTATAGTATTTAGGCTATTATGTTAACCTTGCAGCAATAAGGTTTACACTTTACAGTATAGTATTTAGGCTATTAAATAAGATAATTTAGCCTAAAAGTACTATGAATAAATATGATTCAAGATATATGCAATTACAACAAGAAAAATTAGACTGTATACTTTTAAACCAGCAAACAATTGTATCAGTAGCGAGTGAGTTGTCTGTTTCTCGTCAAACAGTCCATAAATGGTTAAATAGATACAAAAGGTATGGTATTGAAGGATTATATAGACAAAAGAGAAAA
>JBLYPW010000003.1:0-110939 GCA_048538275.1 Candidatus Komeilibacteria bacterium
TGATTAGCATTCATCGTTTAGGGCGTGGACTACTGGGGTATCTAATCCCATTCGCTACCCACGCTTTCGTCCAATGAGCGTCAGGACCGTTCCAGTCAGCTGCCTTCGCATTTGGCGTTCTAGCTGATATCAACGCATTTAACTACTACACCAGCCATTCCGCTGACCTCTCCCGGCCTCTAGTTAGAAAGTATCTCCAGCTAACTCCAGGTTAAGCCTGAAGATTTGACTGGAAACTTTTCTAACCGCCTGTGGACCCTTTACACCCAGTAATTCCGGACAACGCTTGGGGCCCTCGTATTACCGCTGCTGCTGGCACGAGGTTAGCAGCCCCTTATTCATGTGGTACCGTCACGAATTCGTCCCACATAAAAGCAGTTTACACCCCGAGGGGCGTCTTCCTGCACGCGGCGTCGCTCCTTCACCCTTGCGGGCATTGAGGAATATTCTTGACTGCAGCCTCCCGTAGGAGTCTGGGCAGTGTCTCAGTCCCAGTGAGGCGGGCCATGCTCTCACACCCGCTATCCGTCGTCGCCTTGGTGAGCTTTTACCTCACCAACAAGCTGATGGAACCTAGGCTCCTCCCTAAGCGCCGGAGCTTTACTGATCAAACATAAGTCTAACCAGTACATTGGGAATTAGCACCGCTTTCGCGGAGTTATGCCCATCTTAGGGGTAGATTACCAAGGTGTTACTCTCCCGTTTGCCACTCTCAAGCAAGCTTGAGCGTTCGACTTGCATGCCTTAGACACGCCGCCAGCGTTCGTCCTGAGCCAGGATCAAACTCTAATTTAAGAATAGTTTTTAGGAAAACTACCAAAACCATATAGATTCGAAATTCACAAAGGAATTGGGTTTGTCTGCCCATATAGGGCAAACATCGTCATTATTGTCACTTTTCAGTTGTCAAAATTCGTTTAATCGTCTTTGGGTTATAAAAGACAGAAATATTCTGTTTCTAGTGTGAATAACTAAAAAATGAATATCTCTGTCCTTAAATTAGTTAAGACTAATTTTTTAGGCTAAAATTGGTGCTTTTTTCGTTAATTATTAAGCAAAATAGAATGTACATCACCGCGAATGTAATAATATATCATATTTGTATGTCTGTCAACCCCATTTTTATCCAAATTTTATACTCAAGTCATAATATTGAATTTTAATGTTAATAGATTGACAAAAAAATATTATAGCGGTAATTTAAGGACAGTTGAAGAACTTTGAAATATTTAAATCTCCATATGAAAGGGAGGGTTTCTATGAAAAAGCGAGATGCGGCTGACATGATAGTAATCATTATAATTTCTCTATTTTCGTGGGAGATTATATTTTACTCGCTACATGATCTGGCCAACGGTAATCCTTTACAGCATTTGCCTAGTGCTTTGATTTTAGTTGTATTATTGCTAGGAAGTTTGGGATTTATAACTTTGACCAAAGAACGTGTCAGACCTGTTATCAGCATAACAGTATTAAATGTGTGTATGAATATTTTTTTGTCGATGGCAGTCAATGATTTATGGTTTGATCAGGTTTATACTTGGTTAGCGATCGCTATATTACTTGGGGGCTATCTACTCTTTGCCATGATGATTCGTTTGTTTGTAACAACTTTCTTTGAACAATTTAAGGGTTGGGGTCGAGTAGGTTTGCTTTCTTTGCAGTGGTTGACGTCTGCGGCTATAATATTAATGTGGTTTGCTTGTTTTGTGCCACAAGGAACGGTATTATAAACCGAAAATTATGGTAGGCAATTTTATTTGTCGTTGATTGATTTTGATGATAAGATATAATTGTTTTAGGAGGGCGTCGCGACGTTTTTCATTTTGTACTTTAGATTGTTAATAGGAGGAAAGAACAATGGTAGAGGGCACGAATCGGTCCAATAATGATACACAACCATTGCGTTGGTTAGATGTTGATGTCAACATACGCGTGGTGTGTATAGATAAGAAAAGTAAGAATTATGGTCGTAGTGGCAGCATTCAGGAGACTCATCCGCTAGAGCAAGTGTTCTCGGTGCAGTTTGATGATGCTGACGCCCTGCTCCATGGTTGTCAGCCAGAGCATTATAGCTTTGAGTTTAGCCATTAATTTTTATTAAAAAACCGCCTCACAATAGAGGTGGTTTTGTTTTTTGTTTATATTTTTACAAATTTTTAAATAATTTCTAACGTTTTCATTTATTTTGATCTATAGGCAACGAAAAAAGGGAGCGCGTCCATGTTATTGTAATGAAACATTCTATAATTGGCTCGTTTGGCTGGGGACGATAGTTGATATTTTTTTAAGTTAGTCTTTGGTACAAAAGGGTAAAATCGTATTTCTTGTTTTTGTTTATTTTTTTTCAACCCATTTAAAGTTTGCGAATAGCGGCGGCACCATAAATCCTGATTTTAAAACCTTCTCCATTATATCCCAACCAGCGCCAAAAAATAGCTTTTTAGGTTTTGAACTTATGGTTTTTATTTGTGCTCTAAAAGAACATCCAGTACATTGAATATCATATAGTGGGTAGTTTGGAGGCAAGATCATTAGGTCTTTTTTGCAATTAGGACAGGGGACTAGTTTGACGATTTCTAATTCTCCCGCCTCACCTCTTTTTTTATTATTTACCATAATTTTCAGTAATTTTTTCCTGTTTAGTCATGATTTCATATATATTACCTATTCTTTTCCCGCCACTCTTTAATTTTAGCATGATGGCCGGAAAGGAGGGTGTCAGGTACTTTCCATTCGGTTTGACGATTGGGTTTGAATATTTCCGGGCGAGTATAGTGGGGGTATTCTAATACACCTTCTCGGGAGTGTGATTCGTCTTCTGTAGATTCATACTTACCCAGCACACCAGGAATAAGTCTAGTAACAGCATCTATAACTACAGCCGCTCCAAGTTCACCACCGGTCAGCACATAGTCACCGATAGAAAGTTTTACATCAATAAAGTTATCTACGCGGGCATCTACCCCTTCATAGTGGCCGCAGATAAATATTAATTGATCATAGTCGGCCAATTGTTTGGCTTGCACTTGCTTAAATACCTTGCCTGCCGGCGTTAATAAAATAGTCAAAGTTTTTTTTCGTTTGCGTATGCTTTTCCAAGCTTTATAAATTGGCTCTATCATCATTACCATGCCTACACCACCGCCATAAGGTGTATCGTCAACGGTACGATGTTTGTCGCTGGTGAAATCGCGCAAATCGTGATTAATGATTTTTATTATTTTTTTATCTTGCGCACGCTTAAGAATAGATTCTTGAAAATAGGATTCTAGAATTTGCGGAAAAGCGGATATAATATGGAATTTTTTAGTTGGCATTATTGTTGGTCAAATATAACTTAAGAAAATCATGTACGGCTTGGACGGTATTGTCTTTGAGTTTAGGATTGCTTGCCGCCACCCATTTGGTGAAATTATATAATTCTTGAGTATCAACCTTTATCCATTTGCCGTTGCGGTATAAAAATACCAGCAAAGTGGTTATGGCAATGCGCTTGTTGCCATTCTGGAAGTAGTGATTTTTTATTAGTAGATAGAAAAGAATAGCGGCTTTATTGAGTAGACCTCTGTACAGATCTTTATTACCAAAAGATTGGCGAGGCGCTTCCAGACATCCCTCTAATTTGTCTGGATAACGAGTGGCAAGGTCGGGAATAGGCTCATGCCAGTTCAGTGTCTCTTGCGCGAGACTGAAAGCTACTTGCTCTACATCTCGTAAGGACAAGTATTTCATTCTTGACCGAGTAATTTTAATGTCTCGCCGTATTCTTTGACGGTTTTATATACAGCGGCGTCAATTTCATTTTCCGCGGACCTGTTTCTTGTTATTGGTCGGGTGGTAGCGATAGCCTCGCGGGGAATAGCGTAGTTGCGCCCAATCTTATCGGCTTTTAATTGCCCGTTCTTTATACGCTGAAAAACAGCAATTCGGCTGATGCCTAGTTGTTTGGCAACCTCGGTTGTAGATAGATATTTATTCATATTCTTAGATTAACATAGGTTAATACGTTTGTCAATACTTAACATAGGTTAATATATTATTCTATAAAAACAAAACCGCCCCCAACAGGGACGGTTTTGTTTGCAAATTTGAGATTATAATTTCAAATCATCTACTGCGCTAGTATCAACCTCTTCAGTAGCAGCTTCTTCTTTACGAGGAGCTGGCTTGCGGCCACCTTCCGGTTCCACAATTTTGAGGTTTACACGAGCATTATTCTTGGCGCCAATGACGCGCAACAATGTTCTGATAGCGCGAGCGGTCTGACCCTGACGGCCGATAATCTGACCCATGTCACTAGGATCAACCTTCAAGGTGAGTAAGACACCCATCTCATCAACATCTCTGTCGATTTTGACCGCGTCCTTATTATCTACGAGACTCTTTACCACGAGTTCGAGAAAATCTTTGTCTGCGTTCATGTTTTCGTTCTCTTAATGATTAATCATTCTTGACCTAATAAGGTCGTAGAATTGTTAAGGTATTTATTATATTAGCATATATAGATGAAAATGTCAATAGTACAGGCAGAAAAGACTTATTCAGTTTTAGTCTCTTCTTTTTTAGCCTCTTCCTTGCCTTCGTCTTTAGTCTCTTCCGTCTTGCTTTCAGCTGGCTTTTCTTCCTTACCTTCTTCTGTTTTATTTTCTACTACTGCTTCGGTAGGTTTAGCTTCGTCTTCAACAGTTGGTTTGTCAGCCGGTTTATCTTCAGCTTGCTTAGCAGCCTCGGCCTTGGTCTCGGCTTTTTCTTTTAGTTTAGCTTGACGTTTTTTGGAAATGCGAACCGCTTTTTTCGGTTTACTTTCTATGATATTATTTTTATTCATCAAATTACTGACCGTATTACTCATCTGAGCGCCCACAGAAATCCAATACTTTAGACGTTCTTCATTAATGACCAATTCTTTGCTACGCGGATTGTAATTACCCAGCAATTCCAAATAATCACCCCAAGGATCTTTGCTTTTTTCCAAAACCAAAATCCGGTAATAAGGCTGTTTCTTTTTGCCGGTACGAGATAGTCTAATTGATAACATTTGATTAATTTAATTGTTCTTAGATCCTCCCTTTAGCAAGGGAGATAAGAGCAGTTCGTGACTGGCTATTATATTAAGGAAAAAATGTAGATGTGTCAAGTAAATGGTCTTTTGCTCAAAGCATATCAGTCTAAATTCGCTAAATGGTAAATTTGAAACCTTGAATAACCCCTCCTGCGCCAGGAGGGGTAAAATATTTTACTTTTAAAGTCTTTTAGGTAATTTATAATCCGTCTATTGACTGTATTTTTCTTCGGCTTCTTTCAGGTTTACCGACAGTAGGCGAGAAATACTATCATTGCCCATGGTGATGCCGTAGAGAATAGAAGCATGATGCATAGTAACGCGGTTGTGAGTAATAGCAATAAATTGAGTTTTGTCTGACAATTCATTTATAATTGCAACATAACGAGCAGCATTAGCTTCATCCAGAGCGGCATCCACTTCGTCCAGAATAACAAATGGTGAAGGATTGCAAGCAATGATGGCGCAGATCAAGGCAATGGCGGTCATAGCTTTTTCACCTCCTGATAAAGTATTGATAGAATCAATTTTTTTACCGGGTGGAGACGCTTTTATTTCTATCTCAGTATCCACCCAGCTTTTTTTTAGTTGATTGGGCAAAGGCTTTTCATCTGTTTGTTCTTCATCATTTTCATTTTCATCATTTTCATCGTTTGCCTTTTCGTCTTTATTTTTTTGATGCATGATTAGCGCAGACTTACCGCCATTAAATAGAACTTGGTAATATTTTTGGAATTGTTCATTGATATTGGCAAAGTTTTGTTTAAATTGTTGTTCAATTTTGACGTCAAGTTCTTTGATAATATCTTTAAGAGCTTGGATAGAATGCTCTAAGTCACGACACTGGTCGTCCAAAAATTCAAAGCGTTGTTTTACTTCGTCATATTCATTGGGCACGGTATCATCAATGCCGCCGATCAAAGCCAGGCGATTGTTTAGTGATATTATTTTAGTTTGCAAAGCATCGGTGTTTATAGCTTCTGGGTTTAACTCTGGCTGCCAATTTTCAGGCATGACATTGTTTATTTCTTGGCGCAGATTTTCTAGTTTGGTTTCTACGCGCGCGCTAGCTATTTCCAATTGTTGTAGTTGATTATTATAATCATTGAGTTTGATTTGGCATTCACGTGTTTGTTTTTGCATCTGAATCAAGTCGTTTTGCTTGGCTTCGGCACGACTATTAAAATTATCTAACTTTTCTTTAACAATAGCCAAACTGGCTTCTACCTCGGTTAGCTGTTGTTGTAATTCTTGTCTTTGTTGATTGATAGCATTTTGGCGCGCGGCCGGTGATTCAGCGGTGTTGCTGGTTAGTTCTAAATCTAGTTTTTGCTTGTCTGCTTGCTTTTGTTGGTATTGACCGCGCAGTTGTTCAGCGCGTCCCCGGTTAATTTCGGTAGTGACGCGCAGTTGATTTATTTCATCTACTAGATTGTCTTTGGTAGTTAAGAATTCATCCATCTTTTCTTCCAGATAAGCGATTTCGTCAGCATCGGGTGATTTATCATTTGCTAGTTTTTCTTTTATGTCATGCAGCTGATCGGCAATGTCTTCGCCAGTTTTTTGTAGAGCTGGCAAATTAGCCAAATTATCCAGCTGTTTAAGTTGTTTTAGCCAGTCACGCCAAGCAGTTTCAATATCATTTAATTGTTGCTCCCAATCAGAATCATTTTGGCTATCTTTATTTTGATTTTTTGCCAATAGTTTTTCTTTGATTTTATCAAACTCGGAAATGATACTATTTTGCTCGGCTAACTTAGCCTGTAACTTATCATTAGCTTTGTTTTGTGCTTGCTCGGCCTCGGTTAGCTGTTGTTGGATAGCAGTGAGCTCTAAAGTAAGTTTTTCTGATTGTTGTCGCAACCAAACAATGTTGCTTTTCCCTTGAGCCGTCATATCTAAATCTAGTTTACCTTGCAAGACCGACATTTCCGATAGCAATTTATTTTTTTTATCTATGAGTTGGGAGTATTTTTGTTCAATTTCGCGAAACGCATCGGTTTGACCATTTTCATTTTCTATTTGCTCCAGTTTACTCTGCACTGTTTGTAATTCTTCTTCCCAGCGTTTTTTCTCATTGCTGATTTGCTCGGCTTTATTTTGTTGAACCTTTAATTCTTTATTAAAATTGTCCAACTCAAAACTATAGTATTTGGTTTGTAATTTTCGTAATTCATTTTCTAGCTCGGCCCGTTCGTTTAAACGTTTCATCTGGCGAGTGAGAGAACGCAAGCGCGGTTCTATTTCGCGCAATAACTGTTGGGATTGTTGGAGGTTTTCCCAGGCACGTTCTAATTTGTTTAGAGATTGTTCACGTTTTATTTGAAATTGACGCACGCCAGTGGCTTCGTCAAAAAATTCTTTTCTTTCTTGAGCTGAAGAAGTGAGTATAGAATCCACCATGCCTTGGCCAACAATAGAATATGAGCGTTGGCCGAAGCTGGCTTTAGCCATTAACATCTGTACGTCTGCCAGGCGAACTTTATTTTTATTTATAAGATATTCACTTTCTCCGTCACGATAAATGCGACGGGAGATAACCACCTCGCTATAGTCAATCGGTGCAGTACCGTCTTCATTATTCAAATATAAATTCACTTCGGCGAATCCAAGGCGGGCTTTTTGATCGCTGCCGGCAAAAATGACATCTTGTGATTTTTTGCCACGCAATACTTTGAGGCTTTGTTCGCCTAGCACCCAGCGGATGGCATCGGAGAAATTTGATTTACCAGAGCCATTGGGCCCGACAATGGCGGTTAGTTCGCGATTAAACTCTAGCGTGGTTTTATTAGCAAAGGATTTAAATCCTTGAATTTCTAATTTTTGTAAATACATTGATACGAAAATTAAATAAGAATGATACGAAAGAAAGATTTGCACTACGCAGACTTAGATATTTTAGCATTTTTAGGGTCTTAGTTCAATTGAATAATAATTTAAGCTTGACATTTTTGACAAAATATGCCATTATTTCATGATTGAACATTTACAATAAATTGATAATAAAAAGGAGTCCAGGATGTATTTGGCTAAAATTCTTGGGATATCAGCTGGCGTGATACATTTAATTGCTTTTGTTATTTATAACATTGGTATGTTCAGAAAAATCGGTAATACTAACAAGCCCAACCCCGCCACTTGGGTGATCTGGGCGTGGTTGGCAATACAAAACTCATGGAGTTATTTTGCCATGGGTCATGATTGGGCCAAGTCTTTCATTGCAATGGTGAGTAGCGTCCTGTGTATTGCTACTTTTCTTTTCGCTTTATTCGCTGGTAAGTTTAGCAAATTGGATCGTTGGGAAATTGTTATTGTTCTCATGTGCTTAATGACTATGATTGTATGGAAAGTTTATGGCTCTGCAACAGTTGGCAATATGTTAACACAGATAGTTTTTATTGTTTCGTTTATTCCCACTTATCAAACAGTTGGAAATAATGGGGGACAAGAACATGGCTTGCCTTGGTTGCTGTGGGCTGGAGCTTATTTAGTTAGTTTAACGGCAGTGTGTGCTAATTGGACTAATGTATGGTATCAGATAGTCTACCCAATAAATGCCATGTTATTGCATGGTGGAGTGGCTATTTACGCTACCTATCTTCGTAAGTATGGTGCTGTAGTAGTACGGCACTAGTTAATAATCACAAGGGAGGGTAATTGTGAATACGGTGTTGTGGGGTCAGCTGGCAGGGGCGTGTTCTACGATCGCCTTCTTGCCTTATATTGTTTCCATCTTGAGGAAAAAATCAAGTCCCAATCGGGCAACCTGGATTATTTGGACTGTGGTCAGCGGTGTGATAGCCGGGAGTTATTATGCGGTTGGTGCAACCAGTACGATTTGGGTGCCGGTAGGATATACAATCGGTTCATTAATCATAGCCATATTATCTTTAAAATATGGCGAAGGCGGTTTAGAGAGACTGGATAAAAACTGTTTTATTGTCTCCGTTTTAGGATTACTCGGTTGGTTAGTCTCCAGTTCCCCGTTAGTAGCTTTATTTGCGAATATGGTAGCCGACAGCAGCGGATCTTTACCGACAATTAAAAAGGTTTTTAAAGATCCTACGAGTGAAGACAAGCTGACTTGGTTGTTGTTCTGGCTTGGTGCTCTAGCTAATGTATTAGCTATTGATGATTGGCGCTTTGTAATCTATGCTTATCCTTTGGATATAGCTATCTTGGTGACAATGATTGCTGGTTTAGTCTGGTTCTGGAAAAAATAAAACAAACAGCTCGCATAATACGAGCTGTTTTTGTTATAATAGAACCATGCAGAAGATACTATTTTTATTATTGATAATGGGTTTTGGCATGCCCTTGGTTTCGCAAGCGGCTGATAGTTATATCATCACTCAGCAAACTATAGATGAATTATTAGTTAACAACCAAGCTACTTTGGATCAGTGGCGACCATTATTCGTGCAAGAGGGTTATAATAATAACTTTGTTCGTTGGTGTCATGAATATTATGCCAGTTTAAAAGGTCAAGATGACCGGGGCGATTTATCATTATATCCACATATTATGATGTCTTTAGCTATGGCTTATCAGCGTTTGGGACAACCGGAGGAATTACAACAATATTTACAAAATATGCTTGATCGTCAATATTATCTTTGGTCGGGCTGGCTTGATAGTGATTATTATCTTCATAAAAAAACCGCTCTAGCCAGTTTGGCTGTTTTATTATCTGATAACAGGGCAGAAAATTTGAGTGCACAGGTAATAGCTGCTACGCATAAAGCGTTCGCCGACAACGGTTATCCGTTATTGGGTCCAGCTACTGGCTGGTCGCAGGCACAAAGCCTGGCGATTTATCTTTATTGGCAAGATAATGAGCCGGTAAAGCAACGAGTTTTAAGTTTTATCAATTGGTTGGCCGCAACTGCTAGCCAGGATCGTTTTTGGGCTCCATTAGAAAATACTAAAATGGCAACCTTGCCTAATAAAATTAGTGATTGGCCAGAAGTTAATAATGATTGGAAAGACAATTTGCATTTTTATAATATTCCGTCTCGCAATACTTGGGGTGAGCAGGTTAGCGTGCTACGGCCACGACAGGATATTACTATTTGGTTGCGTCATCGCCAGTCCATTTCGGCTTGGCGGTTGCCAGAGATACAATATAGCAATGGTGACATTATTATGAAGGTTGGCGCAGAGCCGTGGCTTATTAGCCCCGGCAATTTGTTAGATTTTAATTATTTTGATAAGCCCTCTTTCCATAATGTAGCGATGGGTGGTTGGCGTAATTTACTATCTGCTATATGGCGGTGGTTGGGTGGCTCTGCGCAACGTTTAAGTTATCAAGATGCAATTGCTGATCAGGCACAAGTGGATTTAGTTGGCAATATCACTCGTACGGTGGAAACTGATAATAATGGTATGGTAGTAGCTGATGTTGCTAGTTATAAATTTCAGCAGTGGTGGCAAATTAACGGGGAATTAATAGGGCGCAGTATTGCTGGAGATAAAGTAATTTTATCTTGGCAAATGTCCAATGGGCAATTAATTCAAGAATTGAGCGGAGTTTATCAGGTAGAATTATCTACTGGTCAGCATGTGGCAGTAGATGGTTCTATAAAAAACCATACCCGTGTACAAGTCACGGGCATGGATATTGTTAGTCGTTTTGATTGGTGAGATTACCAGCCGAGTGTATTTAGTCCGTTGGTGGCGGCATCCATTTGCGCTTCTTGCTTGGATGTGCCCTTGCCTTCGGCTATTTTTTTCTTATTGACGTATAAACCAACACGAAAAAATTTGTTATGATCTGGGCCGGACTCTTCCAATACTTTATAATTGGGTGTGGTGCCATATACTTCTTGGGCTCTTTCTTGAAAGTTGCTTTTGGCATCAATATAGCTTTTATTTTCTAGTATGGCCGGCAATTTGGTGAGGACATAACGTTGGACAAAGTCTTCGGCTGCTTTCCAGCCCTGATCTAAATACAAAGCGCCTATGCAGGCTTCCACCGCATTAGCTAATATATAATTTCTAGCTTTAGCATTTTTATCTTTTGCTTCCCCTTTGCTTAGGTAAAGATTATTTTCAATATCTAGTTCTTGAGCGATAGTGGCCAACATTTGGCCGTTAACTAGGCTAGCGCGCCAATTGGTTAGCTCACCCTCTGGATTAGGATAATTATTATAAAGATGTTCGGTAACAGCTAACTCTAAAACGGCGTCTCCTAAAAATTCTAGACGTTCATTATGCTCTAGAGGAAAATTTTTGTGTTCATTCAGATAAGAGCGGTGTACATGAGCTTGTTTAAGCAGGTCGTAGTTATTAAAAGTTACTCCCCAACTACGGGCTAGTTTTTTAAAGTCTTTCATAGTTTTTCCCCGTAGGTACCAATCTACTTAAATTAATCAAAGGTAATTGCAGTAGACTAGAACCTACTAAATAGTTAATAAATTTAATTATTTAATTGTTTGATTCCTTGTGCCAGTATTTTTTTGGCATTATCATAATCCAATCTTTTGATGGCTTCGTCCGCTGGTAGCCATTCTACGGCTTGGATTTCTTTATTATCGGGGGTGTGGCTGTTCATATCCGCGCTAGCCATCAGATAGAAGGTGACTGTTTTGTGAACGGTGGTGGCGGGCGGTTGTTTGCTGTCGTATTTTATCTGTCCAACCTTGTCACCCAGAGTAAGATTGATAAGTCCGGTCTCTTCTTTAACTTCGCGTAGAGCAGTGTCGCTTGGTTTCTCGCCTGCCTCTATGGTGCCCTTAGGTAGTGACCATTTGCCATAGCGATTACGGATTATAGCAAAATGATGCTTATTTTGTTTATCTTGATAATAAACTATACCGCCGGCTGATTCGGCACTAACTTCTTTTTTCTCCATATTTTGTTTTTCACCAGCCGCTTCCATTTCTTTATAAATAGAACCCAAGACGCCATTGATAAATTTACCGGATGATTCGCCACCATAAGTTTTAGCTAGTTCAATTGCTTCATTGATAGCAACTTTTGGCGGTATTTGGGGATCAAATTTAAGTTCATAGATACCTATACGTAAACAGTTGCGATCAGAAATAGTAATTTGGTCCAAGGGCCATTCTGGTGCAAATTTTGTTATTAAACTATCAATAGCTTTGCTATTCTTTTTTATTCCCATCACCAGCTCATAGCTAAAACCATCATCATTAAAATCCAAGGCAAATTCTTGAAAATTATATTTTAAAATATTTTCCAAATTTTCTTTTTGGCCATTAAAATCCCATTGGAACAATGTTTGTAAAGCAAGCGTTCTGGCTAGGTGTCTATTGGACATATTTTTTCTTAATTTAAAAAGAAGAAAGCTTATTTCTTCTTTTTATTATCTAAAGCAGATTTAACTTTAAGAACCTTAGCGTTCTTATAAGTACCACAATTGGGGCAGGCCCGATGTGGTTGTTTGGCGGCACCGCACTGCGGACAGTTGTGTAGAGAAGCTGATTTTATACTGTGATGAGAGGCGCGGCGTTTACGCGAACCACTGGTTCGGCGTTTTTTCGGTACACTCATAGCGATATTTAAAAATTAGTAAAAAACTTATTTTAGTTTAGCCCTTTTTTAGGGAAAAGTCAATGTTGGTACATTAAAAAACTTTGTTTTTTAAGGTTTTTAACAGTTTATTCACAAAAACCCTTGACAGAGTCTTTAAAGTGTGATAAGGTACTCTATTACCTTAAAAAGCTATTATTTTAAACAATATCTAGGCGCTTTATTGAAAAGCTGTTTTTATAAAGCGTTTATAGAGCTTTAAGGTATGGGCGCGACTGTAGTCTTTATAAGTTTCTTTAATCAAAGTGCCAGTAGAAGTGCAGGCACGACAAGCATGGGGATCATAGTTGGATTGATTTCGGCTCCGGCTGAAATATTTCCAATTCTGATTTTCTTGTCTGCACTTCTACTGGCGTTTTTTATTTATATAATTGTATTTCAAGGCCTTGATTTTTAATCAAGGTTTTTATTGTGGCGCAGAATTGCCAGTAGAGTCATTTATATCTGATTGTGAATCGTTGGCGGTGTCGTCAGGCACCTCTGGCTCTACACCTCGTAAGCACACTTCTGGCCAAGCCACATAGTGACTGAAAAAATTAGTACTTTTCTCTTCGCCGTTAGGATAGAGTACATTGTAATCAAAGTCAGCGTCAGCTCCATTATGAGCTCGTTCGGTACATTTTATTTCCCCCGGTTCAAGCTCTGTAGTATCTACATATTTAGTTTCTCCTGGAGAAGTAATATTATAAATTTTTGGAGTGGTATAATTTACAATTCTGCCATCTGGAGTTCCCCAGAATTCAAAAATTAATTCTGTACCTTCAATGCGAGTTTGAATAAGGATGTTATTATTAGTATCATTAGTAAAACGTAAATCTGGTTTAGGATCATAAATAGTTGCATCAAAACCAGCCGGCTCATAATATGACACTCGATATGAATGATTGCGTCGTTCTACGATCGGCAAGCCGGTATCAATGGCGGCACGAAAAGTGGTGGTGCCAATTTGACAAAGACCACCGCCGTATTCGGGGATAGTTTTATTACCTTTGATTACTAATTCTGGCAAATAACCGGTACTAGCATTGATGTCACCCAATGCGGTAATTAAAGAAAATGTTTCGCCCGGTTTTATTATCAGGCCGTTGATCGCATTCGCGCCGGTTTGGATATTGTGAACGCGGTTAGCTGGACTACCATGAAAATCCGAGCGACCAACACCAATAACATCACGAATGCCTAAATCATTGGTATCCGCCACGGCAACTTTTGCCGTTAAGGGAGTAACTATCAGCTCAATGGCTTGATTTGCTTCAGAATCGGGCTGAAAAAAATTGTCATTGATAGCGGTAATACTGGCAGGAATATTAAGTTTTTGTCCATCTTGGCTGCTTTGAAATTCTGTTACTCTGCCATTAGCAACTTGGAATTTAGCATCTTGTGGTTCTTTGTCTATTTCTACTGCTACGGTATTTTGTAAAAAATCCGCCAAAGCATCGGTATTAAAGGCGATTATTATAGCGCCTTCTTTTTTTGTAAAGTGAATCCAGTCTTGGTAAAGGGGTTGGCTAATTTGCCAACTTTGTCCGGGCGCAGTTAAAGATAATGTTTTTTCTATCGTCAACCATTGTTCCAAATTTTTAATATCTGCGGGGCTAATGTCTTTGTCCATAATAATGGGTAAGTCAAGAGCTAATGAGAGATTAAGGGGAGAGTTATCTAGATAGCTAACTTGCCGATTAGTTTTTTTTATAATATCGTCATAAGCAAAGGTAGTGCCTAAGCTATGTGACTTTATTTGTACTTGGCCATCGGTAATAATTGGTAGGGCATCACTACCCGGAGTAGCATATTTTTGAAAATTAGTTATTAGCATATTTTTTAAACGAGCGGTGTCCGTATCCAGGAGTAATGGATAGTGGCGAGGAACAAGGGCGTGTTTTATTTGCTGCCAGAAATTAGCGCTGTAGCCGTTTTCATGCCCCAGTAGCCATAGCTGTTCTAAGGTTTGATCTATATTAAAGTTAATAATATCGTATGAAGTTGCTAGCTCTGATGACGTGATGCTGGTTTGGAGATTTATTTTGTTATTATCATATATATAACTTAAACCATTTTTTTTATAATCATCAACGGCGCTTTGTATTATTTTACGAGCCTCAACTTTGTTAAGGCCGCCAAGTTTTATATTCGCAACGCTAATACCATAGAGATAACGGTCTTGATAATATTGGTGAAGGCCCCAAGCTAGTAGCAGCAAGATGCTCATAATTAGTAAAGAAGTGGTTGCTATCAGTAGAAACCACTTCATTGCTTTCGGTTTTTGATTGTTAGTGCGAATAAGCATTAATCTGATCGTAAGAGGGTATTTATTAAATCTTTTTTATCTTGCTCATCGTCTTGGTTATTAGTTTTTTGTAGCCGTAAAATAAGAGTGTCGCCCACTTGATTTTCTTTGGGTAGATAATTTATTGGTAATTTAATAATATTCTCATCAGCATCGATCAGCTCTAGATAGTCAGATTCAATTTTGTTTATTTTTACTTGCATTTAGTCACCTACTTTTACTTTGACGGAAACCTCTTTTGTTTTGATCGCTTTTGGCAAACTAATTTTGAGGACTCCATTATGAATAGAGGCATCTACTTTATCTGGCTGAATTTCTACTGGTAGGATAATAGAACGGGAAAAACCACCCCAATAACATTCTTGATAATAATAATTATCATCGCTGATATGCTCATTTTGTTCACGCTTACCTTTGATTGTAATCATTTCATTGTTGATAGAGATATCAATATCTTCCGGACGTACGCCAGCAATAGTAGATTTGATTACGATATTATCGCCTTCATCGTAAACATCCACTGACAATTGTCCCTCATAGTCGTCTTCATTAATCCATTGATCGTCAGCGCCACTTTGATTATTGGTGGTTTGCAGAAAATCTTCTGTGTTGTCGTTGTCAACAGGATTAATTTTTTTCTTGCCCAGTTTAAACATATGTTTAGCTGCTTAGAGAATTAATTGAGCATTATTATTATAAAATAAAACACCCCGCCTGCGCAAGCCCTGGCGGGGCGTTATTAATATTTTTTATAAATTGTTGCCATCGGGATAATGCCAATAAGTGGGGATAGTAAATATTCTATCCCAACGGAAACGATAAGCATTGAAAGCTGCTGGGCTAGTAATCCAGTGTTTAGTGCTATCTCGTAATAGGTAAACCTTAGCGCTATCGGCATATTTTATGAGCGTGCCATCGGGATGAATGAAATTATCTTTATTGTATACTTCGTCATTTTCGTATAAACGTAGATGTTGCGCTGATACATAGTCAATCTGGTTCCAGTGATAGCCGGCACGTAGAAAGGTATCGGCGTCAGCCAAAGCATGTAAACTACGATTGTCTACAACATAGACGGTGCTATCATCTGAGCGCAATAAGCTGCCCGCAGGATAAAGCAAGGGGCCAGCATAATGATAGGCATCTATAGTGTTTTGATTTACAATGCGAATATTAGACCAGGCAAAGTTCCAAGCGGCAAATATTCTATCATTACCTATTATATAGGCTTGGTTGTCATTAATATAATAAACAGCTGGATTGTTGGGCAGTTTTAGAAGCTGGCGTATTGGATTATGATAGACGGTTGGTTCTTGACCGCCCCAAGCTTGTCCTTGACCATCCACCATGATCAGACGATAATAATACGTATTTCCTGGCATGACAGTATTGTCAGTATACTGGTTTTTTGTCAGACGGTCGGCAATGACCTCTCCTTGATCATAAGAAAAGTGTGAACGATAAAGAGTGTAAAATTGAAAATTATCAGGAATGCCAGCCGCCCAGCTCAAACTAACATTATTATCACCTGTTGGCTGAGCTTTGAGACTAGTGTATAAGGCAGCGCTCTTTATTTTTAGATTGGTCCAATATAAATCATGGCTGCCGTCACTCATTTCTTTTTGCCAAACAACAATATCACCAGATAGCTGAGGTTGGTTGTCATTAGCTGAGTCTTTGGTTAGGGCTATAGAACTTTTAGTTTCAGTATTGTATAGGTAAATGTCAGAATTATTACTTCGCCAAGTTTGAAAAACCACATTGGATCCAAAAATATCGGCGTTGACATTGGCATAAGGCTGATTGTCTATGATTTGCAGTGAGCCGGAGATCAGATTTTTGATATAAATAGTGTCTTGGCTTTGCCAGGCTACTTGATCACCAGAGACGCTGGGGAAATAATGATCCCAACTATTGTCCGATAAATTAGTGATTTCTTTTGTATTAAAATTATAGGCATAAATATTATCGTATGACCCTCGATTGTCTTGCCAAACCACCCAGTTATCAGTGATGGCTTGATTAGTTTGTTGGCTATCAAAAGTTCCACCTACACCTGTAAGTTCTTGGGTGTCTAAATTATAAATCATAAGACTGGCATGCGGATTGGCAAAGAACCAGCGTATGAAAGTCACATACTGATCATTAATACGAGGGTGAGTATCGTGATACCAGCTTTGCGGATAGGCAATGGGTCGGGTATCGCCGCTAGTCAGGTCATAATACATAATATTCTTTTTGCCATCTTCGGCTTTAACATAAGCTAGGCCGACATTGCTTAGATCTGGTTCAAACGAGCCTTCCTTTTGTTGGGCGATTAATTGCTTGGTGTCAGCGCTAATATCATAAAGATATAATTCGTAGTTTTCTTTGTTTGTTTGCGTATAGGCGATGTAGTGACCAGCTATACTATATTCAATTTGGTCAGCCGTATCCCGGGTTAAATTTATTGTCGGATTATCGTTTATTGCCGGTAGACTTGCCCCTCCCGGTAAGGACAGGAGCAATAGTAAAAAAAAGCTGAAAATAAGTATTTTTTTCATAAGATTTTTTGTATATTAGTGTTTGCTTTTTAGCACGATGGTTTTTTTTTGTCAATATAAAAAACCACCTCGCTTCCGGCGAGGTGGTTTGGGCTATTATTTATTTGTTTGCGTATTTATCACGATTTATAAATTGTTTCCAGCGGCGTAATAGGCTGTGCTGGCCCACTTGTTTGTTATTGGGTGTTCGTTTGCGTAGTTTATGGTTGGAATACAAAGGGACAGATATTCTTTCTTGGTTAGCTAGTTGATCAATGTTTTTAGGAGTGGCGTCTGTTATTTTGCTAGTTGGAGTTTAGTGAATGGTTTGTCTTTTTTCTCGGGCAATCATTAATTTATCAGTATCATAATTTTCATCCGCTGCTTCAAAATGAGCTGAAGCAATAGAGCCGTCATTGTCATCTAATCTATGTTCATCAACGGGTTGAATCTTCTCGCGATTATCATATTGCTTGCCTATCACTGAGAGATCTTCGGGTGTGTCAATTTCTTCTTCCTCGGTATCAGCATCACCTAAAGCTTCAATGTTGTAAGCCTCAATTTTTTTATTTTGTGGATCATTAGCTTTTATACGCTCCTCTTCTTCTTTCCACTCACCACCATCTAGCCAGCCGTCGTGCTTTCTACCGGGTCGGTTACCGACGTCTTTGTTGCGAGCTTGGCGTTTTTCCTCTTCTTTATCTAGTTGGTTATTCATTGATGGTTGTTCAAAGCTCATATAATTTTTTTAGTAGATTATGATTAAATTATATAGTATTGATTAGTAGCTGACAATTTATAGTAGTTTTAGGGTTTGATTAGCATTGGCTATTTCTTTGTCTAAGTCTTTAACAATTGAATTGTTTAGGTATTTTTTTAGTACGGCCAATACTGATTTATAATACCACATTTGTTGGTCAGGAGTGCCGGCAAAGCGTTGCCAGATACTGGCTCCTTGTTGGCGGTAAGCATTTTGCAGGGAGCGTAGGTTATGAATTTTATCAGCGGCTGCGATCAATAATGCGCCTGAGTCAGCTTGTTCTAGTCCGGCAATATATTTTTCTTTTCGTTGTTGCCAAACAGATTTACCATTGGTTGGTTTGGTTATGGATTTATCTTCGCTGACTTGTTTTACCAATTTGGCTATATTTGCGCCAAAGTCGTCAGCTAAATTATTAAAATTATAGCCGGCTACATCTTCTATAACATCATGTAGGAGGCCGGCGGCAATAATATTTTCATCATCGGTATGTTCGGCTAGCAACCAAGCTACGCTAAAGGGGTGGACTATATAAGGTAGGTTGTCGTCGCTTTTTCTTTCCTGGCCATTATGTAGCTTGCTGGCTATATTAATAGCTTTTTGTATGAGAGGGGTTAGTTTCATTTTTTTGAGCTAGATTTAGATTTTATTATAGAGGAAAATTGATTTGAGAGCAAAATAAATTACTTCTGTTCTTGGCATAGCGGTTAACTTTTATTTATTTTGTAAATAATTATTGTCTAGAATAAAAAAACAGATTTTCACTTGGCTAAGTCTTGCTAAATGCAGGACGTAGTAAGTGTGAACCTGAGATATGTAGACACTATGAGTTAAGCGGAATGACTTTGGCTTGACCGAAGACATGGAGCGGCGAAGAGTGACTAGGACGTGGTACCGCCTAGGGGAATCGAACCCCTGTTGCCAGGATGAAAACCTGATGTCCTAACCACTAGACGAAGGCGGCACAAAACTGTATTAACTTTGATAATACTATACAATTTTTGGGATTTTGTCAAGGTTTATTAAAAAATCCCCGATATAATATCAGGGATTTTTTAGTTGTTTTTGCCTGTCAAAAACTTGCGAGGGCCATTGGCAAGCAAAATCAATGAACGGTGGTAGACCATCGGGGAATGTGTAAGTGTTGGCGTTTGTTTTCACCGGGTAACAATTTGTCCCAACGTTTTGTTACTTTGTCACGATTGCCACGTGCGCCATTATTTACTAGTAAGCTGGTTAGAGGGTGAATGGTGTGTTTGCCCCAGCGGTGATTAATGATATCTATGCTATTAGTCAGTCTGGCTGTTTTAGCAGTAATCTGTGGGTCAATAAATAAATTCATTTGTTTGTTGTTTTGGCTAGATAATTTTTCTAGCACAATGCCGGTGGCGCGATAGGAGGTGTGCGGCTGATAAATTTCTGAAAAATGCCGGCGCAATAAAGGAAGAATAGGAAGTTCGCTGTTTACCGATTGGTCTAATTTTATAGTCAAACCATGATAAGCAAAATTTTGTGTTTTTAAATAAAAGCTGATTTGACTGACGGTGAGGTGGTGGCGACGCAGTTTATCGGTAGCTGATTCTAAGTTGCGTACTAATTGTGCTAGTAGCCAGTTGGCGTCTTGGCGAGGAGGGGTGAAGGTTTTGGTTTTGCTGATGGATTGTTGGGCGGCTGGATGAGGGTTGATGGTATAAACCATTTGACCACGCAGCTCGTGCCAGATCTCTTGCCCAGGTTTGGTTAATTTTTGTTTAACCCAGTTCTCTGGACGGCTAGCAAAATCATAAGCGGTACGCAATCCTTGGTGTTGTAGATAAGCGGTGGTCTGTAGGCCAAAGCCCCAAATATCAGCTAAAGGGATATTTTTTAAAAGAGCGTTAATTTGTTTACCTGGTATCATGGTTAAACCATTGGGTTTGCCTTGTTTGGCGGCCAACTTAGCTAAACTTTTATTGAGGCTTACTCCTACTGATATAGTAATGCCCAGTTCTTGATTGACGGTTTTACGAATATTGTCAGCGATATTTTTGTAGCTACTATTGAGAGGGCGTTGCAAGCCAGTGATATCAGCCCAGGCCTCGTCAATAGAATATTCTTCCACACTTTCGGTAAAACGCCGAACAATACTAAACATGCGTTGGGAAAAAATACTATAACTTTCATAGTCACTGGTGACAATTGCTATTTGTGGCCAGCGTTGTTTTACTTGATAAAGCGGCATGCCACGGGTGACACCCAGAGCTTTAGCTTCATAGCTGGCAGCGGAAACAATGCCGCGTTCAGCGCCGGTGACAATGGGCTGATTACGCAATTGTGGTTGTAAAGCCTGTTCGCAACTAGCAAAGAAAGCGTCAGCGTCCAAATGTAATATGGCACGCGGCCAGTCTTGGATTGTAAATAATTTTCCCTCCTGCATATTGATATTCCCTTTTTATTAAAATACAAATGAGCTGTTATTTATACTTTCTTATCGCAGCTACGATCACGCCGCCGATTTCTAATTCGTCTTGCGGTATCAATTGCGGATAATTGTCATTGGCAGCTTGTAAAAAAGTCTTTTTTCCTTGGTGACGTAAGTATTTTAAAGTCCAGTCACCGTCAATCTTGGCCAGGACAATATCATTGTCATGCGCTTGACGTTTACGATCCACCACTACCAAATCGTGCGGATGAAGACCGGCATCAAGCATGGATTCGCCGCTTACTTCTACCAAGAAACTAGCGGTAGGATTGTCTATCAAGTATTCATCCAATGTTAAAGTATCTATCAATTCTTCTTCTGCCGGAGAGGGAAAGCCGGCTTGCACACTACCTAACCAAGGTAGGGCAGAGAATAGCTTGCCAGGAATTAAACGTCCGGTCTTGTCTTGATCCACGATTTGTTCTTCTCGTAGGCGCTTAATTAATTTACTGGCGGCATTTTTAGAAGCATAGCCACAAAGTTTAGCTAGTTCAGCAAAAGAGGGTAGGCGCTTATTTTGGCGCCAGAAGCGGTGTAGCTGATCAGTTGTTTTTTTTATACTTTCGTCCATATAAACATTATAGGTGAACGTTCGTTCACTTGTCAAGGAAATGATTGTGGACAAGTTTGGCTGTAACACAATTCTTTTTTATCCGTCTAAATAAGTAGAGAGGAAAAAAATATGAATAATGCAAAAGACAATCAGATAAAGAATCAACAGCATCCAAAAGCTATGATTAATCGCGGCTGGGTATCTTATGATGCCAAGTCTTTTTTGGTGGACACTGAGAAGCAGTGGACCCAGGCGGTTTATCATGCGGTTGCTGATTATAGCGGATTGCAATTGGATAGCAATTAATTATTCGTAAATAATTTAGATAAACATAACCCCTGGGATTACCACTCAGGGGTTCTTTGTACCTTGTTAACTTAAAATCAAAGAAAGGAGGGCGTCATGGCCAAGCGAATATTGATGACTTATTTAGTCTTGACGTGGTTAGGTTCTATGTTGGTCACTTTACACGCACCGATTTATGTCATGTTTTTATTGCAAACGTTAAATTATTGGCAAGTTGGTTTGGTAAATACTGTCTTCATGGTTGGCGTTGTACTGTGGGAAATTCCGACTGGTGCGGTAGCTGATCGTTGGGGACGGAAGTTGTCCTATGTATTGTCACATGTAGTTGTCGGCGGTGGATTTCTTATCTACTATTGTGCGGGGGATTGGTTGGGCTATATGTTAGCTGAAGCTGTAATCGCTATTGGCGTCACTCTAGCCTCAGGTTCTTTTCGGGCCTGGGTGGTGGATAGTTTGGCAGCTCATGGTTGGACCGGGCAATTAAGCTATTTATTTCGTTGGGAAGGACGGGTGATGAAAACTGCTAGTATTGTTGGTGGTTTAATGGGCGCTTGGTTGGGCGCACGTGATTTGTCCTTGCCCTTTATAGTCTCCGGTATCGGTTTTATAATATTGGCGATTTTTTCATGGTTGGCTATTGTAGAAGATAGGTTGGTTATAGTAGATGACGCAACACAACAGTTGAGTTGGCGACAATTAATGGTGCATGGTATTGGTATTAGTTGGCAACGACCAGTAGTGAAGATTATAGTTTTGGTAAGCTTTGTCTTTGGACTGGCCTTCCAACCGCTTAATATGTACTGGCAGCCTTGGTTCCAAGCTCATCAGTTGACCACGCAGGACTTCGGTTTGATTTGGACAGGTATTGTAATATTCTCATTAGCTGGTAACGAATTGGTGGATTGGTTTAGTCGGCTACATTCCCAACATAGTCGCGTTTACAGCTATTTGTCGGTGTTTATAGGAGTGGTGATCATTTTTACGGTAGCGGCCGGGCATTGGTATTGGACATTAGTTTGGTTTTTAATACACGAAATCGGTCGGGGCATGATTCAGCCCTTGCAAAATAGCTGGCTACAAGCAGAGCTTACTAGTCAAACAAGAGCAACGGTTGATTCTTTTGTTTCCATGATCGGTAAAGCCGGCGCCGCTATCGGTCTGGTCGGATTTGGTTGGTTGACCGAGTTTGCTGGCATTGGCTGGTCTTGGTCATTAGCGGCGGTATTATTAATAATAATTTTGCCCACGCTATTATGGTTGTGGCAGCAAAATCAACAAAAACCGTCCCTTTAAAAGGGGCGGTTTTGCCTTATAGCACTGATGTCATTTAAATATTATTTCCAAGGATTTTCCACTGCGTCAGCAAAGCCAAATATTGTTTCAAATAGAACATTTATCATATTAACGATGTTTTTGTGTTGTATTATAACAACTAAAGAATTGTCTGGGGTTAAGAAAGCAACCTTAGAGTTGTAGAGAAGAATGAGGTTGTCAACAGGCAGTTGATTTTCTTTTAACAATCTCATATTCCACATCCTATCGGAAAATTTTTTGTAGCTGGAGTGGGACATTTGCTTTCTAACAGTATTTATAAGTTCATTTGTAAATAAAGCTTTGGTAATAATTCTTTTTTGTATTATTTTTTTAAAAAAAGATTCCCACTGTTCATCAGTCAATAAGGATAATTCTGCTTCCCCAGATTTATTATTTTCCAGTACTTTAAACTCAGCACCTTGTGGCATATTAGATATTTCTTCATAGACTTGTTTAAAACCCAGAGCTGATTCGTAAATTTCTATTTGCGGCAATGTATTTTCAGTACTGGTCAGAGCGTTTAACTGGGGGATTAGATTTTTAAATATATTAACATTCGTTTGTAATGTTTTAACAAGGTGAGAAGGCGGCGTGGGCGTAATTAATATTTTGGTTCCTTTTTTTGATTCTTGTAGGACGTTTTTGTTAATTAAATTTTTTATATGAAAATAGGCATTAGTGCGACTAAGCTTAGCCTTATGAGCTATTTGACTAATAGGAGATTTGCCCAATTCTAAGGCAGCGAGATATATCTTAACTTCTTGATCGGTAAAGGAAAATTTTTGCAGTATTTGGGTTATTCCATCCATATTAATAAGGTATTGTATTGTTTATGTAGTATATAATATAGAAAACTATATTATTTGTCAAATAATTTTTTCAACAGTATATATTGATAAAATGCTGTAAATAGCCTATTATTGACATTTTATATCAGCATTATAAAAAAGAATTGACAGTTTATTCAGTTTAGGTTATACTGTTTTATTAACCTAAAGGTGGGTTAAGGAATATTGAAAACTTAATAAAGGTAAACACCTCAAGAGGAGAGAAAAATGAGTAAAAATTTTAAGAGAGATGATATGGGGAACTGGTCGGGTGATTTAACGGTAAAGAAAAAGGTGATGAGTATGAGAGTAATTTTTTTTGGGTTGGTCTATGGATTCAGCGCTACGTTTTATGGCGCAATTGTGCTATATAGAGTAGTTATAAACGAGGCGCCCCGCGGCGATTTTGTACTTGCTGGAATCACGATGCTTATGGGTCTCTCAGTTCTGGTTTGGAGCATTTTTCAGACCTTTAAGAGCTATTTCAGCTCAAAAGTTGATTTATATCAACGGATTACCTGGAAATAAATAATTATTTTCTGGGATTCCCCAAGTCAGTTACAAAGTAACTGGCTTGGGGAGTAAAATTATTCATCAGGTTGAGATAAGGAGATGATATGGAGCAAGTTTATTGATTTTTATATATAGATTTAGTAATGATGCACCTCTCATAGCTGAGTAAAAAAATGCAGTGAGGTTTTACGGATTTAGTTAATTATATTTATTAATATCCTACGTTATGTAGGTTTTTTTATTTATTTTAAGATTGTTTAATAAAATATTTGAACAATCAGATAAGCATAGGTATAATGTTAGCATTATGAGAATACTAGGTATAGAAAGTAGTTGTGATGAGACAGCCTTTTGCCTGCTCAAGATAAGCGGCTCTAAAATTGAAGTGGAGCGCAATTTAGTGTCGTCACAAATTGATATTCACTCTCGTTATGGCGGAGTGGTGCCGGAAGTGGCTGCCCGTCAGCATACGGAAGTGATTATTCCTTTATTACAAGAGACCTGGGGTAGAAAATATCGTCCGCAGGATATTGATTTGTTGGCTGTCACGCAGGGGCCGGGTTTGATCACCTCTTTGCTCATCGGTTTGCAAACTGCTCAGACCTTATCTTATGTTTGGCAAAAACCATTACTTGGCGTCAATCATTTAGCCGGCCATCTTTATTCTAGTTGGTTGGAGAGTGACGAGTTGAATGCTAAGAGTAAAAATATTTTTCCGGCTTTGGGTTTATTGGTCTCCGGCGGCCATACGGAATTGGTTTTAATACGAGATTATGATAGTTATAAATTAATTGGTCATACAAGGGATGATGCGGCTGGAGAGGCTTTTGATAAAGTAGCTAAAATATTGGGTATGGGTTATCCGGGGGGGCCAGCCATTGCCGAAGCGGCCGCCGAAGGCAATCCGAGCGAGATAAATTTTCCACGGCCGATGCTTAATAGCAAAAATTTTGATTTTTCTTTTTCCGGTTTAAAAACCGCTGTGCGTTATTATGTATCAGAACATCGTTTACGTGAACGCCAGATTAATAATGTTTGTGCGAGTTTTCAGCAGGCGGCAGTGGATGTATTGGTAGAAAAAAGCAAACGAGCTATAGACAAATATCAGGTTAAAAGTTTGCTATTGGGTGGTGGCGTAGCGGCTAATAAAAAATTGCGTAAAGAATTATTGATCATGGCTGATCGTCAGGGTGTGCAATTTTATTGTCCTCGGATGAAATATACTGGGGATAATGCCGCTATGATTGCTTTGGCTGCTTATTTTCGTTGGCGACATTTATCCATTAAACAACGGAAGGATTTATTGACCAATTGGTATCGTTTAGAACCAAAACCAAATTGGGATTTATAGTAATAAATTTTTTTAACTACATTTTCAGTTAAGTCCGCTTCTTATATGGGCGGATTGATTTTTTAGCTAAAATAAGGTATAATTAAAATATGAAGCAAAAGCATAAAAGTAAAAATGAGGCAGAAACATTGAATTTAGCTAAAGAGTTAGCTAAAAATTTTAAAGGTGGTGAAGTTGTTGCCTTGACCGGAGATTTGGGTGCCGGTAAGACGGTTTTTACCAAAGGACTAGCTCAAGGGGTGGGCTATAAAAAAGTCATTACTAGCCCTACTTTTGTTTTGATGAAAGTTTATCATCCGGACAATTTGACGGTGAAAAATTTTGTTCACGTTGATTGTTATCGGATAGATTCTTCTGATGATCTTTATGGCATTGGTTTTAACGATTATTTAGGTAGAGCAGATACGGTAGTAGCTATAGAGTGGGCGGACAAAGTGAGTGATTTATTACAGAATAAAAAAGGTCATATTATCAATGTAAAAATTAAGGCGGGGCGTAAGGATTTAGAGAGAATAATTGACATAAATTAATTATGTATAATAAAGAAAATCCATTAGCAGGTAATAATTATGAAAATAAAGAAGTGGCGGAGGGCTTGATAGAAGCCGCTTTGCTTTATTCTCGCAAGGTTAATGAAGGTAATAATGGTATTATCAACCAGTTGCAGCTGGATCAGTTAGCGCCGGAAATTTTAAATTATTTTCGTGAGGCTAGCGATGGGCAAATAAATGAACAAGAGAGTGTAGCTACTAAATTATTAAAAGTGTATTCACCGGAAGTGGGTAAAACAGAAGCTGCGCGTCAGCAGCAAGCTTATAAAATTTGGGAAGCGGCGGAAGACAAGAGTGCTTTAGCCAAGGTGCCACGCTTATTATTTTATAAAGAAATAACTATAAAAAATCAGGAATTATTGGAGCGCCTGAGTAATGATGGTGTGCATGCCATGGACGGCAAGGTAGCGGTTTTGGTGATGGATTTTATTGAGGGGGAAGATTTAGCCATGTACTTAGTTAAGCAAATAGTAGCTCATCATCCAGAACTGGCTGATTTGCAACAAGCTTTGCAGGATGGCGCAGATATTTCTTTCGCACAATTACATAGTGGCATGTCGGCCGCTTTGGGGTTTGCTACAGCAGGCGGTCAGCATCGCAATTTGAATGACAATATTTTTGAAGAACAAAAAGTGAATAATGATAATGTTAAGTTAATGGTTGAATTCATGCGACGCAAGGGTATAATTATTAATTCAGATATTTTACGAAAGGTTAAAAATACCATTGATCTGTTTCATGCCAATGATTTCCAACACGGAGATTTACATGAGCGCAATATCATGTTGCAGTTTGATGAGGCACATAATTTAGCGGATGTTTTTATCATTGATTATGGTCAGCCACCGGCGGAGTTGGAAGAAGAGGGTAGTAAAATTAAATTGAATGATTATTTATTGTATGCGCGTTATTGGGATTTGACTTTGACGCCAGAGGAAAGAGAAGCAAGCGAGCATAATAAATTGTGGCAAAAACTAGATCGGTTGGAAAAACGATTACAAGGACAGGCGGATTGGATAACCTTGGCGGACCAGTTGGTGGATAAAGAAAAAAAACTGACCGTAGTCAGTTTAGAAAGATTATTTAAAATCAATATTGGTAAGATAACGATGGATCAAGAATTATATTGGGACATAGTCATGGTGGCTTGGCGCAAGTTATTAAAGACAAGACCAAATTTAGCTTATGAGCACTTGGGACAGGTAGTGGCTAGTAATTTGCCGATTTTTATTCGCAATAAGGTGCGTCAGTTTTGGTCAGCTTTAGAAAAGAGTAAAGCCTAGGTTTTCCCAGGCTTTAAAAATTGATTAATTGTCTGTATAGACAATGTTTGTTTATTGGCTATTTTAGGGTGGTCATATAAAGTCACCGCACCGTTTTCGTGGAAACTTATATTTTTCCAGCCCCGAGCTCTAAAAGTTTCTATCAGGGCTTTTTTTTGCTGGGGGTTTAGCTTTTTTAGCATATTGGTTTTTCCTTTATGTAGCCTATTTTTTGTTTGGATGTCTAATCTATCATATTATGAATAGTTTGTCAACCCTATGTAAAAGAAGCTTTACTCTGTTTTATCAAACACTTCTTCTAAAGAAGTGATGCCGTCTTTGGCTTTGAGTAAACCATCTTGAATCATTGTTACCATCCCGTGTTGGATGGCAATATTTTGTGCTTCTTCTTCTGACACTTTGCCGGACATAACCATTTTTTCAATATCAGTATTCATGGTAAGCACTTCATAGACACCAATGCGGCCTTTGTAGCCAGCATGACATTTATCACAACCCACAGCTTTATAAAATTTGAGTTTATCTAACTCTTCTGTTGATAAGGCATCACCAGATTGGGGAGAGATATTGCTGAGTTCATCTTTTACCTTTTGTAGAGTATCATCGTCCGGTTTATATTCTTGTTTACAATGTTCACAAAGTTTTCGGACTAAACGTTGGCCAATAAAAGCATTGATAGCAGGAGCGAGTAAAAATGGTTTGACGCCCATTGCTAAAAAACGAGGTATGGCACCGGCTGCCGAATTAGTATGTAGGGTTGATATCATCAGGTGTCCGGTCAAGGCGGCATTGATGGCCACTTCAGCTGTTTCCAAGTCGCGAATTTCACCCACCATCACAATGTCTGGGTCCTGGCGTAAAATAGAGCGCAGGCCGGACGCAAAAGTATAGCCCTTGCTAGGATCAATTTGGCTTTGATTGATGCCAGCCAGTTTGTATTCTACCGGATCTTCTAAAGTAATGATTTTACTATTTTCATTATTCAGTTTATTGAGAATAGCATACAGTGTAGTCGTTTTACCTGAACCGGTGGGACCGGTAGTCACGATCATGCCATTGGGACGATTTATATTTTCTTCCATGTCTTGGAAAGAGCGGCCGCGCAAACCCAGCTGTTCAAATTTTAATCCAACGGAAGAAGATTTTAATAAACGCATGACAATAGATTCGCCATAGCTAGTGGGCATAGTAGAAACACGCACATCAATTTTGTCATCGGGTAGAAATATAGTGAAACGACCATCTTGGGGGGCGGTGGTCAGATTTAGCTTTAATCCGGATAACAATTTTACACGAGCGGTAATTTTAGGCCAATCACTTTTATTCATGGCAGCCATGGTGGTTAGCTCACCGTCAATACGCAGACGCAGCTTAACACTTTTTTCCTCGGCTTCTACATGAATGTCAGAGGTGTCAAAACGTAAGGCGCTAGCAATGATGAGGGTGACGATTTGGCTGGTGTTGGCTGTATTTAGTTTATTTTGTAAATCTTTTTTGTCCTGGATACTGTCTTGTAGCTTGGTTAGTTCATCAGCGTCTATCTTTACGCCAGTGCTGATTTCTTGTTGTTTTGGTACACGAGCATACACTTCCATACCCTTGTCAAAACTTGTTTTAGAAACTAAATACAATTCATACTCTGCGTGCTGCTCTTTTGCCAGAGCTTGACTGGCATTTTGCACGGCTTTATTTTGTGGGTCGGTAGAAGCGAGGCGCAATTTTTTACCATCATAAAAAAAACAAAGTAAGGGTAACTTGCGTGCTTCGCTTTCTTCTAGCAAGGCCAAAGCTTCTGGGTCAATCGGGTAGTCACGCAGATTTATATAAGACAGGCCGCTGCGTTGGGCGCGTTGTTTAATCTCGTCTTCTTGTTCATCAGCTTTGATATTGGCTAATTTACTGGCTAGCTCTTCAGCCTTTTCATCACTGCTAATATGAAGTTGTGGTTTTTTATCCTCGGTCATAAGTTTAACCTTTATGCTATTCTAGAATACAGTTTTTTTTCGCTTTTTACAAGCTAAAAATCTGATCATAAAAATAAAACCCCTATCATTTTAAAAGATGAGAGGGGTAAAATTGTATATATAATTTTATAATTTTGCTTGGCTTTTTTTAACGGCACGAGCGGCTACCCAACGGACAATTTTAGCAAATACTTGACCGGATTGTAATTTACGGAATAATAATGTCCAAGCGACATTTTGCCAGGCAGTAAAGACAGCGCTACCAAATAAGAATATAGCGGCGCTTATAACCAGGGCAGCGCCCAAGAAGATATAGAATAATTGGGAGTTGCCACTCAGCATGCCAATGACTAATAATGGAGAGGCCAGCAGTAGACTCGCCAGGCTCATAATAAAAGCCAAGGCAATGTAAACGATCAAAGCGATAATAGCCATTTCAATACTGATGAGCCAGTGTTGGGCAAATAGACGCCAACCATGACCAAAGGATTCCCAGAATTTATGCTTTTCTAAAACTACAAAGTTGATAGCGTATTTGGTTACAAAAGATAGGATGATAGTGAGCGGGACGAAAATGACTAGGGTTATTATGGTCATAGGTAGAGCCCAGGCGCTGCCATTAGCCACCAATATCGTCAGTAACGGAGTTATTAATAAAGTAAGCAATATAAAGATAATTACCTTGGCTAAAAGATTTAGACCAAAGGCGCGCCAGAAAAATTTATGACTATTTTGCAGAAGACGAGGCCATTTGAAAGATTTGTCTTCCCTGATGTCATCAGCCGCTTGAATGATTGTAACTTGTGAGACAGTAGCCAACCAAGCCATGACAATGACTAATAATATCCCCAACAGGATGGTCAGTAATACGGCTAAAAGATTAGCTAGGGGCAGTTGCCAAATAGCTTGCCAAGCAGTGCCATAGATGGTTATAGTTCTGGCAATAGCATCATAGACGTTCGGTTGATTACTTAAACGGGATAATTCTACAAAGAGGCTTTTATATTCTGCTACTGTGCCAAAAAACATGGCAAATAATCCTAAAAGCCAGAAAAATTTGTATTTTTTTACCATTTCCCAAGAGCGAGCAATGATATTACGATAGAGTGAAGTCATACTTACCCTCCTTTTTGCTAAATAATTAAGCGCGGTTATTGCCGCCAATCAAATACTGATAATAGGCATATATCCGCGCTTATATTTTACCACGATTATTAATTGGCGAAAAGAGCGGCGAATTCATCTTTCTCCAAAGTTTCTTTAGCCAAAAGAGTGTCGGCAATTTTATCCAATTGTTTGCGATGTTTGCTTATCACTTCATTAGCTTTGTCAGCACATTGGTTGATGATATTGGATACTTCCTTATCAATCGCTTCTGCTGTTTTTTCGCTATAATCACGGCGTTCGTGAATTTCGTTTCCTAAGAAAATCATTTCTTCTTTTTCGCCAAAAGTTCTCGGTCCAAGATTTTGGTTCATGCCATATTGGGTGACTAGCTGGTTAGCCAATTTTGTGGCACGTTGTAAGTCATTACTAGCTCCGGTTGTTACTTGACCAAAGATATTTTTTTCAGCTAGATAACCGCCGAGCATGACGCTTATTTCCGCTAAAAATTCAGAATAAGTGTGCAGGTGTTTATCTTCGGTAGGGAGTTTCATGGTATAGCCGGCAGCGCGTCCGCGTGATATGATGGAGACTTTATGTACCGGATCAGCTTCGGGCAAGATATGAGCTATGAGAGCATGACCACCTTCATGATAGGCTGTAACTTTCTTTTCTTTGTCAGATAAAATATGACTTTTGCGTTGCGGTCCGATGGTAACTTTTTCTAATGCTTCTAATAAATCTTCCATATTTATTTTTTTACGATCTTCCCGACCCGCCAAGATAGCCGCTTCATTGAGAATATTAGCCAAATCTGCTCCGGCTAGACCGGGGGTTCGTTCGGCGATAGGGCGTAAAGCAACGTCAGCCGATAGCGGCTTGTTAGTGGCATGTATTTTGAGAATAGCTTCTCTTTCCTTTATATCCGGTAAATCAATAACCACCTGACGGTCAAAACGTCCTGGTCGCAGGAGAGCCGGGTCTAGGACGTCAGGGCGATTGGTCGCTGCCAGAACAATAATATTGGTAGTTTGTTCAAAGCCATCCATTTCTACCAAGATTTGATTGAGTGTTTGTTCACGTTCATCGTGTGAACCGCCCAAACCAGCGCCACGACGACGACCAACGGCATCTATTTCATCAATAAAGATTATACAAGGAGAAGTTTTTTTAGCGCGTTTGAAAAGATCACGCACTCGAGAAGCACCTACGCCGACAAACATTTCTACAAATTCAGATCCAGAAATATGAAAAAATGGAACCTTAGCTTCTCCTGCCACAGCCCGAGCTAAAAGCGTTTTTCCAGTACCGGGAGCGCCAAGTAACAGCGTGCCTTTTGGTATTTTAGCGCCTAAGTCAAGGAATTTTTTGGGATTGCGTAAAAATTGTACCACTTCTTCTAGTTCTTGTTTGGCCTCCGTACTGCCAGCTACGTTTTTGAAAGTAACATTATTTTTACCCAAAGGACTAATTTTTGCACCAGACTGCCCAAAAGATAAAGCTCTATTATTTGCACCCTGTACTTGGCGAAACATAAAGAATATGAATAAACCAATGAATAGGATTGGCAGTACAATGGGTAAAATAGCAGTTAGCCAAATGGAGCTTTCCGTATTGGTGGCAATATCTAGATTCAAATTTTGTAGCTTTTCACCACTGACGCCATAATTGCGCAGGGTTGTCGTCAGCGATTCGCCAACTTCTTTTTTAGCTAGTTTGGTAGAGCCGTCAGTCAGCTTGACTACTAGCTCTTCGCCGTCCACTTGGATATTATTGATTTGATCAGACTGAATATATTGTACCAGTTGATTGAGATTTATTTTTTCCGATACTTGCTGTTTGGTATTGTATAAGCTGAAAAAAGAAGCTAATAACAAGAATACAAATAGAAAGACAAAGAAATTTTTTGTCAGATTATTTTTTTTCATAAGTAAGTTAGTTAGATTTTAGCTTTGGGTTACTTTATTATCAGTGGCTGTTGTTTCATCTTTTGTATTCTGTTTGGTTTTTGCTTCAGCGACTGACGAGACCGGTTTCTTTTTTTCCTCTTTTTTATCTTCATTAGTTTGAGTCTCGACCGGTTTTTCTTTTGCTTTGGACTCAGTTTTCACTTTGTCGGCGATCAAACTCAAGCCCAGACGATGATTGGTGGGCTCTATGGAAATGATAGTAAATTTATAAGTTTCATCAGGCTGTACCACCTCACTAGGGTCGGCAATTTCTTTAGTTGATAGTTCGGAAACATGAGCCAAGCCATGAATATCTTCATCTAGTTCTACAAAAGCACCAAAAGGATTGGTTTTCAATACCTTGCCCTCAACCTGCTGACCGATTTTGTACTTATCGGTAATTTCTTTCCAGGGATCAGTCTTTAATTTTTTAATAGATAAAGATATTTTAGAATTTTCAATAGCAATAATGGCGGCTTTAATTTTATCACCCACATGGATAATGTCACGTGGGTCATCAATGCGCTGCCAGGCTAATTCAGAAATATGAACCAAGCCTTCTAGATTATCACCAAATTCTACGAAAGCGCCAAAATCAACTACTCCGGTGACCACACCTTCAATAGTGCTACCAACCTTATATTCAGAGATCGCGGCTTGCTGTTTTTCTTCCCAAGCGGCTTTTTCTGAAACAATAAGTTTTTCTTCCGCTTCATTGACATCAATAATTTTGACTTTAAACTCATCACCAATAAATTCTTTCAAGTGGGCAAGAATTTTATTACGATCACCACCTTCTACACGTGGATAATGTTCGGTGGTCAACTGGGATACAGGCAAAAAGCCGACTACATTGCCAACTTTTATCATCAGACCGCCCTTATTAGCATCAATGATTTTAGCCATGACAATTTCTCCAGACTCTTGTAATTCATCCAATTGTTCCCAAGCTTTTTGATGTCCAGCATAACGGAAGGATAATTCCATCAAGCCATTTTCATTTTCTAGATCCAGTACAGTGGCGGCGGCTGTGTCGCCTATTTTTATATTATCCAGATCACCTGACTCATCTTGAATTTCTTTACCACGCACCACGCCACTAGTGACACCGTTGATATCTAGATGAACTTCATTTTTGCCGATACTTATTATAGTACCCTCTACCAAGTCACCCACTTGCGGTACATTGATAGCATTGGGTTCTTGCGCCAATAGCTCTGCCATTTTGCTTCCGGAGGCGTCTTTTTTATTTAGTGTTTTAGACATTTAATGATTAGATTAGCCCAAAATTTGAGCGCCTGAACGGTTTGACCATAAATTGGCCGCCGCCAGGCTTAATTAATTAGTAAAATAGCTATGACAGCTTACAATATTTCTACTTTTTTGGCAAGGGGTAGAGGAGTAATTTTGTTTTTGGGTATTTTTATTGCAAGGGGGCTGATTTTTTGTTTATTTTTATAAATTTATAAATAACCATAATTAATTATAATATGGCTAGTTTTATACTTGATTTATGCAGTTTTTTTTGTTAAAATAAAGGAGCTGTATGTTAAACTTTTATTCTTGCCACAGCGGGTCGGTGGGGTAAATGTGAAGCCATCATTTGTGTTCCCGGCGGGCCGATTTTGGCTCGTAAGTGATTTTGTGCCGGGGCTATAAAGGTGTTTTATTTTTATATTAAAAAAATATGCATGTCCAATGGTTTGGCAATACTTGTTTAAAGATTCAGTCTAATGGCGCTACGGTGGTTATTGATCCTTATAAGATCGGTAATTTAAAATCACCACGCATGGCGGCTGACGTTTTATTATTAACTAGTCAAGATTTTTTTGGAGCCTCTTCTAGTGTGAGTGGCGATAAGTTTTTGATAGATTCGCCGGGAGAATACGAGGTTAAGAATATTATGATCACGGCTTTATCCAGCAATGGCAATGGTGATACCAAGGCGCAAACTTTTTATTATCTTGATTTGCATGGTATTTCCGTGGCTCATTTGGGACGCGCGCAGAAGGGTCAGCTGTCTGATAAACAATTGGAGATGTTGGAAAACGTAGACTTGTTATTTGTGCCGGTTGGTGGTAGCAATGCGGTAGATGCTAAGGGAGCCGCACAGTTGGTCAGTCAGATTGATCCTAAAATTGTCGTGCCTATATATTATAGTACGACTAAGTTGAAAATGAAGTTGGATAGTTTAGACAAGTTTATTAAAGAAATGAGTGTGAAGTCAGAATCAACCGATAAAATTTCTTTGAAGGCTAAAGATTTGCCAGTAGATGATATGAAAATGATAATTCTTCAACCATCAGTTTGATATGACAGCGCAACACATTAAAAAACAATGGTATGGATGGGTTATAATTCTAGTTATTTTGGTTATCATTATGTGGTTTGTAACTTGGCAGAACGAATGGTATCAGAGTCGTCAAGTAAATAATGAAGACAGTTTGCAATCTACTTGGCAGGATTTGGCCAAGCAGTGGCAAAAATTGCAAGGGGAGACTAATGTAAATAGCAATAAAGTGGCTGCAATATTACGCCAATGGAGACAACAGACAACTAATGATCTTGGTGCTGGCGAGTGGTTAAATTATCTTAGTCAAAGGATAGATACCTGGCAACTGGCTGATTGGCAAGAGGTTAGCATGGCCACATTAAACTGGCGCATGCCGGCTGATTGGCAGGCGCAAGAGGAGGACGGTGTTATTTTGATAATGAATGATATTGCTGAACCAGTAATGCGCATAGTTTCTCTGGCGCAAGCTAGTGATTTGCCGGATAATATTAACAATTTAACTTTAATTGATTGGTTGGATCAGCAGCAGCAGCGTGCTTTAGGCATCGTGGCTGATTGGCAAGAGCAAAGCATGCATGACATTTCTGATGGCTATTTAGTAACTTATAAAAACAATGATTGGCAAACCGGGTTTTGGTGGCAAATGGGTGACGGCGTTTATCATATTGATGCTACCAGTATTATAGACAATAATCTTTTTTCATTAATTATTTCAACTTTAAATTATAACAATGCCAGCTAAAAAAACTAATAAGAAAAAAACAGCTAAAGCAAAGGTTCGGACAAAAGCAGCCAAAGCCAAAGCGGTGCAGCCCCAAAAAACCGTTGCAAAAAAGGCCAAGCCGGTGGAAGATAGCAAGGTGAAAGAACCTGCCCGCATTGAGCATCTGTCCATCGTACAGGAGATGGAGACTTCCTATTTGGATTATGCTATGAGTGTTATTGTGCAGCGCGCTTTGCCTGATGTACGTGATGGTTTAAAGCCGGTACACCGCCGTATTTTATATGCTATGTGGGGGATTGGTTTGAAGCCGGGGGCTAAATTTAGAAAATCTGCCACTGTGGTTGGTGAGGTGTTGGGTAAATATCATCCGCACGGTGATTCGGCGGTTTATGATTCTATGGTGCGTATGGCACAGGATTTTGCTATGCGTTATCCACTAGTAAATGGCCAAGGTAACTTTGGTTCTATGGACGGCGACACAGCGGCGGCTATGCGTTATACAGAAGCTAAGTTAATGCCGGTAGCGGAAGAAATGTTAGCTGACTTGGATAAGGATACGGTTAATTTTATACCCAATTATGATGGTACTCAAAAAGAGCCATCTGTATTACCGGCTCGCTTGCCCAATCTATTATTAAACGGTGCTATGGGCATTGCGGTGGGCATGGCGACCAATATTCCGCCCCACAATTTAACTGAGTTGGCCGATGGCATTATTTATTTGTTGGAACATAGCGATGCCACAGTGGATGATTTGATGCAATTTGTTACTGGCCCTGATTTTCCAACCGGCGGTATTATTTATGATATTAATGAAATCAAATCTGCTTATGCTTCAGGTAAAGGTTCTATCGTGATGCGCGGCAGAGCCGAGATAGTAGAGGCCGGTAATGACCGTTTTAATATTATCATTACCGAAGTTCCTTATCAGGTAAATAAAGCAACGATGCTGGAACAGATTGCCGACTTGGTGAAAAATAAGAAAATTGACGGCATTAAAGATTTGCGTGATGAATCAGATAAAGATGGCGTGCGCGTCGTGATTGAATTAAAAAAAGATGCCTACCCCAAGAAAGTTCTTAATAGTTTGTATAAACATACCCAATTGCAATCAAGTTTCCATGTCAATATGTTGGCTCTGGTGGACGGTTTACAACCCAAAGTACTAACTTTGAAAATGATTTTGGAAGAATATGTTAAACACCGAGAAGAAGTAGTCAGACGACGGACACAGTATGATTTGGATAAGGCTAAAGATAGAGCACATATTTTAGAAGGTTTAGTATTGGCTTTGCATGATATTGATAAGGTGATCGCCACTATCAAAAAATCCAAAGATCGTGATGATGCCAAAATAAATTTGATTAAAAAGTTTAAGCTAAGTGAATTGCAGGCTCTGGCTATTTTAGAAATGCGCTTACAGCAATTAGCCAATTTGGAGCGCATCAAAGTAGAAACTGAATTAAAAGAAAAACAAAAGTTAATTAAAGAATTAACGGCTATTTTGAAGAGTGTACAGAAGATTCGCGCTATTATAAAAAAGGAAGTAGAGGACTTGCGTGATAAATATGGTGATGAACGCCGTACCAAAGTAGTAAAATCAGCTGTCAACAAATTATCATCAGAAGATCTTATTCCCAATGAAGCCACAGTTGTGATGGTGACCAGAGATGGTTATATCAAGCGCCTGGCACCGGATACTTTCCGTAGTCAAGGTCGGGGTGGTAAGGGCGTAATTGGTTTAACTACCAAAGAGGAAGATATGGTAGATCAATTCTTTTCCACTAATACGCATGCCGACTTGATGTTTTTTACCACGCGAGGACGGGTATTTAAGCTCAAGGCTTATGAAGTGCCGACCGGCAGTCGTCAGGCTAAGGGTCAGGCGATTGTGAACTTTTTACAATTGGCGCCGGAAGAAAAAGTTACTTCCATATTGTCTTTGGAAGATTTGACGCCGTATAAGTATTTACTCATGGTAACGCGACAAGCGGTTATCAAAAAAGTGTCTTTGGATGCCTTTACTAATGTACGTCGTTCTGGTTTGATCGCTATCAAGCTTAAAGAAGATGATGTGTTGGAATGGGTCAAGCCGACTTCAGGCAAAGACAATATTATATTAGTTAGCGCCAAAGGACAGGCGATTCGTTTCAAAGAGGACGATGTGCGAGCAATGGGCCGCGGTGCGGCCGGTGTACGCGGGATTCGGCTCAAAGGCGATGATGTGGTAGTGGGAATGGATGTTTTGGATAGCGGTAAGGCCAGTAATACTGAGCAGTTATTGGTGGTAATGTCCAAAGGTTATGGCAAGCGTACGGCTTTAAGCGCTTATAAGATTCAACACCGTGGCGGCACTGGCATTCGCACGGCGCGTATTACCGATAAGACCGGAGAGATTATCGGAGGTTTCATTGTAGATGCTAAACGAGAAAAAGAAGACATTATTATTATTTCGGAAAAAGGTCAGGTGATTCGTTTACAGCTCAAGACCGTCAATGTGATTGGTCGTGACACGCAAGGCGTGCGTCTGATGAAATTTAAAGATGTAGAAGATAAAGCAGCTAATGTGACTTTTATTTAATTTTTTAAGCCGCGAGACAAGCTTGTCTCGCGGCTTAACACAAAACCCCCACTTTGCCGATGGCATAGTGGGGGTTTTATTAATAAATTATTATTTGATATATTCCAGCGGATTTACTTTTTTGTCATTGGATCTGACTTCAAAATGGATATGAGGACCGGTGGATCGTCCGGTAGAGCCAATAGCGGCAATTATATCTCCACGAGATACGGTTTCACCTTTTTTTACATATAGTTTGGAACAATGCCCGTAGAGCGTTTTTAATCCACCACCGTGATTAATTATAATATAGTAACCATAACCACCATTATTCCAACCAGCTGCTTCAACTTTGCCGGATTCGGCCGCGTAAATTGGTTGGCCTACGCCATTGCCTATATCTAGACCGGTGTGACGCCAGCTAAAATACTGAGTGATACGTCTAGACGTAGTGGGCCATAAGAAACGTCCGCCAGCATCAGTAGCGGGGTCATTGGCGGTGGGCTGACTACTAAAAACATTGGTAACGGGTTTACTTACTGGGCGGTATGTTGCTGGCTTGATACCGCCGGGCAGTATCAAATCTTCGCCCGCTCTAATATCGTTGGCAGAGGCTAATTTGTTGAATTCTATAATTTTATTGATATCCGACTGATAGGTAGTGGCAATTTTTTCTAAAGTATCACCACTTTTAACACTGTAAAGTAATCCGCTGGTAGGCATTATTTTTAATTTTTGACCAGGCCGAATAATGCTGTAAGCGGTTAAGTCATTTGCCCACAGTAGAGTGTCGGTGCTGATATTAAATTGCGCCGCAATGGTGGATAAAACATCGCCAGATTGCACGGTGTATTCTATAATTTCTCGTGTTTGGCTAGGCTCTGGCGTGGCGCCACCGGTATCAACCGCCTGCAATGAACTCTCATCCGGTGTTAGCATGGCTAGGTCTGGTTTGCTGACAGGAGGCTCGTCTAAAATCACATCTTCTTCCGACAAAGCTTCATTACGTAAAAATGATTGAGGCGGTGTTAGTTGGCTGTCGCTTAGAGGACCTTCTGTGACTTCTTCATTTTCATGAAAATCTTCTCCGCTATTTGTTAAAGAAAAAATAAGAGTATCGCGTGCGAAATTTTCTGGAGCAACATTTTGGGCATGCAAGCTTTGCCAGGCAGTTAATAATAGTATAATTATTATTAGAGAGTAGGGTAAATAGCGAGATAACCAGCGCAAAATATTTTGGCGATTTTCATATAATTTGCTTAGGCGGTAACCAGATTTTTTTAGTAATGAATATAGCGGTAATAGTAGCCATCGCCACAATAATAATAGTAGCCACCGCAAAGGAGTTATAAACCATAAAAAAACTTGCCGCAAGCCTCTGCCAATATAGAAAAGAAACTTGATAGCAAGTAATAAACTTTTGAGTAGTATTTGTTTGAATCGTATAGAGATACGATTAAATCTTCTAAAGTAATAAGCTTTTTAAGCGCATTATTAAACAGCGTCTAACCAGCTTAAAACTATCATTTATGATAGACAAAATATAATAGATTTATCTTAAAATGTCAAAACGCTTTTTCAGCTTTTTCAACCTTGGTGGTTGAAACCTTGTATAATTTTATTTTTACGCTAATTTCTGCTAAAATATAAAGGTTAATATCAATTTTATGAAAAAATACAATCAGGTAGAGATTGAAAATAAATGGCCCCGCGGCATTGCTCGGGACCCATCTTAAATGAGGCAGGTTTTATTTATATATTATGGAAAAGTATAATCACAGAGAAATAGAGAGTAGCTGGCAAGAATATTGGGAAAAGCAAAAGCTCAACCAAGTGCCGGTAGGCGATCATAGTCGTCCAAAAAAGTATATTTTGGATATGTTCCCTTACCCGTCCGCTCAGGGTTTACACGTTGGTCATCCCGAGGGTTATACAGCTACCGATATATATAGCCGTTATTTGCGTTATCAAAAATTCAATGTTCTTCATCCCATGGGTTGGGACGCTTTTGGCTTGCCGGCAGAAAATTATGCTATCAAGACCGGTACTCAGCCGGCTGTGGTTACCACCAAAAATATTGAAAATTTTAAACGCCAGATTATGTCGCTTGGTTTATCTTATGACTGGTCACGTGAAGTCAATACTACGGATCCTAAATATTTTCAGTGGACGCAGTGGATTTTTTTACAACTATTTAAAAAAGGCCTTGCCTATGAAGCAGTGGTACCAATTAATTGGTGTCCTTCTTGCAAAACCGGATTAGCCAATGAAGAAGTAGTAGCCGGTAAATGCGATCGTTGCGGGCAGGTGGTGGTCAAGCAGGATATGAAGCAATGGATGCTGAAAATTACCGCTTATGCCGATAGATTATTAAATGGCTTGGATGAATTGGATTGGCCGGAGTCTATTAAATCTCTGCAAAAAAACTGGATTGGCCGTTCGGAAGGCGCGGAAGTTGATTTTAGTATTGCCGATAGTGCAGAAAAGTTGACGGTTTTTACTACCCGGCCGGACACTTTGTTTGGCGCAACCTATATGGTAGTCGCCCCGGAGCATGAAATTATTAATAAGCTAAAAAATAAAATTTCCAATTGGGATAAAGTGCAGGATTATATTAAACAAGCAAAGAACAAATCTGATTTGGAACGGACTGATTTGGCCAAAGAAAAAAGCGGTGTTGAGTTGAAAGGCATTCAGGCTATCAACCCCGTGAATAATAAAGAAATTCCTATTTGGGTGGCGGATTATGTTTTAGCGTCTTATGGCACGGGCGCAATTATGGCGGTGCCCGCGCATGATGAGCGCGATTATGAGTTTGCTAGCAAGTTTAGATTGGATATCATTCAAGTTGTAGACGGAGGTAAAGAAAAATTGTTTATCGGCGACGGCATAGCTATGAATTCTGGTGAGTATAATGGTTTATCCACAGCCGAGTTTAAGAAAAAAATTATTCAATGGTTAGAAAAGCATAAAGCAGGTCGGGCGGCGGTGAATTATAAATTACGCGACTGGGTTTTTTCTCGGCAGCGTTATTGGGGCGAGCCTATTCCATTAATACATTGTGCCAAGTGTGGAATAGTACCAGTAGATGAAAAGGATTTACCATTAGAGCTTCCAGAGGTAGATAAATACGAGCCGACCGGCACCGGTGAGTCACCACTAGCTGGCATAATGGATTGGGTGAATACAAAATGTCCGCAATGCGGTGGTGCGGCCAAGCGCGAGACAAATACCATGCCTCAGTGGGCCGGGTCCTCTTGGTACTGGTTACGTTTTACGGATCCAAACAATGAGAAAGTTTTTGCCGATCAGGCAGAATTAAAATATTGGTTACCGGTGGATGTTTATGTCGGTGGCGCCGAACACGCGGTCTTGCATTTATTATATGCGCGCTTTTGGAATATGGTTTTGTTTGACCTGGGATTTGTTCCTATTGAAGAACCGTTTAAAAAACTAATTAATCAAGGGTTGATATTGGGTCCTGATGGCGAGAAAATGTCAAAGTCACGTGGCAATGTAATCAATCCAGATAGCGTGGTGGAAGAATACGGCGCTGACACCTTGCGTTTGTATGAGATGTTTATGGGGCCCTTGGAAGATTCTAAACCGTGGGATACCAAAAGTATTGTTGGTGTGCGCAGATTTTTGGACAAGGTTTATAGATTAAGCGATAAGATTGGCAATGCAGATAAAGACAATATTTTATTGCATAAGACTATTAAAAAAGTTGGTGAAGATATTGTCGGTTTTCGTTTTAATACAGCGATTTCTGCTATGATGATTTTTATTAACGAAGCCAAGATTATCAGTAAAAACGATTGGGAAAAATTTTTAATTATTCTTTCTCCTTTTGCGCCGCACTTGGCGGAAGAATTGTGGCATAGACTAGGCTATCAAGATTCTATCTTCTTGAGTGATTGGCCGCAGTATGATAAAAAATTGGCACAAGACGATAAATTTGAATTAGTAGTACAAGTGAACGGTAAGGTGCGGGATAAGGTGTTGGTTAAAACAGGTATTAGCCAAATAGAGGTAGAGAAATTGATTCAAAAATCAGACAAGGTGCAAAAATATTTAGATGGCGCGACTGTTAAAAAAATTATTTATGTGCCCAATAAACTGGTTAATATAGTTTTTTAGTTATTGACTAATAAAAGTATTTCTTGCGCTGAAAGACGACTCATTTTTTGAATGGTTGCAGGCTAGAGTTCAAGTTGTCGGCGATAACGGTCCACGATTTTCTGTGTTAGATGGTTGGACAAAATTATCCGTTTTTTATCGGCTCAGAGCGAAGTTTAAGCATTGTTCAGTGTGTTATAATATGAAAGTAAATAATAATTCTTTTTTTATGCAACATAAAATTCATCAACTGATGACTTTTTTGCCACAGCGGATGCGGCAGGAGATTCGTGAGCTATATTCGTCAGCTCTAATTCTCAATTTTGGTTTAGCGTTGATTTTTATTTTTGAGCCGATTTACTTATTCCGATTGGGTTATTCTTTGCAACAGATTATGTTGTTTTGGGTTATGGTCTATGGTATTTATGTTTTTACTTTGCCACTGGGAGCAAAGGTAGCGGAAAGGTTTGGTTATGAACATACTATGTTTTACGGAACTTTCTTTTGGATTTTGCTATATTTAAGTATGTATATGATTCAGATTTATCCGGTTTTTTTCTATATTACGCCACTGATTTATGTATTGCAGAAATCATTGTACTGGCCGGCATATCATGCTGATTTCGCCAAATATTCGGAAGGTAGCGAAGGTGGCAGGGAAATAAGCACTTTGACTACTTTAAATTCTCTCATTTTTATTATTGGCCCGGCTTTGGGCGGTTTTATATTGTATGAATGGGGCTTTTCGGTTTTGTTTATTTTGGTATCGGTGATATTTTTATTGTCCAATATTCCCATGTTGATAACCAAAGAAAAGTTTGTGCCGGTGAAAATTGATTATGAGCATTCATTAAAGCGATTATTTAGACCAGAGCATCGCAAGAGTTTTTTGGCTTATTTGGGATTTGGCGAAGAAATTTTAGTGGTAGTGGTGTGGCCTATTTTTATTTCTTTATTTATCAAAAGTTATTTATCTATCGGCGGCTTGATCGCAGCCACCACTTTGTTGACGGCGGTGGTTACTATGCTGTCCGGGCGTATGTCTGATCAGATGGATAAGCGGCGCATCTTGCGTTATGGCGTGTCTTTTTATTTTATCTCTTGGATGATGCGTATATTTTGGCATTCGTCAGTGGGTATTTTTTTCACCGATACTTTGTCTCGTTTGTCTAAATCCGGTTTAATCGCCGTGCCTTTGACCGCAATCACTTATGAAAATGCCAAAAATGGTAAGGTAATAAACACCATTTTGCTATTTGAAATGAGTTTGGCTTTGGGTAAATTTTTAGCCGTACTGGCGGTATTTATTTTATTGTTTATGTTTGGCGGCGGTCTGTGGCCGTTTTATATTGCTTTTATTGTGGCTAGTTTGCTTACTTTATTGTATGCCATTTTATAAATTTATGCATAGGGATTTAGCAGCGGAAACTAAATATTTGTTAAAACAGTATAATATGTCCGCCGGTCGAACAGCGGGGCAAAATTTTTTGATTGACGATAAAGTTTTACAGGACATCATTGCAGCGGCTGACATTCAGCCGTCTGATTTTGTTTTGGAAGTGGGGGCTGGTTTAGGAATATTGACTACCCAATTGGCAAAAAGAGCTAAGCGAGTATTGGCCGTGGAATATGATGAGCGCTGTTTTCCGGCTCTACAAAAATTATCTTCCTTGCATGATAATTTGATAATTATTCACGATGATATTCTACGATTAGCAAATAAAGAATTAGCACGGCATTTGTCCGGCGATGATTATAGAGTGATTGCCAATATACCTTATCAGATAACGGCTAAGCTGATTTATAAATTTATACAAGACGTACCACCGGCTCAAGATTTGGTTTTATTAGTACAGCAAGAGGTGGCGGAGCGGATTACGGCTGAGCCGGGACAGATGAGCTTGTTGGCTTTAAGTGTACAGTTTTATGCTCAGGTAGAAATTATTCGTCAGGTGGATAAGCACTGTTTTTGGCCGGTGCCGGCGGTAGATTCTGCTTTGATTCATATTATTCGTCAGCCGCAAAAAATGATAGAAAGAGAGAGGCGAAATATTGATGAAAAGAGATTATGGCAGATATTGCGTAGTGGTTTTTCCAGTAAGCGCAAAACCCTGGCTAATAATTTAGCAAATAGTTTGCATTTAACCCGCACAGAGATAGAAGAAAATTTGAACAGAGTTGGTTTGTCAAAAAACTGTCGGGCACAAGAATTGTCGCTTCAGCAGTGGCTTGATTTGGTGGATATCCTGCCCGCGGGGCAGGCTTACCCCGCGGGCAGGATTTAGGTTGTGAACATATGTAATTCCTGTTATAATTTAATAGAAAAATGATCTGATTTATGCCAGAATATTTAGATAAAGACGTACAACAACAAAAAGAGGGCCAACAACCCTCTAATCCTTATTTATATTTAGGTGTTTTAGTGGGCGCAATGGTAATTTTTGGTATGACTTTTTGGCAAGTACAGCATAATATAAAAGCTCCCTTTGCCGACGATAATTCTGATAATAATGATAATCAAGTAATAGCTAATGCCGATAATCTTGATATTGAAAAACTCAAAAAACAAGATACGGACGGTGATGGTTTATCAGATTATTTGGAGCAATATGTTTATGGCACCTCCTCTTATATCGCGGACACGGATTCGGATGACATAAGTGATTCTGACGAAGTATTACAAGGTACGGATCCATTGTGTGGTCAGGATGGTGGCTGCGCTCAGCCTATTAATACGCCCAGCGCAATGACTGGTGATGATTCTTTGGATGCTTTAATCAATAATGATCAAGTTAATAATGATACCGGCGCATCCTCAGCAGATGGCATGACGCGTCAGCAATTAACGGATATTTTAGTACAGATGGGTTTCAATGCCACGGACCTGGCCAATGTAAGTGATCAAGATTTAGCTTTATTATACGACGAGGCTTTGCGTATGGCGCAAAATAGTGGTGATACTATAAACCCAGTCAATGATACTGGCAATATCACGGCGGAGGAAATTCGCCAAGCCTTATTAGACAGTGGTGTTAGCGCCAGTCAGCTGGAAGGTATCACCGATGAAGAATTGATACAACTTTATCAGCAAGCTATTAGTAGCCAAGCACAATAATGTTTAATCCCCAACAAAAATTAATCTCTAGTATTGTATTGGTGGTGATGTTGTTTTTTGTTATCAGTGGTGCTGTGGTGACTCCACAGCCGGCTCATGCTTCTACGTTTGGTGTCATTGCCGTCAATACCGCCAAGTGGGTGTGGGAGAAAGTGGGTGATATTTATACTGCCTTAAAGTCGCGTTTAAGCACGACATTAATTACTAATTCGGTTGATTTATTTGCGCAGCGCATGGCGGTAAATATGGCTAAAACACTAGCTACTGGGGGAAGAGGTCAGCAGCCGATGTTTAGTACCAAGGTTTTTAATGATGTTGTGAAGGATGCAGCTGGGGCAGCGGCTGGTGATTTTATTGGGCAATTGAGTAGTGCGTGGGGTGATTTAGGCATTAATTTATGTGAGCCCAGTCTGGATGTAAAGGCTACCATCACTATGTCATTGCTTAAATCGCAGAAAGCGCCAGAACCAAAATGTGATCTTGCTAGTGTAGTACGTAACTGGGATAGTTTTATTAAAACAAATACTGACCCCAAGGCCTTGGCTGAAGGCTTACAGGTGCAGTTTCAAACGGGAAAAAGTGATTTTTCTGCGTCTTTTGCTTTGAATAATAAATTATTGAACCAGATAAAAAGTGATGAACTGGTAGCATTGTTTGATACAGAAAGCCAAGGATATAAAAGCAAAACCAATACTACGAATACCGAAATTCAAACTCCTAGCTCTTCGGTAGAAGACACAGCGGAAGCACCAGCTAGAGAGGCTAGCAATGCGCAGCTGGCTAAAACCTTTGCTGCTATTACCAGTCAGGATACTATCTTTGGCAGGGCTTTGAGTACATTTGGTAATACTTTTCTTTCCCAGTTATTAAATCGTTGGATCTTAGATGGCATGAATAAACTGAATAATTGGAAAAATAGTCAGGTAGCCAGTACTGGCGGGGCGAATAGCATAAATTTTGATAATAATTCTGGGCCTGGTCCTGAAGCGGCTAGCGCCTACTATAGTAATTTAATATCAGTGAGTTTCAATAGCGTAGATGACTATACACCAACGTCTGATTTTACCATTTGTCCAACTACGGGTATTGTCCCATATAATAATTGTGTGATGAATCAAAAGTTTTATTCTGCGTTCAATCGTACTCAGCCCATGACAGTGCAACAAGCGATTGATGCTAAATTATTGAGCCCTGATTTGCCTTTGATTAGCCAGGATGATCCACGTAACAATGATGTTAATTATTGTTATAATAGTGCTTTGTGTTATTCTAATTTGCAAAAAATGCGTTTGGCTCGTTTGATTCCCTTGGGCTGGGAAATTGCTGCTAGCATAAGCTCAGCTAACACTCCTGCGACCATGGGTGAGGTTTTGGCGGCATTTGATAACCCAGATAGCCCTTATCATAATTTGATTGATCCCAATTGGGTATTAAAAGAGCCACGAGCACAATGTTTGGCTATGGGTCCTGGACCTCAATTACAGTCTATTGGCAGTGACCAACGTACGGAGATGTGTGTGGACAGTCAGACTTGTCTGCGTAGTGATGACAATGGTGAATGTTTGCCGGGAGCGTGGGGCTATTGTACACGCGAAGAAAATATTTGGCGCTTTGGTGGTCAGCAGTGTTCTCCGGCTTATGCTTCTTGTCGTAATTATAAGGCTGATGGGCAGACATACAGCTATATCAAAGATACTTTAGATTTTTGTACGGCTGATGAAGTGGGTTGTCAGTGGTATAGCGTAGCTCAAGAATTGGGTGCTGCTGCCACTGAGACTTTTAGCCCTCCCCAAGTAGATTTTAATAATGTTCCTTCCACTATTACATATGACCAGGCGTCGGCTGATCAGTTTTGTTTGCAGCGGGGCTATGATTTTGCTCAAAGTTATGACCAAGAGGGAGCCGGCACAGGAGATATCATTTGGAATAGTGAGCAGAGTAGCTGGGAGTTGAATACCGCTGCTGCGCCACATGCTATCATCTCAGATATAAGCTGTGTGAGGCAAGGGTATGATTGGCTGGCTGATGAAAACATTTATCTGAATGCTCAGGCTGGTGATTGCGACGCTACTGATGCCGGTTGTACTAAGTTGTTACCGATCCAATGGGGAGTTAATTTATTATATAATGGTGGTTTTGAAAAAGTAGGTTCTAATAATAACAGGCCAGACGGCTGGTATTGGTCTGACACTGATGTAAGTTTAACTGACAACAGATCAGAAGTTTTCGCTGGTGAACGAGCTGTCAGCACTATGAATAATTATAGTTATGTCTATACTGATGTGCCATTGATTGGTGGCCTACCTTATTATATTGCCATAGCCGCCAAAACCAATGATAGTAAAGCGATGGGTGTGACCATTAAGTTTTATGATAGCAACGACGCTCTTATCATGCCTACTAATGATGATGATATTGATATAGGCGATAGTAGTGTGGTGAATTGGCGTGAGGGCTGTGGTGGTGGCGTCTGTCATTTTAGTGGCGACCTGACTATAACCAATCAATATGTTAAATATGACTTGCCTTTTATAGCACCGGAGGGAGCTGTCAAAATTATTATTGGTATGGGCACTGGTGGTGCCGGTTCTGGTGATGTTTACCTTGATAATGTCCAGCTCAGCCTTGGTAATTCAGCTATGAGTTATCGTGATTATAATAGTAATTCTTTTAATTATCTTAAAATAGCCCCGGATTATTTAGATTGTAGTAATAGTAGCAGCGTAGAATGTGCCAATTATGCCCCTAGCTGTACGGCTGAGGAAATGGGATGCCAATTATATACTCCGGTAAATGGTGATCCGGCCGTGGCGGGCGTGGTAAATAGCGGTGATTATTGTAGTCAAAGTTGTGCCGGATTGGATCAATATTGGCAAAAACAAACCACTATTGAAAATATGTTTGGTGATGATCCGGCCGGTGCTTTTGTGAATTTTATACCCAGCAGCGCCCAACAATGTCAGGTGCAAGATGTGGGCTGTGAAGAATTTACTAATTTAGATAGAAATGAAGCGTTAGAATATTATAGTGATCTGCGTATGTGTGTATCAGAAGCGGATGTAGATATAGCCACTTATTATACTTGGGAGGGATCGGATACGGCCGGTTATCAGCTGAAGACTTGGCGTTTGTTGAAAAGTAATGATAATGATGGCCCTTGTACAAATATAGCTTTTGATGGAGAAAACAATATTTGCGTTGATAGTGAAGTGAGTGCGCCTGCTTGTGATACTAGTGCCGGTGATGATTGTCGTACTTTTATTGATGCCGAGCAAAATAGTTTTGTAGTGAACCAAGCGCAAGTTATCAAAGCTAGCGCCGATTGCACGCTTGTGCGGCGCACTGCAAACCCTCAGGATATTGCCGTCATTTTGCCTAGCGAATCAAATAGTTGTACAGTTGCTGCTGTTGGTTGCCATGCTTATCAAGGCAATAGCGCTGGTAATACGCGCATTATAAGTTATGATGATTTTGAAAGTGGTCAAGCCGGTTGGAGTGGCGGTGGTTTGACGACAGAGTCTTTAACAGCCGGTGGACATTCGCTTTGGAGCAATGGTGATATAAACAAATCTTTATTCATTAATGATAATCATAGTTTCACCCTTTCCTTTTATGCCAAGAGGCAAGAGATCGGTAATTCTAATTTGTCAGCTCAATTATTGGTCGGTGATCATGTTTATGATTTGGGGAGCGTTGCTATTAATGATGAGTGGCAACAGTATGCCTTGGGTCCGATAGGTGTTCATGAAGCTAGTAGTGAGATTTTGGAAGCGACATTGCAATTTTCCATTGGTAGTACGACAGGCTATTTTTTGGATAATATAAATCTTAAGCAAATTAATTCTGATTTGTATTTATTAGCTGGTTCTTGGCAAACACCAGATATATGTTTGAACGGTAATAATGGTCCGGTGCTGGGCTGTCAGGAGTATAAGGACGTAGCTAATAATAGCCATCATCTCTATCAGTTTTCATCTTTATGCGGTGAGGATAAAGTAGGTTGCAGCGCCTTTATAAATACGCAGAATAGCACTAGTCCTTTAGCGCAGAGCTGGCCGATGGGAGCGGATGATGAGATCATTACTGTGTCGGCTGATAAACTAGTTTATCTGGTGGATCGTCCTGAGTTTAGGTGTGATGCTGGGGTCCAAGGTTGTTCGGCTTTGGGTGAACCGGTGATGCAAACAGATCCGGCCACTGGTAATCAGAGCGTGGCCAGCTGGTCTGATGTCTATAAATTGAATAATCCGGATAATTATGAAGGTTCTTTGTGTCGGGAAGATGCCTTATATTGTCGGGCCTATCAAAGTGATGAAGGCGTTGTCTATATCACTGATCCGGGCGACAAGACTTGCGCTTATCTGGAAAATTATACTTACGATGGCACAACTTATGAGCCGGGCTGGTATTTGAGCAGTAGTTTATCCGGCGAGCCACAGGAGTGTGGCCCAGGCATTGAGCTACCAAAACGCCGTGACGACAACTACCAAGGTTATGCTGGTTTATGCATTCCAGAGGCCAATGGTTGTACCGAGTTTATTGATCCGGTAGGTACTACCGGCGATGATTTGATCCGCAATGGTAATTTTGAGTTTAATAATAATACGCTTACTACCCCAGATTTTTGGAGCTATAATAAGAATTTGGCTGATAATATTCGTTGGGATGCGAGTGAGGGCTGGGATGATAGTTATGCTGCTAGTGCTCTTTATGCTGATAATACGTCTTATGTGCAGAATATTTCAGGATTATCTGGCGGTGTAGATTATGTGGTGCGCATAAAAGCCAAAGGAATTGCCAATGGTGATAGACTACGTCTTGGTTTGGAGTGTGAAGGAGCAAATATTAGCTCCCGAGACAATAGTTTTATTATCAGTGGTAATGTGGGTGATAGGCAATTTATCATTAATAATACTAATGGCGATTTTGTAGATGTCTCGGCCAAGTTTAGAATCAACAATAATATAGATAATAATAGTTGTGATATAAGTTTAGGATTTGCGGGCAATGATTTAGATGGTCGTTATTTTGATAATGTTAGTGTCAGGCGCTTGCAGTCTTATTATTATATAAACGATGACAAGCTTAATGGCGTTAGTTGTAGTGGGCAGGTTTCACAGGATAAGGGGTGTGTTTTGGTAGAAGATACGTCACAATTGTCATTGGATGATGGGCAGATAATCACTCAGTATGATAGTAGTAGCACGTATCATAATAGCACACAAAATAGTGGTAATTTGGTATTGCCAGTCAGTTGCCAAGATGGATCAGTCGGTTGTGATGCTAATCGTATTATTAGTGTTAGTCGTGATCGTCAATGCTCAGAGTGGCTAGCTTGTCAGTCTTCTACTGTTATCACTCAGCCTGATGGTAGCCAACAACAATTGTGCTATGATCTCGGTCGTTGTACTCAATTGTCGCCGGATGGTACGCAATGTTTACAGTGGGTGGATAGGCCGGTGACAGAGAAGCTGGATGTGGCTAAGTACCAGTCTCGCGAAGTAGGCTGGTCGGGGCAGGATTATAGTGGTTATTCTTTGTTGGATATACCGCCTTTGGAGACTTTGGTGTCTAGTGCCAATAATGATACTTTGACTTTGCATTTGCCGACTGGCACTGAAGGTATGTCATTTAATTCCATATCGCCCTCTTGTCGTCTTTATCCCAGCACCAATGCGCCGTTTTCCACAGAGAATATGACTGTCCGACGAGATGATAATGGTAATATTATAAGCAAACCGCAGACTTTTGCGCAGGCTAATCTTTGCGATGAAGGCGGCGCTGGTTGTGAGTGTAGCTATCGGGAGATAAGTTATAGTCAGGGAGAAACTAGGTATTATGGTTTGGACTATCAATATCCTGATGCTATTACTCACACGGATGGCTCTCCAGACAGTACTATAACCAAGATAAATGAATATCGTGGCGCTTGGGGATTCTGTTTACAAAGAGATATGTCCCGTACTATTCAAGGTGTCGGCGGTCAAGAACATCCTTGTATTACTTGGTTGCCATTGAATATATTAAGCGGAGAATATGATCCTAATGCTGTTGATGTGCAAGCTTCATTAAATTTGCCTATCGGTAATATGTATTATTGCGCTGCAGGTAGTAGTGACGAAGTAACTCTGCCATCTGGTGATTATAGCAGTCTTGTACAATTTGGAGATATGTCCCAATTAGATAGCGGTGATCTGCCACAGGGTGGGTGGACGGCGTATCCGAGTAATGTTTCTAATCAGCAAGGGTCGTCTTGCATTAGTTATCCTGCTGCCAATCAGGGAACTAGTTGGATGGAACTTTATGCCCCATCAGGTTCGTGTTATATAGAGAACAATAATTTGGGTGATGTTACGCTAGGTCCTGATAATCAATATCATTATCGTTTGACTTTTGAGTTGGGTGATATATATGGCACTATTAGTGATCAAATACCTTATTTCGCGGTTGAATTATCGTGTAATCAGACAGACTATCTTGCTACTATTCCTGACGGTGGAAATGATGATGTTTTATTGGATATTAATTCTCCGGTTCCTTGTGATTCTGTTGTTGTGGGCGTTGTTGGTAGTGGCGAGGAAAGATTAATGCAGATCAGAAATTTAGTAGTATCTACACCTGATTATATTACGCAACAACAAACCATGTGTACCGATATAGTGCAAGTTGAATACCCCAAATTCAATCAATTAATTAATCCGCCTGTTACTTTGGCAGCTTGGCCCAATCAGTATAAAGATTGGTATGGACGAATGTCCGTCTCTGCTGATACTGTTTTGAATAATTATAATACCCCAATTAATGTAGAGTCGGTGGGGCAGTTTTCTGGCGTGGATGTAATTAATAGTGCTGGGACACCTTATAGTAATATTTCTGGTAGTGAGGATATACCCTATTCTCAATGTGTGGGCGTTGCAGCTGCTGCGGGCGCCACTTGTGCCGGCGGTGAGAGAGAGGGTCAGTCATGCAGTAGCGACATGCAGTGCCCCGTGAATCACAATGATACTTGTGAAGGTTATATAGAGTCTCAAATTGATCAGAGCAGTTGTGATTATGAGGCTGGCCAATATACTCATTGCGATACTATTCCTGAAGTTATGGGCACCTGTGTTAATTCTGGTGCTAGTTGTCGTGTTGATAATGATTGCGCTCCTTATAATACTTACGCTATTTGCCAATCAAGTAACGCTACATACGATTGTCACACAGACGAGGGTAAAGATAATTGTTATGCAGCCGGTGGTCGTTGCTTGGGTCTTGATACAGCTACTCCACTGACCGTATATAATCAGATTAATGATGTTGATAATACTGGATTTGCCAATGTTTTTAGTGTTATTAAGGAATTATTTGCAAAAATAGTAGCTCGTTTCAGTTGGTCAAATGGTAGTTATCAATCAAATAGTAGTGAAGTAGGCGGATCAATCAGTGATGCCGAAGTGGTCACAATCAGGCCAGTTATCACCCTTGCTGGCGAGGAGACAGCCGGATCTAGCAAGGGCATCACTATCAATAGCAAGACAAGCGGTGATATTTCTTTTGCTAAGGATAGTGCCAATGTTACCATGAAGTTTTATGCTTATAATGTAAGCGGTGATCAGATACCGTTGAATAATTTAGTAGTGGACTGGGGTGATGGTAGTATCTTTGGTGGTTCAGGTAGCGGGAATTCTATTGTACCAGGTGACGTGTCATTGAAAAATCATCAATCCATGTGTATTAATAATTGTTCTACCGGCATACTGGACGATGCTTTTGGTGCCCCGGCGTTTTCTGCTACTGCTAATAATTTTAATTTTTATGCTTATCCCAATACCCAGCACGATTGGCATTCAGGCTATGCTTATATGACGCAAAAAACAGGATATGATGCATCTAATAATTCAACTCGTAATTGGATGACATTGCGTTTGCCAGCGAATAAGATGAGTGCTATCCCTCGTTTTGCCGCCGGAGATGTGTTGACTTTGGAGTATGATTATCAAATTAGTCCTGGCTTCTTAAAGAATGGAATAGCAAATCATATTTGTTATGGTATCGGTTATTGTAGTCAAGGCAAGCAGTATCCCTTTTTGAGCTTTGCCACGCTTGACAGTATGGATGATTTTGATAGCCATGTTAATACTTGGGGACATTATAGCAGCACAGCCGTAGTGACCCCTGATATGGTTAGCGCTTGCGTGGATAATAATAATCCCTCCGGTTATTGTTTGCGAGAACTGGCGGTAGCGAATTTGCGTGATCAGGCATTGGCCTCCCCACAAACTATTAGAATTAAAAATGTTCATTTGTTGTGGGGTTGTCGTAATAATAATAGCTGTACGGCCAGCAAATTTGGCAATCTGGGTCAGTGCCAAGCCATAGATATCGGCGATGACTTGCGTTTTTGCGTGGATGACTATCAAAATAGCATTGGTTATTTTAGCTTTAATCATACTTATACTTGTGCTGATCCGAATCCACCTGGTGATATTGATGGTAGTAGTAATTCTTGTATCTATAAGCCTAAAGTTTATATAGAAGATAATTGGGGCTATTGCACGGAGGGGAGTAGTAATGTTTGTAAAGATAATTATTCTAATTCGATACAATCTACTGGTTGGTTTGAATATCCAGGCAGTATAAGATTAACACCATAGGAGTTTGTTATAGTAAAAATAAAACCGGTCTAGTTTGCTACTAGACCGGTTATGCCTTTCATTTCAACAAATCATTTCAACAAAATCATCTTATATGTTTTGTTGAAGTTACCGGCCCGCAACTGGTAGAAATAGATTCCCGTTCCAACTTGCTGTCCGGCATTATTAAGACCATCCCAAACCACGGCCTGATACCCTGCTGCTTTTTCATCGTTCACCAAAATTCGGATTGGTTGACCAAGCTGATTGAAGATGGTCAGGCTTACCAAGGCTGGTTCGGGCAGTTCATATGATATGACCGTACTGGCGTTGAACGGATTGGGATAGTTTTGCTCTAGCGAGTATTGCTGTGGCATTGACAATGAATTGGTTGGAATAATAGCGGTCACCAGGTCAGTACTCACAATGTCTCCTTGATAATTGACCATCCAAAGGATCCCGTTCTGATCCTTCATAATATCATTGAATAGCACACTTATACCGGTAGGGTAGCTTTGCCACGAGTTGCCATTATCAATAGAGTGATGCATATCGTGTCCAGCGGTCACGATTTCTGTCGGGCCTGCCATGAACAAGGTCATGGTGTAGTCATTTGGGTTGGGATTACTGATTTCATCCCATGTTTGGCCATTATCATTGCTTTGCAATAATAAACCTCCCAAAGCTGCAAAAACAGTGCCGTTGTTGTGATCCATATCATATACACGGCCCTCTGAGACGTGATCGCTAACAATGGTCCAGCTTTCACCATAATCAATTGATCTGAGCATGACATACGGATCGCCACCGGCTAAGAGTACGCCATTACCCAAATAATCAACACAGTATAAGTAACTCTCAGTCACGCCGGCGCCGACTTGGGTCCATGATTCCCAACCGTCTGATGTTTTGATAATAAATCCATCGTCACCTACTGCAATCGCATCATTGTCTGACCAAAATACCAGGTCGTGAACCGGATGTCCGTCAAGGCGTTTCCATTCCCAGTTTAAACCAGCGTCAACACTTTTGATTATAACGCCATGGCCTAAAGAGGCCCACCCGCTAATATAAAAAATACTGTCATCAATTGCAACCATTTTTTTTAAGTGCCAACCTAGATTTTGTTGCAACACAAAATGATCAGACTCCGGCGTTTTCAGAAGCCAGGTGCCGTTGGCACCGACCATATTGATATTGCCATTCGGTTGAATGGCAATGCTGGACAGGCTGTAACCTACCGGACTTTCCCAGTAGGTAAACTGTACGTCTTGAGCTTCCTGACCAAGCAGGTTACCGTTACTCAAAATAACCAAAATCATTAAAGACATCATCTTTTTCATGATGAGCCCTCCTTTTTCTTTAATTTATTGTTTTGTTAGTTTTCAAGGTTCTTTATCTCCTGAAAAAGGGGATAAATTATCACTTTTATGATAACATATTATCATACATTATTTTAGTAGATTTGTCAAGCTAAGTAGGGCTGGCTCATTTTTTTTAATATTTCTTCCCTTATTTGATTTTTCTAGCTATAGTACCAGATTGATTAGGGTCAATCCAGCCTAGCTAGTTCAATCGTGCTTTGTACAGGTGGCAAATAAAAAAGCCGATCTTTGTTAAGACCGGCTTGGTTTATTTTTTGATTATTATTTTATTATTGTTAGTTTTCTACTCAGTTGTTTATTCTGAGCAGTTATAACAACAATGTATGTGCCACTGGCAATATTGCCCGGTGACCAGTTAATCTCGTGCTGCCCAGCTGTTTGCCAGTTATTTATCAGCTGAGCCATTTGTTCACCTTTCATATTATATACAGACAGTTGAACTTGCCCGGACTGTGGCAGTTCATAGCTTATGACCGTACTGGCATTGAAAGGGTTGGGATAATTGGGCAAAAGCGCATAATCCTGTGCGCTTATTGGCTCGGTTTCAAGGGCGGTGATATTGTATTCCGCACTTAAAATTATTCCGTTATAGCTGATAGTCCACAAGACTTCATTAATTTTTAGCTGGGCGCTGAAGAAATCCATACCGTCCAGTGGAGGATCAATGATATGTGACTGCCAAGTATTGCCATGATTTTCTGAGGCGTGTAATAGTTGGCCGCCCGTTATTATTGTCTGTTCATTCACCACAGTAAGCACCGTAGTCGGATCAAAATTATCCGGAGTAGTAGGATAATTTATCACATTCCAGCTCAATCCCGCGTCATTACTGATCAAGATGGCATCCAGAGCGGTTGCATATATGGTATTGCCACTGGTTTGCATTGTGGATATGCCCCAACCACCTATATTATACATAACCAATGACCAGGTGACGCCATAATTATCAGAGCGATAGATGCTATTGCTAAAGGGGTAGCTACCCATCAGCAAAACACCGTCACCAAGTTCCAGTAGGCCGTTTAAGCCGCTGCTAATGTCAACGCTCATTACTTGCCAACTGGACCCGCTATTCATTGATTTGGCCATAAAGCCGTTTGCCCCTACTACCAACATAGTTGAATTTGATAATTCAATTATGTCATAAATATGGGTTGCTTGGTTGAAAACGGTTTTTGTCCATCCCGACTCATCACCTCGCAACACATATCCTTCGCCACGACTATGACCACCGACAATATAGAAATTATTGTCAGAGCTTAGCAGGGCATCATACACTTCTTCGTGATCCAACTCTTTTATGAGCTGAAGACCAAATTCTGTATCATCCGGTGCTTTTTTGAGCCATATCCCGTTATTGCCGAATACATTGATTGTGTCATTATTCGGTACGATGGCACGCAGCTGGCCAACCACTGGTGGATGATCCCAACTCATTATATTGGTAATACCAGCTATTGCGGTATTATACACCAATGATATTGCCAAGGTTATAATAAAACTTGATTTCACGAGAAACCTCCCTACATTTTTGGTTAAAGTACAATTTTTATAGCTAAGCTATAAATAATTATATTATCATACATTATTTTAGTAGATTTGTCAACCCCGTTAGAGGTTTAGATAATTTTTTAACCTATTTTTACTATAGTTTTGCTTAGGTTTTGTGTCTAGTGTTTTTTAGTTACACTATATTGTATATGGTGTAAGAAAGTGTATTTATAGACCCAAACCTCTAACGGGGCGGGTCTTCAAGAGATGATAATTTTCTGGTATAATAATAATGTAATTTATAACCGGTCAACACCGTGTTAAAACCTTTTCGGCCAGCGAAAAAAAAGAATGGCTATCGGCAACTGCGGGCAGTACAATTACCCCTGGTTGTCTTGTTTTTGTTGGTGGCGGGAGCCGCTCTGTTTTGGTTGGTACCGCAGCCGGTCTTGGCTGTTGCTAGTATTAGTGATGCCATTGCTAGCGCTCTAGCTACTATTTTGAATTGGGTGCTGAATTTTATTGGCAGCTTGATTAGTTCTATCCTCATACCCGTATTATCGCAATTGGCTGTTTTTAATGACTTTACCGGCTCCGGAGCCGTGGTGCAGGGATGGAAGTTGGTGCGTGATATCTGCAACATGTTTTTCATTGTCATGATGTTGGTGATATCAGTGGGTACAGTATTGAATATATCTTCTTATAGCTATAAGAATTTTCTTAAAAAGATTATTTTTATGGCTATTTTAATAAATTTTTCTAAAACCATTGCTGGTGCTTTGATTGATGTCGCGCAAATCGTCATGCTGACTTTTGTCAGCGCTTTCAAGGATAGCTTGATCGTGGGTTTTGCGCAGGCTTTTGGCTTGAATAAATTGACCAGTTTAGGGACTACTGTGAATGACGCTGGCTATGTTGAAAAAGACAATTGGTCTATTTTGATGGGCGTTGTTTTTGCTATAGTGATAGCGGCCATATTAGCGATTGTTTTGATTGGTATGATTATTATGTTAGCTGCCCGTATTGTGATGTTATGGGTTTTGGTAGTCTTATCACCCTTTGCGTATTTGGCCAATATTTTGCCCGGCCGCTTGTCTTCATTGGGTGGACAGTGGTGGAAACAATTTACTGATCAGTTGATAGTTGGCCCGGTAATTGCCTTCTTTTTATGGTTAGCTTTATCTGTTGCCGGATCACCGGGTGGTTTTATTGGTGAAAACGTTGATACGAGCAATCAGCCTACCAGTTTGATTGACAGTAGCTTGGCTAATGCTAGTTTTTTGATGAATTATGTGATGGGTATTTTGATGTTGATAGTGGGTATGAAAATGGCTAAGAGCATGGGTGGAGCGGCCGGCGCTGCTTTTGGTAAGGGCACTGGTTGGGCGCAGAAATATGGTTGGCAAGGGGTCAAGGGATCTTTCAAAGGCGTTGGCAAGTCTGTTTCTTGGGCTAGAGATGCTAGTAAGGCTTTTGGTCGTAAAGGGGGTAGTAAAGAATATTTGGATGAATTGGATCAAAAACGTGACGCCTATGCTGCTCGGGGTGGCGTTATGGGAACTTTAAATTCTTTGCGCTTGGCACGTAAAATTGATAAATATAAAGGTAGGGAAAAGAGTAGAAAGGAAGCAGCGGGGATTGTTTTGAAAAAATTTGGTTTGGATGGCGAGGCCGCTCAAAAGACTTTAGTGACTGCTAGTCAAATAAGGGAAGATAAGAAAAAAAATAACATTAAGAGAGTAGTTGTTGATGAGGTAAGTAAGGAGTTTGCCGGTGATGATAAATTAGCGCAAGTGAAGACAGATATTAAGACGAAAAAAGCTAAGACATTGTTATCTGGTGATAAAGAAAGCGCGATGATGAATTATTATGCTGATAAAGAAATCAACGTCACCGAAGAAGATAAACAGGCTTATCGTGAAAAAAATCCCTCTGCTATATCGCCAGATTATGATTTGACTGATGATCAGCTGCGTGAAGTCAGGGAACAGAAAACCAAAACGGCCTGGCAAAAGTTGAGCAAAAAGGAACAAGGTGAATGGCAGGACAGGTTTTTGCAGGATATAAATAATAAACCATTTCTCAATGAACAACCAGTTACTGAGGAAGATATAGAGCAGTTCAAACAAGAAGAAATAAATCAACGTACGGAAGCAAAGTTGAAAGATTTTACTTATAGGCCACGGGGCATGAGTATGACCGCTCCGGCTAATATTATGCGCTATGCGGTTGACTGGGCTAAGGGCAAACAGGAAGACCGTTTGAATATGGAAAAATTAGGTCAGGTTTTGCCCGCTAATCCTGACTCTTTTAGAGCTTATAATATTTTGGATCCATTGAACGCAGTTAAACCAGCGGCAGCAGAAGCGATCATGAAACAAATGGACGCGAATGCAATATATAAGCAGTATAAGCATTTGGATGACAAAGTAAATGATGCCGAAACCAAAGAAAAAAGACAAAAGGCCAATAAAGCAAGAACAGCATGGCTAATGGGAGCCCAATTTCTTAAGGGAAAATTATCTCAAGTGGATGAGTTCCTTGGTCGTTTACCAGATGGTGTGAGCGTGGTGCAGCCTGATGAAAAGGTTGAGGCGTTAAGTAGTGTTAAAATAGAAAAATCCAAACGTGATTTCCGTGTGGACAATACCGATATTGAAAAAATGGAAAATACCAAGCGTGCCGCCATGGAACACATGATAAGCCTGGGACCCGAAGAGACGGTAAATAGTATTAAAGGTGAGTCTGGCTGGCAGATTGACACGACCAATTCTGACTTGGATGCCGATCAGGTGGTGCTGAAAAATGGTGATCAAAGTCAAACTATGACTACGGATCAATTTGTACGTAGCAACGGCAAGTTAATGTCGGAGCGATTTTATGATAGCGCTAGCGCAAAAATGGGTAGTGATAATTTTGTGGAGAAAGATAAGTTTGATGACTATACTCGGATACGTCAGAGTAGCCAATATGGCGTTACTTTGCGGGCCGGCAATGACAAAGCAGCGGTTGATTTTGATCGTTTGCAAGAAGTAGTTGGTGACAAATTGGATATAAACGATATAGCTTTGCAAGGTGAAAATGTTAATGGTGATGAAGCTGTGATTATTGCCAATGGTATGCGACAAATGATAGAAGAGCAAAAGCAGGCTTTGGCTGACAGCGAAGATGAAGAACAGACCAGGCAGATATTGTTTGATTATTTTGGTAAAGATACGTCGGCCTCTGGTGAAAAATTGGCAAAAATAAAAAATGAAACCTTGATAAACGCGGATGCCAATATAGCAAATTTGGACATGGCCGATGCCACAAATGTTCAAACAATGCGTGAAAATGGTTTGCGTTTATTTAACAAACATCGGGCGGGCGGAGAGATAAGGCAGTTGTACGAACATGAAACTAAACATGGTTGGTTGGATAAGGTTGATCCGGATAAATCTATGCGCCAGCAAGCTTGGGCCGATATGACAGAGACAGATCGCCAGGCTGCCAAAGATTATATTATACGCACGAGAGGCGAGGGTGATTGGACTGATGAAGAAATCGCTGGTGAGTATTTGGTGGATGCTTTGCAAAAACGGCAAAGCAAGGATTCGGCTGAACGACCACCAGAGTTACCACAAGCTATTAAGCGACGTTTCACGGAAGCAGAAGATTATCAGATAAGTGAAGAATCTGGCTCAGCAGTAGATCATGAGTCTATGATCAAGACTTTAGCCGGTAAATATGTTGCTCGTAAAAATATCAAACAGCAAGATTATGAACAATCAGCCAGAGAACAAAATACCTCTTTCTTGAATGCGGCTGCCAGAGCCGAGCAAGCGAACCAGCAAGCCAAAGTTGAGTTTAAGACAGCGACTAGTAAAGCACGACAAGACAGCATTGGCAGCGCGCCCCAATCTATTGGCGGTAGCCAAACATTTGTTAGTACTGCACAGCGAGCTGATTTGGAAAAACGTTTTGGCCGCACTCTTTCTAGTGAAGAAGTTAAAAAATTCTCCGATATGAAGCGTAAAGAATTGAACCAAACAATAGAGGGGGAAAAGGCCAAGCAATTACGACAACAAGAGTCTGAGCGCGCGGCCGAGCTTAGTAAACAATATTATAGCGAACAAGAACGTAAACAGGATTATCTACGCAACAAAGCCAAGGAAGTTAATAAATATAGAGACGAGCAAAAGTATTATAATAATAATGCGGCAGCTCGTCAGGTGATAGCTGATAATGTAAAAAGTGGTGACTTGCCTATTGGTCAGTTAATGAAAATGAGTTCTACGGAAAGACAAGAACAACTTACCAATCTTTTACAACAAGCTGTCAAAGAGGGCGGGCTTGATGTGCAAGCTGAGTCATTACCCGCTATTGTTAACAATATAGAGGCGCAGCTGGATACAGAGGATATTAAAGTAGGTAACACATATGATCAAGGAGTAGCTTATCAAGCTTTACAGAGTCAGGCTAAGACGGATAAGAAGCTAGCAAATGATGCTGGTAAAGAAGCTGATAAATCTGTTAAATTTTGGGACAAAGAGATTACCAAGATTGATAGATCTGCTGGTCAGATAAAGACACGGGCAGAAAAAAGCGCGGCAGCTGCCAAGGCAACGACGACTGGCGGAAGTGATGCAATATCATCAATGCGCCAGGAATCAGCTAAACAACAGTCTGGCAAAAGACCAGTAGCGCCCAGCACAAGCAGTCGTTCTGATAATATGCCCGCTACTGGATCAGATGGAGTTGAACGAATGGAGCAGCGGTCAGAGCAGCGGTCAGAGCAGCGGTCAGAGCAGCGGTCAGAGCAGCGGTCAGAGCATGAGCGTAAGACCGACACGAGGACGCAATCCAATCAGACCGGGTCGGCTGAAAAGAAGGCTACGGATCGTGTGATTCGTAGTGAAAAGAATACTATCACTTCGTCAGAAGCTGGCGCAAAGCCTGCCAGTCCGACAGCTGCACCGGCTGCCAAACCGCTTGGCAAAGCGACAGAGGCACCTTCTCAGCCAGCAGGCAATATAACTAGTACGGTTGAGCAGAGTGATAAAGTAGTTGGATTGTTAAATGATATTAGAGGTTTATTGAACGGACGTACTGGTCCTATAGCAGCCAGCAATACGTCTGTTATGGGACAGGCTTTGATGTCGCCGCAGCAATTTAAGTTATTAAAAAAACAATTTCAGTCTTTGGCCGCCAGTATAGCTGCCAATAAATCAAGTCAGAAAGTACTGGGTCAGGAAACAATGGATAAGTTAAATCACGTGAATAGCGCCTTACAGTCCACGCAAGTAGATGATGATCATGATGTTGATATTGATTTGACAATGCAGGCAATGGATATAAATCCGTCCGACCTGGCCGCGATTTTAAAGAAAGTGGAGGAGCAACAAAAGAAAGATGCGGAAGATGATCAGGATGATGATATCCAGCCGCCCGCTAATTTACCAACAGCCACTTAGTATGGTTAAAGAAAAAAATGTTAAACAATATCTAGAAGATGATGAAACAGCTGCCAAGCTGGATATTTTGAGTTATAAATATAATATTCCTGCGCGAGCCGTGGCGAGCGCGATATTGTCGGGTGAGTTACCGCATGATTTGGTCACCGGCTTTTTAGAAGAGGAGTTAAAGTTGGAAGCAGAACAAGCCAAAGAATTATGGATCAGTATTCAAGAAGTGATTATTGCTCCTTGGCAAGATTGGCAGCCGGTCAAGACTACTATTGCTGCGCCAGAAGATAATTCTGGATCTATACATTTTCACAAGGATAGCTGGCGTGAATTTTTGAAACCGGATAATTTATTGGCCGCGCAAGCCGAGTTACAACGGGTCAGTAGCGGTCAGATAGCAAAAATAGTTGATTATTTATGGCAATCACTAGGCCTGGAGAAAAAGCAAGAAGTAATTACTATTTTAGTATATCTTGCAAAAAAAGGTCAGTTATTAAAATTGTGGCAAGACCATAGGCTAGCCGGTATATTACGTAAGTACTTGATAGTAGATAAACAATTTGGTGAGGCTCAGGTAGAAAAATGGCTCAATTCGCCTTGGACTGCCGGTATGTTGAGCCTAGCTTTGCGCCAGATTTTACAGAGTAAACTTGGTTTTGATAATAGCGAGGCAGCACAAATTAGCTTGTCTATTATTGATCAGCTGGGGCCGGCCGATAAAGCTCGCTTTATTTTGATAGCTTATGTTGATACTAAAGATAATAAACTTTATTGGTCTGAGGTAGAGCCGGATGATAGCGGTTTATTGCTAGCGGTGTGAGCTGTATAAAAATATTAAAAAACCTCTGCCCTAAGGCAGAGGTTTTTTGAACCTAATACAATTATGATTTAAGCCCTTTCCACATATTCGCCAGTTTCGGTATTGACACGAATTGTGTCGCCTTGATTAATAAACAAAGGAGCTTTGATTTCCGCACCGGTTTCCAGCGTTACCACTTTATTAGCAGATCCAGCAGTGTCACCCTTGATTCCAGGAGGAGCCTCTGTTACTTTCAGCTCAACTTTGGTGGGCAGCTTGATTGATACTGGCTTATTATTAAATACTAAAGTATCAACTGTCATACCATCCATGATAAAGTCAGCAGCCAAGCCAACTTCGTCCAAGTTTAGTTCAAACTGCTCAAAAGATTCATTATTCATAAAGTGAAAAGCGTCTCCTTCGCGGTAAAGAAAGTTAGCTTTTTGTCTTTGCAGGTTGGCTTCTTCTACTTTATCTCCGCCAGAAAAAGTTTTTTCCAAAGTTTGTCCGGTGACAAGATTTTTTAATTTAGTGCGTAGACTGGCGCCGCCGCGGGCAACTTTTATGTGTTGAGTATAGGTGATTTGATAAGGTTGGCTGTCTATATCTATGACCGTTCCTAGTTTTAGTTCACTCATTGATAACATAAGTTTTATTTTAGTTAATAAGTGTATTTGATAAAAAAACCCGCCCCAGTCCGTCGCCCGAAGGGGACGGACTGGGGCGGGAGGAAAATAATTATTTACTGGTATAGGGGAGGAGAGCCATAAAACGAGCCCGTTTGATAGCTTGGGACATTATGCGTTGGTGCTTATTGCAGACTCCGCTACGTTTGCGCGGGACAATTTTACCATAGGAGGATAAGAACCGTTGTAGCAGTTGTACATTCTTAAAGTCAATATCAGCGATACCATTAACACAGAAATGACAGTATTTTTTATCAGTTTTTATCAATTGATTATTCTTGGCCATAATTTTTTAGTGATTTAAATCTTGTTTAAAAAGGAATATCTTCAACATTGATTTCCGCGTCATCATCTGGTTTATTATCATCCGCGGGTTGTTCTGGGACGGGCGTGTATTCAGTATTACCGTCACCGCCGCCACTGCCTTTACTGTCAAGCATGATCATATTCTCAGCAATGATTTCTGTGCGATATCTTTTGATGCCATTTTGGTCTTCCCAGTTACGGGTCTGCAGTCGGCCTTCAATGTAGACTTTACTGCCTTTTTTCAGGTATTGGCCAACTATTTCCGCCAACCTGCGCCAGGCAACGACATTGTGAAATTCAGAACGATCTTGCTTTTGACCATTTTTATCAGTCCAAGTGAAGTTAGTGGCTACTGAAAAAGATGCGACGTGGTCGCCGGCCGGTGTAGTGCGTTCTTCGGGGTCGCGAGTTAGGCGACCTATAAGGGTAGCTTTGTTTAAATCCATAAATTTGATGATTAATTAATTAGATCATCACTATCCAAAATTTGGTCTAGTTTTTCATCAAGATCTTCCAAGCTTACTTTTTGCTTAGGTTTTTTAGTCTCACTAGTTTTTTTGGATTTGTCATTATTTTCCTTTTCTTCAGCCCGTTCTTCATGCGCCTTTTGGATTTTAGCTTGGCGTTCTTGAGCGGCCGCGGAAATAGGATTTTTTATGACAATTAAAAATCTCAACACATTGGAGTTGAGTTTAAGATTTTGGTTGATAGTATTGATAGTAGCAGGCTCGGTATCAAACTCAATCACTTGATAAAAGCCATGGCGAACCTTATCAATGACATAGGTAAATTTTTTCTTGCCTAGGTCTTGTTGATCGGTAATAGTAGCACCAGCTTGAGTTAGGTTATCGGCCACTGATTGTTTAATAGCAGGATGTTCTGTTTCCGCTATGGCAGTGGAAACAATATAGGTTAGTTCGTAATGTTTTTTTTCCATTAGGTCTCCATCTTACCCCACGGTGACTAAATCCGGGGGACTGTCGGCCGCGAACAGCCGATAGCACGGTTAAGACTAAATAATAAAATATACTTTAAAAGCGTTTGTATTCTAGATTATATTGTTTTTTTTGTCAACCCCGTTAGAGGTTTAGATAATTTTTCAACCTATTTTTACTATAGTTTCTTCAGGTTTTATGTTTAGTGTTTTTTGTTGAACTAGATTATATGTGGTGTAGGGAAATGTATTTATAGACCAAACCTCTAATGGGGTTAGTTTTCAAGGTTGAAACTTTGCAGTTTTGCTATCCGTTCTTCAATGGGTGGATGAGTTGCTAGGGCGCGGGCAAACAATTTTTTTGTATTAGCCCAGGGACTGGCAATATAGAGATGAGCAGTCGCATTATTAGCGTGGCGTAGAGGTTGGTTTTGTTGTTTTATTTTACTTAGTGCATTGGCTAGGCCAGCGGGATAGCGTGTTAACATGGCGCCTGCAGCATCTGCCAAATATTCTCTGCGCCGGGAGATGGCTAGTTGGATTAGTTTGGCAAACAAGGGAGATAAAATAGCTAATATAATACCAATTATCAAAATGATACCACCGGCATTATTATTGCGATTATTATTGTGACCACCCAGGCCGTATAGACGGGTGCGTAGTAGCCAGTCCGCAACCAAAGTAATCAAACCTATGCAAACGATAACTATCATCATCAGACGAATATCATAATTTTGAATATGAGATAATTCGTGCGCTATGACGCCTTCTAACTCTTCATTGGCCAGCTGGTCAATGGCGCCGCTGGTGATGGCGATAGAGGCGTGCTTGGGGTCGCGTCCGGTGGCAAAAGCATTGATGGCCGGATCGTTGATAATATAAATTTTTGGTAATGGCAAGCCCGCGGTAATGCACAAATTCTCTACCATCCGATAGACATAAGCATTGTCCTGCTTGCTAATTTGTTTAGCGCCAGCAGTGGCTAAAGCTACTTTGTCACCGCCATAATAACTACTTAAAGACAAAAGCAAGGCAATAATTATTGCCCCTAAGAAAAAAATATAACTGCCATTACCATACCAAAGACTTATTATATAACCGAGCGCGCTGATTATGATTATAAATAATAGCAGTAAAAGCCAAGTTTTACGCTTATTGGCGGTGATTGCTTGGTACATTTTAGAACTTTATTTTTACCGGTTCTTTGCTTTCCGCTTCGGTAACAAAAAAATCGCGCGCCTTAAAGCCTAGCAGTTTAGCAATGAGATTGCTGGGAAAAGTTTGTAAGGCAATGTTTAGATCGCGGACATTGGTATTATAAAAACGTCTAGCGGCTTGGATTTTATTTTCCGTATCAGTCAGCTCATCCTGCAATTGGAGAAAATTTTGATTAGCTTTGAGATCCGGATAATTTTCCGATAGCGCGAAAATAGATTTGAGAGTAGCTGATAGTTCATTTTCCGCTTGAGCCTTGTCAGCTCCTTGAGCCTGCATGGCGGAGTTACGAGCTTTGATTACTTTGTCTAGTGTTTCCTGTTCATGTTTGGCATAACCTTTGACTGCCTCTACCAGATTGGGGATAAGGTCATAGCGTCTTTTTAGCTGGACATCTATATCAGACCAGGCTTCTTGGCAGCGATTGCGCAAGTTTATCAATTTATTGTAAAGCGCGATTAACCAGATGATGACAAGCGCTATTATTATTAAAATGTATTTTGTTATAGTGTTCATAGTTTTTTATTATTCAATTGGTGGCGTTGGGACGCTATTATTATTTTGATTGGGGGCTGAGGTGGCCGGTTGTTGATTGTCTAATGGTGGCAAGGGAACTCCTGTTGTAGGGCTGTTTGGATCATTTGTTGGTGGGGAAACATTATTCTTGTCTTGATCATAACCAAGATCACCCTGGTATTTGTTAATGATGTCTTGCCCACTAGCCAAACCATTGCGATAGCCCCAATTATAGCCCCACAGGGTAAATAGTGCCAGCACTATCAGGCCGGCGATAATGAACAGGGCAATGCTTTTGCTTGTCCAATTTGTATTGTTCATAGGATTATTTTTATCTTGTCGTATTTATGAATATATTGTATAATAAAGTCAGTAACTAGTCAAAAAAATTATTATTTTATTAGTAAAATCAAAATTATGAGACAAAGCAAATTTTTACTGTTGTTTTTTGCCTTTGCTCTGCTTTTATTTTTACCGCAAGGCAGCAATGCGGCGTGGTCAGATCCAACTTGTGCTCCCCCTGGTTGCAATCGGCCACAACCAATTACAGTGGAAGGGGGTACTATTCAGTCCGGTAGTTTAAATCTGTCTAATGGCGTTCCACTTCAAGCTGGCGACATAAGTGTAGATGATTCTGGTATTACCGTAGGAGCGAAATTGGTTCCCAATGGCGGCTTATCTGGGTATGATGATAAGTATCTTGTTTGTAGCTGGGACAGCGGTGCAGAACAATTGGTATGCACGGAAGAATCCTTAGGAAAAACCGCTCACACTTTAGCAAATGATTTATTGGTTGCTACTAATAATATTTTACTGACCAATGATGGTATTTTAAATATGACGGGGGGTAATAATAGAATTTATATAGCAGAGGGTGGGGAAGGCGTTGGTGGTTATGGTTTGTATAGCCAAGCCCACAGTATTGCAAAGGAGGTAGAGTCTATAGAGTCTTACAATAGCGCTGTTCATGGCAAGTCTGCTGACACCACTACTGCGGCTAAGTTTGTGAGTTATGGTGTAATAGGACAGGCATTAGCCGGGTCTAATAGTATTGGTGTCTATGGCACGGCGCCGGCTGCTGGTTTCGGTGTTTACGGTTATAATAGTGGCGGCGCATCTGCTACCGGTTATGCTGGTTATTATTATGGCAATTTTAAAGTGAAATTACCCCGTTCTGGTGGCTTGGGCAATGCTTTTATAGTGCAAAGTGATTGGGGCAGCGGTGTTGTGCCGCAGGTGATTACCATAGAACCTTCCAGCACCAGTGGTACGGATAATATTTTCTTTGATGGTGATGTTTATATTGGTGGCGATACGCGAGGCACGCATCAAATTTGTTTGAATGATAGCGGTAATGGGCAAAATTGTGTTAGTAGTTGGGATGAAGTATCTGGCCAGGGTACGGGTAATGCTGTATTCAAAACCGTAGACGTGCCCACTGGTACTGATCCGGTCGCTGATAATGCGGCTGATATTTTAACAGTTAGTGGCGATACAAATATTTTAGTTTATGGCAATGCTTCTATAGATAGCATCGGCATTTCTTTAAATAGTAGTTTGAGCAATATAGTAGCGGTTAACGGTGAAATTGATGATTATCTTTATCTTAATGGCGATGATAAGTTTGGCGTCCAAGTTTATGACGCTTTGTTGGTTGATGGTAATGTGACAGTCAATGGCTTGTCAGCTAATTGTGATAAGGTGACTACTGATGGAAATAAAATTTTAACTTGTGGCACAGATGCAGTAGATGATGCGGATAGCAGTTCAACTAATGAGATTCAGGGCTTGGGGGATGTTACTAAAATAGATAGCATGACTAAAGACGACATTACTACCGGCTCTATTACTATTAATTCTGCTACGGGACAACTATGCATTGGTACTACGTGTATGACGGAGTCTGATTTGATAGATCTTCTTAAGTTACTTAAATAATGTTTTGTTTTTTTAGTTGATGAAAATTATCACTCACATTTTTCACTATTTATTAATTTTGGTTTTGGGTTTGGCAGCGATTGTTTGGTGGTTGATTGCCAGCCAGCCCAGTATTCAGGCTGCCTTGGATAATGGCGAGATTACGGGTTGGGGATGGACTGATACAGTGGGTTGGATATCTTTGAATTGTGAAAATGTTTATGCCGGTGAAAATCAAGGCCAATTAAGCAGTCATTGTGATGACAGCAATTATGGCGTGATTATTGATCCAGATAGCGGTGCTATTTCTGGCCAAGCTTGGTCTTCCAATATAGGTTGGATTGATTTTAATCCAACGGTCGGTGAGTCTAGTATTGGCTCTCTACCTACCATAACCGGCGGCGATGATTTTGCTTATCCCGTAGCCATGGATTCGGATACTAAGGAATTGTCAGGTTGGGCGGTGGCTACTTTTTCTGATTTTGATCCCAATAATAATGCCTGGATACGATTTAGAGCGGGTAATACTTGTGATACTAGTGTGACGCCGGCAGAGGATACTTATTGTGTGCGGCAGAATGACGCCGGTTATCTCGTTGGCTGGGCGTGGAGTGGTGGTGACAATGGTTTGGGTTGGATTCGTTTTGAGCAGACTTTTTCCGGTGGCCCTTATGTGAAAACAGAATATAGCGACGTATATAGCGGCGGCGATATCAGAGGCTCTCGTGCGCCAGAAGGCGAGTATAATGCTACTTATTGTATTATTTCTCAGAGTTCTGCCAGCAATATCACCTTATCCAGTAGCAAAGCTTGTTTGGTAGGCAATATTGATTTAGATTTTCCCAGCACTACCAATACCTATAGCACGTCTATAGTAGAGATTGATTTAGATGATTTGTCGTCTCAAGCCACTAACAATGACACTTATTTTGATATTACCGAGGGTACGAGTTATGACATTAGTCAAAATTTATTAAATAATGGAGCTTTGAATGGAGCGGTTTATTATTTTACCAGTAGCGATGATAGCGTCAGTCAGTGGCGTTTATCAGAGGCGCGAGCTTTTAGTGATGCGGTGGGCCCAAATATTAGTGGCGAGGGAACTATAGTAATAGATGGCGATTTGTATATTGATCAAGCTTTGACTTATAACCCCGGTACGCCTAGCGACCTCAGCCAGATTGCCTCAGTGGCTTGGATTGTTTTGGGCAATGTTTACATTGATCCTGCCGTTAGTGAAGTGGTTGGCACCTATGTGTTATTGGGTGATGGCACTATTGCCAGCGGCAAATTATTTACTGGTGATGATTCTTCTTTAAACGACGGTGTCGGTAATCAGTTAGTATTTTCTGGCATGGTGATAGCTAAAGAGATAGATTTTCAACGTAAATATTTTGTTGGTTTGAAAGCAGCGGAGGTATTTAGTTATGATGGTCGTACCTTGGTAAATACGCCCCCTGGTTTGCAAAACTTAGCTGGCTATCTGCCCAGTTGGAATAGGTAGAGTTTGCTCAATTAGTTAGAAAATTTATAAGTTGGTAATTTTCAAGATGGGACTTTTCTCCAAAACAAAAACTTATGTCGGCGTTGATGTTGGTACCGCTAGTATTAAATTGGTACAATTAACACACGATGGAAAAAATATTAAGCTGGATACTTTTGGTTATGTTGATGTAGCCAATGATATTATTCATGACAATACTCCGGAAAGTAAAACTAAGTTAATTAGCGTTCTGAAGTCTTTGCTTGCCAAAGCGGGTGTTACCAGTAAGCAAGCCATTGCTGCTTTACCTACTTTTGCTGTTTTTACTTCAATTATAAATTTACCGAAACTGCCTGGTAAAGAATTAACGTCGGCTATTAATTGGGAGGCAAAGAAATATATTCCCTTGCCGTTGGAAGAAATGGTATTGGACTGGAAGATGGTAGATAATGATTTGGCGGAGGAAAAGAAAAAAGATGATGGTTGGCAGCTGTTTAAAAAGAAGGAAGAAAATGCGGATAGTATCACGTCCGAACAACCAGAAGTCAAAGACAAGATTATTTCTAAACAGCAGGATTATATAAAAGTTTTGATAACCGCCGCGCCCAAAAGTTTGGTGAATAAATATGTAGAAGTTTTTCAAGGCGCGGGATTGAATTTGGTATCTTTGGAAACCGAGGCCTTTGCTTTGAGCAGGTCTTTATTGCCGCAAGATGGCCAATTGGCTATGATCGTGGATATTGGTTCTATTACCACGGATATTTGCGTGATCGCCAACCGCATTCCCGTATTAAATCGTAGTATAGATGTAGGCGGCTTGACTATCACCAAAGCGATTGCCGCTAGCTTAAATGTCAGCCAAGAAAGAGCAGAGCAGTTTAAGCGGGACTTTGGTTTGGTTTTGGGCGAAGCACAACGTGGTATTCCCAAAACAATTGAAGCTTCACTGGGCCCGATTATCAATGAAATAAAATATGTTTTTGATATGTATCGTAGCCAATCGGCGCGCGGTATAGAGAAAATTTTATTAGCTGGCGGTTCTTCAGAATTGCCTAATTTGACTGATTATTTTGGTAATTTATTCAAAGTGCCTATTTATATTGGCAATCCTTGGGTAGATTTACAATATGCTGATGAGCTGCAACCCATGCTTGATCAGATCGGTACCCGCATGGCAGTGGCCATTGGCTTGGCACGGCGTGATCTGTAAAATATTATGGTAGATTTTTTAGATAAAAAAGATAATAAAAAAATAGAAAAATCTGACACTAAAGGATGGTCAGCTCGTTTATTGCAGCCATTGCATAAAAAAGATCAGGCTGGTAAAGATTTGACTGTTGATTTATTAGCTGCCGGACAAGGTCAGGCCGGCGCGGATAAAATAAAAAAACCAGCACCCAAGCAAAATAAAAATGCCGCTGATGATAAGGGGGCAAAGTTAAAAGTAAAGGCCGCCCCAACAAGTCGGCCAAAAGATGATGACGATGAAGAGGGTGGTTTTGAGGTCAATTTGTTGCCCGCCAGTCTTGGTTTTCAGTCCAATAAAAAAATATTTTTACAATTGGCCGGATGGGCTTTGTTGGCTATTTTAGTGGTGGCTGGGATATCTATAATTATTTCTATTTATGGGCAGTCTATCAGTGATGAGGCCATCAGTTTGCAAGAGGAAATAGATTATCTAGATGCGCAAAGTCGCCAATACAATCAAGCCTTGGCTTTAGGCACTACTTTGGAGACCAAAGCAACAGCCGTTGACACATTATTACGGTCTCACATTTATTGGACAAATTTTTTTACTGCTTTAGAAAAAGTAACCTTACCCAAAGTTTATTATCAAGGTTTTACTGCTAGTATTATTAGCTTGGATATAAATTTAAGTTCTTTTGCTCCTACTTTTACCGATGTAGCCAGACAATTAGTAGCTTATGAAAAATTTCCCCAAGTATTCAGTAATTATAGTGTCAGTGAAGCTTCTTTGAGTAAAGGAGTGGGTGTAAATTATACAGCTCGCGTGACATTGGATCCCACCTTATTTTACGATGCAGCTTTTATTATCACACCAAAATAATGGTAGAACAAAAAGAAAAAAATGAGGTCAGTGTTTTGAATATAACTCTCAATAAGTATAAGAGTATTTTTGCTATCGTGACAGTGGTAATTATTGTTTTGGTTGGAGCTGTCTTGGTGTGGTGGCCGGCTTGGCAAACTATCAATCATGATAATCAAAACCGAGTGCCCCAGTTACGCGCGGATCGCGACAGTAAAGCCAATTATTTACAACAATTGAAAAGACTTGACCAACGTTTACAAACTTTGCAACGATCAGGAGATGATTCTATTGCTGTATTAGACGAGATATTGCCTAGCCAGGCTTCCGCGCAGTTACTTTTTGTAGCCATAGAAAATATGGTACAGCAAGCCGGCTTTGCTATGCAGAAAATCACCGTCACTGAATCCAAAACAGATATTAATGATTTGGCAGAATTTCAGACGCAAGATTTTATGAGTTTACCCGCCTTACCAGATCAGGTGAAAGCTTTGGATGTCAACATTATAGTGGAAGGCGGTGGTTATAATCAGTTTAAAAATTTATTGGCCAGAATTGAGCGCGATAGTCGTTTATTTAATATCATTACAGTAAATTTTGCGGCTTTGTCTGATCGGGGATATGTTAATGAGCAAGGTGATGAGGTGGCTAGTAAACAATATTCTTTTAATTTGCGGACTTATTATTTGAGTGATAACAATGCTGAAGCAAAAGGGACCAAGTAAAAAGAAAAATATTATATTGATATCTATTTTAGGCATCTCTGTTTTGGGTATTGTTTTTATGCTCTGGCAGCAAAGCGCCCCGGTAAGCGTTCCAGAAGTGGAAGAGGGCGGATCCTTGTCTACTGATTTTATTCTCAATCGTAAGATAAAAAAAGTAAAATCTATTTTACAGTCTTTGGATTTTCCTTTTATAGAATATGATGTTTATAAAAGACTGAGCAAACCAGTGCCAGTACCCGAGGTGACAGACGATGAGGTGGGCAATGATTTACCTTTTCAGATACAAGAATTTTTTCCTCAATCTTTTTAAATTATAATTATGGTAAATAAAGTAACAAAAGATAGTCCTTTATTGGATAAGCTTTTGGAGAAAGGCTTGATAAGTAGCCAGCAGTACAGTGAAGTGATGGCTAAAAAAGAAGCCGGCAATGCTTCGGTAGAAAGAATTTTACAAGAAGCTCAGCTGGTGAGCGAGGAAGAGCTGACTCGTGCCAAGGGAGAGGTTTTGAATGTGCCTTATGTTGATTTGCATGAGGCGGTTATCAATCAGCAGGATTTACGTTTTTTGCCTCAAAATTTGGCGCAAAATTATCAGATGATAGTTTTTGCTATTAAAGATAATCAATTGCAAGTTGGCTTGGTAGATCCGACCAATTTTCAAGCCCTAGAAGTTGTAGAATATTTAGCACGCAAAAATAATTATAAAGTAAAATATTATATTATTTCTCGCAGTGGGTTTGTTTGGGCTAGCAAAAAGTATGAATCATTGAAACAGGAAGTAGGTGAAGTACTGGGTGAAGCGGAAGAAAAATTTTCTCAGCGTCGCTCGGTAGCCAAAGGCATTAAATTGGATAAGGTAGAAGGTGATTTGGAAGATATTATTAAGTCTGCACCGGTATCAAAGATGGTTTCTGTTATTATCCGTCACGCCGTGGAAGGCAAGGCTTCTGATATTCATATTGAGCCGGTTGGTGACGGTTCTCGCGTGCGTTATCGTATTGATGGCATTTTGCATACTTCTTTAACCTTGCCCGAATATGTTCATTCCGCGATCGTAACGCGTATCAAAGTATTGTCAAATTTAAAAATTGATGAAACTCGTATACCTCAGGATGGTCGTATCCGGCTTGATATCAATGATCGTGATGTGGATTTTCGTGTTTCCACTATTCCGCTGGTCGGTAAAGAAAAGGTAGTGATGCGTATTTTAGAATCTCCGGACAAAGCTCCCACCTTGGAAGATCTTGGATTTATTGGCCATTATGCCACCATTCTCAAGCGGGAATTAAAAAAACCAAACGGTCTGTTTTTGGTGACTGGACCAACTGGGTCTGGTAAATCAACCACCTTATTTGCCACTTTAGATATTTTAAATCGTGAAGAGGTCAATATATCTACGCTGGAGGATCCGGTTGAGTATTTTGTGCCGGGCGTCAATCAATCACAGGTGCATCCTGAAATCGGTTATACTTTTGCTTCTGGTTTGCGTTCTTTATTGCGTCAGGATCCGGATATTGTCATGGTGGGTGAGATTCGTGATGGTGAAACGGCAGAGCTAGCCATACACGCTGCTTTGACCGGTCACTTTGTATTATCCACTTTGCATACCAATGACGCTCCCGGAGCTATTCCTCGTTTTCTTGATATGGGAGCAGAATCATTTTTATTGGGTTCAACTTTAAATGTTATTATAGCGCAACGTTTGATTCGTAAAATTTGTGATAAATGTAAAGAGGAAATTCAAATTCCACCCGAGGCTATGGCTGAGGTGAAGGCGGAGGTTAGTAAGATCAAACCGGAGTATCGTTATGATGGTATTGATTTGGATAATATGAAATTTTATAAAGGCAAGGGTTGCCATTATTGTGGTGATACTGGCTATAAAGGACGTTTTGCCATTGCTGAGTTGATTGCCATAAATCAGACGATGCGCGAAATTATTACGGAGGAGTTTGATCAGGAAGCTTTAGAAAAAGAATTAGAGCGTCAAGGATTTTTCCCTATGAAAACGGATGGTTTTATGAAAGCATTGCTGGGCATTACTACCGTGGAAGAGATATTGCGCGTTACTCGTCAAGAAGAAGCAAAAGATTAATAATATTAGCTTATGAACAATAAAGAAACAATTTTATTAATAGAAGACGATAGCTTTTTATTGCAAATGTATGCCACCAAATTAGAGCTGGCAGGCTTTGCTGTGGAAGTGGCTAGCGATGGCGCTAAGGGATTACAAATGGCCGGCAAGATTTTACCCGATTTAATACTATTAGACTTGATCATGCCCAAGATGGATGGTTTTGTGGTATTGGAGGCTTTGAAGAAGAATGATAACACTAAAGATATACCCGTGATTATCTTGACCAATTTAGGACAACGGGAGGATGTACAAAAGTGTTTGGCTATGGGAGCGGTGGATTATATGATTAAGGCGCATTATGTTCCGGCTGAGGTGGTGAGCAAGATTAGAGCGGTATTGGGCCAATAATAAATTATGAATGATACGGATGATAACTCTGCCCCGCCCCGTCAGCTTGAGCTGACGGGGCGGGGCAAGCTAATAAGTTTTAGATTTTAATTATTTAATTTTTTTATAGGCACATGGCAACTACAGACACTTTAATTATCAATAGAATATTGGGAGCGGCCGCTGAACGACGGGCATCAGATTTACACTTGTCCGCTGGTAATTATCCAGTCATGCGGATCAATGACGAGCTGGTTCCTTTGGAGGGAGAGGAGGTTATTACCCCTGATTTTGTCCAACAGTTGGTAGAGTTTTTTATCCCTGAAGATAAGCGAGAGGAATTTAATAAAAATAAAGAGATTTTATTGATTCATGAGTGGATGAACCAACTACGTTTGAAAGTAGCTATTTTTTATCAGAAAAATTTACCGGTGGTAGCAATACATATTATTCCGGAAGTGGTTCCTGAGTTGCGTAGCTTGGGCCTACCCCAGGGAGTAGACAATTTGATAAATAGCAAAAAAGGTTTGCTGTTGATTGGCGGCACTTTTGGTTCTGGCCGTTCTACCACGGCCGCAGTTTTATTAAACACTATTAATGCCCAGCGTAAGGAAAGAATTTTGACCATAGAGGAGCCGATAGAATTTTTATTGGCCAATAATCAAAGCATGATTGCACAACAGGAGGTGGGTAAGGATATTGTTTCTCGTCGCGATGGTTTGGCACAGGCTATGAATCAAGACATTGACGTATTATTTGTCAGTGAAGTGTCAGACTGGGAAGAATGGGAGCTAGTATTGAAGCATGCTGAGGCTGGCCGGTTGGTATTGGTGGTGATGACAGCAGAAAGTTCTACCTTGGCTTTAGAGCGGATTATCAATGCTTATCCAGAAGATAAACAGAATTGGGCTAGAGAATTATTAGCGAATCACTTGGAGGCAGTTTTAATACAGCGTTTATTGCCAAGGGTAGGTGGCGGCTTGGCTATGGCTAGCGAGTTGTTATTTAATAATCAAGCGGTAGCCGGCTCTATCAAAGAAAACAAACTTTATCAGATTTTTAGTATTTTACAGAGTAATCGTGATATGGGCATGCTAGCTCTTGATCAGTCACTGCTAGAATTGGTGCGTACCGGCGAGGTTGCGAAAGAAGATGCTTTGCCCGAAGTTATTGATAAAGTTAATTTTAATAATTCATTAAAGAAATTTTAGCTATTTATTGTGGAATTATTCCTCATCAATAGTATTGCAGTTTTTAAATTATATACATGGCTATTTTTAAATATCGCGCTCATCGGGGTCAGGATATTACCACTGGCATGGTAGAGGCTCCTAATCTGGAGGCAGCCTCGGAAATTTTAGGCGATCGCGGTTTAAACATTATAAATATCAGTGAGGCAGAAGAGGGTAAAAAGGGCCTGTCTTTAAATATTGCTATTTTACAAAGAGTCAAGCCTAAAGATTTGGTGATTTTTTCACGTCAGCTTTCCGTGATGATATCAGCGACTTTGCCGATTGTGCAGGCTTTGCGTATTTTAGTCAAACAAACTACCAATCCATTTTTCAAAGGTATTATTTCTGAGCTGGCTGATGAAGTGGAGGGTGGACAAAAATTTTCTGTGGCCTTAGGTAAGCACCGTAATATTTTTTCCAACTTTTATGTCAGTATGGTCAAGAGCGGTGAGACCTCGGGCAAGCTGGATGATGTCTTAGAATATTTAGCGGATCAATTGGAAAAAGATTATGATTTACGGAGCAAGATAAAAGGTGCCATGATTTATCCGGCTTTTATTATCTCCGGTTTGGTAGTGGTAGGTATAGTAATGATGATTTTTGTCATTCCGAAATTAACGGAAATGTTGACGGCTTCCGGTCAAGAATTACCCATTGCCACTCGTATGTTAATAGCTACCAGCACTTTTATGCGTGATTATTGGTGGTTGTTGATTGTATTGGTATTGGGCATAGTCTTTGGTTTGCGTTATGTGATTAAGACTAAAAAAGGAAAAAAAGCCTTTGATTTGTTATTGATTAAGTTGCCGGTATTTGGCAAATTATTTCAGCGTATTTATTTAGTACGTTTAACGCGCTCTTTATCCACCCTGATCGTGGGTGGCGTGCCGTTGACAGCGGGTTTGAAGATTGTTAATGAGGTAGTGGGCAATACCGCCTATCAAGAAATTATTGAGGAAACTATCAAGGTAGTGGAAGATGGTGATTCGGTAGCCAGTATTATGCTTAATTCTAATATTATTCCCAGCTTGGTGTCGCAAATGATGAGCGTGGGAGAAAAAACCGGTCGTTTGGATGAGGTGCTGCGCCGGGTATCTGATTTTTATTCTCGTGAAATTGAAAATATTGTGTCTAATTTGACCAGCTTAATAGAGCCTTTTATTATGGTTGTGATTGGCGTGGCAGTGGGTGGCATGGTGGCAGCCATTATTTTACCAATGTATAACTTAGCGAATCAGTTTTAGCATTTTCGCCAGTTTTTATTTACCGTTTATGAAAAATATTGTATAATTATAATACCTGTGGATATCTTTGGTAATTTAACTTACCTAGTTTCCTATAATATTTAGTGATTAAATTGTAATATTATGAAAAATAACAAAGGTTTTACCTTGATTGAGTTATTGGTAGTGATTGCCATCATTGGTTTACTTTCCACTTTAGCGGTGGTTTCTTTGAATTCGGCTAGATCAAAAGCTAGGGATGCTCGCCGTACTTCTGATATCAGACAATTACAGACCGCTTTAGAGATGTATTTTAATGATAAGGGAGCTTATCCAGCAACGCCAAGTAACTCAACATACTTGGGTGAGGATACCACTGGCACTGATGATCCACGAGTATTAACCAGCGCTGGTTTTGAGGAAACAGGAACTGCTGGTGAAACTGTATTTATGAATCAAGTACCTTCTGATCCCCAGCCAGATACTTATCATTACGATTACGCTGCAACTGGCACGGGCAATACGGGTTATACAATAAGTTTTACACTTGAAAATGATAATTCCAGTTGGGGTGGAGATGTGTGTGTAGCGTCTCCCGGGCAAATTTCCTGTAATTAATAGTTGATTATTTAAAACCCGCTAGGCCTATTTAGCGGGTTTTTTTATTGGTTAAAAAATGCTATAATATAGCCATGATTTACTTTATTTTAGTGATTTTAGGCTTATTGTTAGGTAGTTTTTATAATGCTTTAATTTATCGTTTATATAAAGGTGAAAGTATTGTTCGGGGGCGTTCTCATTGTCCGCATTGTGGTCATACTTTGAGCTGGCGGGACTTATTTCCTATTTTCAGTTGGTTGTGGTTAGGCGGGCATTGTCGCTATTGTCAGGCAAAGATTGGCTGGCAGTATCCAATGATTGAATTGGTGAGTGCGGGTTTATTAGTAATGGGTTATGCGGTTTTGGGACCAGCTCAGCCATTATTAAATTTTACTACTTGGTTGCCATTTATTTATTATGCGATTGCCAGCGCCGGTTTATTAATCATCTTTATTTTTGACGGCCGTTATACTTTAATACCGGATAAAGTGAGCTTGCCACTGATGGTGGTGGCTTTATTGTTTACTTGGTTGACCGGGCAGGATTTAGTACAACATATTTTAGCTGGGGTAGTTGGTTTGGCGTGGTTTGGTTGGCAATATGTGATTTCTCGTGGGCGTTGGATTGGCGGGGGAGATTTACGGATGGGTTTGTTAATGGGTTTGTTGTTAGGTTGGCCGGGCATAGTCATAGCTTTATTTATATCTTATATTTTAGGCGCGGTGGTGGCTATTGGTTTATTACTTAGTCATCGTCGCCAAATTGGCAGTCAGCTGGCTTTTGGCACTTTTTTGAGTGTAGCTGCTTTACTCACTTGGTTGTGGGGAGATCAATTATTACATTGGTATCTGAATTTATTTATTTGATATGAAATATAATTTTGTTTTCGTAAACAAAGGCTTCACCCTGATTGAATTAATAGTTTCCATGGGTATATTTATTAGCCTTTTTTTGATAGTGACGGTAAATTTTCGTTCTGGCGAATCATTGAGTGATTTACAATTACAGACTCAGATTTTGGCTAGCGATATTCGTAAGGTACAAACTTTATCTTTGGCGGGGGCGGCTTATGGCGGGGAGACGATCGGACTTGGTGGCTATGGTATTAGTTTGACCGATAGTAATAGTGGACTAATTAGTTATCAGTTATTTAGTGATAAAAATGATGATGGTATTTATACCGCCGCTGCTGATGGCGATGTTTTGAGTACAACAACTTTGTCACAGAATATAAATAGTTTATCTTTTGATCCGGTCGCTGATCAGGTTTTTATTGTTTTTACGCCTTATAGTTCAGCCATGTCTATCAAGAGTCAGACAGGAGCATCTGAGCCAGTAGCTCAAGACACCATGGATGTTAAGTTGACGCATCAGCGTATTAGTGGGCGCAGTGGCGTTGTCAGTTTGACGGCCATTTCTGGCAAGGTTGATTTTTCTATTATCAGTAATTAAGGCAATATGATTTATCAAGACCAGAGAGGGCAGGGATTTATGGAAATGATAGTTGTTATTGGTATTTTGGTGATGGGCATAGTCGCTATTTTGGTTTTGACTTCTTATAATTTAACAGCCGCTGATTATGGTGAGAAAAGATTGATCGCTGCCAACTTAGCCAGGGAGGCTTTGGAAGTGGCGCGGCAACAGCGTGACTCTAATTGGCTGGCGGGAGATGACTGGGATAATGGTTTTCCAAAAACAGCTAATGATAATTATTATGCTCGGGTAAATTTTGATCCAGATACCGGTGACTATGCTATAGAATATAGCGGGGATAATAATATAGTTGATTTAGGAACTTGTGGAGATGATTGTTTATTGTATGTGACCGCTTCCACTTTTAATCATGATAATAGTGGAGAAGCTAGCGGATTTAGTCGTAATATAAAATTTGCTAATATTTGTAGCGGTCATTTGAATGATCCTATTAGTCCTGATACTTGCGCGGAAACTTATAGTGGTAGTACGCGGGTTGGTATTTCTGTGCAAGCTAATGTGCGGTGGCGCGCTGGTAGCGGTTTATGGAAACAGGTAGTGGTAGAAGATAGATTGTTTAATTGGCGATAATTTATATATAAGAATATTCATTGTTAATGCGAAAAAATTTTGTACAAGATAATAGAGGTTTTACATTATTAGAGATGTTGGTAGTGTCTGCCATATTTATTTTGACTTTGACCGCTGTGATTTCTATTTTTGTGAATACCAATCGCGCGCAAAAGCGTTTAGCTAATTCAGAAAAGTTGCAGGCTGATACCCGTTATGTAGTGGAAGTAATGGCGCGCGAAATACGTAATGGTAGGATTGATTATGATAATTATACCGAGGGTATTGACAATCCTGTTAGTGAATTAAAATTATTGGATTATAATGATTCTGCTGTTTGGTTTCGACGAGCGCAAAGCGGTAATCATAATACTATTCAAGTTTGTCGCGGTAGTGGCTGTGCTAATAGTGAGTGGTATGATATCACCCCGGATGATATTACCGTGACCCAATTAAAATTATTTATCAGTCCTAATGTAGATCCTTTTACTTTGACCGGTCCGAATACACAGCCTTTGGTACATATTGGTTTGACTACCCAATCTTTGACACCAGATTTGGATGAGTATAAGTGGATTCGTTACCAGACGGCTGTTACTACTCGTTATTATGCTCGCTAAACTATGTTTTTTATTAATATAAAAATGAATAATCAAAAAGGTACGATTTTACTGATCGCTGTCATGATCATGGCTACTATTTTGACAGCCGCTTTAGCTACCGGTACTTTGGTTATCAATATAATAAATCAATCTGCCACAATAGATTATTCTATTACCGGATTTTACGCGGCTGAGAGTGGTATAGAAAAGACTTTGTATCGCATCCGACATGATGATTATGTGCCGCCGCTCAAGCTTTATGGTGTGGCGGCTGATGATGAGGGTTTTGCGGATAAACAAGATGCTATTGATAGCGATACTTTTGTTTTGGATAGTGGCTCGGCAGATTTTTCTTTAACCGCCATCAACGGTCAAGACGAAATGGTGATTGATTTACTGGCTAATCAAGAGTATCAGCTCAATCTTTATGACCCCAACTCTCCACAACAGGATTTGGCTATTAGACGTTTGGATCTGATTGGTAATGGCGAAAATCTAGATCCGGTCACAGTGCAAGTGTCTTGGGTGGGTTGGAGTGGCACTGGTAATTTACAAATACCGGGGGCAAATATTTTTACTTTTAGTGCGGGTGATAATGAACCCAAGGCTACCAATTTGACAGCAGCAGCTTTGATTAAGGTTAGAATTAGAGCGTTGGACGGTAATTTAGCCAATGTGATTGTACGTGGTTATGATAATGCTGTTGATCCGAGTCGGGTAAGCATCCCGGGAATATATGTGGTACAGTCAACCGGTACTTATCCGGCTGGTAGTAGTCGGGCCGCTTCGCAGATAGTCAATGTTAAGATGCCGATCATTGCGCCGACTTATGGCTTGTATAATTTTGTTATTTTTTCAGAAGGCGCTATCAATAAAACGGTGAATTGGTAATTTATGTCAAACAGCAATATACAAAAGCGAATGAAACAGTTGGCTCAACAGATTGATGAGTTACGTTACCAATACCACGTTTTGGATAATCCCAGCGTGGATGATGCGGTCTATGATTCTTTGACGCAGGAATTACGACAGTTGGAGGAACAATATCCGCAGTGGCGTGATCCAGCTTCTCCCTTGCAAAGAGTGGGCGGAAAGCCATTAGATAAATTTCTAAAAGTTCGTCATCAACACAAGCAGTGGTCCTTGCAGGATGTTTTTTCTTTGGCGGAAGTAAGAGAATGGGAGGAGCGAGCGAAAAGATTGTTGCCAGCGGCAAAATTTGATTATATTAGTGAGCTGAAAATTGATGGATTAAAAATTGTTTTGACTTATGAGCGTGGTTTATTAATCCGAGCGGTTACTCGTGGTGATGGTATGATTGGTGAAGACGTTACTGCGCAAGTCAGGACTATCAGCAGCATTCCTTTGCGCTTGGCAAAACCATTGGATATGGTGGTAGTGGGCGAGGCTTGGCTTGCTAAAGATCGGCTGGCGGCCATTAATAAAGAAAGAGTAAAAAATGGGGAAGCTCCTTTTGCTAATTCTCGTAATGCTGCGGCTGGGTCTATTCGGCAGTTGGATCCGGCGGTCACTGCGCGCCGGGCTTTGGATGCTTTTATTTATGATATTGATGAGCTGGATCAAGATTGGCCAAAGACGCAGGTAAAAGAATTGGAGTTATTGAAGGGTTTGGGTTTCCCGGTGAATCCCCACTGGGTTTATTGTCAGGATTTGGATGATGTGGAAGCAATGTATCAATATTGGGCTAAGCATAAAGAGGCAGAACCTTATGGTATTGATGGTATGGTTATTAAAATTAACCAACGCCATTTTCAGGATCAATTAGGTTATACTGGTAAGGCGCCACGTTGGGCAGTGGCTTATAAATTTGCGCCAGAAAAAGTTACTACGGTGGTTGAAGATATTATCGTTCAAGTGGGGCGTACCGGTGTTTTAACTCCGGTCGCTCAGTTACGACCGGTCGCGGTAGCTGGCACCACTGTGTCGCGGGCTACTTTACACAATCAAGATGAGATTGATCGTTTGGGAGTACGCATTGGTGATACGATCGTGATTCAAAAAGCCGGTGATATCATACCGGACGTGGTTGAGGTATTGCCGAAATTACGCACCGGTAAAGAAAAAAAATTTGTATTACCAAAGCAATGCCCGATTTGTGGCAGTAAGGTGACGCGTCCACCCGGAGAAGTTAATTATTATTGTAGTAATAAACAATGCTTTGCCGTGGAAAAAGAAGCTATTGTACATGCGGTGGGTAAAAACGGCTTTGCGATTGATGGTTTGGGCCCGCAAATTATAGAGCAACTAATAAATCAAGGGTTGATACAAGATTTGGCTGATTTATTTACCTTAAAAGTAGGAGATTTGGAGCCATTGCCCGGCTTTGCTAAAAGGGCGGCGACTAAATTAGTCACTAGTATTCAAATGGCTAGACAGATTCAATTGGCTAAATTTATTTATGCTTTGGGTATTCGACATGTAGGCACGGAGACTGCCTTAGCTTTAGCACAATACTGGCAAAGCTGGGATAAATTTAAGCAAGCTAGCTCGGCAGAATTGGAGGGCCTGCATGATATCGGGCCTAAGGTTGCGGCAGCTATTAGTGCCTGGTTGCAAAACTCCAATAATCAAAAATTTTTGGCTAAATTAAAAACAGCCGGTATTGTTGTTTTGCCGGCGGAGAATATTATTCAAGATAAAAAATTTGCTGGACAATCCTTTGTTTTAACTGGTACACTATCTACAATGAGCCGTCAGCAGGCCAATGATATTATCAGGCGCCATGGCGGTCATCCGAGTAGTGCTATAAGTACTAAGACAGATTATGTGGTGGCAGGGGACAATCCTGGCAGCAAGCTAAAAAAAGCTCAAGAATATAAAGTAAAAGTCCTGTCTGAAGAGGAGTTTTTACGCTTAATAAAGGATTAAATTATATTATGTCATTGGATAGTAAACAAATAGAATATTTGGCCGAATTAGCTAAATTATCAGTTTCTAATGAAGAAAAGGATAAATTCGCTAGACAGCTGAATGATATTTTAGAATATCTTAGCCAGTTATCAGATGTAAAAGATTTGTCGGTGACAGATAAATTTGTTGATCCAGTGAAAACTATCAATGTTTGGCGGGACGATGAGGTGAAAGATAGCGATGAGGATGTCAAAAAAACAATCTTGGATAATGCTCCCGCCCTCAGGGATGATTTGGTAGAGACTAAACCGGTATTTAAAAAGCATGAGTAATCAATGGGACAATCTAACAATTTCTAGAACTAGAGAATTATTAGCCAGTGGCGAAGTATCAGCACAGGAACTGACAGAGCATTATTTACAAAAGATAGCTCAGCACAATGAAGAGCTCAATGTATTTATTACCGTAGATGAGTCAGCTCGGGAACGGGCGGCATTAGTGGATCAGCGTTTGGCTGTGGGACAAGCAGAATGGTTGGAGGGTGTGCCGGTAGCGATTAAAGATGTTATTGTTACCAAAGGTTTGCGTACTACCGCCGGTTCGCAAATTTTATCCAATTATAATCCGCCTTATAATGCAACAGTAGTGGAAAGATTGTTAGAGCGGGGGGCGATAGTTTTAGGCAAAGTGAATTGTGATGAATTTGCGATGGGCTCTTCCAATGAAAATAGTGCTTATGGTGCGGTAAAAAATCCGCATGATGTGACGCGCGTGCCGGGCGGATCGTCTGGCGGGTCAGCTGCCGCAGTAGCGGCTGATTTGTGTGTTTATTCTTTGGGTACTGATACGGGCGGATCTATTCGTCAGCCAGCCAGTTTTTGTGGAGTAGTAGGAGTCAAGCCAACTTATGGTCGTGTATCACGTTATGGTTTGATCGCCATGGCTTCATCTTTTGATCAAGCTGGCCCTTTTACCAAAAATGTGATGGATGCGGCTATAGTATTACAGGCTATTGCCGGTAATGACAAAAAAGATTCTTCCACAAGCAGTCAGTCAGTGCCAGATTTTGTACAAAGCACTAGTAGGCCCATCAAAGATATGAAAGTAGCTCTGCCCAAACAATTTTTAGGTGGTGGTTTAGATGAGGATGTGCGGCAGTCTTTGTTGGATAGTGTAGATAAATTGGTTAAATTGGGCGTAGAAATAGAAGAAATTGACATACCTTTATTAACCAGGGCTTTGGCAATTTATTATATTATTATGCCGGCCGAAGTATCTGCTAACTTGGCACGTTTTGATGGGATTCGTTATGGGCGCAGTGAGGTGGCTGATGATTTATGGTCGGTGTATAAGAATACCAGAGGGGTTTATTTAGGTGAAGAGGTGAAGCGACGTATTTTGGTCGGTACTTATGTTTTATCAGCCGGATATTATGATGCTTATTATAAACAAGCCTTACAAGCACAAAGAGTTATGAAAATGGAAATGGATAAAATTTGGCAAAGATATGACGCTGTTATTGGACCTACCACGCCCAGTACCGCTTGGTCATTGGGTTCTAAACAGAAAGATCCTTTATCCATGTATTTGTCAGATATTTACACAGTAGTAGCCAATATTGTTGGTTCGCCGGCCATTTCTTTGCCGATAGGAAAAGATCAAGCAGGATTACCTATTGGTTTACAAATTATGGCCAAACCGTGGCAAGAAGAGAAAATGTTAAGCTTGGCATGGCATTTAGAACAACATCGTGAATAAAATATGGACTGGCAATTATTTTTACAAACATATGGTTATTGGGCGTTCTATTTTTTGTTGGTTGTGGAGGGACAACCTACTTATTGGTTGGGGGGGATATTTTTATCTTTAGGGGTATTTAATTTTTGGGCCTTATTACTAGGACCAGTCTTTGTTTTATTGGGTGACTATTTATTTTATTTATTGGGTTATCATTTGGGGAGTAAAGTTGTACGACGGATTGGTAAATATATTTTTTTACCACCGGAGAGGATTGATTATTTACAAAAAAAATTTTTATCGCACAAGGGCAAGATGATAATATTGAGTAAATTTGCCTATGGCATTGGTCATAATCTGATGTTGGTCTATGGTATATCGCGTGGTAATTTTAAGGATACTTGGAAATGGAATTTATTGGGCGGAACCGGTTCTTATATTATTTATGTGACTTTTGGTTATTATCTCGGTCATTATGCTAAAAAATTGGTCAATGGTTCCAGTTTAGTTATTTTAGTAGTTGCCATTATTGTTATTTTCGGTTCACAAATCGTGTATCGTCGTTGGCGTGAACATATTGTTAATATTAAAGCTAAAAAAAATGAAAACTTACAACCTTCTTAAGCCTTGGTATAAAAAATGGTGGGGCATCCTTTTGATAGCTTTGTCTCTTTTATTAATCGCTTTTATTATTAGTTTTTCCGTGGCGGTTTATCAAAAAGTTCAGGTTTTAAAAAATGGTCCAGCACTGGATAAATACCAAGAAGCGACTATTAGCATACCGGAGTATAGCCCTATACTTGGTGATCCTAATAGCTTGATTAGCATAATGGCATTTTCTGATTTTCAGTGTCCCTTTTGTAAAGAGGGAATGCCTATTATAGAAAAAGTTATCCAAGATTATGGCGGGGTAGTAAGTTTGATTTATAGGCATTTCCCGATAGCAGAACTTCATCCGCAAGCATATGCGGCGGCCGTAGCATCTACTTGTGCCAATGAGCAGGACAAGTTTTGGCAGTATCATGATTTACTATTTAAAAATCAGGATGATTTGTCCGAAGATAATTTATTTAGCTTGGCTCGGCAAATGAATATAGACATGACACAATTTAATCAGTGTTATAGTAGTGAAAAGTACGCTTATCAGATTCGTAAAGATTTAGCCGATGGTGCTGATTCTGGATTGCAAGGCACGCCCACCTTTTTCATAAATGGTCAAATGGTCAGTGGTGTATTGACCGTTGATCAGTGGCATACTTTGTTGGACGCATTTATTTTGGGTATTCAGCAAGCCGCTCAACAAAATTAGAATTTTATGGTCAACACATTTTTATCTTGGCTGCATCAAGCTGATCCGCAGCCTATTTTATTCACCATTGGTAGGTGGCAAGTCCACTGGTATGGTTTATTATTAGCAGTTGCTATTGTGGTGGCGTGGTTGATTATTCGCCAGCTGGCCAAGCAGCGGTCTTTTGACGTGAATAAATGGGATAATATGTTATTCGCCAGCTTGTGGGGAGGTTTGATCGGTGCGCGGCTTTATCATGTGATATTAGAATGGCCATATTATTGGCAACAGCCAATTGATATTATAAAAATTTGGCAAGGAGGCATAGCAATCCATGGGGCGTGGTTAGGTAGTGTGGTGGTGATTGGTTATTATGCGTGGCATTATCGGTGGTCTTTGTTTAGCATATTAGATATAATGGTTTTAGGAGTTATCATTGGCCAAGCTATTGGTCGTTGGGGCAATTGGTTTAATCAAGAATTATTTGGCTTACCTACTAATTTGCCTTGGGGCATTTATATTAGTCCCGCTTATCGTCTTGAAAATTTTACAAACTTTGATTATTTTCACCCAACATTTCTGTATGAATCCCTGTTAAATATTGTTTTGGCTATTATATTATGGCAAATTTATAGACATTGGCGTGATAATAAAGGTTTGGTTTTGTCTGTATATATAGTTGGCTATAGCATTATCCGTTGGTCATTGGAGTGGTTACGAATTGATAGAACCCCTGATTTATGGGGTTGGCGCTGGCCACAATGGTTTAGTTTATTGGCTATTTTAGCTGTTTTATTGTATTGGCTGATTAGAGTAGCCTTGCCAAAAATAAAAAAGTCTGTATAATAGATGAAGCTTTAGTAATTAGGTTCATTAAGTATAAACAGTACAAAAATATGGGGTGGTAGTTCAGCTGGTTAGAACGCCTGCCTGTCACGCAGGAGGTCGAGGGTTCGAGTCCCTTCCATCCCGCCACGTCAGCTTAAGCTGACGTGGCCCGCCCACAGAACGCAAAGCTGACGTGGCCCGCCCACAGAACGCAAAGCTGACGTGGCTAACCTAGTTTAATTATTCTTACAGGGTCTTTGTTATTAACCCTGTTTTATAATGTGGTATTTTTATATATTACAGAGCCAAAGAGTCAATAATTGGTTTTATAAGGGCTCAACCAATAATTTATCAAGAAGGATTAGATTGCACAATCTTGGCAAGGTTAGGTCTACTAAGTATTATCGTCCTTTACGTTTGGTATATTATGAGGCTTATTTGACAGAAGATGCTGCTCGACTTAGAGAATCAAGTATTAAAAAAAGTGGTGCTGTTTGGGGAGCTTTAATGGGTAGAGTAAAAAAAGGTTTATAGCTTTCGGTAAATTCAAAATCCAGCCCCCGCCTTTGGCGGGGGCTGGATTTTTTTGATTATGTTGAAACTTTAGGGTTGTAAGGCGGTATCGGCACTGCCATTGACAGTAATTATCACCTCATTGATATCCGGGAATTGGAGTAAGGTTTGAGTGATTTGCGCTCGTCGTAAGGCCATCATGCAACTACCACCACCGCTATTTAGAGATTCATTAAAATCAGCTGTGGCCACGCCGTCACTAATATCTAGTCGTCGCAACCTGGTATCAGAGGGAATGCTGGTGGTATAGCCGGCAGTAGTTTCTTCGGCAGAGAGAGGAGTTAGTAATGTTACTAAGGCATTAACTTCATCAGTATTGTAGCGCGTGTCTAGATCACGATTAACGGGGTAGACGGTTTGGCAGTCATCGCCGCTATCAGTTTTGGTATAGAAAAGACGAATATCGGCTGTAGTAAAGGCAGTATTATCTGTTGGTGTGACTGGAGTGGTGGTCTCATCAGTATTGTTATTATCATTTATCACCGGTGCAGCATCGTTATTATTCGTATTATCGTCTGTTGTTGATGGCGTTGTTTCTTTATCATCTATGGTCGTCGGTGGCGTATTATCTTGTCCGATAATTAAGGTTTCTAGCATTTTATTAAAAATTTCTCCTTGCCCGGTGGCTACCAATTTGCCTTGATCGCCCAGATTAAAAATAACACTTGCTTTATTGTTATCTGCGTTATTAATGACCATAACTTGTTGATTGGCAATTGTTTTAGTGGTTTGCGTGCCGGTCGGTAGAGGATCGCTAGAAGTATATAAAGTTATATCCACTGGTTGATTATCATCTAAAGGCATGAAAGTAGTGCTGTTTTCGGCATTAACCACTTGCCAGCCGACTGGATATTGCACAGAATAGTTTATCGCGCCTTGGTGCTGGTAAGTTTGCCAACTAAGTGGAGTATTTTGTTCAGCTGCCGGGTCATTGTTTAGGTCCGAGCTATTCTCATTAGTCGGTTTGATATATTGATAGCCATAATAGATGGCAGCGGCAATTATGATGAGCAAGATTAATTTTTTCATAGACAAAGTTTAATGATTGTACTGATATTGTACTATAAAACTCAGGTTTTTCTAAGTCCTTGACAAAATTATATAAATGGTGTATAATACAATATTCCCCTAGAATAGGCCATATTATGGTAAATAGTGGGAATATGGACTTTGAAAATTAAATAAAAAATACCTCGCAATAGCGAGGAGGAGAAGAAAATGGTAACATTTACAATTATTGCAATGATTGTTATCGCAATCATTGTCAAAGGTGTCACCATTGGTGACACAACCACGATGTACCAGATGGTAAGGCTGGGCGGCGTTCCAGTTGGAAGACCGGTCCAGGTATCTGGCAATAAACAGTGTTTGTTTGCTCTGTGGCCAATATATCGATTTACTCGGTATGTTGATCAGGACATCATCACCTCTCACACCGTGTTTAATGTCCCGGCTAATAAGGACATGACAAAGAGTGGGAAGAGTAAGGCTGATGATGAAATGGTATTCTCCACTATCGACCTGAATGTTTATATTCGGGTACCAAAGTTAAACCCATATCTATCGCGATTTTTTCGTGAGGGGTTTTATACTGTTGGGGTTGAGGTATTTGGTACAGAACCTGACCACAAACAGGTGCTGACAGATCACCTGCAACCGGCGCTTCAAGCATCTGTGCTAACGACTTTTTCTAAACATCACTGGCAACGGTTGTACTATCGTCCAACGGATTTCGAAAATGAAATCCGGCAAGAGTTGGTGAAAGATAAGGTGGTGAAAAATTGTGGTCTGAATGCGCCAAACTCTCTTGTGGTGCGCATTACCAAGATTGAGCTGCCCCCACGGGTTAAAGAGTCCTTGTCTGAAAAGACAATTGCTTCTCAGAATTTGGAAGCTTTTCAGATCAAGACCGAGGGCGAGGCTAAGTCAACCGCTGAAGCACGACGAGTGCTTTATGCAGTTGATGGGGAAAATATGACTGAGGCAAGACTTGATGTCTTGCGTAACACAGAAAAAGTGATCCTTGGGTCTGAGATCACTCAGGCCATCCAAGGTTTAAGGAATAAATAGAATGGGAAATTCAAAAATAAAAAAAGTTTCTGAAAAGACTTCTTGGAAATCATTTTTCAAAAAGCCGGAGACAATCCATGCCGGTAGGAAGGCGCTGGGCTTTCTGGTAGTAATACCAGGATTGGTAGCATTATTACTACACCCTGTATGGGTGTGGTTCGCACAAAATAGCACATACGCATATGCGTATGTGCTAGTCGGTGTCGGAACCTCAATCCTTGGTATCAAGGAAGAGTGGGAATACGATGCGGGAAGGAGATGGATGAATCGTATCATGGTTGCGATTGTGCTGCTGTTTGTGAGCAGCCTAATCTGGCCTCATTCATTTGCCAAAAACTATGTGACAGATTGGCGTAAATCAGCAGCGACAATATCTGTTGATAACACGGTCTTGTCCACAAACGACCTGGCGCAGCAGTTTGACTGCGGCTTTGTTGGCCCGGGAGCCAGAATTGTTTTCTGGGTAGAAAAAGGGGTTTGCGATCTGGAGGTCGTTGGATATTTCCGACGGCACATAGATCGGGATCAAATTGTGAACATCAGCCGACCTGGCCGGCTGATAATAAAAGTCGCGTCAAACGCGACTATAAAATATCAAATCGTCTCCAACGCTTAAGCGTTGGAGACATAACCACTCCCCATTGTTGTAGTCAAATCTATGATAATGGGGAGTTTTTTATCCCTAAATATTTTAGTGGTGGGAATTTTATTAATTGACTTGTATACTTTGATAAAGTTGATAAAAGTTGTTGACAAAAGTAAATTTTTATGCTAAGCTTATATTATAAATTAAGCATTGATTAATTTTTAATGATATATAAATATATGGAGGATATTATAAAAAAATTTACTGAAAATTTGGTAGAAAGATTACATTTAGACAAATTGCCGTCGGATATGCGCCAGCGATATATTGAAAAAATGTCAGCTCAGGCTCAGCAGAGAGTAGGCTTGATGGTGATGGGTAAATTGTCAGAGGATGATCTGGACGCCTATGAAAGTATGGTAGTAAGTGATAAGCCGCAGCCAAATGAGTTGTTGGCTTTTTTGCAGGAAAAAATTCCTAATTTTGAAAAGGAAGTTGAAAAAACTTTGCAGATATTCGCGGAAGAGGCTGCTGAGGACTTTATTTCTATTCAGGCAACCATTGCCAACAAGTCATAGTGTCATAATTAATTTTGCTTATTATGAATATGGAAAAAATGCCAGAAGAAAATGATAATAAAGTTGTTGAAAAGTTTAACGCGTCAAAGCATATTGATGAAGATAATCATCCGGTTGCCAGCAGACAACCATTGTCTTTTGACAAGGATACGCCAGTCGTAGCAGTACCTGGTAAAAAGAGTTTAAAGACAAGCGCAGAAATAGTGGCCGAAAAATTTGGTTTACAAAAAAAAGCGGAAGGAAAATTAAAAACCGCCGCCGAAATAGCTCTTGCTAGGGCGAAAAAGGATTACAAACCAGCGGTGGAAGTCGTGGCCAAACCTCAGTCACCGGTAGATAAAAATTGGCGGGCAGCCAATGAGTATTTAGCGAGTAAAGATTTTATTGATGCGTCGCCGGATAGATTTTTGGATGTACTGGATAAAGATAAAGAATTTTTGCAACAAGCTAAGGATTTGCTGCGTTCGGGTAAGGCCGAGTCAACAGAGCAATTGCGTGATTTAATAGCCGGTCGTGTCAGCGCGGTACTATCGGCAGAACAGGTAACCTTGGAAGGAGCTGCTCTGGGTGTTTTAGCGAATAATATTGCCAATCGGGTAGTAGAAATCTTACAGAATAAAGTTAATCAAGTCGCCGCTGAACAGGCGGCGGGACCGTGGTGGAAAAAAATCGCAAAGGCCATGCCGGCCATTGGCGCTTCTATGGGTACTTTTATGGCTGCCAATATGGGCGTGAATGCAGTATTTGGAGCATTGGGCTTGACCGCTATCAGTGGTATAGCGGGCGTAGTCGCTCCCTTGGCGGTAGTTTATATTTTACGCGGAGCATTGAAGAAGAGCGCTAGTAATCAAACAAAAATTGGCAAGATAGCTCGTTTGTTGACACGCGGTTCTAGTCAGTCAGATGAGGAAATAGCCAAAGAGAATGAAAAGAAAACAGCCGAGAAAAAAGAGAAACTATTGCAGGATGATAGTTTTATGGGCGAATTGTTACACAAGGAAAAGCTTAGCTCTACTATGTCTCAAGTTACTCGTGAGCAGACTAGCGAAGAACTTTCGCAGTTGAAGAAAAACGCTCAAGCTATAGATCAGATGGCGCAGGACGGCACTGTAGATCAGGATTTGTTGGAGCAGTTTACTGACCAATTGAGTAAAGAATACTTTGTTGGTTTTTATTTGGATCTAAAAGATAATAATCCTGATTTGTCGGAGGAGGAAGTACGTGATATGGCTACGATGTCCGCTATGATTGCTATGCAGCAGGAGCGTAATGTGCTATATGCCAAGCAACAACAGTCTATCCTTGAGAAAAAACCAAAGCTGTGGCAGCGTTTGCAGCAGATTGGCAATATTCGTAGTGGTAATGTTGACGATTGGGCAAAAGATCAAGATAAAGCTGGGATGCGTGGTGCATGGCTTTTGGGATCATTGTTTGGAGCGGGCGTTTCGGTCGCTTTGCGTAGTAATGATATAACCAGAGCAGGTGCTATGGCTTTGTCTGGTGCTGGTTTGGGAGGCTTATCTTATGAAGCCTTTAGTGCTCGTAAGCAAGAAAAAATATTGCAAGAGGTAAAAAGAAAATTAGATGACTCAGAAAAAAGATTATTTGATGTTGATTTTCCGGAAGATCCCGATGAAGAATTATTGCACAATGCTCGTATTATAGAGTCACGTTTGCGTTTAGGTATTTTTGCTAAAGATCCTATATTATTAGAGCGGGCGCAAAATTTTGTGTTTACCGTGCATAAATTGGATATTAAACGCCATCAAGCTTATAACAATATTTTAGCTAAAGTCCAAGAGCGTCAAGAGAATTTGGAAAGTGTTTATCAGGAAGAAAAAAAGGATATTGAACGGCATAAATTATTATTAAGCACCATCAGTGTTGGTACTGGAGCAGCGTTAGGATTTTTAGGAGGCGAGTTAATAAATGATGATAATGACGATACTCAATCTTCTACAGAAAGATCAGACACGACTGAGCAGTCAGGCAGCTATTCTGACCGACCAGATGAAGCGCCCGTACGTGAAGATGAGATGACATCACCCCAGCACACCTTTAATCAAGATCATGGCTTATTGTCAGCCGAGGATCAGGCGCACGGTGATAATTTTGAAGTGAAGCATTCGCTGAATGAAGATGGTAGCCAGCGTACGGAAATTGCTATCAATATTGGTAAAGAAGGTGCTTATCAGCACATAGATCAAGCCTTACGACGTATAGTGGTGGATAGTTTGCCCAAAGAAATACTAAATGATCAAGATGGTTTTAGCGCCATGGACGCCGCTCGCACGGAAAATGTTTTAGCCAACTTGCGTGGTTTGATTACCGGGCAATTTGATCACGTGGGTAAAAATATTTCCTTACCGCCGGGTATTATAAGCTGGGATTCTGATAGCGGACAATTAATGATTTATAATTATGATAAATTACAAGAATTTATCAATCATGCCAGTCAAGGCAATGATAATGCCGTCGGTTTGTGGGAACATGCCAGCCAGAATATCAATGACAAGAGTGATGCCATTGCTTATATAGATAATACTTCGCAAAAAACCTGGCAAGCATTGGTGGATGCCAAGTTGGGCCAGGATCAGGTTGTGGTAGCGGATTTTGCTGAAGATCCTATGGTACAGCAAGCAGAACAGAATGTTTTTGCTACGCATTATGCCAGCAAGTTTGAGGCTTTGGGCAGGCCGGAGTGGGATCCGGTTAACATAACCGAAGAAAGTAGTGGAGACATTAAAATTGGTGATACTATTTTTCATATTGATCATGGTCATTTAACACAGATCGGCGATCAAAAACTGGACAGCCCGATCAGCGTGGATGATGATCTGCCTAATAAATTGGTTGCCTTACAATTGGGTGGTAAATATGGCTTGGAGTGGGATGATTTACGCAAATTAGGCGTGGTAGAAAGTAATAATTGGCAAATTAGCGCTGATGAAAAAATTTGGTTAGAAAATTTGAATAATTCTGGCTTGTTAAAGTCAGAACACTTTGAAGAATTTAAAAATAATTTTTCAGCGCAAGATTTTATTGGTGAAGATCCCTTATTTTCAGGCGGTGATGAAGATTTGAGCTTTATTGCTCGCGAATATATGTCCGGCAATATTATGGATAAAAAAGAGATTGTGGGCTTGTCTTTATTGCGTAATGATTTAAATAATTATTTAAGCACCAATACTAGTCTGGCCGATATTCACGATTTGCAATCAGCCGGAGTAAACATTGAGATAGATGATCAGGCCCAACAAGGCAAGGGCATATTATTTGATATAGAAAATATGGGTGCAGACCATCAAGGTGCCTTGCGCATTTCTTCTCAAGGACAGGTTAGCTTGGTAAATTCTCATAACAATCTATTGGGTAATAGTGAAACTTTCTCTTATCAAGATAGTAATGAGTTGTTAAATTCACCCCAGCGTTTGCAACAGGAATTATTGGGTTTGCAATCTAAAGAAGCGGTACAGAATCAGCTTTATAGCCAGCTACAACAGGCCGCCGATGAGAAAGGAATATTTAAGTGGGTTAAGATTCCGATGGATAAAGAATATTTGGACAAGGGTTTGGATCTGCCGGCTACTAGTTTACATAATGAGCATAGTTGGCAAACAGCTTTACACCAGGTAGGAGAGAAAGATAATTTGCCGCAGTTTGGTCAGGATAATAATTTTGCCAAAATGTATGATTTGATAAAAATGAAAGCGGCTGGCGGAGCAGAAGAAAAAGAGTGGCAGAATTTATGGCAACAGCATCCGCCTCAGGCAGGAGAAACAGTACGACAATATCTAGGCAGGGTAGTAGGTGAACATCAATTTACCGAGGCACAAACTGTGACTGACAATATTGTTGGTGAGACTTTAACTGGTCAAGATCATACTGCTTTGCAACAAGCGGGTGTGCCGCCAGAAATTGTACAAGAATTATCTGCTGCTAAAGAAGTGCAATTGGGGACGCGTGTATTTGCTGACGGACATCGGGAAGAATATGCCATCTGGCAGGACGCTAAAGGTCATCAGCAGGAGAGCATTTGGCAGGAACAAAAGACTGTTGAGCGGGCTAATATAGCCGAAAGCGCTCACTTTGCGCGTGAATTGAGTGCGGAGGAAGTTAAAATAAATGAAGTTTTAGTAAATAAATATCCAGCAGTAGAAGGGGAGGGCAGTGAAATCTTACAACATCCTTTTTATAAAGCAGCGGATGGTGGTTTATTGCGTGAAGGTTTATCCGGTAAATATCATATGGAAGGAGAGCGATTATTCTTAACCATACCAGAGGGTAGAGATGAAGCGGGAGTATATTATGCAGATCCGGGTAATAGTCATTGGGAATCGGTGGCCGATGATCAAGCGGCTAATGAGGCGCGTGAGATGTTGGGGAACAAAGCAGCAGCAGGCACAAGTAAAACTATTTATGAGTCGTGGCAAGAACAGTTGGATGAAGTAAATATGAATATAGAGCAGCTTAAGGCTAATGGGATTGATAATGATGATGATATGCATGAATTAGTTGCTTTACAGGACAAACAATCTGAGTTGGCAGCTACGACTAATAAAGCTAAAGATACATGGCAATATTATCAACAGCAAATTGATAAAGCCAGTCAATCTTCTGAGCCAGTCGTGGAAAAGGTGGAAGCAGCACCGACGGTTGCGCCCGCTGCTGCCAAAACTTTAGAAGATGTCTCGCCAGTAAATCAGCCGGACACAAGCGCAGAAGAACCAGCAGCTACTACTGAAGCTGTTCCACCAGAATCAGCTAATATTGATAGTGTGGAAAATGAAGAAACAGCGCCGGCCACTTATGCGGATATATTGCGTGAGCAGAATAGAACGGAAGGTGAGTGGGCTGGACTTAAGCATTCTACAGACGATAGCAGAACAGCGCCATTGATGGAACTAGAATATGATAAAGAATTTTTAACTAAGTATCCGGTGATAGAGGGCGGTGGTTCTGTAGCAGAACATCCTTTTCAACAAGGTGCCAATGGTTTATTGACACGGCAAGGCATGCAGGGAGAATATTATATGAAGGGCGATAAATTATTTTTGACTATACCAGATGGTAGCGCAGCCGGTACATATTATGCGGAGCCGGGTGATAAAGAGTGGCGTGTGTTTGAGGGCGATTAAGTAGATTATTATTTTTTGTAATTTAAAACCCCATCGTTTTGAACGACGGGGTTTTGTGATCTGACCTCCCTCCGATTATTTTTTTGGAGGCAGGTTTGCCGGGAGCGGCAAATTTTTTTGGGTGGGGGATTCGTCCTGGAATTTCTTCCATAGTTTGCTGGACGGATTCAGTGCCATCTGGTTCATCCCTTTCCAGGATTCTTGACGACTGTAGCCCATATCCACCAGCTGTTGGAACGAATTCCGGTTTGCCGTTTTCTGGGCGTTGACGACGCGGCGTTCCACATCGTCCACATTGGAATTGATATTTGCCAAAGATTTGGCAAATCCCGTTTGAGCAGCTGTTTGGACCGAGTCATTTTGACTCAAGACCTTGACGTTATGACTAACGCCATTGACCGCTTTTGCCAAAGCGGTTAGGTTGATCTGGTCCGCTTTGGTGGTCAAAGCCTGTTTCACCAGTTGAACACTGGTGGTGTCGGCTTTACCGGCGAGCAAAGCTGTTGTGGTATTGGCCTTGTCTAGACCAATCAAAGCAATGACCAGAGCAGTTATTGCGACTGCAGCGATTATTGGTGTTGACACTTTCAAGAACTTACTGTTCATCTTTTTCCCTCCTTTAGGGTTTTTTAGGGTTTTGTTTTAAAATAACTTAATAGAGTATATTAGCAGATTGTGTAGAATTTGTCAAGCCCTGTTTTCCCCCGCCCGCTGGATGGGCTCGCCCCGAGGCGGGGGAAAACTAAAACCCCCTAAAAACACAGTTTTTAGAGGGTTTTATCATTATATCTAGGATAAATTCTTATTTTTTGACTTGAGCGACAATCTTAGCGAATATATCAGGCTGTTTTTGCGCGATTTCACTTAATACTTTACGATCTAGGCCAATATTGTGTTTTTTTAGAGCGTCAATGAATTTACTATAAGACATATCATGTTGGCGCACGGCGGCATTTAGTCTGGTTTGCCACAAGCGACGCATGACTCTTTTCTTTTTACGACGATCAACAAAAGCATGGGCGCCGGCTTTGGTAACAGCCGTCTTGGCTAAACGAATAGATTTTTTACGACCCCATTTATAGCCCTTGGCGGCTTTTAATAATTTACGTCGTTTTTTTACGTGAGTAGTTCCTCTTTTTACTCTAGGCATATAGTTTAGTTAATAAGTTTTTAGTTGGTAAGTTTTAAGTTGATAGTTTATTTTTCGTGGACCAGTTTTATCTGATAAATTTTATATATCCGCTAATGGCTTTTAGCAGTTCTGTGTATTTATTTGTCATAGGTGCTATACACTTTAATGATATAAAGTCTTTCTTGGCGCACCTGATTAAATTTCTCTTTATTTCTTTGGTTTCTGGCTTGACTATAAATAGAAAAGCAATTTTTTGTTGGTAAGTTTGTTTGTTATAATTTTTAGCAATATTGTTAGACACCGAAGTGCTAGATCTTCTTAATTGATCAATACTGCTGTGTTTTTTGTCAGGGAAAAAATTTTGTAATCTGGTGTACCTGAATTTCTAATTCTTCTGTAATTTGATAAATTATTAAATTTTCTAAGCCAGTGACCATGGGTATATTTTATTTATTATACCACGACCCTGCTTACATTCATTTTGTTGATTTGCCTTTATAACTTACAAACTTTTTAACTTCACCATTAGCTATAAGGCAAAGTGGCACGGATATTTTTGTGATTGACTTTAGCTAGGTCCTTATCCCGTCTTTTATTGCGTTTTTTCTTACCGGTTTCACGAGCATTAAAATGATCTTGTCCGCCGGCACGGATTTTTAGCTTGTTATTTTTGGTAACCTTGATTCTTTTAGCTACCGCTTTGCGTGTTTTCAGTTTTGGCATCTGATTTATTTAAAATTAATAATTTAAACTGTGAATTGATAATAAGTGTTTAAGTAGAATTTTTGGTTTATTTTCTAGCAATCTGAGCGGTCAGAACGTGGCCTTTTTTATTGACTGGCTGTTCTACCTTAACTTCTGCGGGCAAAGTGGTGATAAAGTCGGATATGATTTGTTTAGCTAGATCTGTGTGTTGTCTTTCTCGGCCCCGCAGTATCATTTCAATTTTTACTTTATGACCTTTCTCCAAAAATTTGGCGGTTTGCTTCTGACGAGTTAAAAGATCGCCTTTGCCAATCTTGAAGGAAAGACGAATGCCTTTTACTTCTACTTTTTTACTTTTTTGTTTAGCTTCTTGCTGTTTGCGAGAGAGCTGGTATTGATATTGGCCAAAATCCATTATTTTGCAGACCGGTGGTTGGCCGGTAGGATTTACTTCCACCAGATCCAGGTCTGATTCTTGAGCTAGGCGCAAGGCCTCAGTCAGGGCAATAGATTTGTGGACTTCGCCATTGGCATCAATCAAAAAAATCGGATCAGATTTTATTTTGTGATTGATGCGTAATTTTTTTTGGATACTTATATTTTTTGTTATTAATTATTATGTGGTGGAGATGGTGGGTATCGCACCCACGTGTAATCATATTCTCATGATAAGCCCTACAATTTTAGTCCATTGTGTACTATTGATCCGCCAATGGACAAACTAAGATCAATAGTTGTTTTGTAAATTCGCAGCTCCAGCAGACAAAACAACCGCTTGAGCCAAACCTGTTTATTACACCCCAGATCTCCTAACAGGTATCAGAGTGGGATGGTTATTGCCAGTATTAGGCGATAACAGAAGCAGGTTGCATCACGCTAAAAGCGGATTTAACCTGCGCCAAGAAATTTTTGGCATTTATTGAGTTGATAATTTTAAGGTGATTATCAGCACCAATTGCTCTTATCAAAAAGTACATGATTGGCGAATTTAGACATCCCCTCGTCCAAATCAATGCTCGCTGCTTCATTGCAGCGCATAATGCGCTGGAATTTCGCTTGACTCGCATTGCTTTCTCCTCTCTGCTCGTTCCTTACCCTTCGGCAGACCTCAGGGTCAAGCAACTCGCAGTTTCTTTGTTCCCCTAAAAATGCTCGGGGATTATTTATATTCTCTAAATTTAAGCAACTCGCAGTTTCTTTATTCCCCTAAAAATGCTCGGGGATTATTTATATTCTCTAAACTTAAGCAACTCACAGTTTCTTTATTCCCCCAAAAACGCTCGGGGATTATTGATATTCTCTAAACTTAAGCAACTCACAGTCATAATTCAAATTCATTAAGCGCGGAGTTTTTGGCGAATACGTTTGTCAATGTCGCGTTTTTTTATCTGTTCACGCTTATCACGCTGGGATTTTCCTTTCACCAAAGCTATCTCTAGCTTAATAAGCCTGCGCTTAGTATATACAGAAAATGGTATCAATGTCAAGCCTTTTCCCCCTAGTTTTCCAATCAAATTAGATAATTCTCTTTTATGTAGTAGTAATTGTCTGGGTCGGAGAGGATCATAATTTTCTTGAGCATAACCGCTTTTGCGATAACGAGAAATTTTACAATTTAATAAAACTAGCCGAGGATTATGCTTGGCATCATATTGCACAGTGGCGTAGCTACCATTAAGGTTTATCATTCCTTGTTTAATGGCTTTGACTTCTGGTCCGGTAAGTTTAATACCGGCTTCATACTTATCTACAATTTCATAATTGTAGCTGGCCGCTTTATTTTTGACTAGAATTTTATCAGACATCTACATTATATTATATACAATATGGCAATAAAATAATATGGTTGACGTATTTTGTCAATCATTCTCTATTATATAATAGATATTTTGCCTTTGTTATTGACCGATGAGTGCTTTTTTGTATATCTTATAGATACTCATTAGCTAAATAAAAACAATGTCAAAGACTGTGAAAAGCATTTTGGCGGACAGAATCGCCAAGATAGCTAAAAAAAGTAAATTAAGCCCAGGTGAATTGCCTGATTTTGTAGTCAATTATCCCAGTGATAATAAATTTGGCCATTATGCAACCAATATTTGTATGGTGGCGGCTAAACTATGGCAAGAAAAACCCATGGTTATAGCTACGGAGTTAGCCAAACTATTATCAGCAGACAAGGCGGTGCAATCAATTTGTAGTAAAGTAGAGGTTGCCAGTCCCGGGTTTGTTAATTTTTATTTAAAAAAAGAATTTTTGGTGAAGGCTATTAAAGATATAAATAAAGCAGGTCATTATGGCCAATTGGATATTGGCAAGAAAAATAAGGTGCAGATAGAGTTTATTTCTGCCAACCCTACCGGCCCTTTGACGCTGGCTAATGGTAGGGGTGGTTTTATTGGTGATACGCTCGCTAATGTATTATCCGCTAGTGGTTATAAGGTGGAGAGAGAATATTTAGTTAATGATGCTGGTAATCAGATAGTAAAATTAGGTCAGTCACTATTATCGGCGGTTGGCTTGATTGAGGATAGTGATGATTATTATCATGGTGATTATATTCAAGAATGGGCTGCTACTCATAAAACAGAGTTGGAGACAAGTATTGATAATCCTGAGCGGGTAGGTAAGTTAGCAGCCGATGAGTTACTTAATAAAAAAATCAAACCAGTGATCACCGATGGTATGAAAATAAAATTTGATAGATGGTATTCGGAAGATAAAGAGCTGCGTCATTCTCAAGCCGTGGATAAAATTATCAATGAGCTTATCAAGAGGGGAGTGACTTATGAAAAAGATGGAGCTTTGTGGTTACACAGTACAGCCGATGGGGATGATAAAGATAGAGTGCTGCGCACAGCCGACGGTCGTTATACTTACTTAGCTATTGATGCCGCTTATCATGCTGATAAGTTTCAGCGAGGATTTGATAAGGTTATAAATATTTGGGGGGCTGATCATGGTGGCTATGTTGCGCGTATGCAAAGCATTGTCAAAGCACTCGGCCATGATGGTGAGCTGGATATTATTCTTATGCAATTGGTAAAACTGGTACGCGCCGGCGAAGAGGTAAGAATGTCAAAGCGTAAAGGCGACTATGTCAGCATGCAATTTTTATTGGACTTGTTACCACTGGATGTAATCCGTTGGTTCTTTATAGCCTATGCCGCCAGCACACATATGTTGTTTGATTTAGATGCGGCCACTGATAGCTCAGAAAAGAATCCAGTTTATTATGTGCAGTATGCGCATGCTCGGATTTGCTCGGTATTGCGACAGGCTTCTGATGTGCAGGAAAAAAAGTCTGGCGCTGTCACCGATCGGGAGGCAAAATTTATGCCCGTCTTATTAAGGTGGCCAGAGTTGCTAGCAGAAGTAGCTAGCAGTTATCAGGTTAATCAATTAACTACCTATGCTATTGAGCTGGCTGATAATTATCACCGCCTCTATCAAGATTTGAGAGTCATAGATAATGGTGTAGTAGATGAGACAAGACTGGCTTTGATGCGGGCCTATAAAAAAGTTCTGGCCGAGGTTTTGGCTACGATGGGAATATCGGTTCCAGATAAAATGTAGTCTTTATAATTTGTAGGAAAAATAATCCGTCCCAGAGGGGCGGATTATTTGTTTTGTGGATAACTATAAATGAAAATAAAGAATTATTAGTAATAAGGTAATATCGGATAGCTTTTTTAGCTGATAAATTAGCTATTTTTTTACTGATTATTTTATCTTCATAATTTTCATATCATTTGACTTGCGTAATTGGTTGTTTTATTACTTTTAATATCCATTGTTTAGATCGCCATATAATGATATAATATATACATGAGATATCAATATCGGGTAGCCGATATTCGGAAAAATTGGCCCTCGTACGAATATTTTGCTACCCGATATTTATTTCACCAGACCGCTTATGCGGCTGGCATTAACCCTTAAAATATTGAGATTTAATGCCTGCCGCCTAAGGTGGCGCAATATCCTAACCGATATTGCTCTGATTTAAAGAGCTAGTCCCCATGCCAAACAATGTAACTAACAAAGTTATACAGGGCGTTGAATTGCCAGAAGATTTTTTGTCTTTGGCAGAGGCTAGTGAATTGTGTAATTATTCTCAGGATTATCTCAGCCTCCGTTGTCGCCAAGGCAAATTGGCAGCCCAGAAGTTTGGCCGCAATTGGTTTATACGATTGTCTGACTTACAAGCTTACATTGAAAAAAATCCGGCTTCGGCTAAGGGTAATAAAAAAGGCGAATTAAAAACTGAGAAATTGATCAAGGAAACCGTCCGTCGCAGTATTTGGCAGGGCAGTGTGGATCAAGCTTCTACGGCTTTTAAACAAGCTACCCGGTCAGCCATAAAACAGACCACTCAAGTTGTGAAAAATAGTCTTTCTGCTATAACGCGGAATATGACTAGTTCATTGCTGAGTGGTTTTTTAATTGTTGGTAAACAATTGACCAGACAAATTTTCTGGCAAAGATTGACAGCTGGCATTACCGTTGTGACTCTTGTTCTTAGTTCTATTTATTTTACTCCGGCAGCCGCCGCCGCTTATAAAGAAGATTTAGTTGGCTTTTGGCGCTTGGCACAGGATCAGTCTAGAGCAGTGACAAATATTGTTCAGGATTGGAAAGCAAGCGCTCAGAATATTGCTTATCGTTATCCGATAGTGACGCCGGCTGCGACAGTCAAAGCGGTGGCGCAAAACTTCCAAAGCAGCTGGCAACAGTTGAGCGGACAAGTAGAAAAAAATAATCTTCAAACTACAAAGCAGTTAGCTTCCTTGGCTAATAATTTTTTGACACAAGCTTGGCCGGCGACTTGGGATAATTTTAAGGGGACAGCTCAGATTGCGGCTGATGCTTTGTGGGTAACAGGCAGGGATGATGTTGGTGACACTTTATTTGCTTCATTGTTACCCTGGTCTGGTCAAAATAAGATAGCTGGTTTAGTACACGACGGTTATCAGACAATCAAGCAGCAAAATAGAGCATTGGCTGTAAATAGTTGGCGACAGCTGAGTGATGCCGGTCAACAATTAGCCAATAGTTATCAATCCGCTACTTTAAAACGTTTAGCTCTGGTGCAAGAAAAATCACCTGTCATCAGTCAGCCAAGAGTAGCGGGTATATCTATTACTAGGGACGAATTGGTTTTGAATGATGAAAGTGTCGTAGAAAAAAATTGGTGGCAGGCTTTAGGCACTAATATAAAAGCTGATTTAACAATTGGGGTTGATATTTGGCAAGGAGCACGCCAGGCTTTAGGCACTCAAGCTTATAAATTATCCAAAGCTATGGCCAGTCTTGGCGTGGACGGCAAGCAACAATGGCAGCTTGTTACCAATCGTTTGCAAGATGGGTGGCAGGTCTTGGCACAGGAAAGTTTTCGTAAGTTTGATGCTCAATTGACCAAGTTGGATTATTATCGGCGACTGGCTAGCGGGCAAGTGACTGGTCAGCCAACTATTGATCAGCAATTGACTTTAGAGCCTTATTATTTACAGTGGGCGCAGAGCTTGGCTCAGGCTAAGACCGGTCAGACTGTTTATCAGACGCAAATTGTCCAGGGCCCGCCCGGACCCCCTGGTCCGGCTGGGGCTGTTGGCCCTACTGGTCCGCAAGGACCCGCCGGCCCACAAGGTGAGCCCGGTCAAGATGGTGCTACTACAACCGGAGATAATACTTGGACGGGAGTGAATATTTATGAGCGCCATGTTATAGCCGATACGGTGGGAGTATCCGGTATTTTAGGGGTGACTGATTTCTCTTCTAAAAATTTGATTGTCAATGATACGATCATCCTTGGTGATAATGGTGGTAATGATAGTTTGACCGTAAATGCTCCTTCAACCTTTAATGGCAATGTGGATATAAATGGCACGCTGAGTGTTAGCAATTTTAGTACGCCATATGCTCAAGTAGTAACAGTGGCTACCAGTGGCGGTGATTATGACAATATCAAAGAAGCTTTGGCTAGTATTACTGACAGTAGTGCCAGTAAAGTTTATGCGGTAAGGATTATGCCAGGTGTTTATAGTGAGGACAACCCTTTGCTAGTACCGGATTATGTTGATATTGTTGGCGCCGGTAGTAGCTGGCAGGATGTGACTATTACCAATGCCAATGATGCTAGCTTGATTACTGCTGGGGATAATGCGGAAATTGGTTTTGTGACATTGAGTCTAGCCAGTATCAGCGGTACTCAACCGGTCATTAACGCGGCTGATAAAACTTTACGTTTGCAACAAGTAAAAATTGAACATGCTGGCGGTACGGCCGGTAGCGGTATTGATGTTAGTACGGGTGCGGTGACTATCAATAGCAGTGAATTTGGTGGTACGGATTTAGCGCAAGCTATTAATTTGACTGATGCTGGTACCGTAAACATTTGGAATTCTAAATTAGCTAGTACGACGGCCGACATTGTAGCCGATGCCGGTACGGTAAATTCTTATTATAATAGTTTTCAAGGTGCCACCAACAATGTTACCGTGGCAAGCGGTGCAACTTTTAATTCTTCATATGATCAGCTGGATAGTACTAAGATCAGTTCAGCTGGAATTTTTTATCGTAAAGATCAACCACTCAATACTTTGGTAGTGGCCAAAGGTCAGGCCGGACATTTTGATACTATTGGTGAGGCTTTGGCGGAAATTGGTCGCCGCGGTGATGCCAGCTTATTGAATCCATATACGGTAGAAGTTTTGCCGGGCGTTTATGATGAGGCCATCACTATGTTGGATAATGTCAATGTCATTGGTGTGGGTGGCGTGCTGGCGACCAAGATTACCCAAGCTGACGCTGATGTGGTTACAGCTGCTGATAATGCTAAGTTAGCGGGCTTTACTTTGGAGATAAGAGCCGCAACTGCCGCTCGTTCTGTCGTGAATGTATCTGACAAGTCGCCGATTTTGGAAAAATTACGTTTGGTTTATAACGGTGGTACGGCTGGTTATGGGGTTTATGTCAGTACCGGTGCCCCGCAATTAGAGCAGGTAGATATGTCGGGCGGATCATTGGCCAGCGGTTTGTGGCAGGACGGTGCCGGTAATACCAAGATTGAATATTCTAGTTTAGCTGCGACTACGGATATGGATATTGACGCCGGCACAGTCAATTCTTATTTCAATACTTTGACAGGAACGACGAATGTGGATGTGGCTTTGGGAGCGGTGTTGAATTCTGGCAACGATATTATTGATACTACCAAGGTAGTGAATGCCGGCACTTTCAATCTTTTGGGTGAGCCGGCTAATACCGTTATTGTCGCCAAAGGGCAAAACGGTCATTATGATACCATCACGGAAGCCTTGAATAGCATTAGCAGCGCTAGCGCTAGCAATCCTTATACGATTAAGGTTTTGCCGGGCAGCTATGATGAAGCCATTACCATGGCGCCTTATATTGATATTGTGGCGATTGGTGGCAACCAAGTTACAACTATCACCCAAACCGATAACACAGTGATAACCGGGTCCTCTAACAGTACATTGAGAGGCTTTGCCTTATCTTTGACAGGGGATACCACCGGTAAGTCGGTGGTGAGCTTAGTGGGGACTAGCTCGCCTAAATTAGAGGATCTAGTTATCACTGGGACGGCTGGTGTTTCTACCGGTATTAGCGTAGCGACTGGTTCGCCACAAATTAATCAGGTTAAGATCAGCCAGGTGGACAAAGGCGTTGTTCATAGTGGGGATAGTGGATTTACCACGGTGACTTATTCTACAATTGATGCGGCAACAGCTGATATTGAAGCTGGTGGTAGTAGCGGTACTACTATCAAATCCGCTTACAACCGTTTACTTGGCAGCGGTGACAATTTAGTAGCTACTGCCGGGGCTACCATAGAAACCGCTTTTGATGTTTATAAGACGGTATCCAGCGGCACTAGTTTGGCACAATATAGTTTTGGCGCTATACCAGTACCGACGGCGCCGACTTTATTAGTACAACCACAAGGAACTACTAGTTTTGGTGACAATTCTGGAGGTGATGGGACTTATATGGCTATTAATGCCGCCAGTGGTTTTACCGGCAATCTAGTTGATTGGCAAGTGGATGGCACACAGGTTTGGCAGACTGATTATACCGGTCAAACTACCATAACTCAGGCGACGAATAATAATATTTTCAACCTCAATAAAACTGCTACTGGCAGTGGCGTAGCTTTGCAAATTAATAATGCCGGCACGGGGACTAGCTTGGCTATTAATAATACTGGCGACGCCAGCGGTTTGACGGTCACACGTGATGTGGTTGGCGCCAGCAATGTTTTATTGAGTGTCAGTGAAGGGAATGCTACTGCTACCGGTAATGTCATTAGTGTGAGTAATGCTGGTAGCGGTTATGCTTTATTAGTAAATCAATCTGGCCAAGCAGTTTTGGGCAGATTGGTGCAATCGGCCAATCAAAACGCATTGGAGATTGTAAAAACCGGTACTGGTGCCGGCGTTGGTCTGGCCCTCGACAACGCTGGCACCGGTAAAGGTTTGACGGTGACTAATTCATCCGCAAGTGCTGGCAATGGTGTGGAGATTACTTTGAGCGATAATGCTAATAGCGCGGTCGGTTTGGTAGTGGTACAAAATGGCACAGCTGGCCAGGTCGCCACATTTACCGGTCCCGGAGCAGCTGGCACGGCTAATTTGGTTGCTATCACTGGCACGACTACCGGTGACGCTTTGAATATTGTACAGAATGGTAGTGGCAATGCTTTGGTGCTCGGTGATGGTACTAATACTGCTACTTTTACTTCCACTGGTGATTTAGCTTTTGCTGGAACCGCTGACACTATCACTGGCGCTGGAAATCAAGGTTTGATAATTACTAATCCAGCGACAGCAGATAGTGGCGATATAACTTTAAGCACGACCGGCAGTGCCGGTGATGTGATTGTCAGCTCTGCTGATCAAGTGAATATTGCCGCTGTCGGCAACATCACCATTGATGGAGTAGATTACACTTTAACCAATACAGGAAACTATATTGTAAACTCTACCGGCACGGTAAATGTAGATTCAGATACAACCGTAACAGTCGGTGGTACCACCATTTCCCTAGCCACCGATGGTGGCACCTTGGCTTCTGGAGAACTGGACTTCACTTCATCGGGAAATATAGATATTAATGCCAATGACAATATTACCATAGATGGCGTAGATTATACTTTAACAACCACTGATGCCTATCTAGCCACTATTGGTGGTACTTATGATGTAGATGCCGTCGGCGCTGTAACAATAGATTCTGATGCTTCATCCACATTATCCGGTGCCGGAGTAAATGTTTTGTCAGACGGTGCTAATACCATAACTTTAACTTCTGCTCAAGACATAGATGTTAATGCCGCTACAAACTTTACATTAGATACAACCGACGGATCAATTGCCCTACAAACCGCCGGTGCTATAAATGGAGATATGACATTAACAGTCGCTGATGACTTTGTCCTTAATGCCGTTGGTATTGGCGACTTGGATTTTGGTGAAGATGTAACACTAGATATTGGTAATACTGGTACCTTGGCTGTGAATACCACCGATGGCTCTATTTCTATGCAAGCGGGTGGAGTAGCCAATGGAGACTTTAATATTACCGCCCAAGATGCCCTATCCTTGACCTCTGCTGGTCTGACCACCATGGACGTGAATGGTGATTTAGTGATAGATACCGAAGGCACAACAACAATAACATCACTGGGTAATTATGGTCTGACTGTAGAAGGCACCGGTACTTATAATCTGGCAACTACTGATGGTGCAATGACATTTACCACCGGAGGTGTTACCAATGGAGATCTTACTTTAAATATAGCAGATGACTATGATGTCAATGTTGTCGGCAATATCACTATTGATGGAGTAGATTATACTTTAACCAATACCGGTAATTATATGGTGGATAGTACCGGCACAGTAAATGTAGATTCAGATACAACCGTAACAGTCGGTGGTACCACCATTTCCCTAGCCACCGATGGTGGCACCTTGGCTTCTGGAGAACTGGACTTCACTTCATCGGGAAATATAGATATTAATGCCAATGACAATATTACCATAGATGGCGTAGATTATACTTTAACAACCACTGATGCCTATCTAGCCACTATTGGTGGTACTTATGATGTAGATGCCGTCGGCGCTGTAACAATAGATTCTGATGCTTCATCCACATTATCCGGTGCCGGAGTAAATGTTTTGTCAGATGGTGGAATACTTGCTCTCACGGGAGATAGCACAAATGATATAGATATTAGCAATGCTACTGCCGCCATAGATATAGATTCTGCTACTTTAACTGTAGATACAACTGCCGGTTATTCTTTAGATGGTGCCGCTGCCTCTAATATTTCTACCACCGGAGCTAATCTAACATTATCTACTATTACCTCAGGCAGCTTAATAGCAACTTCAGCAGGACTTTTTGACCTCAATGCCGGTGCTAATTTAGATATAGATGTGACCGGTACAACAGATATTCTATCTTCCGGCACTTTCTCCATAGATGGCACTGGCGCTTCTAATGTATCTACTACTTCAGGAGATTTAACCTTATCTACTATTACTGCCGGTAATCTACTCTTAACTTCAGCTGATGCTATTAATCTAAACCAAGGTGCCAGCTCCACTTGGACACTCAATAATGCAGTCAATGCCTTAAACATAGATTCTAATACACTATCTATAGATGCTTTGAATAATAGAGTGGGGATTGGGACGACTACTCCAGCCTCTACTTTAGATGTTAATGGAACAATAACATCTCAGGAATTATTATTAGCTGAAAAGGCTTGGTCAGAAAGCTATGATAGCACTGCAAGTTTCATTCGTTCTCTAACTGTCTATAATGGTATGCTTTATGCTGGTGATAGCGTTGGTAAAATTTTTGTCTATAATGGCACCACTTGGTCAGAAAGCTATGATAGCACTGAAAGTCAAATCTGGTCTCTAACTGTTTATAATGGGAAGTTGTATGCTGGCGGAAGTTCTAATGGTAAAATTTTTGTCTATAATGGTACCACTTGGTCAGAGAGTTATGATAGTACTGAAACATACATTCTTTCTTTAGTTGTCTATAATGGAAAATTGTATGCTGGAAGTGGGTCTAGTGGCAAAGTGTTTGTGTATGATGGCACCACTTGGTCAGAGAGTTATGATAGCACTGAATCTCGTATTTATTCTTTAGCTGTCTATAATGGAAAATTGTATGCTAGTAGTAGCGATAATGGTAAAATCTTTGTGTATGATGGCACCACTTGGTCAGAGAGTTATGATAGCACTGAATCTCGTATTTATTCCCTAGCTACCTATAATGGTAAATTATATGCTGGTAGCGGTGAGAGTGGTAAAATTTTTGTCTATAATGGCACTACTTGGTCAGAGAGTTATGATAGTACTGAGTATGACATTAATTCTTTAGCTGTCTATAATGGAAAATTGTATGCTAGTAGCCAAACTAATGGTAAAATCTTTGTTTACAATGGCACTACTTGGTCAGAGAGTTATGATAGCACCGAGAATTATATTTATCCTTTAACTGTTTATAATGGAAAGTTATATGCTGGAGGTGGTAATAATGGTAAAATTTTTGTTTACGGAGAAAACTATGATGTAGTCAGAGACGATAAAATTAATCCTTTGCCTCTGCAAAATCAAGCCAATTGGTGGACAGAGTTTCAAGGATTAACAGATGATAATATTATAACTTTAGGTTCAGATAAAGATTATTCTCTGGGCTATAATAGCGCCGATGATACTTTGCGTATAGTAGATGGCAGTGATTTAACTGCCAATGCTAGAATTACTATTGATGCCACCGGCAATGTCGGCATTGGTACTACCACCCCAGGCGCTCATTTGGTAATTGGTGCAGATACCAATAGAACCTATGCCGACGGCACAGGAGATGTTTATGTGGCAGCTGATTTGGAAGTAGATGGTACTTTATATACAGCCGGTCAAAATATTGCAGGTAATATAATGCCAGCCACAGACAATACCTATGATCTAGGCAGCGCTACCCAAAGATGGCAAGATCTCTATCTTGGCCCTACTTCTCTTAATATTTCAGATACAACCGGAACATCTGGCGCAGGAACAGACTATGTAAACTCTACCATTGGTTTTTCTGGAGAAGAACTACAAATAGTAACTACCCGAGAAGGCGCTCAAGCCAGCGGTGGTAATATTGCCATCAATCCAATAGGTGGTACTGTAAGCTCCAATGCCACTACCTTGTCAGTCACAGATATTACTACTTTAAATATAGCTACTGCTAATAGTTCAGCTGCCACCCTCAACCTTGCTACTTCCAACCAAGCAAATATTATTAACTTAGGTACTGGTACGGCTATAGATACAGTAAACATAGGCACCGGTGGTACAGCAGCAGATGATATTAATATTGGTGATGCCTTAGCAGATGTAGATATTACCGGTGCTTCTCAAATAGTAGCCGGTACAACAGATCCTCTCACCATAACCGCCAATGCCGCCTCTACTTGGTCTACCACAGCTGGTA
>JBLYPW010000004.1:0-89089 GCA_048538275.1 Candidatus Komeilibacteria bacterium
AAATGGTAAAATAGAAAGGTTTCATAAAACCTTAAACCAAAAGGCTTTAAGATATGGTTTTTCTCCAAATGAGTCTTTAGATTCTATGCAATACAAGCTTAATCTCTTTATGCATTATTATAACTACCAAAAGAGGCATAGAGGCCTTGGTATGGATGGCTTAACACCTATACAGAAGCTAAACAAGCTAGCCAGTGTAAACCTTTCGCTGCAATGCTACAAAGCTTGACAAACTAAACTATATCTGCTACAATGTTTATATAAGAGTCCCGAATATGGGATTCTTTTTGATTTTATAAGATAATTATGACTTTACAAAAAATTAAAAAATATCGTAAAAAAGCTCGTAAAATAAGACGAAAAAGTCTTATGCCAGCTCTAGTATTTATGGCTATGCTCATCCAGTGGACTTTCCCACAAATCACCTTAGCCGCTAATATAAATATACAAGCTGGACAGCCCGCATTGCCGGAGATTAGCGTAACAAACCAACCTTGGGACTATGACATCCGTTTACCAAAAGTGGTTGATCGACAACCACGCTATACAGTCAATATCGTGGTTACCGCTTACAATAGCCTGCCGGAACAAACAGATGACACTCCTTGTATTACCGCTTCCGGACTAAATGTTTGCGAACGTGATGCTGAAGACATTGTCGCCACCAATTTTGCCTATCTTCCTTTTGGCACGCAAGTGCGTTTTCCAGATTTATTTGGTGACAGAATATTCCGTATAGAAGATCGCATGAACAGTCGTTATTACCAAAGAGCAGATGTCTGGATGAAAGATTATCAAACTGCTAAACACTTTGGAAAACGTTGGACAAAAATGGAAGTATTCTAAAGCTTATTTTACAAAACTAAAAGCCGTTCTGAGGAACGGCTTTTTTTTCTACAAAAGTACTGCTACGCCAATGAGGCAAATCTTTGCTTTTCTTCTAAAATCGCTCTGACTACAACAGCGGTAACAGGGGTCAAAGAAAAATCCTTTAGCTCGCCCACTTCAGCCCAAACATAATTAATATGTTCGGAACTTAATCTGGGGGTCGGCGCTACAATTTCTTCAGGCCAACGACAAATAAATATATGCGTGTATATTTTATCGCCGTTATGTCCAAAAGCAGCGGCTGATTCATCGGTAGCTCCCCAATGATCCAACTTGCTATTTGCTGGGCCCAACTCAATCCCTGTCTCCTCTGACAATTCACGTAAAGCTTCAGGCAGAACTAGCTTGATATCAAAGATACCACTTTGATCGTTCAATTTTCCTCCTGGAAATTCCCAAAGCCCGGGCGCGAAATCATGTGTATAACCTCTTTGTAACAATAACATTTTTTGATTGTTGGTCATAACAATAATGCGCGCACTAACAATAACCAAACTTGATCTCCTAAGCATATTCCCTCCCTAGTATGTTTTTTTGTTCATTTTATGTGCTAGTTTTACTAGCTTAAAACACATCGTTCAAATTGTCAAAGTAGCAGTGAAAATGATAAAATTAGCTTATGAGCCTAGGATTATTAATTATCTTCATAACAATCATTGGCTATATCAGTAACTGGCTAAATGGTCGCTGGCTAAACTGGAGTATCACTCGTTGGCTTTATTATTTAGGCGCTGTTATACATGAAACGTCACACGTTATTTTATGTATTGTAACCGGTGCTAAGATAACTGAATTTAAAATATTTACTAGCCAGCCTCATGTTACTCACGGCCGTCCGCGCTTACCATGGATAGGGCAAATGATAATATCGCTCGCACCATTGATTGGCGGATTAACATTCATTTATATCATCAATAAATATCTACTACAAAATTACTGGCAATATCTAAGCATTAATAATTTTGCTCAAATTCCTGATACAATCTGGCACCTGCTCAGTCAAATCAACATTTTAGAATGGCAAAGCTGGCTCACCATTATCCTACTGCTTAATATTGGTGCTATGATCGGACCCTCTACCAAGGACCTGAAAAATATTTGGCCTGCCCTTATCTTGCTGCTATTTGTCAATTGGCCTCCTTTGCTTAGTATAGCCTTCTTTATTTTTACCCTTATATGCCTAAATATTTTAATACAACTAATTCTAATCACAATAAAACAATTTTTGCATCTTTTGTTTAGATGACTAGCCAACAAAAAAACGCCCTTGCTAAATAGGGTGTTTTTTATTTTATCATGTCTTTGGAGGCCACGGCCCCGCCTCATCGGCGGGACGAATAGAGGTTTTGCCTCCCTACGGGAGATCCCCCACCGGGAGACAGACTTTTCATTCCTTATCTTAATATATTGCTGGAGGCCACGGGCGGAATCGAACCGCCGATAGAGGTTTTGCAGACCCCTGCCTTACCACTTGGCTACGTGGCCATTATTTATCTTTGTATTTCTTTTTTAATATCTCTCTCTGCTGCCCTGTTTTGAGAAATTTTTCCCACCTAAAAGCTTCTGACCTAGTTTCGTATTCTTCACACTCCAATAACTCCCCTGGACGATAAGCCTTTGTTGATTTAACATAGCCGCCATTATGTCTTACCAGTCGCTTTTTAACATCGTGACAAGAGCCTATATAAATATATTCATTGACCAAACTTTTTAGATAATCAACATAGAGCATGCGGCATCACATTAATCTATCTAGTTTTGCCTGCCTCCGGTAGACCTTACAAATTGCTTACCTGCCGCAAGTAGGGCTGCATGGCCACAAAGCATAACGAGTTTAGCAGCAATAAGTAAAAAAATCAAGATAAAAAAGCATACAAGATTTGCCTACCATAAACTAGGCCTTGAATTTGGCAAAAATCTCTTCCGCCTCGCCTGTAGCATATTTACCGTGTTGCCATAGCTTATATCCATCGCCTTCTTTTCTCGGTATAATGTGCCAATGCAAATGCGGCACTTCTTGTCCAGCAATCGGATCGTTGTTTTCCATAATATTATATCCACCGTAGCCCAACTTTTCTTTTATCGCCATGCCTACTTTTTTCACTCCGCTCATCAACTGAGCGAGAATTTCCTCCGACGCATCTTCTATGTTTTTATAATGCTGTTTAGGAATGACAAGAGTGTGACCAGGATTACATGGTGCTATATCTAAGAATGCTAACACATTATCATCTTCATATACCTTATAACTGGGAATTTCACCAGCCACAATTTTACAAAAAATACAGTCCATTTTAAACCATTTAATAATTAATTATTTAAATTATAACAATTCAGAAGCAAAAAACCAATTATATTCTAAATAATCATACATATCATCTAAGAACACTAGCGATAAACTTAATTCGCTTGAATTGTTAATCTTGCTTTTAGCAATAATTCGTCCAACGCCCCTCTTTCTACCAACACAACCATAATGCCCAGCCTGCGATCATTAATTTTACTAAAAAAGACATTATATGTTTAAATATTATAGTGAGAGTTTACCTAAAAAGATTTTCGGTGTATATTTATTATTGGTTTTTAATTAACTTATTATATGACAAATCAAACAAAAGAGGCTTTAAGTTACGACGACGTATTATTAGAACCTCAATATTCAGCTATTCGTTCCCGAAAAAACGTTTCCACCAAAACCAAGCTAACTAAAAATATAGCTCTTAGCATCCCTGTAATCAGCGCTAATATGGATACGGTCACGGAACACAAGATGGCTATAGCTATGGCAAGGTTGGGCGGTGTCGGAGTTGTCCATCGTTTCTTATCCCCCAAACAGCAAGCAATAGAAATACAAAAAGTGAAAAGAGCAGAAAGTTTAATTATTGAAAATCCCTACACAGTATTACCCACCAATACCTTAGCAGAGGTTAAAGTATTGCAAAAAAAACATAGTGTATCTGGTTTTTTAGTAACCGACAAGGATAAAAAATTATTAGGAATACTAACAAGAAGAGATACGCTTTTTGCTAATGGTGAAAACCCAATGGTAAAAAAAATAATGACACCCTTAAATAAGCTCATTATCGCTACCAAAAATATAGACATCAAAAAAGCAGAGAAATTATTACATCAAAACAGAATAGAAAAATTACCCTTAGTGGACAACCAAGGCAAACTAGTAGGGTTAATAACCACTGCGGATATTGAAAAAAGAAATAAATTTCCCTTGGCCGTAAAGGACAAAAAAGGAAGATTGGCGGTAGGGGCGGCAGTGGGGGTAAAAGATGATGTGTTGGAAAGAACACAAATATTGGTTGAGGCTGGCGTAGATTTTCTTGTTATAGATATTGCCCATGGCCACTCCGTAGCTGCTATTGAAACAATAAAAAATATAAAAAATAATTTCCCCAAAATTGATTTAATCGGTGGTAATGTAGCCACGCCCAAGGGAGTAGAAGCTCTTATAAAAGCAGGAGTTAGTGGTATTAAGGTGGGGGTCGGCCCCGGCTCTATCTGCATTACCAGAATTGTAGCTGGCTCTGGCATACCTCAGTTTACGGCCGTACAAGAATGTTCAAAAATAGCCAAAAAACATAATATACCGTTAATAGCTGATGGTGGCATTAAAACTTCGGGAGATATTGCTAAAGCTATTGCTGCTGGAGCTGATACAGTTATGTTGGGTAATTTGTTATCAGGAACAGAAGAGGCGCCGGGCAAGGTTTTACATAAAGATGGTAAGCAATATAAAATTTTTAGAGGCATGGCCTCATTCGGCGCCACTTCAGGACGGGCAGAAAATGAAAAAGGTGAATGGCAAGAAAATTCTTTAGATGGGGTTGTGCCAGAAGGAGTTGAATCGCTAATGACCTATAAAGGCTCTGTGCAAAATATTATTGAGCAATTGGTCGGCGGTTTTAGATCAGGTATGACTTATAGTGGTGCGAAAAATATTAAAGAATTGCAAAAGAAAGCAAAATTTATCAAAATTACTGCTGGCGGTATTAGAGAAAGTAATTATCATGATATTCAAAAATTATAGCTTTTTTAATACTTTCTATTAGATATTGACTGTGCAAAAGACGAGATACCTTTCGGACACCCTTAATTTTAGTAAATCTACGAAGATTAAAGGTAATGAAAATAATAAATGGTATCAAATCTTTGGTTTATGAACAATATAGAGCTACTTGTAAGCAGCTTAATTTTCCTATTAATAAATATGAATTATGGTTAAAAACAGCTAAAGCATCGGGCTTATCCAAATCAGCTATATTAAGGTTAACTTGAATCATATATTACTATGGTAAAGCCAATCAAAATGCCAGTCTAACTTGTCGCCGTTTCTGTATCCATCGATCACGATGGTATTATTGTTTTAATAGATTTAATGAATAAGGCCTATCCAGTTTAGAAGATAGGCCATCAGCCCCACACAACACCAGGCAAAGGCAATATACACCTTTGCAATATTCACAAGTGGTTGAATTGAGAAAGAAGTACATCAAATATGGCAAATTAGCTTATGCTTGGATGTACAATAATCATAGTTCTTTGTCAGCTAAAGATTTTTTACTAAGATTAAATTATCTTTTAGATGATAAAATTGAAAATATACAAACAGATAATGGTTCTGAATTTCTAAAACATTTTGATAAGGCTTGTCAGGAGCTTGGCATTCTACATTATTTCTCCAGAACAAGGACGCTAAAGGATAATTCTGTATGTGAAAAATTTAACAGAACGTTGCAGAAGGAGTTTATCTTACTTGGCAATATGACCTCGGACACAAAACGATTTAATCAAAAATTAACGTAGTGGCTAATTGAATATAACTTTCACCGTCCCCATCAAACATTAGAATATCTTACCCCTATTGAATTTAATCAAAAATATATGAAAGTGTCTGAAAGGTGGTCATTAAGTACACTGTTTTAGGCAAGGACATTTGGCGGGTTTACGTATTTAATAATTCTAACATTTCGTTGGGTGTTTTACCATTAAGTCCACAATGTTCTAAGTTATTATAATAAGCATTCCATATAACAAGCTTATCTTGTAAATCTTTAAAGCTTTTGAATCTATTTCTATTATAGAATGACTCTTGATCACTTCTATGACTTCTTTCTACTTTACCATTTTGAGCAGGTTTACCAGGATCTATTAAATAATGGATAATATTATGTTGCGTGCAATAAAAATCTAAAGCATGAAGCGTTTTAATAATCATTAAGTCACTTCTTTTGTTTAAACTAGTATAATAATTAGTAAAGACTGCTCCATTGTCTGTTTTAATAGATTTAATAGTATAAGGAAATCTTTTAATAACTTCTCTAAGAAAAGATACAGAGTGATAATTAGATTGTTCATCATATATTTTAAGGTATCTCCATCTAGAAGCGCAGTCTATAGCTGTATACTGATAATACCTTTTATTAGCTATTTTCCCTGGTACATACTTAATATCTATCTCTATTAGTTCACCTGGCCTAAGGGTCGCTTTAATGTATTTATACTTAACCTTTCTAACCCTATACTTTCTGACCAATCCCTCATCTTTTAAGATTTTACCTACTGTCCTTATTAGAATAAGTAAACCTTGTTTCTTTAATCTCCAATGTAGCTTTTTAGCACAAAGCCTAGTCTCTTTTCTAAGCTCAATAACTCTTTCTTTAATTCTAATTGGTGTTTCATTGGGGTTTGTCCTTGATATGGTTGTCTTTGGTCTAAGACTACCTTCTCCTTCACTCCTATATGCCCTACACCATCTCTCTAGACTTCTTTTAGAGTAGGGACACACTTTAGCTAGACTAACTAGTTTAATCTCCTTATTAATAATGGGTAAAACCCATCTTAATCTCTCTTCTTTGATTGTTTTTGACATATTTATACACATATACCCTAAGTCTAACGACTTAAGGGTAAAACCGCCATATGTCCTTGCACATTACCACACCGCCTTGACAAACTATGTCAAATGTGCTAAAATTATATATTAATGTTTCTTTGATAACTAAATAAAAATCCATAAAAGGAGAATAAAATGAAAACTGTTATACTTGCAACCGCTGGTATGATACTGTATGCCCTGCAAAGTTTTTTACTCGAAGCAAAGCTATCTAAATACACAACTGCTAGCCTTATGGTGTATTTATATATTGCCATGCTTCCCCTAGCACTCTTGTCTATCGGCTACATGATGTGGAGCAAACAACCAATTGTGGCTCCGTCTGGAAATGCCCTTCTACTTGTAATAGGTATTGGAATTATGTACTTTCTTGCAGACTACTTATACTTTTCTGCCTACACTTCAGGTGGGAATCTATATGTGATAGCAACAATTGCTGCTATGTTTCCAATTTTTGCCTCGCTGATAAAGTTCGCTGTGACAAAAGAACCACCGAATGTTTATCAGATAGGAGCATATGTACTAGCATTTTGTTCGGTCTTGCTTATAACAAAAAGTGGTTCGTAAACAATGTCCCAAGGAGGATAAAGTGAGTAAACTATATTCGATTTTCGCTGGACTAGTAGAAGCTAATTGGTTTACACGAGTTATGGACATAACTGTGTTTCTTAACCCAATTGCTATCGCCCCTCAACTTTGGTCAGTATTTACTGCTCCAAGTGTTGAAGGAGTTTCAGCTGGCATGTGGTTTATCTTTGCTGGCATTCAACTCGCTTTTGTTTTTCAAGGTATTAAACACAAAAGTGCTTCCATGTTTCTATCCATGTTGATTAGTTTAATAGAAACATCAACAATCATCATTACTGTTCTCGTGCGAAGTTAGTAATACCAAACCAACAAAAATACGGAGAGTATCATGTTTGATACCGCATTATTCGGTAAGTTGGCCGGTGGATTGTCAATCGCTGCCTACTTCCCATTTATATTAGCCATACTACGTGGTACAGCCAGACCTAACCGAGCCTCATGGATTATATGGACTTTTATGTCTGGTTCCATTTTCTTCAGTTATGTAGCTGCTGGTGCTATGAACACAGCCTGAGTTCCCGCAGGATATACAATCGGTTCGTTTATCATTAGTCTCTTCTCCGTCAAATATGGTGAGGGCGGATGGACAAAACTCGACCGAAACTGTTTCCTTGCAGCGGCTATTGGACTGTTGCTGTGGTGGATTTCTGGATCACCTTTGTTCGCCTTGTTTATTAGCCTTTCGGTTGATATCATAGCGTCTCTACCAACGATCAAAAAATCCTACAAAGATCCTCACAGTGAAGACAAGCTAACTTGGTTTTTATTCTGGGGAGGATCTCTAGCAAATGTGCTAGCCATAGATGGTTGGACGTTTGAGATTTACTCCTACCCAATAGCGATGTTTGTACTAATTACTCTCATCGCCTCGCTTGTGATATGGGATCGTGGCATTCCAAATCAAAATGAAAATTAACTTAAAATAAAGCGCCCCATCGATTAAACTCGATGAGGCGCTTTTTTTTATTCTATAACGAGCCCTTGACAAATAATAACCTACCTGATAAAGTTGCCTTTCAATTAAAGGAGGAGGATAATGAAAAAATGTACTTTACTAATTTTGATAATCATAATTTTGTCTTCTTGCACAAACACAACAACTCGTAAAACCATACTTCACTGGCAAAAATCAAGAATTACAGTACGAGGGGAAAAGCATGAAAAAAATAATATCCGGCCTTGTCTTGGTTGGCATCGTTTTGAATTGGCTCGCTTGTGAAATTGAGCCAGAACCGAAACAGCAAATTTCGGCAAAAATCTACATTTGCCAACTAGAAAAAAACAAAAATGGTCAAACTGTTGGTACAATAGTGTTTTGTAAAAAACCAGAAATAATCTGGCGAAACAAAACTCATATTGTTGATTTCCTTTGGCAAGCCACTTTTCAATGCTCAATACCGCCAAATATGATAGGATCATTCAATACCGCCGCCTTAACCATAATGATAACCGGCTTAGAACCCGTTCCTGAAGCTATTATTACCAATATCACAGCCTTGGAAACAGCCGTTAAAATTTAGTGAATTTGATCAATAATACAAAAACGCCTTGCATAGACCAAGGCGTTTTTATTTTCCTAATATATAAACAAATAAATAAATCACGCATAAACTAATATCAAATTAGACAAAAGGCGCGGAACGCCAAAACAACCAATTCATAAAAAGAACACGGTTGAAATGCAAACAATATGAAAGCGTCTAGTATGATGCTGGCTATAATGCCTTTGTGTGGCGCCTTGAATGTGGCGGGTATTTTTAAATTATTGAAAAAGAAAAATTAAATTTTGCAGCAAATAATGGTATAATAATATCAACAAAAGGAGGGTGTGATGGATCTAGAGTCTATTGAAACTTTAAAAACGCTCTTACTGCTTGTGGCTGGCATTTCTACTACCAGCCTAATAACAATATTGTGGGTTACACACAAAAGGAAAACGTCGTAAAATACGGCGTTTTCTACTTTCTCAAACCATAAAATAATGGTAAAATGTATACATATTATGCCCCATTCAAAATTTATAAATACACGATTAAACTATTGAAAAAATGACCACATATTTTGCATATATACTACGAGGCAGGAAAGACAACAAGTCCTATACTAGCTCAACAGCAGATATAAAAAGAAGAGTCAAAGAAAGCGATGCTGAGTTTATAAAAGCTACCAAAACTAAAAGACCCTTCACTACAATCTACGGTAAAACCCGCCTAAACAAACAGGACGCATTAGCTAAAAAAAATATTTAAAATCTGGAACGGACAAAAGATACATAAACAACAAGCTTAAAGCTTTTTTAAATCTCTAACGGGGTATGCCAAAAAAACAAGAAAAATTAATAATCATAGATGGCCATGCTTTGCTTCATAGAGCCTGGCACGCATTACCGCCGTTGCGCACTAAAGACGGCACGATGGTTAATGCTATTTATGGTTTTACCTCAATCTTATTAAAAATAATCAAAGAATTTGAGCCGGAATATATTGCCTGTACTTTTGATCTAAAAGGGCCTACTTTCAGACACGAAGAATTTACAGATTATAAAGCGCAAAGAGAGGCTCCGCCAGACGAATTCATTGATCAAATACCTCTAATATATGAAATATTAGAAGTTTTTAATATTCCCATCTATACAGCAAAGGGTTATGAAGCGGATGATGTAATTGGCACCTTGGTTCATAAAATGAACGCCAGTAAGCCGGACTTAAAATGTATCATAGTAACTGGCGATATGGATGCCCTCCAACTAGTTAATAAAAATAATAGCGTCTTTACTATCAGAAGAGGTATTACTGATACCATTATTTATGATGAAGCGGCTGTTATTAAGCGCTATGGCTTTAAGCCAAAACAAATCATAGATTTCAAAGCTTTAAGGGGTGACCCTTCAGATAATATTCCGGGGGTCAATGGTATCGGCGAAAAAGGCGCTACCGAGCTAATTAAAAAATTTAACAGCCTTGATGGTATTTACAAAGCCTTGGCTAAAACTAATAAAATATCTGATCGCCATAAACAATTATTACAAGAACAAAAGGAACAAGCTTATCAAAGTTATAAACTAGCCACCATTATAACCAATATAAAACTAGATGTTTCTTTAAAAGATATGAAAACTACTGGCTTTGATCCAGAAAAAGTATATAAAGTATTTCAAAAATTTGAATTTAAAAGCCTACTAAATAAAATACCAACCAAATTAGCTAAGGGCAGCAAAACTCATGACCTTGAACAGTATGCATCTATAGCACAAAAGAAAATGAGCAGCGGTTATAATCTAATTGATAATGATCGCGACTTTAATAATTTTTTTGAACAGCTAAAAAAACAATCTATCTTTGCTTTTGATACAGAAACATCAAGCTTAAATCCTCTAACCGGCACATTGCTTGGTATTAGTTTTTGTTGGCAAGCTGGTACAGCCTATTATTTAAACACAAAAGATCATAAACACTGGCTAAAACAACTAGGGCCTGTGTTTATGAATGAGAAAATAAAAAAAATTGGGCAAAATCTCAAATTTGATTATAAGGTGATAAAAGTAGCTGGCCTAGAAATTAACAATCTTTTCTTTGATACTCTTTTGGCTGCCTACATAATTTTGCCACCGGGGCGCAGCTTAAAGCTTGATGATTTAGTTTTTTCCGAGTTTGGTTACAAAATGCAACCTATCACTGATTTAATCGGACCTAAAGGAAAAAAACAATTGTCTATGGCAGATATAAGTGTTGATCAAATCTCACCCTATGCTTGCGAAGACGCAGATTATACTTGGCGATTATTTAAAATATATTACGATCGCCTCAGCCAAGACAATATGCTAGCCTTGCTACAAAACATAGAGATGCCGCTTATTAAAATATTAGCAGATATGGAATTGTCAGGCATTGCCATTGATAAAGCGTTTTTGAACAAGATGAATAAAGATTTAACCGCAAAAATCAAAGTTATTGAAACAAAAATATATAAATTAGCTGGAGAGGAATTTAACGTTGCCTCCCCTAAACAGTTAAAAATAATATTGTTTGAGAAACTCAAAATATCATCAGCTGGACTCAAAAAAACAAAAACTGGAATCTCTACGGATGCCGCCCAGCTAGAGAAAATGAGGGGCCTACACCCTATCATTGATCTGATCGCAGATTTTAGGGAATATTCTAAACTAAAAAACACCTATCTAGATGCACTACCGCGGCTTATTAATCGCAAAACGGGTCGTGTACATACAAACTATAACCAAGCCGTCACAGCCACCGGCAGACTCTCATCATCTGATCCAAATTTACAAAATATTCCTATCCGTACAGAAATCGGTCGCGAAATCCGTAAAGGCTTCATTGCTAAACCGGGACACAAATTGATTGGCGCGGACTACTCCCAAATTGAATTGCGCATCATATCTTCACTAGCTAATGATCCCAAAATGATAGCCTCCTTCAAAAAAGGAGAAGACATACACAAGCGTACAGCTGCTGAAATAAATCATATTAAACTTACAGAGGTAACTTTTGAACAACGCTATCAAGCTAAGGCTATCAATTTTGGCATCATATATGGACTGGGTGCTACGGGCTTGGCTAGAAGTACAAATCTAAATCGCAACGAAGCAAAAACATTTATAGAAAACTATTTACAATTATATAAGGAAATAAAAAAATACTTAGAACAAACTAAAAAATTTGCTCATGATCACGGCTATGTCGAAACGCTATTTAAACGTCGCAGATATTTGCCGGATATAAATTCTAAAGTTCCTTTTCTTTTGGCTGCTGCTGAACGAATGGCAATTAATATGCCCGTTCAAGGTACAGCTGCCGATATTATGAAAATAGCCATGATAAAACTCTGGCAAGCATTACCAAACATATCTCCCCAATCAAAATTATTATTACAAGTTCATGATGAGGTGGTAATTGAAACCCCTGATGGCGATGTTAAAAAAGTCACCAATTTTGTTAAAAAAACAATGGAAACTGCTTACACATTAAAAGTGCCAATCAAGGTTGATATTAACTCTGGTCAAAATTGGGGAGAGCTTAAATAAAAAATCATATCTTTAAGCAAGCCAACTATTCACGTCAACCTGCCAATCCAAACCACTAAACAAACAAGAAGTTCAGCTGTAATAATCAAAAACAAACACAAATCAATAGTTTTTTCCATATTAGCAGATGTAGCTATTTGATTGATTGTCAAAACAGCATTTTCATAGTATCTTAACTTTGCTGGGGAACAAAGAATCCAACCAAATTAATATACTCGCATTATTTATGATTTTTTTCTTTTATGGCGACGACACTTATCGCTCTTATGCCAAAATAAAACAAATCCGTGATAAATTTCGTCAAGAAGTTGATCCTAGTGGTTTTAATATTTTATTATTGGACGGGGCAGAAATAAAACTGGAGGATTTTAATGCCGCTGTTAGTCAAGCCGGTTTTTTGGCTAATAAACGTTTAATTATTATAAAAAATATTTTTAATAATAAGTCTCTAAACAATTGGCGAGATGAAATTATTGCTTACCTAAATAGGCAAACTGACAGCCCGGAAGAAAATTATCTGCTCTGGTGGCAGGCCGGTATACCAGACAAACGCAATGCTTTATTCAAAAAACTATCAAGCTATAAATTTTCACAACAATTTGATCCATTGACTGATAATAAATTACTACAATGGATAATGCATACATGCCAAGAACAAAACGTACAAATTACTAAGCCCGCTGCGCATGAATTGGTCGCTATCGTCGGCAATAATCTCTGGCAACTTAGTCAAGAAATTGCCAAACTTGCCAATTATAAACCCAATCAATTAATAACTCCGGCCGACATTGAATTGTTAGCACACGGTCAGACAAATGAAAACATTTTTATTCTCAGCGACGCCGTCGCCCAACAAAACAGGGCAAAGGCTTTAAAACTATTAAACAATCAAATAAATGCCGGTCTGAATGAACAATATTTACTAACCATGATCATTCGTCAATTCCGTATTCTCATCCAATTAAAATCACTGCTCAATAGCGGCATAGCGCCCAATAAACTGGCCAGTGCCGCCGCTCTTCATCCTTTTGTTGTCAAAAAAGCGCAAGCACAAATACAAAAATACAATTTGCAACAATTGACTGATATTTATCATCGTTTACTAAAAACCGACTTAGAACTGAAATCAACTAATATAAATTCCAAGATCCTCTTAAATAAGTTAATCATAAAAACCAGTCCGCCCAGCGAGTAACACTAGAGGGCGGACTGGTTTAAAATATAAATATTAGCTCGTTTATTTACTAGAACGAGTTTTTATTTTTTTAGCTAAGCGCGACTTGCGACGTGCAGCAGTATTTTTTTTGACCTTACCGGTTTGCACGGCCTTATCAATCTTCTTCTGATAGTCGGCCGCTAATTTTGCCACCTTGGTCATATCATCACCGTCTAAAGCCTTATCAATCTTTTTTGCCAAATCCTTCAACTCGCGTTTCGCTCGCAAGTTAACCACACTAGATTTTTTGGACTGACGCAAATCTTTATAAGCAGCTTTCTTAACTGGCATTTTATATTATCTTAAAAATTAAAATGATAGTTATTAACTATTGCTGGCTAAAACTTTAGCACAAAGCCAAAATAAAATCAAGCTATTTTGACGGCCATAAAAATTGTGTCCAGTTCTCCTGATTTAGCTGGTCAAGTTGGGTGGCTTTTTCTACAGAAAAATCACCAATACTAAGACGGCGCAATTCATAAACCACCGCCCCCGTACCCAACTCCTGACCAATATCATGTACCAAAGAACGAACATAGGTGCCAGAACTACAGCTTATCAATAACTCAAGCCAAGGATAAGAAAAATCCTCAATCTCTAATTTACTAATAATAATCTCCGCCGGCTGACGTTTTATCTCCTTGCCTTGCCGAGCTAATTCGTACAGTTTCTTACCCTTTACTTTTTTAGCAGAAAACATCGGTGGCACTTGCTGCTGAGAACCTGTAAATTTTTCTAAAGCTTTATCAATCTGCTCGCGACTTATTTTCTGTTCTGAAAAAAACTTAACCCGACCATCGGCATCATAACTATCCGATACCTCGCCCAACTTAGTGCGCGTCGTATAAACTTTTGACAATTTAACATAGTGGCTAATGCGCTTAGTAGCCTCTCTGCCAATGGCCACTATCAATAATCCGGTAGCTAATGGATCTAAGGCACCCGCATGGCCAATTTTTTTTATTCCCGTAATGGTACGCAGGCGCGCCACCACGTCAAATGATGTCCAACCCTTAGGTTTATCTATTAATAAAAATCCATTACCCATTATTGCGTCTTTTACTGCTTAAACGTTTAATCTCATCGCGCAAATAAGCCGCTGTTTCAAAATCAAGATTAGCGGCTGCTATTTCCATTTTATCTTTCATTTCTGACAATAATTGATTACGAGCTAGGCTATCCATTTTATTCCACTCGGCGGTAGCTGCGGTCAATTCTGAAGGAGCCTTTACTTGTCGTTTGGTGCCTAATTCCTTTTGAACGCCACGCGGTTTAATATTGTTCTTTTTATTATAATCAGCCTGAATTTTACGGCGACGCTCTACTACCGCCAAAGCTCGCTGCATAGAACCGGTCTTTTTGTCAGCATACATTATCACTCGCCCGGCCACGTGTCGCGCCGCCCGGCCCATGGTTTGAATTAAAGAGGTCTCCGAACGTAAAAAGCCTTCCTTATCAGCATCCAAAATTGCTACCAAAGAAACTTCTGGCAAATCCAAGCCTTCTCGCAATAAATTAATACCCACCACTACATCTACTTGGCCACTACGCAAATCATACAAAACATCCAAACGCTCTAAAGTATCTACTTCCGAATGAAGGTAATGCACTTTTATCTGTAAATCCTGTAAATACTCAGCTAAGTCTTCTGCCATACGCTTAGTTAGGGTGGTCACTAATACTCGCTGCTTCTCTTTTATAGTTTTTTTAATTTCTGCCAATAAATCATCAATCTGGTATTTGGTGGGGCGTATTTCTACCACCGGATCCAATAAGCCGGTCGGGCGCAATAGTTGCTCCGCCACTCGAGAATCCGGTTGCTCAGCCAAATGACTAACCGCCTGCCAATCCACTCGCCAACCAGTTCCGGTGGTATCAACTGGGACATTACATTGTTTCCATTCATAGGGTCCGGGAGTAGCTGATACGTAAATAACCTGATTCACCTTCTGTACAAACTCATCAAATTGCAGGGGGCGATTATCCAAAGCCGAGGGCAGGCGAAAACCAAAATCAATCAATGTATTCTTACGCGCCCGATCACCATTATACATAGCGCCGATCTGGGGCACCGTCATGTGTGATTCATCAATGAAAAGCAAATAATCATCGGGAAAATAATCCATCAAAGTATAAGGCGCCTGACCTGCTTGGCGACCATCAAAATAGCGAGAATAATTTTCAATACCATTACAATAACCTACCGACTGAATCATTTCCAGATCATATTGCGTGCGTTGCGCTAACCGTTGGGCGGCTAATTCATTGCCCTGCGCTTTAAGACTGCGTAATCTAATAGCCAAATCTCGTTTAATATCACCAATTATACTTTTTAATTTTTCTGGAGTGGTTAAATAATGTTTGGCCGGAAAAATTTCTATTTCTTTTAACGGTTGCTCAGTCAAAACCTTGCCAGTCAATGCGTCACACTGATTAATAGCATCAATTTTATCTCCCCAAAATTCTATCCGCCAATAATAGTCAAGAGTAGCTGTAGGAAAAATATCTACCACATCACCCTTCACCCGAAAAATACCCCGCCGGTATCCATTATCCTGACGCTCGTATTGCAACTTAACTAACTGACGCAATACCTCTTGCCGATCATGCTCGGTATTGATTTGTAAACCAAAGCTCAGATCTTGATAGTCCCGCGGATTTCCTAAATTATAAATACAAGAAACCGACGCCACGATAATAACATCACGTCGCGATAAAACTGCTTGCGTGGAAGCGTGGCGCAACCGATCAATTTCTTCATTAATTTGCGTTTCCTTCTCAATATAAGTATCCGTGCGGGGAATATAAGCTTCCGGCTGATAATAATCATAATAACTGACAAAATAGTGCACGGCGTTCTCCGGAAAAAAGCGCTCAAATTCAGCTGCCAACTGCGCCGCTAAAGTCTTATTATGAGAAATAATTAAAGTGGGGCGCTGTTGCTGCGCAATTATATTGGCCATGGTAAAAGTTTTACCTGAACCGGTTACGCCCAATAATATTTGATCTCTTACTTTCTTATTCAAACCATTGTCTAGCTTAGCGATCGCTTGCGGCTGATCGCCTCTGGGTTTAAATTTTGATTTTAAAACAAATTTTTTCTCCTGCATAATGGTAAAAAACTCCCGCGTAATATATTACACGGGAGTTTATCATAAATACTACTATTGTGCCTCGGGAATAATGATGCTAAATTTCGCCCCTTCTCCCGGACTAGACTTAACCTCAACTTCACCGTGTAAAAAATCACTAACAATCTTCTGTACCTGATAAAGTCCCAATCCCTGACCATGAGCACGCGTACTATCCTTTGGTAAAAAAATCTTTTTTTGTAAATCTTTTGGTATTCCAGGACCATCATCCGCAACAGAAATTTTTATTTTTCTATCTACCTCCTCCGCATCTAAAATAATCTTCCCTCCCGCTGACATTTCCTCCCTGGCATTATTCACAAACTCCTTGATAATCTCGGTGATGATCATGCCATGACTCATGCGTACATCATAATCTTCACTAACAGCCGCACTAACAAGCACCGGGTATTGTTCAGTAGATTCATTGTTTAAACGAGCGCTTATGTGTCTCAAATAATGTAACATGTTTACGTCTTTGGGATTACCTTGTTCCAAAATATTTAAAAAATTTTCTTTATCCAATCTATTGCTGTCATCTATGCCCACACTGACCACCTCATTTAGCGTCTTAAATTCATGCGCCTGAGCTAACATAGTTATTAACCGACCCTTTTCATTGGCCGCTTCAAAATACTTACGACCACTATGATTCACCATGGCAATACTAAAATACAGCAAAGAAAACTTATCCTCGTGAGCTTGTCTTAAATCATTAGACAACTTATCAAAACTCTCCAATGCTTGACGAGCAATGCGGGCCAATTCATTAGCTTCTTGAATAACCTTATGATCATGGTCAACTTTCTCTGTTGCGACAGTAGCCGACAATAATTTAAACTGTTGGCTAACATTTTTTACACCGCTCTCATAAGCTGGCCACAACTGGCGCTCCACAAACTCTCTCCAAGCTTCTTTTTCTTTCTCCCAATTTTTATTAACCTCCTCCATACGGGTGGCGTCCACCATGCCCGTAGCTAATTCAGGACTATGCAAAATATTAGAAAAAAATTTCATATTATTATATTTTAATAAAAGTTCGTCTTTCGCAAAGATAACAAAAATAACGATAAAAGTCAAGGCTAAAAAATTGCAAAATCATTGCCTTGGCTACCAAAAAATAGTATCATTAGACCATGATTACATATTTACAAGGCACGGTAAAACTAAAAACAGATAAATATTTTTTGCTACTGGTAAACAATATTGGTTACCAGGTTTTTAGCAGCGAAACATTGCTCGCCGGACTGATTATTGACCAAGAAATGACAGTCTATACCCACCAATATGTTAAAGAAGACGCTTTAGATCTTTATGGTTTTGGCACTTTAGCAGAATTAGAATTTTTCCAACACCTTATCAATATATCCGGTGTCGGGCCAAAATCGGCTTTGGCAGTATTATCTCTAGCAAAATTGGATGACATAAAAAAAGCAATCTATAGAGGAGATCCTACCCTACTCAAAAAAGTATCTGGCATCGGCCAAAAAACCGCCGAGCGCATCGTAGTGGAATTAAAAAATAAAATTACCGCACTAGCTACTGACTCTGGCTCCTTAACCGATGCAAACGGCGCTAATGAAGAGCTAATTTCCGCCTTAGAAGCGCTGGGCTATAATATGACACAAATCCGACCAGCCCTCCAACACCTGCCAACAGATCTGCCGGATATCGCTCACCAAGTCAAAGCCGCTCTAAAAATCATTAACAATAAATGACTATGCGTCTAGTAGAATTTTATCAAGCTGACAGAGATTACTACAATGATTTTGTAGCCTCACAAAATGAATCACAATTCCTACAAAGCTGGGCCTGGGGGGAATTTCAGCATGATCTTGGACGCAAGGTATGGCGAATCGGTTTTAAACGAAGCAACCAACTATTAGCCACCGCACAAATTATTAGCCATCCATTGAAAATGGATAAGAGCTATCTTTATATTCCACGCGGACCACTGTTTTTGCCCGGCTTAGACAAAACAACACAACAAGAAATTCTAGAATTACTACTGAGCAAATTACGCGATATTTGTTATGCTACCAAGCGAGAAAATGAAATATTTGTTCGCCTAGAGCCGGATAAAAATTGCGATCGTCAAGCAATTCTCTCCCTCCCCCTACAAACGGTGCGGGCGCAGCAGCCTGAGCATTCCTGGCTACTTGATCTACAAATAGAAGAAAAAGATTTGCTAAAAAACATGCACCACAAAACTCGTTATAATATTAAGTTGGCAGAACGCAAGGGTGTTCATATTCGTCACAGCAACCGCCCTGTAGACCTTAATCATTTTCTTTATTTAGCAAAAATTACCGCCGCCCGAGCCGGTTTTTCCATCTGGCCAGACCATTATTATGAACAAATGCTAAAAAGCCTAAAATCATCTCAGATGGTTAGTCTTTGGCTAGCAGAATACAAAAAAATTCCACTCGTTGCTAACCTGGTTATCAATTTTGGCGATACTGTTACCTATTTACACGGCGCATCCGCCAACAAACATAAAGAAATTATGGCCCCCCACCTGCTCCAATGGCAACAAATAAAATGGGCTAGGGAACAAGGCTATCAATATTATGACTTTTGGGGCGTTGCGCCCACTGGCACTGCCAAAGCCGAAGCCTGGCAAGGGATTACTCGCTTCAAACAAGGTTTTGGTGGCCGTCCAATCAAATATCCTGGTAGCTATGATTTTATTTATTCCGCCGGTTGGTACAAACTGTACAACTTTATAAAAAAGCTAAGATGAATGTTAAGGTAGTAGCAAAAAAAATTATCCCCCAATGGATATTTACAATTTATCACTGGCTCCTAGCGGAGCTAGCTGCTTTATTGTACCGCTACCCTAGTAAAAAAATGACCGTTATTGGTGTGACCGGGACTAATGGCAAGAGCACCACTGTTAATTTGTTAGGGCGCTGTCTGACCGAGGCCGGCTTTCGTGTAGGCTGGGCCACTACTATCAATTTTAAAATTGGTAGCCGCGAATGGCTCAATACAGCCAAAATGACCATGCTTGGCCGTTTCCAATTACAAAAAATATTACGCCAAATGGCCGACGCCAATTGTCGTTTTGCCATAATAGAAACATCCTCTGAGGGTATTAAGCAATATCGCCACCTAGGGATTGATTACGATGTGCTAGTATTTACCAATCTCACACCAGAACATATTGAAGCGCATGGCTCTTTTGCCAACTATAAAACGGCGAAATTAAAATTATTCCGCCACCTAGAAAAAACCAAGAAAAAATACAAGAAAATTATTGCTAATTTAGATGATAAACACGCTGCTGATTTTCTTAACTTTCACGTTAGTGACAAAATAGGTTTTAGTCTCACCGGCAAAGAAAGCAAGTTGGTAGATAATACCTATCAAGCTATAAATATTGCCAGCGATGCTAACGGGAGTCATTGGCAAATAGACGATCGTCAATTCCACATAAGCCTAGTAGGGCGCTTTCACATATACAATGCCACGACAGCGGCGGTAGCTGCCAAAGCCCTGGGCATTGATTTTAAAACCTCGGCCAATGCCCTAAAAAAAATAACCAGCATTCCTGGACGTATGGAATTTATAAATACCGGACAAAATTTTCTAGCTCTTATAGATTATGCTCCCGAACCAGAGGCCTTAAAAAATCTTTATCAAGCTATAGATAAAATTCAATACAAGAAATTAATACATGTTCTAGGATCTTGTGGCGGCGGGCGCGACCGCGCCCGCCGACCCATTCTTGGTCAAATGGCTGCCACCAAAGCAGATATCATTATAATTACCAATGAAGATCCTTATGATGACGATCCTAATGAAATTATAAAAGAAGTGGCTGATGGCGCGGATAATGTTGCGCGCTTATCGGGTAAAAAAGTTTATCAAATTGAAGATCGTCGTGAAGCTATTGCTAAAGCAGTATCATTAGCCAAACCTAATGACTTAGTACTAATAACCGGCAAAGGAGCTGAACAAGCTATTTGCGTAGCTGGTGGCAAAAAAATACCTTGGGATGACCGCAATGTACTACGTGAAGAGATTGAGAAATTGTCTTGATCGCTTATGATAGCTTTGTTTTTTCTTATAAAACCGTGTCCCAACAAAAGTTCGTATAATAAGCAGTTAGCCAAAATCGCTCCGCTCTTTGGCTAATGTAGCGCGGATACCTCCGCTGTTATCCTCTCGGTCGCTTCGCTATTTGATGAAAGGCTTCCTGATAACAAAAAGAGCGGTATTTTACCGCTCTTTTCAATTGTTCTGATTTAGGTACGAAGATGTCGCCACATAAACCAATTTGCCGGATGCAAATAAGCGCTAAACACGCCAAACACAACCGCCGCAATAAACATTACCAACAAAGATAAAAATGACACTAAAAAGTGCACCATGATAGCCAAGGCTCCGGCCACAAAGATTGCCAACAACCAATTAACCGAGGCCAGCGTCATGGTCATAATGGCCAATACCAATGCCGATAGCGCATAGCCGGTATACCTGCCGCCGGCTATGATAATTTCTGCCACCAAATGCCACACATTCACATCAATATTTTCCAACTCAATAGCAATAACTGTTTTGCTGATTCCCCAGATAACGGTCACAAGTATTACCCAATAAAACCAAGATAGCCCTTGCCAACCGTAATGAGAATAATGAATAGCTACCGTCAAACCAATCAATACCACGAACAAGATAATACTAAATAGCCGATCTTGCCAATCTCGCACACCGCTATTTGCTAAAAAATCAACCGCATGAAAAGAAAATAAAAATAAAACAGCTCCCGACAATGGCATCAAAAAAACAATGGTCCATTGTGGTACTAGCCAAATATAAACCTGCTCCACGCCAACAGCGCTATGCCAAGTTATGTACCACCAATCATTAGGATCTGCCCAACCAAGAGCAGGCCAATCCCAACTAGCTAAAAAATACATTGTCTGGCCTAGAGCCAAAAGGCAAAAAACCCAACCATATTTCTTGATAAACTCCATCTTTCCCTCCTACAAATTTTCAAGGTTATTATTACCTAAAGGATACGCTATTGCTAGAGAAAAAGTCAATTTTCTGAAAAAACAAAAAGAGGAACGTTTCACGCCCCTCTTTTAACTTAGTAGCTTATTTTACTATTAGTTTCGCGCTTAAACGAATAATAAAATAAGAAATGTAAGATACCAGCCCTAACCAGAATGTTTCCACAATCAGCAACCAAATGATGACGAAGATCATTTTACCGGTAGTGGCTACAACAGTTGTTAAAACCATGTCTTTACCATCCCAGCCATATCTGGCGAACAGAAAAGGATTATCCGTAAGATCTTTGGCGCGCTGTACAGTTCTGTAAGTGACCTTGGTATAAGCGTCCCATTTTTGAGACACCAATACAAAAGTAAAGTCATAGCCATCGCCCCTGACATAACGCAGCTGCCAGGCAAAACTTGGATCAAGTTTCACAATTCTGCGAAATATATTCTCTGGGACATAATCAAGTTGTTCGCTTGATCTTAAAAATTTTATCATCAGAGAATCGGTCAACCGAGCGGTTTGCGCCTGCAAAATTATATTATACATGGAAGAGTCAGCGCGCAAAGAATCTCCTACCACATAGCTTGCTCCATCCTGTAGAACGGCCGCCTGATAATCCGCACCATAGTCCTGAATGTGCGACACAGTAACAAAATTAAAAAAAAGGAGCGTCGGCACAATCCATAATTTGTTTAACCTTTTGATCTCATTCATCTGTTCACCCTCCTTATAAGGATTTGATTTTAAAAGTCCATTATTAATCAACGGTTTTGTTAATTAATATAATAAAATAGCATAACAGCTTATCTTTGTCAATACCTACATACACTTAAATAAAAAATATTGGACAAAAAACGGTGACTAAATAACTATTCACACTTGTACACTACTAACTGTGGATAACCTGATGAAAAAAAGCTAATTTTAGGGTTGTTTAATCAAGATTTGACAAAAAGCCGCGGCCTGCTCAATGATTTTTTTAGCTAACTTTAGCCTCAAAATAAAAATTAGCTCCGATACCCTTGACGAATAAGTAATTTTCGGCTAATATTTAGTCATGTTTCTTGGGGGTAAATCTATAATTTAAGGGCAAAAGAATATAAAATAACTCGTCCATTTGTTGGAGGAGATTTTTTTGTCTATAAATTATTATTCTCCACGCAAACAAAAACTATCAATACATTCTTCTCTTTTTTTTAATATTAAAAGCCCTCCCATATGCCTAGCCACCCTCTCGGCGAGAGAAAGTATTTCACGCCGCTTCGTGATTTTTTGCCCTTGCCTGATTTAATTCAAGTGCAAAAAGACTCCTTCAAATGGTTTTTTGCTGATGGTATCAAAGAACTTTTTGAAGAAGTAAACCCGATTAAAGATTACATCGGCCGTAATCTTGAGCTCTATCTCTTGGACTACTATCTAGATGAACCAAAGTTTGACGAAGTCACCGCTCGCTCTCGTAACATAACTTACGAAGCTCCTTTGCGCGTACAAGTACGTTTGGTGAATAAAAAAACCGGCGAAATTAAAGAACAAGAAATTTTCTTAGGCGACTTCCCCTTGATGACAAATCGTGGGACTTTTATCGTTAATGGCGTAGAGCGCGTAGTCGTATCCCAATTGATTCGCTCAGCCGGCGTTTTCTTCACCTCTACTCCTTTTCGTGCTAAGCGCTTATATGGTGCTAAAATTATACCCAACCGTGGAGCCTGGCTAGAGTTAGAAACCGAATCCAATGGCGCTATTATGGTAAAAATAGATCGCAAACGTAAAGTGGCAATAACAGCTCTATTACGCGCTTTTGGTTTTAATAGCGACGCTGAAATATTACAAACTTTTGCTGATGTAGATGTAGACCCTGATCTCAAATATTTAGAAAAAACTATTGCTAAGGATTCTTCCAAAACAGAGGAGGAAGGTTTGATTGAAATTTACAAACGCATTCGTCCGGGAGATCTCGCTACCGCCGATAATGCGCGCAGCTTAATCCACGCCATGTTCTTCAACTTTGATCGTTATGACTTTGGACCAGTGGGACGCTATAAACTCAACAAACGTTTTGACACCAACTATCCGATTGATAAAGAACACCGCGTTTTATTAGTAGATGATTTAGTCAGAATTATTAAAGAAATTATTCGCCTAAACATTACCCAAGAAGATGCTGATGACATTGATCACTTGGGCAATCGCCGCGTACGTGCTATCGGTGAACTTATTCAAAATAAATTCCGTGTCGGCTTGGCTCGCATGGAACGTATTATCAAGGATCGCATGAGCACTTTGGATATTCATACTCTGACTCCCAACCAGCTGATAAATGCCCGTCCGGTAATTGGCACCATCAAAGAATTTTTCATGAGCTCACAGTTGTCCCAATTCATGGATCAAACCAATCCTTTATCAGAATTAGAGCATAAGCGCCGTCTATCCGCTATGGGACCAGGTGGTCTATCGCGAGAAAGGGCTGGTTTTGAAGTGCGTGACGTACATCGCACCCACTATGGTCGCATTTGTCCGATTGCTACGCCAGAAGGACCAAATATTGGTTTGGTTGGTCACCTGTCTTCTCATGCTCGTATAAACCAATATGGCTTCATTGAAACTCCTTACAGAAAAGTGGTACACGACCCAATTAATAACGGCAGCGCCGCTATTGGTTATATTACTCGCCAAGATGTCCTTGACCCAGACAATAACAAAACTATCATTAAGGTAAATACAGAAATAACAGAAAAGATCGCTACTGAGCTGGCAAACTATGCTAATATCAAGACTATTCCTGTTAAGCCGGTGGTAACAAATGAAGTAGAATATGTAGATGCTTTTAATGAAGAGCGTTCTGTAACCGCTTCCGCTACTACACCTATCAATGAAGATGGTTCTTTTGCTGTTGATTATACTGAAGTTCGTTATCACGGCAAACCGTCCTTTGAAAAAGTAGAAGTGATTGACTACATAGACGTTTCGCCTTATCAAATCATTAGCATATCTACTGCCATGATTCCGTTCGTAGAAAATGATGATGCTGTTCGTGCCTTAATGGGAACAAACATGCAACGTCAAGCTGTTTCTGTCATTCGTCCTCAAGCGCCCGTAGTCGGCACTGGTATTGAAAGTCGCGCCGCTTACGATTCTGGTCAAGTTATCATCGCTCAAGAAGATGGCGAAATTGTCGGTGTACAATCTGACAAAATTACTATCAAGGATAAAGAAGATAATATACATGAATACCCTCTAAACAAATTCCTGCGCTCTAATGCTGGAACCTCTATAAATCAACGTCCGCTTGTAAATAAGGGCGACAAAGTGAAAACTGGCGAAGTTATCGCCGACGGCGCTGCTACTGACTATGGAGAGCTAGCACTTGGACAAAATATTTTGGTGGCCTTTATGCCTTGGGATGGCGGTAATTATGAAGACGCGGTTTTGCTATCTGAAAGATTGGTACAGGACGATCGCTATACCTCTATTCATATTGAGGACTATTCCATAGACGTACGCGATACCAAACTAGGACCAGAAATTATTACTAGAGATATTCCTAATGTTAGTGAAGAAAAATTAAAAGATTTAGATGCTAATGGCGTTATTCGTATCGGCGCAGAAGTCAGTTCCGGCGATATTTTGGTGGGCAAAATTACTCCCAAAGGCGAGACCGAGCTTTCTGCCGAAGAAAAGTTATTGCGCGCTATTTTTGGCGAAAAAGCAAAAGACGTTCGTGACACATCTTTATATTTAGAACATGGTGAACACGGTAAAATAATTGATATCAAAGTCTTTTCCCGAGAAAAAGGTGATAAGTTACCAGCCGGCGTTATTCAAACTATTCAAGTTACTATTGCGCAACTACGCAAAATTCAAGTCGGCGACAAAATGGCTGGCCGTCACGGTAATAAAGGCGTCATCTCTCGTATAATTCCGGTATCTGACATGCCTTTCTTAGAAGATGGCACTCCGGTTGACATTATTCTCAATCCCTTAGGCGTCATCTCTCGTATGAACCTCGGACAATTGCTGGAAACACACCTGGGTTTAGCCGCCAAGACATTAAACTACCGCGTTGCTACGCCGCCGCTCAATGGCGTAAAGCCAGAACAAATTCAAGCAGAATTGGTAAAAGCAGGTTATCCCGACGATGGAAAACTACAATTATTTGATGGTCGCACCGGCCAACCCTTTGATAAAAAAACAGTGGTTGGCATTATCTACATGTTAAAACTAAATCATTTAGTGGAAGATAAGATACACCAACGTTCTATCGGGCCATACTCCTTAGTAACGCAACAACCGCTAGGCGGTAAAGCGCAGTTTGGTGGCCAGCGTTTTGGTGAAATGGAGGTCTGGGCTTTAGAAGCTTATGGCGCCGCACATGCATTACAAGAAATTTTGACAATTAAATCAGATGACGTGCCCGGTCGTAGCAAAGCCTATGAATCCATTATTAAAGGCGAGCCGATTCGTAAAGTCAATATTCCAGAATCATTCAATGTCTTGGTCAGAGAATTAAAAGGATTGGCTTTGGATGTAGAGCTGATCAAACCAAAGAATGCAAAAATAAAGGTCGTTCCCGAAGAGGAGGTAGAGGAAACAGGCGAAGAAGAAAAAGAGAGCAAGTCAGAAACAAGCAAAGATAAAGAATAAAACTTCATTATAAATTACTAGCAAATTTTTAAAACCTATCATATGCCAACTCCATCATCAACCAAAACTACTATGTTTGACTCCGAAACAACGGCCGACATAGCCTTTGACGCCATCAAGCTCAAACTAGCCAGTCCCGAACAAATCCACAAATGGTCACATGGCGAAGTTACCAAACCAGAAACCATTAATTATCGTACGCAAAAACCAGAAAAAGATGGTTTGTTTTGCGAAAAAATATTCGGCCCCTCCAAAGACTGGGAATGTTATTGTGGCAAATATAAACGTATCCGCTATAAAGGTATTGTCTGCGACAAGTGTGGCGTGGAAGTAACTCGTGCCATAGTGCGTCGCGAACGCATGGGTCATATTGATCTAGCTTGCCCGGTATCCCACATTTGGTTCTTGCGCGGCATTCCTTCTCGCATCGGTTTAATTTTAAATATGTCCAGCCAAGAACTGGAAAAAGTCATTTATTTTGCTTCCTTTATTATAACTTCAGTAGATGAAGAGCTGCGCGAACAAACTATGAATCAAATCAAAGGAGAGCTAAAGAGTAAACACAAGGCTATAGAAAATGAATTCAGTCAAAAAAGTGCTAATTTAAAAAAACAGCTAGCCGATAAACCAGATAAAGAAATCAATGCCCAACTAGCTCCTTTGGAAGAAATTCGCGATAACAAATTAACCCACTTGCAAGAGGCGGCTGATCGCGCTAAAAAAGAACTGCGCGACTTAAAACCACATCAAATTATATCAGAAGCTCAATATCAGGATTTATCCATGAAATATGGTCATGTTTTCAAAGCCAGTATTGGCGCGGAAGCTGTGCGTCAATTATTAAGCGAGGTTGATCTAGAAAAATTGGTTAAACAATTGGAAAAAGAAAAATTAGATGCCATACCCTCTAAACTGAAAAAAATTACCAGACGATTAAAGTTAATTAAAAATTTACTTTTAAACAATATCCGACCTGAATGGATGGTGCTAACTGCTATTCCTATCATTCCGCCAGACCTACGTCCCATGGTGGCTTTGGATGGTGGTCGTTTTGCTACCTCTGACCTCAATGACCTCTATCGTCGTGTGATCAATCGTAATAACCGTTTAAAAAGATTGAAAGAATTAAACGCGCCAGAAGTTATTCAACGTAATGAAAAACGTATGCTGCAGGAAGCAGTAGACGCATTAATTGACAATAATGCTCGTCGCAGCAAAACCGTAACCGCTTCTACCGGCCAAAAGCGTACGCTTAAAAGCATTGCTGACATGCTCAAGGGAAAACAAGGTCGTTTCCGCCAAAACTTATTAGGTAAACGTATTGATTATTCTGGTCGCTCTGTTATTGTCGCTGGTCCAAAACTCAAAATTGGCGAATGCGGTTTGCCTAAAATTATGGCCCTAGAATTGTTCCGACCATTTGTAATTTCCGAACTAATCAAACTAGAATTAGTACACAATGTTCGTTCTGCTAATCGCTATATAGAACAGGACCATCCTGAGGTATGGGATATTCTAGAAAACATAACAAAAAAAGCTTTCGTCATGTTAAATCGCGCCCCTACCTTACACCGTCTTGGTATTCAAGCTTTCCGACCACGACTTATTGAGGGCAAAGCTATTCAAATTCATCCCATGGTATGTAAAGCTTTCAATGCTGATTTTGACGGTGATCAAATGGCCGTGCATGTTCCGCTAACAGAAGAGGCTAAGCAAGAGGCAGCCGAACTAATGCATTCTGTAAAAAATATACTTAAGCCAGCTACCGGCGATCCAATCGTTTCTCCTGACCAAGATATTGTTTGGGGCAGTTATTATTTAACTTATGACAGCGGTATTAAAAGCGAACATCCTAAGGCTTTCTCTGACTTTAATGAAGCAAAGCTAGCTTATGACAATGAAATAATTTCTTTACACGAAGTTATTAAGGTAAGGATTAACAAAAAATTGGAAGACACTACCATCGGACGATTGATATTTAACTCTATTTTACCCACCGAACTCGGTTTTATAAATCGTACACTAAAATCAAGCGATCTGCGTAATATCATTGGCGTGTCATTTGCTAAAGCTGGCCGCGAGAAAACTATTGAATTATTAGATAATTTAAAAGATATGGCCTATGGCTATATCACACAATCCGGTCTTTCTTGGGGCATTGCTGATATACCAATTGTCAGCAGTAAAGGAGCTATGATAACCAATGGTGAAAAACAAGTAGAGGCCATCCAACAACAATACAATGAAGGTCTGCTTACTAATCGCGAACGACGCGTAAAGGTTATTGAAACTTGGAATGAGGTAAAAAATGATATTACCGAGTCAAGCAAACAATCTTTTGATTCAAACTCCAGTCTTTATTCTATCATCAATTCAGGGGCGCGCGGATCTTGGGCACAGCTTATCCAAATCATGGGCATGAAAGGCTCTGTAGTAAACCCAGCTGGTGAAATTATTGAGCTGCCTATCAAAGCCAATTTCCGTGAAGGTCTGGATGTACTGGAATACTTTATTTCCACTCACGGTGCTCGTAAAGGATTATCCGACACTGCCTTGCGTACGGCTAGCGCCGGTTACCTAACTCGCCGCCTAGTGGACGTCTCCCAAGACCTTGTTATTACTGAAGACGATTGTAAAGATAAAGAAGGACTACACCTAACTCTAAAAGATGCTGATGATATTGGCGAGCCCTTGGGCAAGCTAATACTAGGACGTACTACTATTGGTGATATTAAAGATGCTAAGGGCAAAATCATAGTAAAAAATGGTCAAATCATAGATAATGAAGCGGTAGAAAAAATAGTAGCCGATAAGCTGCCAGAGGTGACTATTCGTTCTAATATGACTTGTAAAACCGTGCGCGGTTTATGCGCTAAATGTTATGGCTGGGACTTAGCTTACAACACCCCCATAAAACAAGGCGTAGCCGTTGGTATTATCGCCGCGCAAAGTATTGGCGAGCCAGGCACGCAGCTAACTATGAGAACTTTTCATACTGGCGGCGTTGCAGCTACTGGCGATATTACTCAAGGTTTGCCGCGTGTAGAAGAATTATTTGAAGCTAGACAACCAAAGAAAAAGGCTATCATCGCTCAAGAAGACGGCGTTGTGATGATTGATCCCAAAGCGGAAATGAGCATTCGCCGAGAGCGCGTTATCCAATACAAATATCATGGACCTGCACTAGAATCACATCTCACACACGAAGATTATGAAATAGTGGTTAAAGAAAACCAAGCTATAAAAGCCGGCGATGTCTTATTAAAACATCGTAGTAGTGACAAAACCATAGTCGCTAAAAATAGCGGCTTGGCTCGCATTCATAATTCTGAAATTGAGGTTTATGAAGATAAAGATGGTATTAAAGACATTGTCATACCGCCTGGCTATAGTTTGTGGGTAAAAGACGGCGACGAACTTAAAGCCGGTGATCCTATTACTGAGGGCAGTATTGATCTACATGAATTATATCTCTATAAGGGCAGGCGTTCTACAGAAAAATACGTGATTAAAGAAATTATGTGGATCTATTCATCACAGGGACAAAAAATCAACATGAAACACATTGAAGCTATTATTCGCCAAATGTTTTCACGTGTCTATATAACTGATCCGGGCGATACTAATCTGCTACCCGGTGACGTTGTGACTGTTTCTGAATTCACTGAAGAAAACTTGGCTGTCAAAGAAAGTAAAGGTCAAGAAGCTAAAGGCAATATTATTCTACTCGGCATTACCAAAGCATCGCTCAGTACTGATAGTTGGTTATCAGCCGCTTCCTTCCAAGAAACAGCTCGCGTTTTGATAGACGCCGCTATCACCGGTAAAATTGACAAACTTAAAGGCTTGAAAGAAAATGTTATTATCGGGCGATTAATTCCGGCCGGTACCGGTTTTCACAAAGACTAATCAGAAATTTACTTCGTTAAAACCCCCTGTTTTAAGGGGGTTTTTATGTTGTAAAAAAACTCTACAAATGTTAAAATATACAAGCCTGAAAGCCAAATAAACATTCACAATATCAGGTTGTTGATTAATCTTTGAAAAACATTATGGCAAAAAAGTCAAAAGCAAAAAAACGACTAACTGATAATGAAGTCTTATCACCGGAAACTAAAAAAGGCATCGCTATTATATTAATATTTTTGGTTTCTCTATTATCTCTACTATCGCTTTTCAATTTAGCTGGTAGTTTTGGTTTATATATAGATCGTTTTTTAGGAATTATATTTGGCTGGGGCAAATGGCTTTGGCCTATATTATTATTGGCTTGGGGCTATGTCTTGCTAAACCCGGATCGCTACTTATTAAAACCAAGCAATTATCTCGGCCTATTCTTTGCCACTTTAAGCGGCTCGGGTCTATTGGAATTAATACATGATTTTAATAATATCGCCACCACCTTTAGTGTTAATAAAGGCGGCGGTTACATTGGTTTTGCTATCAACCACCCCTTACAGCAAGTTATGGGAGGTTTAGCCACCCTTGTAATACTACTAGGATTGTTTTTGATTTCATTATTAGTATCTTTCAATATATCATTGGATGAATTGGGCAATAAAATTAATATTTTTCGTCTGTTTTGGTTAAAAATCAAAACTCTGTCTAGAGAAAAATCTACTACTGGGTATGACGACAATTATGAATATGAAGAAGAGGAAGAGGAGGAAGAGGAGGAAGAAGAAGAGGAAGGTGACGATACAGAAGAACAAAAAATAAAACAGAATTATTCTTCTAATCAAGAAAAGAAAATTACTAAGCAAATCAAAACACCTGCTTCTGCTAAGCCTCGTCGCAATCCGGTTAAGGTGCCAATTGATTTATTGGACAGCAACGGCACCAACCCGACTAGTATAGATATAAATGTTAATGCGGATATTATACGCCGTACTTTTGAAAACTTTGGCATAGAGGTAACCATGGAAGAAGTTAATGTTGGACCGACCGTCACCCAATTTACCCTAAAGCCGGCCGAGGGCGTAAAACTTTCTCACATTACTAATCTGCACAATGATCTAGCGCTGGCATTAGCCGCTCACCCCATCCGCATTGAAGCGCCTATCCCTGGCAAATCACTAGTTGGCATTGAAGTGCCCAATCAAAAAATAGCCACCGTAAAGCTGAGAGAAATTATTGAATCAGTCGCTTTTAAAAACGGCTCTAGTAAATTGACCGTAGCCTTGGGCAAAAATGTTGCCGGTGATTGCCAAGTGGCCGACATCGCTAAAATGCCTCATTGTTTAATTGCTGGCGCCACTGGCAGTGGTAAAAGTGTTTGTATCAATGACTTTATTATTAGTTTGCTTTATCAAAATAGTCCGGACGATTTAAAACTGATCATGGTAGATCCTAAGCGAGTAGAGCTGTCTGTCTATAATAATATCCCTCATTTGTTGACGCCGGTTATCACCGAAGTTCCTAAAACGATCAATGCTTTGCGCTGGGCAGTCAATGAAATGGATGAGCGCTATAAACTATTAGCTAATGTGCACAAACGTAATATAGAAAGCTATAATCAAAGCGTATTAATAAATCAATTACCTTATATAGTAATCATAATAGACGAGCTGGCGGATTTAATGGCAGTAGCTGCCCGTGAAGTAGAGGCCGCAATTATTCGTCTAGCGCAAATGGCAAGAGCTGTGGGCATCCATTTGGTAATAGCGACCCAACGCCCCTCTACCAATGTTATTACCGGTTTGATTAAAGCTAATATTACCACCCGTATTGCTTTTTCTGTTGCTTCACAGATTGATTCTCGCACTATTATTGATTCTTCTGGTGCCGAAAAACTACTGGGGCGAGGAGACATGCTCTTTACTTCTGCAGAGCTATCTAAACCTAGGCGTTTACAAGGTGCCTTTATCTCTGATAAAGAAATTAAACGGCTAACAGATTTTTGGAGAAGTCAGGGCGAACCAGAATATAAAGACGAAATCATAGAAAGACAAAAAGGAATTAATTTGCCTGGCTCAGCCATGATGGATGATGATGACGATGAATTGTTACCAGACGCCCAAGAGGTAGTACTAAAAGCAGGAAAAGCTTCTGCCTCCCTATTACAACGTCGCCTGCGCGTTGGTTATGCTAGAGCAGCTCGCTTATTAGACCTTTTGGAAGGTCGCGGAATTATTGGTCCGTCTGAAGGAGCAAAGCCAAGAGAAATACTGCTCAATCAGGACGATCTGGAAGCCAATCTTGACACTAGAGAATATGAAGATGGGTGGGAAGATGCTGAAGAAGACAAAACAACCGATGACGAGTATAATGACAATGAAGAGGAGGAGGAAGAAACAGATGATCAGGATGGAGCAGACGAAGAAGAAGACCAGAAACAAAAATAGTCTAATATTAGATAAAACCAAAACAAATACTGAAAAAACAGCTATTATTTGCATAATTTTTATCTTTTTGTTTATACTAATTAGACATGAACACATTCACTAAAAAAAGAATAGTATCCCACCAAACGGTACCGGAAACATTGCGCTTGTGTCGACAAAATAAAAACATATCCCTTGAAGGCATAGCGAAACAACTCCGCATCCAACCAGAATATCTCCAAGCCCTAGAAGATGGTGCTTATGAAAAATTACCAGGAGAAATTTATGCCAAGCAATGGCTGCGTCAATATGGTCAATATCTTGATTTAGATATCAAATGGCTTTGTAATCAATATCAACACGAGCGTGGTATGCAAATGCAGTTCCAAGGCTTTACTCACGAAGAAATAAAAAGTCCTCGTTGGTGGCTATCTTGGCTCAACTACAAGACCTTAAAACTGACCATGATCATTATTGCTGCTTTAGCTTTTAGCGTTTATCTTGGCGCAGAAGTAAAAGACATCATGCAACCGCCAACTTTAACTATTTATGAACCAATCAATAATATTACCACCACGGATAGAACTATTCGTCTAGCCGGTCAAACCGAAGCGGAAATTGAAGTTACTATCAATAATGAAACTATATTAGCTAATGAAAACGGCTATTTTGATAAAGAAATTTTTCTCTCCCCAGGGCTAAATGTCCTACAAATTATAGCTAGCAAAAAACACGGCGGGCAGCAACATGCCACAATATCCGTATTTAGAGAAACTAGACAAGCAGAGGAGAATGGTGCTACTATATCATATACAAAATAACTTGCAGGGTCGGCTTAAATATTAAATTATTGTTGTATGTCTAACAAAAAAACAGCTGATAATGATCGCGGCAATGCTGCCCATGCGGCTATTGATCAAATTAAACAAAAGTTTGGCGATGGTGCTATAATGCGCTTTGGCGAGGCTAAAACTATGACAGTTGATGCCATCCCCACCGGTTGCTTGTCTCTGGACATTTCTCTTGGAGTGGGCGGCGTGCCTCGGGGGCGCGTTATAGAAATATATGGCCCAGAGGCTTCTGGTAAAACAACTTTAGCGCAACATATCATTGCCGAAGTACAAAAAATGGGTGGTACAGCCGCTTTTATTGATGCCGAGCATGCTCTAGATCCAGAATATGCCAAAAAAATTGGCATTGATGTTGATCAACTACTTATTTCCCAGCCCGATACCGGCGAACAAGCCTTAGAAATAGCCGAAACATTGGTACGATCCAATGGTATTGATGTGGTTGTTATTGACTCGGTGGCAGCTCTAGTGCCTAAAGCGGAAATTGAAGGTGAGATGGGTGATTCTCACATGGGCCTCCAAGCTCGTCTAATGAGCCAAGCGCTACGCAAATTAACCGGAATTGTCTCTAAAACCAAAACCGCCGTGATCTTTATCAACCAAACCAGAATGAAGATCGGTATTATGTTTGGCAATCCGGAAACCACTACCGGTGGCATGGCACTTAAATTTTACTCTTCCGTTAGAATTGAGGTGCGACGCGCCGCACAAATTAAAAAAGCCGACAAGTTTATCGGCAATCGCGTTCGCTGTAAAGTAGTAAAAAATAAAGTAGCACCACCTTTCCAAAATTGTGAATTTGACATCATGTACAATGAAGGCATTTCCATTGCCGGCGACGTATTAGACCTTGGCGTAGAAAAAGGTATCATAAAAAAAGCCGGTAATAGCTATAGTTATGGAGAAGAAAAGCTGGGAGTAGGTCGCGAAAATGCCAAAGATTTTCTACGTAATAATAAAAAATTATTGGCTAAAATTAAAGAAGATATTTGGACGGAAGTAAAGAAGGAAAAAGCAGAAAATCAAGATAGTAAAAAATAATATCTCTCTATAAAATTACCACCCAGCCCCTGTCAAGGGGCTGGGTTGTTTTTTGCCTAATTTTACCGTAAAATAAAGACACGCTTAGTTACAAAAAACACCCGCCTTTATACAATCTTTTTATACTAAAACATGTCGCTGACTAAAAAAGTCGCTTACAATACTATAGTACAATTTGTCGGCAAACTTATAAGCACCGTAATCGGTGTAGCGATTGTAGCTCTAATAACTCGCCACCTAGGGCAGGTTGGCTATGGTCAATACACCACCGCTTTAGTTTTTGCCCAATTTTTTGCAGTTATTATTGATCTTGGTCTTTACATAGTTTTGATCCAAGAAATTTCTGATCCCCAAACCGATACCCGCCGAGCTGTCAGTAATATTTTTACCATCCGACTATTATCAGCCGCCATTGTTTTTGTAGCTGCTCCTTTAGTCGCCTTGCTTTTTCCTTATGACGCCATAGTCAAACAAAGCATAATCTTGATGTCCATATCATTTTTTTTCTTTACCCTGGCTCAAGTATTGGTGGCTCTTTACCAAAAACACTTACAAATGGACCGCGTGATTATTGCCGAAGTTTTGGGAAGGCTTGTTTTTTTGCTTAGCATAGTCTTGTTTGTTGTTTTGCAAAAAGGATTACTTTATATTGTTGCCGGTAATATTATATTCAATATCATTTACTTTATAATAATATTTATCAAAGCGCGCGGTTATACTCATTTTGGCATTAGTTTTGACTGGTTATATTGGGGTCGTCTTTGGCACAGACTATGGCCCATAGCCCTAACCTCTCTACTGACGCTAGTATATTTTAGAGCTGACACCTTGATACTTTCTGTTTATAGACCGGTAGCTGAAGTAGGCATATATGGCGCCACTTATAAAGTTTTAGAAATAATCGGTACCTTTCCTCACATGTTCCTTGGCTTAATATTACCTATTTTAACTGCCGCTTATGTTGGTAAAAATCTAGAACGCTTTCACCGTGTTTATCAAAAGGTGTTTGATTTTTTTCTGACCATAACCATTCCTTTAATTGCTGGTAGTTTATTGTTGGGGGAAAGGGTCATGGTGTTGATTGCCGGTCCAGAATTTTTTGTTTCTGGCGTCGTGCTAAAAATTCTCATCTGGGCCACTGCTTTTATATTTTTTGGAAATTTGTTCGGCTATATAATTCTGGCTATTGATAAACAAAAAGCGATGATACCATATTATATAATAACAGCCGTATTATCATTAGTATTATACTTTATATTTATACCGCGCTATTCATATTGGGCAGCTGCTTGGTCCACGGTCATCATTGAATTGCTTTATATGATATTTGCCCTAATTGTATGTTACCGTTATGCTCAAATACGTCTTTCTTTACGCTTGGGATTTCATATCTTATTAGCAACGTTCGGCATGAGCATAGTGATAAAATTATTATTTGCCTGGCCACTGTGGTGGCTGTTATTAGTGGCTATTATTGCTTATTTTGCCATACTTTATATTAGCGGCGGTATTCGTCCTGACATTTTGGCAGAGCTTACCAATAAACAATCCGATGCTCAATAATATCCTCATCATCTTATTTTTACTTGGCTATACTTGGTTGATTTGGCGTCAGCCGGTTCGTGGCGTCTATATAATCACTTTATTATTGCCTACTTATTTGATTCGCTTTGTTTGGCTAAACATCCCTTTCACTTTGCTAGAAATGATGATTGGGTTATTATTTATTGTTTGGTTGATAAAGCTTGGCCTCAATCATCAGCTCAATCTGCGCTTTAGTGCTTGGCTTAGCCGTCTATGGAAAAACACTAAATCTGTTAATAAAAATTATAATTTAATTCCACCGCTTTTACGCTGGCCCATCATTGCCGTGCTAGCCACCAGCCTAATCGCTTGGCTTGTTTCGCCCAATTGGCTAGGGGCGGCTGGCATTTGGAAAGCTTATTTTTTTGAACCGGTTTTATTCTTTATACTATTTGTTTATTTGATAAGAAAAAATTCACAATTAAAAAACATAATAAACGCCTTAGCTATTTTAAGTTTTGTTATATTCATATACGCCCTCATCCAAAAAACTACTGGTTGGAATATTAATAATCTAGAATGGTTATTGCCAGCCACCAGACGAGTAACAACGTTTTTTGGTTATCCCAATGCCAATGGACTGCTCCTGGCACCGCTAGTAATAATTTTTCTAGCCAGTCTTTGGTTGCCTGATCGTCTTGTCGGTAAAATATTACGTGCTGTGGCTTTGATTGGAGCGTGGCTAACAATGTTTTGGGCTAACAGCGAAGGCGCTCTAATTGGCGCCGCTCTGGGCAGCATAACGGTATTATTATTATTCAAAAATACTCGCTTTATTGCCACCGTGTTTATTGGTCTGGCAATCGTTGGCCTGGTTCTTCACCCTTCTACCAAAGAAGCAGTGTGGCAAAAAATAACCTTGCAAGACTTTTCTGGACAAATTCGCCAAGCACAATGGACGGAAAGCCTGAGCATGCTGCGCGATAACCCGTGGCGCGGTGGTGGACTGGCGAATTATCAAAATGCCCTCATCCCTTATCACCGCTCTGGCCTGACTATCAATGGCCAATGGCAACCAATAGAAATATTTTTATACCCCCATAATATTCTGCTAAATTTCTGGACAGAGCTTGGTCTATTGGGCCTCTTAGCCATTATTTGGCTGGGCCTAGCCGGTTGCGTTCTTTTACTTAGACTATTTATAATTCTACCCAAACTACCAAAGTATAAACAAACTGATAGTCGTCCTTGGGCTATTGGCTTGACCGGCATAGCGGTTGCGATTATAATACACGGCCTGGTTGATGTGCCTTATTTTAAGAATGATTTAAGTGTTTTAGCCTGGCTTTTCCTGGGAATAATAGTGGTGGTTTATAATTATTCCTTAGAAAAAAACATATCAAATTAATAGTGCCTTGGAGGCGTGGCAGAGTGGTTGAATGCGCTGCTCTCGAAAAGCAGTGGACCTTTACCGGTCTCGGAGGTTCGAATCCTCCCGCCTCCGCCAAGTTTCACTTTTTGTGAAATCATAAGATGTTGCCTCGGCGCCCGCCTCCGCTAATGCTTCGGCGGCAACCTCACAGAAAAACCATTCCAACAGATTTTATTTTTTTAAGCCCTTTACCATGGAACAATTGCCAAATAGTCTTGAAACAAATACAGCGGAAAAAAGATTACATGAAATCTTATCAAATAGACAAATTTTAACTGTAAAAGTTTCAAAAGATAAAAATGGATATGGCGACATTGACATTGCAATAGACGACTCAATACAACATGCAGATACGATGGTTGATAACTATGAAAAAGGATTTGATGTTTCCTCCGGCAAGTGTGGCATAGAGGGACTAATAAAGGCCTTGCACATTATAGATTCTCTAGACCCTAAAGATTTTGGTGGTATATTGTTCATACAACCCTCTGATGAGAAAAAGAAGCGCGCATATAGGAAGCTTTTGTAGCATGGCTTTATTTGGAACCCTGATAATGAATGTTACGAAAAACATACTAAAAAACAAAAAAATACCTAATAACAGTTTATTTATTAAAATATTTTTATTATAAATTTAACAAAATTTCTCCCGACACCTCTGATTTAAAAGCCTTTATATTTTTTGGCTATGATTGTACCGGCCTAGATGGCGTAGTTTTTTTTAACCGACGCGACAGCCGTCCAATATAAACCGGTCGCTTATGCTATTTTGAGTTCCAAAAAAGCAGAAAATGTAAAAAATAATATTTATATCGCATTGCCAGAAAACATTAAAATAATTGCTAAATAGCATAAAGATAAAGGAAGAACAAGAAACAAACCCCAAAAATATATAAAGGGGCATAGTAGATAAAAAAATAATAAAATTAATTAATTATGATCCTTGAACATTCTTCAAAAAATAAAAAAGCTTTATTGCTCATATCCATTATTATTTTGGCACTAGGTGTTTTTCTGGTTTTCTATTCACCCATAATCTTTCAAGAGGGTAATCCTTGGCCACAAATAAAAGGAATATTGAAGTTAAATTTTAGTAATAACGAGGTTGTAAAATTAAATATTGGAGAAAATAAATATATTACCAAAGGCAATAATCCAGAAATAATCAAATCTTTTATGAAAGGTAGGGGCTACGATTTTACGGAGCAAATGGGAGCTGGTTATCTTTTCAAAACAGACAGTGGGGCAAGTGCCGTTGCTACTCATAGATATTACAGTCGTTTTTATTCACTGTGGACCATTACTGAAGAAAATAATGCCCCTAATAACAATCTGTGGACTACAACTACTAATGACCAAGGTATTACATTCCAATATCCTGACCTAATCACCCAATACATCCGTGCCGTGGCTTGGCCGCCGGCCATCACTTTCAGCAATGCCACTTTTAACTGCGAAATAACCGATCCAACCAGCAGCCAAGCAAATAGGACAATGTTGCGCCAAGTTGATAATAGAAGTTATTGCCTGCAGGCTATGAGTGAAGGCGCGGCTGGCAGCACTTATACAGAATATATTTATACTACAGAAGTAAATAATAAACTGATAACTGCAAGATTCACCTTGCGCTTTCCACAATGTCTAAATTATGACGATCCCCAAAAAACCGCCTGCCAACAAGAGAGAGAAGCCTTTGACCTGGATCAGGTAGTGGATAAAATTGTCTTATCCATTCATACAAACTAGCCAAATTTCATAAATAACAACCCTTGAGATAAAACCTTGTTCTTAAATTAAGAAAAAGGTTTTTTCTTTGTCAAAATCTTAAAAAAATTGTATAATTTTATTAGTTTATGAAAAAAATTACCAAAGCAATTATACCGGTAGCCGGTCTAGGTACTCGCTTTCTACCCGCTACCAAGGCTCAGCCCAAAGAAATGCTCACCTTGGTGGATAAACCACTCATTCAATATATCGTTGAAGAGGCGGTAGCGGCTGGCATTGAACAGATTATTTTTGTCACTTCACAGACCAAGCGGGCTATTGAAGATCACTTTGATCGCAATTTTGAGCTAGAATACCGCTTGCGACAAAAAAATAAAAAAGACGCATTAAAGGATATTACAAAAATTTCTGATCTAGCAGAATTTATATACATTCGTCAAAAAACACCTCGTGGCTTAGGTCACGCCATTCACTGTGCTAGCCCTTTAATCAATGATGAACCATTTGCTGTATTCTTAGGTGATGATATTATCGCAGCGCCGCAACCGGCCATCGCCCAATTGATAGAAACTTATAATAAATATGAAGACGTGGTGCTGGGTGCTGTTGAAGTAGCAAAGGATAAGGTGTCGCGCTACGGTATTATCGCCGGCACTAAAATAGATAACAATGTTACAGAGGTTACAAATTTAATCGAAAAACCGACAGTCAAAGAAGCTCCTTCTAACTTAGCTATCATTGGTCGCTATATCTTGCGTCCGGAAATTATGACCATACTACAAGACACCAAGCCCGGCAAAGGAAATGAAATTCAATTAACCGATGCCTTGCAAACCCTAAACAAATCACGCGCTATGTATGCTCGAAAAATAACCGGCCAGTATTTTGACTGCGGCAGCAAGCTGGGGTTTTTACAAGCCACCGTACACTACGGACTAGAACACAGCAATCATAAAAAAGATTTTTTCCAATATCTAAAAACTATTATCAACAATAAATAGATGCCTGCAAAAAAAATAAAGTTATATATTCTGGTCTTGTTGCTGATGGCCATGCCCTTGTCCGGTTTTGGTTGTAAGTTCTCACAAAGTAATGAAGTGCAGCAACTAAACAAGCCTGTCAATTTGTCCTGGTGGGGCGTATGGGAAGAATCCGCGCAAGTAGCCAGCCTGATAAATGCTTACCAATCCGTTCACCCTAATATAAACATAACTTATCGTAAGTTTCGCTGGGAAGAATATGAAGCAGCCCTAACCCGTGCCTGGCTAGAGCAACGCGGTCCAGATATTTACTCTATTCCGGCAAGCTATCTACATCAATACCAAAGCTTGATCCAACCAATGCCAGCAACCATGCGCTTACCCTTTGTGGAAATGCAAGGCGCTATAAAAAAAGAGCCTGTGACGGTGATAAAAACTGTCGCCGGACTCACGCCCAGCAAACTAAAAGATTTATTTGTCGGCGCTATTGCTGATGAAGCGGTCATAGCTGATCAAATATACGGACTGCCTCTCAGTCTGGATAGTCTGGCCCTATACTATAATCGTGACATTCTTAACAATGCCCGCATACCACTACCGGCAACCACCTGGTCAGAACTAGTAGAACAGGTGTCCCAACTGGCTGTTTTTGACCAAAATAACAATATCAACCAAGCTGCTATTGCGCTGGGCACAAGCGATAACATTCCCCGTTCTAGCGATATTTTATCCCTACTAATGATGCAGAACGGCGCCACTATGAGTGATGATGACGGCAGAGTAATTTTTAACCAGCCACCAGAAGGAGTAAATTTTTATCCGGCTAAAGACGCGCTAGACTTTTATACCAGCTTTGCCAATACCAGCAAGGCGGTCTATACCTGGAACGAAGACATGCCTGACGCTTTGGAAGCTTTTACTAGCGGTCGCCTCGCCTATTTTATCGGTTATAGCTACCAGCTACCCATCATCCGCGCGGCCGCTCCCAAACTAAACTTCAATGTCGCGCCCATGTTACAAACAATGCCCGATGTACAAGAAATAAATTTTGCCGACTGGTGGGCCCTAACCACTTATTTTGGCGCCGATGAAACTAAGATTGCTCCGGCTTGGAATTTTATAAAATTTATCACTACCACGCCGGAGGTATTGGGACCATACTTGACAGAAGCAAAAAGACCAACCGCTCTCCGTGCTTTAATAAATGACCAAATACAACAAGACGGTATCTCTGTTTTTGCCAATCAAGTTTTGACCGCCCAAAACTGGTATCGTGGTTATGATGCCGTAGCGGCCGATCAAGCAATGCAGCATATGATTGATCAAGCCAATCACGACATTACCGATAAATTTACTCTCAACAATTTACTAGACCTAACGGCCGATAAAATTAACCAAACCAATCAACCGCCACAACCATGATAAAAAAAATTATTATCCTCATAGCGCTATTACTGCCACTCGTCGGGCAAGCTGCCATCTTAGACAATCCCGAATTGTTTCCCCCAAATAATAGTAGCCATACTACCTGTATAGAAGACGGTAGTTGTACCCTAGACCAAGGCTTTGGCGCCTTTGTAGCGCTCGGACAATGGGGTCTTGGCGTGGTGGGCGCGGCCGCTTTATTGATGTTTATTTATGGTGGTTTTCAGTGGCTAACGGCTGCCGGCAATCCCAGCAAAATTGAATCCGGCAAAAAAACACTGGTAGCATCATTAACAGGTGTGATAATTGTATTATTGTCTTGGCTTATAGTACAAAGCATTTACCAACCTCTGACTGGTAATAATTTGACTGGCGCGGGCGCGGTTAATCAAGCTGATATTTGTCTCAGCGCCGCAGATGGTACCGATTGCCGTGGTGGCTTGGGACAATGTCAAAATGGCGAGTGTGTACAAAAGTGCGACCTATTAAATGATCCTTCCTATGCTTGCCGGGAAAGCGTCTATTGTGATACAGATTATGAAATACCAGGACAATGTTTTGGAGCTAGTAATATCCTTTGTTGCAAAGAATACCAGGCACCTGCTTTAGAAACAAAAGACCTAAACAATTATAATATAAATCCAGTAAACGACTGTACCAATGTGTACGGGCAGGAATACGGTTGTTACGAACCCTACCTTTGTTGGGAAGGTACAGAAAAAAGTGGAGGACACTGTATAAACGACCTTGTGTGTTGCGTGTTAGGAGAATAAAACTTATAAAAATAATCATATCTTGTATGAAAAAAATAACCCCTTGGCTTTTTAGCCTCACCGTGCTTTGGACCATTGCCTTACCAGCCTTGGCAGTACAAATAAACAACCCTATTCAGGTTAATTCTGCTGCCGAGCTGGCCGGCTTGATCATCAAAACCTTACTTGGCTTGGTCGGCATAATTGCCCTAATTTACTTTATTTTAGGCGGTTTTATGTGGATGACAGCCGCTGGCAATCAAGAAAAAATCAAAAAAGGTCGTGACACTCTGGTATGGGCGACAATCGGCTTGGTAATAATCTTCGCTTCCTATAGTATTGTATATTTTGTACTCGGTATTTTTGATTAGAAAAAAACATTGTAAAAAACAAGCTTCTCTGTTATAATTTTACTAGTTATCAACATATAACAACCTTATTATTAATCATTTTTGGCTGGCCCTTATGACGCTAGCCTAAAACTGAAAGGGGGTGAAACTGGTATGAGAAAAATTTTCTCCAAGACCAATATCATCGCTTTTGTCATGTTGGCCTTGATGATGATGCCAATAGTGACAATGGCTGCAGGCAATGTTGACATTGGCATTAATGATGCCGCCAATATCGGCCTGGGCAATACAGACGCTAAAGACGTCGTGACTAACATAATCCAAGTTATTCTCGGATTCTTGGGCTTAGTTGCAGTTATTATCATCTTAGCTGGTGGTTTCATGTGGATGACAGCCGGTGGTAATGAAGATAAAGTAAAAAAGGGTCGCCAATTGATTATCAATGGTATTATTGGCCTGATTATCATTTTAGCTGCCTTCTCTATCGCGACTTTTGTGCTCAATTCCTTAAAATCAGCAACCGGATTAAACTAACTATTTTATAGTCTAGACTATAGTGGATCAAATCCTTGGTCCACTTAGGCCTAAACTTTAATTAGGGTTATAAATAAGTATTAAATAATACTATGATGAAAAATATCTTTAGTCGTACCAATATTGTCGCCTTTCTATTGTTGGCTATAATGTTTGTGCCAGCTATTACCATGGCTAGCGGATTAGATACTAACTTGGGTCTAAATTATGCTGGCAATATTGGCCTGGGCGAAACAGACGCCATAGACGTTGTTACAAATATCATACAAGTAATCTTGGGCTTCTTGGGATTGGTGGCGGTAGTAATTATCTTAATTGGTGGATTCACTTGGATGACAGCCGGTGGTAATGAGGATAAGGTCAAAAAAGGCCGCACCTGGATTATCAACGGCGTTATTGGCTTAGTGATAGTGCTAGCTGCTTTTTCCATCGCTTCCTTTGTTATCAATGCCAGCAAGAACGCTACTGGCCTTAATTAATATAGTCTAAATTTTGGCGGGCCAGACTTGGCCCGCCCTGATGTGGCCTATATTATGATTTGGTTAAATAAAAAAAATCAATCTATGTTATTTGTCAGCCTAATTTTATTTATGGCTGCTTTTGTTTTGTTTACCACGATTAGCCCTGCTCTAGCCTCTTCCGGCCTAGATGATGCTAAAGAGGGCCTAGGACAGGCCGCTCGTTATGGCGGCTTTACGAGCGACGCAGAAGGACCAACTAGTCCAGTAGATTTAGCTTCAAAAATAATTAAGACAATTCTTGGTTTTGTTGGCACTATATTTTTAATCCTTATTATAGTCTCCGGCTTCCAGTGGATGACAGCCGGTGGTAATGAAGAAACTATAAAAAAAGCCCGCGGTAGAATGACTAGCGCCGTTATTGGTTTGGCAATCATTCTCGGGGCTTGGGTAATCACCGACTTTGTAATTAATTCTATAGTATCTTTATAAAATGAATTTTCATAACAAAAAAAAGCTGCTACTCTGCTTCATTTTAATGGGCTTGATTGTGTTACCCGCCTTAGGCCACGCCGCGCTTCTAAAAGAAGGCACCGACATAGGCGGCGGTGCCAAAAATTTTGCTGAACACTTGGGTTATCAAACAAACAATACTAATACACCAACCGATGTCGCAGCATATATCATAACCTTGCTATTAAGCTTTGTGGGCACCGTCTTTGTAATATTAATTATCGTCTCCGGCTTCCAGTGGATGACGGCCGGTGGTAATGAAGAGACTATCAAAACATCACGCAAGCGAATAATTAATGCGACTATTGGCTTAGTAATAGTTTTAGCCGCTTTTGTTATCACCAGGTTTGTCTTATTTAATATACAATATGCCGTTTAAAATAGTAAAAAAAACACTAAGCATAGTTAGCCTCTTTATTCTGCTGCTACCCGCTGTGGTAGGGGCGGCTGGAAATCAGCCAGCCAGCGACCTTGATCAATTGCAAATGGGACAATTTGATGCGTTAGAAAATGCCGTCACCGGGCAAGGCGACCAAGAACCAGCCTCAGTAGATAGTATAGTGGCCTACATTATCAGGATGGCGCTTAGCTTTCTCGGCTTTATATTTATAATATTAATTATCGTCTCCGGCTTCCAGTGGATGACGGCCGGGGGCAATGAAGAGACTATCAAAACATCACGTAAACGCATGACCAATGCTGTCATTGGACTAGCCATAGTAATAGCCGCCTTTGCTATCAGTGAATTTGTATTAGGAACAATTATCAATGCCACATTACGCTAAAATTACCGTTCTAGTTGTTTTTTCCCTCACCATCCTAATGAGTGCGGGTATTTTTTTTAGTCAACCCGCTCTTGCCAGTTCTGACCTGGGCAATACCATCTTAAACGAACACCAACAATTTCAAAACGAAGTAGGGGTGCTAACCCCAGAAAGAGACTTGCCTGATATTATTGTTATGCTGATTAAATCAATCCTCGGGCTATTGGGCCTAGTTTTTGTCGTATTAATACTACAGGGAGGCTTTCAGTGGATGACTGCCGGGGGTAATGAAGCCTCAATAAAAAGCGCTAAGAATAGATTAAAAAACGCTATTATCGGATTGCTCATAATTATAGCGGCTTATTCTATTACTTTGTTTGTAATAAATGCTCTCAAAAAAAGCACCGGCGCTCAATATCAAAGCAGCTCCTGCCAAAGTAACGATGATTGTCCTAGTGGTTTTCGTTGTAGCGAGGCTTTACACACCTGCGTAATAAAGTTATAAACCAAAATCATCAGCTAATAAAAAACACACCTTCCTAGGTGTTTTTTTATTTATCTTTTTATTGAACCGCAAATATCTCTGCCTCTTCGTCACTATACACTGGCAGGAAATAAACATTGTTTATTAGTTTAGCTAATAGCTTATCATTCTTCTTGTCAACCAAAATGTACTTGGCTTGCAAACGATCATGAAAAAGCTGATAAGGCGGTACCAGATTACGATCTTTCACCAAATCAGTTAAAGCCAAAACTCCTTGCGGATACACGGGCAAGCTTAAGCGGGGATCAAGTCCGTAAAAATAATTATTATTGGTATTATAATAAAACAAACTGGGCCATTGTCCCCAATTATCATTTACGACCAAACTATGATCAGGCGTATTCATTGACAACCATTGCGCGGCAGCCTGCAGGTGAGTTAACGATATGCCCTTGTTACTGTCTGTTTTCACCATATAAAAATTACGTCCTGTGATCAGCAAGGCTATAAAAAGCCCTACCCACAACCAACGACGACGACTTTTATACGGCTGGCAATAATTTTTCCACCAGGCTGATAAGCCCTGTCCTCCCAATAAATCACGCCACAATAAAGCTAAAAATATGACCATTGCCGGTGCCGAGTATTCAATAAAACGACGCGCGTTAATTGTTGCTATAAACATAATAAGGGAAAAAAGCGCCATAAAAACAGTTGCCTTTTCTATTTTTCGCGGTCGCAATATCCATAATAAACTAGCCGCCATAATAACAAACAACAAACCGGCGCTGCCCAATAAAGCATATATATTATAAGGATACCACTCGCTCCCTACATTAAGCAGCCGATAATCTATATTGCGAACCGCTATATCTAAGACTTGCTGACCGTAAAAATATAAGTTTTGTGGCCAATATGGATGACTGATAACTCCTCCGATAATGCCCAACAAACTCAACAATAACAAGCCCCATTTGCGCGCCTGCTGTTTACCAACCAACCCCAATTTAATTAAGACTTGTTTGATTCTAGATCTTAGTTGGGCTAATTTGTCATCACTGTGCGAACGATAAAAAATATCTATTAGCAACCACAAACCGATAACAGCCGGCAAAATCAAAAATCCTCCATACAGCCAAACAAATAACCAACTAATCAAAAACACCTTGAAATAACGATAGTGCATCGCCCAGTGCATGCCCAACAATAAAAATATTAAAGCCCAAGACGAGGCTTTTACCAAAGAAATTCTAAACAAAAAAGGATAAACACTCAATAATACCGCCAGCCAGGCTGCTGGCCACGGCGCTCGATATTTTTTCAAACCAAAATATAATAAGGTTAATAAAAGGCTAGAAGTGAAGACGGTGGCTAATTTTATACCCACCAATGGCGGCAACCACTTTACCCAAGGGACGAGCCACAAGTGATATAGCCAGTGATGATCAGTAAAGCTTTGCGCTAAAGTCGTGCCTTGCAACCAAGGAAAGCTGCCTAATATTGGTTCATTCTCCATTAAAACTGCCATTTTCGCGTGATAAAAAGCATCCGGATCCATAAATGTGGGGCTGACTTGTATCCAAGCTAGCAGCAAAAAACACAATAAAAAAACCACCAATACATCAAGCTGATGGGACAATAAAAAACCGATCACATTGCGCCACTTGTTCTTTAAAAACATGGTTGTATTATATCAATTTTACTTTTATTTGACTACAAAAAATCCTCGGCAAGCATGGTAGCGAGGATCTTGTGGCTAAATGAGCCAGGCATGGGGGTAAATAATATAAAAGGGAATAAATCCCCCTCTATACACTATATTAGGTTGCTTTGCTGGACAGCGCTTTTTTAAATTCATCAACCCAGGGTATAGCTATCGGATCAACCTTATTAGCAACACTTATATGATAGCACAAATATGAACCAGATTGCAAAGTGGAAAAACTATCATGTAATAAACTATCGCCTGTTACTGTCATTTCCGCCCAGGCGACCTTCTGACGACTAAGAATATTTTGTGTCAATCTTATTCTTTTTTGTATTTCCTCACTATAATTTGAAGAATTTAAGAAAATTACCTGCAAATACTGTTTGATCACCGCTCGCGGTACTTGTAATGCCTCTAGCCAGTGGTGATTTAAATCCGGTAATGTTAACCACCAAGCTAATTGTTTAGCGGTTTCATTAACTTGGTTGGCTAAAATATGCGCATTACCAATCAAATGTTCGGCACCAACAAGTAATAAGGCTTTGCCTGCTACCGCCTTACCTAATTTAGCAATTGCCTGATCGTCTGCCAATGTTTGATTGGCCTGTAAAAATTTTTTATCAGCTAGGCTGACTAATTTGGCTTTTTTTAAAACTTGTAAAAAAGCACCAATGGAATAACCCAAGCCCCAACGCGGCTGCTTGGATGGATTAAAATTATCGCCCCATATTAAGCCGGGCACGCCTTGTTTGTGCAGAGCCGCCAGCTTGCCGCCGCCACTCAAAACATACCCCTTCAACTTCTTTTGTTTGACTTCATTTGCGCAACTTAAAACCTCTGCTGTGTTACCAGAATAGCTGGCTAAAACCACTAGGGTTTGTTTATTAACAAAGCCGGGCAAAGTATAGTCTGGCCTTAAAATTATAGGCACCTTAATCTGATCGCCTAAAACGTGGCGCACCAAATCATAACCAATATTAGAGCCGCCCATACCACAAATAACAACATTGCGAAAATTCTTATATCCGACCGGCCAGTCTGCTTCGGCTGTCTGTTGCCACCCCTGTTCTAATTGCGCAGGAAGCAATCCAATAGACTGATAAACGCTGGCTTGTTGTTGAGAAACTTTATTCATATTAGTATTGTAATGCATTTAAACAAAACACTCAATAATCACCGGCTTAAAAACATTGATTTTTTACTCATTTTCCGCTACAATTTAATAAGTTTAAGTTTTATCAGCACAATAAAAACCATGTCTGGACACTCAAAATGGGCCACTACCAAACGTCAAAAAGCATCTGCCGACGCCAAACGCAGCAATCTTTTTACCAAACTAGCAAAAAACATTGCTATTGCCGCGCGCGACGGCAGCGATCCGGAGACCAATTTTAAACTTCGCATTGCCATAGACCGAGCCAAAAAGCTAAGCCTGCCTAAAGACAATATAGAGAGAGCCATAAAAAATGGCAGTGGCGAATTGACCGGCCAACAAATTGAAGAAATTCTCTACGAAGCTTATGCTCCGGATGGCATCGCGTTACTTATAGCCACTATTACTGACAACAAAAATCGCACCGTTAGTGAAATTAAACACCTGCTGACAAAAGCTGGCGGTAGTTTGGGTAGCAGCGGCAGTGTTTTGTGGATGTTTACTAGGCGTGGCGTAATTTATTTAAACGATTCTAACTTAAAAGAAGAGCAGGAGTTGGCGCTAATAGATGCCGGCGCCATTGATATTGATCGAAACGAAGACAAGATAATAATTTATACTTCTGATACAGACTTTAAGGCCGTAGAAGAAGTGGCCCGCAATGCAAAACTAGATATTGATGATAGCGACCTAGAATATATTGCCAAGGACATTGTTGTCCCGCCACAACCAGATAAAATAACTAAATTAATGGATCAGCTAGATGAGCTAGATGACGTACAAAACGTCTATACTAATGCTGATGTTTAAAAATGACTAATAGGCCAGCAAAAAAACGCATACTCGGAATTGATCCCGGCTTCGCTGATACTGGTTTTGGCATTTTAGAGTTCTCAGGAAATAACGTCCTTACCATTGACTATGGCTCAATCAAAACCGCCGCCGGCCAACCTTTTCCGGACAGACTAATATATATTTACGATCAAGTTGCTAGTCTAATAAAAAACTACAAACCCTCTCACTTGGCAATTGAGGATTTATTTTTCTATAAAAACATAACTACCGCCATCAAGGTCAGTCAGGCGCGCGGCGTGGTGCTGCTTGCCGCCCGACAAAAAAAATTAACTATTAGCAACCATAGCCCCTTACAAGTAAAACAATCTTTAACTGGCTGGGGCGGAGCAGACAAAAAACAAATGGGAAAAATGATAAAAACCGTCTTGCATTTAGAGAAAGTGCCCACCCCTGATGATGCCGCCGACGCCCTGGCAATAGCTTGGTGTGCTGGCGCTAACCTAATCATTAAAAAATAAAATGCCCAAATCGCTTAAAATAGCACAAATCGCCTCTGAAGTTGCTCCTTATTCTAAAAGTGGTGGCTTGGGCGTGGTAGCTCGATCTCTGCCCAAGGCCATAAAAAGACTAGGGCACGACGTAGTGGTAATTACCCCTTTTTATGAAAAGGTGATAAACAAAGAACAATACAATCTGCGTTTAATAAAAGAAGGGTGGGATATTAAAATTGATAAAAAAAATACCGTCAAGGTAGATGTTTATCGTGGCTGGCTTATGGAAGGTTTGCCCATCTACTTTATTGGTAATAAACAATATTTCTCCAAAAAAAAGTCCCTCTATGGCTCAAAAAATGAAAATGCCCGTTTTTATTTGTTTGATTTAGCGGCCTTAGAACTATTAAAAATGATTAACTACGCGCCAGATATTATACATTGTCACGATTGGCACAGTGGCCTGGTTCCAGAATTGCTACAAGAACGCTATAAAAAAGACAAAAACTTCCATTCCACAGCCACTCTATACACCATACACAATTTAATGTATCAGCTGGGACACGACTGGTGGTCCATTCCCAGCCGCTTGCGCGACGATGGTAAGGCACCATTACCATTGTTTAATGAAAATTCTATAGAGCGCATCAACTTCGTCAAGCGCGCCATTCTAAGAGCTGATCTTATCAATGCCGTATCCGAAAATTATGCTGTAGAAATAATGACCAAGGACTTTGGCGAAGACTTGCACATTATTCTTAAAAATAGGCAGGCCAAGCTTTTTGGCATTGTTAATGGTATTGACTATGACGTCTATAATCCTGAAAAAGATCCCGGTATAATCCGTAATTATAATTATAAAAAAATTCAACATAAAGCTGATAACAAGGCTTGGCTGCAAAAATTTCTTTCTTTGCCCGTTCGTTTAGAAACCCCCGTAATAGCCATGGTGACTAGAATCACGGAGCAAAAAGGCTTTGATTTGTTAGACAAAATTATTGAGCCGCTATTAACACAGCCACTACAAATAGCTATTTTGGGCGGGGGCGACAAAAAACTTATTAGCTCACTAAAAAAAATCCAAAAAAACTACCCCGACCAACTGGGTATTTATCCCAAATTTACCTCCAAATATGAAACGTCTTTTTATGCTGGGTCCGACATGCTACTCATGCCTTCCCGTTTTGAACCATGTGGTTTGGGACAATTAATTTCATTGCGTTATGGCAGCGTGCCGATCGTCCGAGCGACCGGCGGGTTGGCCGACACCGTACAAAACTTCAACCCTAAAAACGAATCTGGCAATGGTTTTGTCTTTAATAATTATAGCAGTAAAGAATTATTAATCGCCATTATTCGCGCTTTGGAAAATTATAAACATTCTCGTGCCTGGAAAAACCTAGTAATAAAAGGCATGAAAATATCAAATTCTTGGGAGATACCAGCACAAAAATATGAAGTCTTGTATAATAAAGCTATTAAAGAAGCAAATGAATAATTTCTTGTATATACTATATTTATGGTCTCACCGACTACTCGGTCGTTTTTGGTTTAAGGAAGAAAAACAATTTATCGCCACTCCCGCTGAAAAATTAGCAGCTCTTAGCATACTAAAACAGGGGTTGGTAGAAAAATATTTAAAACGTCATGCGCAGCGAATATTACCTGACTTTTCTCAGTGGGAAAAACTGACTCAAGTAATAATAAAAAATCATCAGGGCAAAAAAAACGTCACTTGTGTGGTGCGGTATGAACTACTTTATGTAAACAATAAAGGGCAGCAAAAAAAAGCCGATATTTATTTTAATAGCAGTAGTGATAATTCTCGTCGCCACGCTTGGGACTGTCTGACCAATTTAAATGGCCTAAAATTTTCTACCGACCACTGGCAAATTATTAAACCTTATGACTATGTTCCTTATTGGCAATGTCTGGTCTACTTGGGCGCGCCCGGTCGCAGCTTATTATTCTATACTCAAAACACCTCTCTTAGCCTGACTCCTTTTATACGATTAGCGGCTGGCTGGTTAAAACACCTGCACAATCTTCCTGGCCGACCTTCTTCCGCTTGGCAAAAAAAATACATCTATCAAATGATTCCGCGACCCAGTTTTCTTGCCTGGCGCATAACAAAAGTCTTCGGTTCGTGGGGGCGTCGCTCTCGTCGCACATTATTAACCGCCATTCGTTTGGAAAAAAAATGGGGACATGCCAAAACAAACAACACCATGCTTTGCGGCGATTATCACCCCGCCAATATCATCTTCGCCTCCTCCAATCCAAAATCAGTAACAATTATAGATTATGCTGACATGAGCCTGGGGGATAGTCATAGAGACTTAGGCACCTTTTTACAACAATTTAGTTGGATGGCTAGAATGCATCGCGACAAACAACAAATCTATTATTATAAACGTATTTTTTTGGAAACTTATTTCGGTTGCGCTTATCATGACATACCTCTAGACTCTTTTCGTAGAATAAATCTTTATCAGGCTTGGACAGCCCTCCGATCGGCGGTTTTTATTTTCTTAATGGAGGGGTCAGGACGATTGGTTTTTGAGTTAATTGATGATGCAGAAAAATATATAAACAAAATTGAAATCAACGCAAAAACTGTCAATATAAAATAATGAGCTTCCCCAAAAACAACTCCACGGAAAAAAAGGCGCAAATAGCCTATTTTTCCATGGAAATAGGTATTAGCCACGAGTTGCCAACTTATGCTGGAGGATTGGGTGTATTGGCTGGCGACCTTTTAAAATCATATGCTGATTTGAACATTCCGTTTGTAGGCGTGACTCTTTTAAACGAAAAAGGATATTTTCGCCAGTCTATAGACGACTCTGGAAAACAAATAGAATCGGACTTGAGCTGGCCAATACGAAAATACATGAAACTAATGCCCCACAAGGTTACCGTTTCTATTGCTGGTAGACCGGTTATTGTGCGCGCCTGGAAACATCTTATTAATGGTCAGGCTGGTAACCGCAGTCCAATATTTTTCTTAGATACAAACTGCTCTGAAAATAGCGATGCGGATAAAAAATTGACCAGCCACCTTTATGGCGGCGACCGTCAATACCGCCTCGCTCAAGAAATTGTTTTGGGGGTAGGCGGACTGCGCATGCTCAAAGCTCTGGGTTATTATGATATACAAAAATATCATCTCAATGAAGGACACGCCGCTCTCCTAGCCATTGAACTACTACATGGATTAAGTAGCGACAAAGAGCAAGAAGAAAAAACCATCGCCACCGTTAAAGACCGTTGCGTGTTCACTACCCACACTCCCGTAGCCGCAGGGCATGATCAATTTACTCAAACGCTTTGGCGAAAATTGTTAGGCGATTTTGTGCCGCCAAGTATATACAAAAAAATTATCACTCCAGAAAAAAAAGTAAGCATGACTTTATTAGCGCTCACTATGAGTACTTATATAAACGGAGTGGCCAAACAGCACGCCCGAGTCACCAGAGAAATGTTTCCCAGCTATCATATAAACAGCATAACCAATGGCGTCCACCCTCCCTCTTGGACATCCCCCGCATGGTCCGATCTTTTTGACAAAAACCTGTCGGGCTGGCGCCTAGATCCCCACATTCTTAGAAACGCTCTGATTATAAACAACCAAGCTGTTTGGCGCGCTCATCAACTCAGCAAACAAGCACTTTTGAAAGAAATAGAAAAAAGTTGCGGTCAAAAATATGACCAAAACACTTTTACGCTTGGTTTTGCTCGTCGTTTTACGGCTTATAAGCGACCAGATTTATTATTTTTTGACCTTGAACGATTAAAAAACATTGCCGCAAGACACGGTGGCTTACAATTGGTATTTGCTGGCAAGGCACACGCTCAAGACAGGCAAGGAAAAAAACTAATTAACAATATAAACAAATTAGCCTTGCAGCTACGTCAAGAGCAAGGGCTATTACGTTTGGTTTTTTTACCTCAATATGATATGCGCTTGGCTAAATTAATGGTATCTGGATCTGACGCCTGGCTAAACACCCCTCAGCTTCCCTACGAAGCTTCTGGAACCTCGGGCATGAAAGCCGCCCTCAATGGCGTTCCTCATTTTTCTACCATAGATGGTTGGTGGTTAGAGGGTTTATTAGAAGGTTTGACCGGCTGGGGCATTGGCGCTCATCCTCAAGACAAAAACATTAGTTTTGCTGGCGATATTGATCCTGAGCCCGACGCCAACAGTCTATATAAAAAACTTGATGCTGTTATTTTGCCTCTTTTTTATAAAAATAACAGCGCTTGGATTAATATCATGAAACACTGTATTGCTATAAACGGTAGTTTTTTCAATACTTATCGTATGGCGCAACAATACTTAACCAATGCCTACTTAGCCCAATCCGACGAATAGTGATTTTTAAAGCCAAATATACCCAACTAGGCTTTAAATCCTTAAATAATCAAGGGTGCAAAACCAGGCACACAATTGTGAAAATTTGCCACCCTTGGTAAAATAAAATAGCTAAAAATATTAAATGCCAATACCTCAACTAAAAATAAAGTCTCCGCGTCATTGGGAAAAAAACTCGGACAAACCAAAGAAAAAAAGGAATAGTGGTCATAGAAAGCCGTCTCCCAAAAATAAACCAAGTTCTCGCTCCCAACAACCACGCTTGCCAAAAAAAAACACGCTGGCCTTGGGTTCTTTATGGAAAAAATCTTGGCGCCCTCTCTTGCGCTGGGGCGTTCGTCTAATAATCCTGGGCTTACTTGTTTTGGTGGGGGCTTTTGTTTATTATTCCAAAGACCTGCCCAACCCCAATAAAATCATTGAGCGCAATATTGCACAAAGTACAAAAATTTATGACAAGACCGGAACCAATTTGCTTTATGAAATAGCCGGCGACCAAAAACGTACTCTGATAGAGCTTTCCGCTATTCCTACCTATTCTATTCAAGCGACCATTGCGGTAGAAGATAAAAACTTCTATGATCATGGCGGCATCTCTTTTACCGGCATAATTCGCTCTATTATAGTTGACATATTACGCGGTGGTAAAGTACAAGGAGGATCCACTCTAACACAACAATTAGTCAAAAACGCCATTCTCACTCCCGAAAAAAAAATCTCTAGAAAAATAAAAGAGCTGGTATTATCTTACCGCATAGAAAAAAAGTTCAGTAAGGACGAGATACTAAAAATGTACTTTAACGAAATTCCTTATGGTTCAAACGCTTATGGAATAGAGGCGGCTGCCAATTATTATTTTGGCAAGTCCGCTGCTGATTTAACTTTAGCGGAAAGCGCCGTGCTCGCGGCCCTTCCCCAAGCGCCGTCATACTATTCACCATACGGCTCTAATCGCAACGCTCTCATTACGCGCCAGCATTATGTACTAAATCAAATGGCTGGCCAAGGCTATATCACCAAAGAACAAGCCGAACAAGCGAAACAAGAATCGTTATCTTTTAAAGATCGCCTTACTAACATCACCGCGCCCCATTTTGTTTTGTATGTCAAAGAATATTTAGCCAATAAATATGGCGACCAGTTGGTTGAACAGGGCGGCTTAAAAATAATCACCACCCTTGATCTAAAGGCTCAAATAGCTGCCGAAAACGCCATTAACGAGCAAGCCGACACCAATGAGCGCTATCAGGCGTCAAATGCCGCCTTGGTGGCTATTGACGTGCCTACGGGGCAAATATTAGCGATGGTCGGCTCCAAAGATTATTTTAACGACAATATAGATGGCCAAGTAAACGTTGCCGTGCAACCGCGCCAACCCGGCAGCTCATTTAAACCCCTGGTGTACCTAACCGGCTTTACTAGGGGCTATACTCCGGATAGCTTATTGTTTGATCTTAACACTTCATTTCGTGCTGAACCAAAAAGCTATGAACCAAAAAATTATGACTTAGCAGAGCATGGTCCGGTGTCTATCCGTCAGGCGCTGGCCGGTTCTCTTAACATTCCAGCGGTTAAGATGATTTATCTGGCCAATATTGGTAATGTTTTAGATTTGGCTGACAATTTTGGTTATACAACTCTAAACGACCGCTCCCGCTTTGGACTGTCTTTAGTTTTGGGCGGCGGAGAAGTCAAATTATTGGAACATGTCAATGCTTATGCGGCCCTAGCTCGGGAAGGGGTGTGGTTGCCTTATTATTCTCTACTAAAAGTGGAGGATGCAAACGGCAACACGCTGGAAGAATACAAAGAAAACAAAGGAGAAAAAATAATAGACGCTAATTATGTCCGCATGTTAAATGATGTTTTATCAGACAACGGCGCTCGTGCCTATGTATTTGGCACCAATAATTATCTAACCCTGCCGGAGCGTCCAGTAGCGGCCAAGACCGGGACCACAGACAACTATCGTGATGCCTGGACGGTCGGCTTCACGCCCAACCAAGTTGCCGCTGGCGTATGGGTCGGAAACAATAATAATGATGAAATGAAACGCGGCGCCGCTGGCGGCGTTGTCGCCGCGCCTATTTGGCAAAAGTTCTTAAGCGCCTATCTTGAAAACGCACCAATAAAAACCTTCACCAAGCCCCAATACACCAATGCGAATAAACCAATGATTGGTGGTTATCTTGAAGGTGGAGACAAGATAAAAATAGATAAGATTTCTGGCAAATTGGCAACCGAATACACTCCGGCAGAAACCACAGAAGAAAAAACCTTCAAAGAAATTCACAATATTTTAGAATATGTTGATCGCGCCGATCCTTTGGGGCCTGCACCATCAAGCCCTGGGCAAGACTACCAATATGATGCTTGGGAGGACCCTGTACGCACCTGGACAGAAAAACAAAACTTTATAGCTGAGTCGCCTCCTACTGAATATGACGACATTCACTTGCCTGGCGACAAACCCTATATTTCTATAATAGAGCCGCGCGAGGGTACCACAATAAAATCTGGTCAAGTTGTTATTACTGTTAATGCTGGCGCTCCCCGCGGCGCGCAAGAAGTAAAATTTTATTTAGATGATAAGCTTATTGGTTCTAGTACCAATAGTCCTTTCAATTATACTTATATTATTTCCCCTGCCATTGCCAACGGACCGCACGTATTGTCTGCTAAGGTATATGATGATGTTTTAAACAATAATTTAGCTAGCATAAACTTGGTTTTTGATCGTGAAGAATATATAAAAATGAACTGGCTAAGTCCCAGCAGCGGAACAACTCTCACTACTAGTGATTTTCCTTTCGTCTTAGAATTGGGGCTAGAAAATCCCGACATAATAAGACAAATAGATTTTTATTATCGTTTGGCTGATAACAGCCAGTCTCATTGGCTCGGGTTTGTAAAGCAACCATTAACCAATCCCATTACCCTGACGTGGGACAATAAGCCTAACAACGGAGTATACAAGGTATACCCAGTTTTCACTGATGTGCAAGGCAATGTCGTACAAGGAAAAAACATCACTGCGAGCATTGAATAAATTTCCTAAAGCCAAGTACCCAAAAACCGACTCTGAAAGCCGGTTTTTTGTTGGGTAGCCCCCATGCCTGAGAACTATATCTTAAAAGGTAGTTATGAGTCCCCTATTAAAAGAAAACCCACACACCCCCCTTAAGTAAAATTATTGACGTATTGGCATTACAATATATAAATATCCTTCTCTGTCGGTTGGTACAAATACGCCTGGCGCGCCTTGATTACTGAGCTTTATGGTGACGCTTTCCGATTGTAGACCATTTAGGCCGTCTAGTAAATAACGATAGTTAAACACCATATCTATTTCATCACCCTTAATATCGGCATTAATTTTTGTTATATTTTCCCCTAAACCACCATTTGCAGACACTATTATTATCTCTCCTTTACTTGGTAAAAACGTCATTTTTACGTCATTTATGCCTGGTTTACAAAACAAAGCTGCTCCTTTTATTGCCTTCACTAGTTCGGTTATTTTAGTAGTAACAATCGTCTTTTCTTCTTTGGGGATAATTTGTTCATAATCTGGGTAATTACCATCTATTAAACGAGAAACTAATTTCACATTATCATAGCTAAACAATATTTGATCATCGTTCATACTAATGCTGACCTCTCCTTGACCGCTCACCCCTAAGCCACGAAATAACTCTTGTAATGTTTTTAACGGCACAATTATTTTTTTATGTAGCTCGCTTTTAGTCTCTATTTTCTTTTCCGCTAAACGATAGCTGTCGGTAGCGGCCACCACCAAGTTGTTTTCACTAAAATTAAAAAATACTCCACTTATTTCTGGCCTACTTTCATCAACACTAACGGCAAATAATGTTTGACTCAACAATTCTTGCAAATTTTCTTTTTTTATTATTACTTGCTCTTCCGAAGAAACTTCTGGAATCAAGGGATAGTCCTCTGCGCTCATTCCCTTAATCTCTGTTTGTGATTTTTTACTGTCTATTTTTAATCCTTCATCGCTTACCGTCAAAGTAATATTTTCTTTTGGTAAAAGATTTATATAGTCGGTTAATAGTCTAGCAGGAACAGTATAACTTCCGTCCTTTTCTACCTTCCCCCGTATTTGTACATTTATGCCTATTTCCAAATTGGTAGTAGCTAAAGTAATAATGCCATCGACCGCCTTTAATAAAACATTATTTAAAATGGGAAGATTAGCATTACGAGAAGCAATATGATTTACTATTGATAACCCTGTATTCAAATTTTCTTGCGTGCAAATGATTTTCATTATTATTAATATAAATAATTATTTAATTTTATTAATCATTGTAATAATAAGGGGGTGTTAATATCTTAATAAGTGTTAAAGAGATAGAATTTTAAGTGCTTTTATACTCTACTTATCTCTGGACAACTCACGCTATTGTTGCGGACAAGGAAAGAACCATTTGTTAATAAAATCCCAGAGAGAAAAGTTATGAACTATTTGTTAAATCTTACTAACAGAAAGAAAGAGAATTATCCTATGCTTGTTTACGGTTTACTCAACAGGAAAGCCACAATATATTAGGAGGCGTAGAGCTGTTGTCTGATCAAATCAATGTCGCTTTTTATCTTGCTGTTGTTTTTTATTTCATTTTCTATTTTGTTGCAGGCATGAATAGCGGTGGTATGATCACGACCCCCCAGTTCTTGTCCGATAGACGGGTAGGAGCTTTTTAGCTCTTCTCGCAATAACCACATTACGATCTGACGAGGAATAACCATTTCTTTCCGACGACAACTGCCAACCAAATCATCCATTGATATATCATAAAATTCAGAAACCTTATTAGCGATTTTTTTTGGCGTTAGGCCGCTTTTTTTCGCGCTTAATGAAAGTGAACCAAGAACATTTTTTACGGTTTCTAGTGTCAGCTTACTATTATTTAATTGATGATAGGCAATGATTCTGTTTAGGGCGCCTTCTAGCTCACGAATATTACTTTGAATATTTTCTGCGACATAAGACAGTATTTCTGGAGATAAATCAAAATTTTTAGAATTACATTTGGCTTCCAAGATGGCATAGCGCGTTTCCAGGTCGGGTACAGATATGTCAGCAATCATTCCCCACTCAAAACGAGAAATCAGCCTTTGTTCAACCTCGGCAATTGCCTTTGGCGGGCGGTCAGAAGTCATAACAATTTGCCTGTTTTTTTGGTGAAGCTCATTAAAGGTGTGAAAAAATTCTTCTTGGGTTTGTTCTTTACCGGCTATAAACTGAATATCATCTATTAATAAAACGTCAACAGTACGGTAATATTTTTTTAACTCATCAACATTGCCTCGTTTAATAGAGTTGATGTAGTCATTAACAAACTTTTCACTGTTTATGTAAACCACTCTGCTGCTGGGAGTTTTTTCTAAAATAGCATTACCGATGGCTTGTAAAAGGTGTGTTTTTCCTAAACCAACGCCACCATATAAAAACAAGGGGTTATAAACTTCGCCCGGCCTATCGACAACCGCCTTAGCGGCCGCCGTTGCCAAATCATTGCCCTTTCCTACAATAAAGGACTGAAAAGTATATTTTGGGTTTAAATTAAAAGAATTGGTTTTCTCGTTGGTTGTGGTTGTTTGTTTTGTGTCCGTTTGTATTTTACTATTGGTGGATAAAACGGCAGGCGAATCATCCGTGGTTGCGTCAGCAAGAGAGGCGCGCGCCGGCTTATTAGCACTCACTTTATAAACAACAGTGGTAATCTTTCCTTGGCTGCTTTTATTAATAGCAGCGATTATATTGTCATTATATTTGTTTTCTAACCAGGCCTTGGTAAAAGCATTGGGGACGCCAACAATAGCAGAGTTGCCATCTATATCAGCAATAAACGTATTTTTAAACCAGGTGGTAAAATTTGCCTTTGAAATTGTGAGCTCCAGCTCACCAAGTACCGCTTCCCAAAGTTGGTCTGCAAACATTTTGTTTTTTTATTAAATAAATATTCAAACATCGCTTAAAACGAAGGCATTGCTTTGCGCAACGCTTTTTCATTTTAGCACAGCTGAGAAGAATTAAAAACCACCTAATAAATAAAAAATTGTTTACAAAATGTTGATAAACGGTTAACAAAATAAACAAGAAATAAAAACCCTTTACAATTTATGGGTTTATTGCTACACTAGCGTTGTTATTTTTATTAATTTATATAAAATAAGATAGAGACAACATGCCAAAAAGAACTTATCAACCAAAGAAAAGACGCCGCCTAAAAAAATACGGCTTTCGTGCACGTCAAGCAGATAGTGGCGGGAAAAAGGTTTTGAAGCGTCGTCGTGCGCGAGGACGAGCAAGACTTTCTTCTAGCAATGAAAAATAGTTTAAACAAAGAAAAGGACATTTTTAGGGTTTTAAGAAAAAAACCCTTTTTTTCCCAACACTTCGTGGTAAAAAGCGCGCCGGGCGAGGACAAACAGTTTCGTTACACTATAATAATTTCAAAGAAACAAGAAAAATCAGCCGTAAAAAGAAATTTAATAAAGCGGCGCATTCGTAGTCTGGTTCAAAAACAAAAAGAAAGCATTGGTCCGCGGACAGACTTTGTTATATCTGTTAAGGGAAAAGAACTGGCTAAGGTTTTACGCGGAGAAGGATTGCGCTTGGAGTTGCTTCAAGTTATGGACCGGGCGGGCATAATAAAGAAAGAAAAATGAAAAAATTACTATTGTTGCTACTAGGTTTTTATCAGAAATACCTATCGCCTGACAGCGGACTATTCCGTCGCCCCCGATTGAGTGGAACGTGTCGTTTTTATCCCACCTGTTCAGAATATACCAAGCGGGCGATTGAAAAGTACGGCGCCTGGCAAGGGCTATGCAAAGGCAGCAAAAGACTCATGCGCTGTCACCCTTGGTCTAAAGGGGGTCACGACCCATTAGTATAAAATTATGTTATCAGCTTTATATCACAATATTTTATACCAGCCATTATTTAATATTTTGGTGTTTTTTTATGATATTATTCCGGTTAAAGATGTTGGCTGGTCCATTATCTTGTTAACGGTTGTAATTCGGTTGCTTTTATTTCCTTTATCAAAATCGTCTATTGAATCACAAAAGAAGTTACAGGATATAAAACCAGAGCTAGACGCGCTCAAAGAAAAACACAAAGACGATAAAGAGGCTTTTGGTAAAGCCACCATGGCTCTGTATAAAGAAAAAAAAATAAACCCCGCTTCTTCCTGCTTGCCCTTATTAATACAGTTGCCTATTTTATTTGCCGTATACCAAGTTCTTAGAGTTGGTTTAAGCAATGGCAGCTTTGACTTGTTGTATTCTTTTGTGAGCCACCCAGGTGTTATAAATAGTTTATTTTTAGGCTTTATAAATTTGGCAGAACCAAACATTGTTTTGGCCATTTTGGCTGGCTTGGGACAATATTTTCAATCTAAGATGATTATTAAAACACAGCCAGAGAAGAACAACAAAGCAAGTGGGAAGGCAGACTTGGCCGGAGCCATGAGCAAACAAATGCTGTATTTTATGCCTATTTTTACAGTTTTTATTGGCATGTCCTTACCTAGCGGTTTGGCTTTATATTGGTTGGTTTCAATTTTGTTAACTATTTTACAACAGTATTTGGTACTGCGAAAGACAAAAGTAACCCAAGTATAAAATTAAAGTATTACAAATAAAAACCCCCTACCCTCGGGTAGGGGGTTTTTGTGTAAAGCAGTTTAAAAAAGCCTGTCGCTACCGACAATTACGGAAAGCTTATTAGGCGCTATTGAAACCCTTGCCGGTGGTTTGGTTTTGGCGACCTGATCAACGGTGATAAAGGCGCCGGTTTCAGAACAAACGACTTCAATGTCTGTAAAAGGCATAATAGTGGTGTCCGTTGTTTTTTTTATAAGACTGTCTGTGCTGGCGATAACACATTCAAGCTGTCCGTCGGTAGGGTCAAAAGAGCGCGTCACTCCTCCCCCACTCATTATGCCGAGATTATTAAAAGTAACCGAGTTTTTTTGGCTGCGCGGACTGATGTTGAACTTGCCAAACTTAATCGTAGTGGGCTCGTTAATTATACTGGCAGAGTCCAGAAAATAATATCCCCCAATCCTGCCCAGGTCTACCTTTTTTATAATACGCTGGGCTAAAACATCGCAGGCCGCTTGACCAGCCGGAACGCCCAAGATCTTTCCTATTTTAGATTTCTTATCAATCGGAATAACGCCAAGGGCGATGTTCTTGTCAGCTATAATATTTATTATTTTAGAAAAACTAAGGTCGTCGCCCACCACCACCACGGTTGTAACGCCCTGGCTAATTCCATCACTGACCACTTCGGCCATATTTTTCAAAACGTTTAAACGGACAACGCGACCTTTAATACCCAAATCAACCAAACGATTTTCAATTTTGAAAATTAGCCCTTGGTATTTTTTAGCGGTAAGAAAACTATCGTATATGTAGAGATACATAAAAACGGTAAAGGTGTGTTATTTTTTATTTTCTTCGCTTTCTTTGGTAGTTTTGGCAGCCGTCTCTTCCACAACATTACATTGGCCATTTAAAGTTGCGCCTAATTCAACCATTAAAAGTTTTGCAGAAACATTGCCTTTCACGCTAGCCTGGCTGGTTATATGAAGTTTTTCTTCAACAGTAATGTTGCCCACAATAGAGCCTGCAATAAAGGCGTTTTTTGCATGGACTTCGGCTTTGACCTTAGATCCCTCACCGATTTTTAAATTGTTTTTAGTTTTAATGTTACCAATAACCTCTCCTTCAATAATAATATCATGATTACTTATAAAATCTCCTTCAACTTTTACGGAGGAACCAATGATGGTTTCAGCGGTTTTAATGTCTTTAGCCGGGTTTTCTTCTTTGAACATAGCCTTTTTGTTAAAAATAAAAATTTAGACAAATGGTCGCGGATATATTATATTATATAAGCTCTTGTTTACCAACCAATAATTATCAACCTTATGTCAACAGGCATTGAAAAAAAAGATCTTTATATTATATTAGGCACGATGGTAGCCTATATAGCGCTATTTATTGCGTTGAAATTGTGGGACATGCAAACCGGTGTTTTAGAAAGTTTAGCTGCCGGCATAATTTAGTGTTTTACGACGCATAATTTGGTCTAATATTATATAAAATTATATTTTATAGTAAAATTGTTCCAGCTGGAACGATTTTATTTACACAAGCTCTCGTAGTTCAACGGATAGAACAAGGCACTCCTAACGCCTAGATGTAGGTTCGATTCCTGCCGAGAGCACCACTTAGGAAAGCTCAACACCGCGTGTTTGATTTTTTTTGTATTTAATTTCGGATTAAAAACGGAATACGCGATTTTGTTTGAGCAATGAAAAACCCCTTAGAAGCTATCAAAAAGCGGCGCTTGCTACCTCTTGACTTTTATGGCATAATATGCTAAGATCTGAAACAGAGTGGTTGGGCTATAGTAGTTTGACCAAAATCGCACATTCCCAATAGAAACGAGGTAACAAATGCAGATCGTATTAACGTTTCTTTATCTGCTGGTGGGATTTCTACTGGCGATTCCGTACTGCCTGCTAGCGGGATGGAGCACGGAGAGTTACCCGATGGTTGCTTTCGTGATGCCTGATTCCTGTTCATCTGGCTCATGTTGGCGTTTTTCACAGGCGTGGTGGACGAGGGTCATCCGATCAGCTTTAACTGGCGCGCTGCCTTCGGCAAGGGTGACCGCCGAAGACTGACGGGATCTCCTGTCATGCTCTGGGCGTGGACTATCTACGGTTTTCTACCGGTGACTATCCACTGGAGCGCAGTGTTTTTAGGTAAAGTTGGCTATGAGACGGCCAGCTCGTTTCTGGATGCACATCGTTACGGGAGCCCGTTCTTAGTCCTTATAGCGACCTTTATCCTACTAATTCTCAGCCGGCTAGCTATTAATGCGTCTGGTGCGGCAAAGAATATATGGACGCGGCTCGTCAATCAGTAGCGAATGGTGTTCTATTCAATTGGGGCTCTCCACGGATAATCGTGAGTTGAGCCCCTTTTCTTTAATTTCCTCTTTATTTTTATGTCATAATTGTGTTCGCAGCGCGCCTTCGGAATTATTGGTTGTAAAAGGACTGGAAATTGTTATCGGTGTGACAAAGTTATATTTTGCAAGGCGTTTTCCAGTTGCAGTAGGCATCAGAACCAGTTCGCGCTATTTTAAAAACAGAGCGCTAAGGCGCCCACGGGAAGCATTGGGAGGCGCTCACATTGACAAAAAGTATAATATTTGTTATTATTGCTTGATTGATTATAGAAATATAACAGCAAAAGCTTGCTTATAGGAGGCACATATTGGAAGCATTAGTGTTTCATTTGAACGAAAGACTTGGTGTTTTTTTAGAAACAAAGCCTTTTTTTGTTTGTAACCCGGGTGCTTGTCTATTTAAATCCGGTCGCAATTTTGCCACAAGCAATTAGTTCAGTTTTGGAGAGTCGGTAGAAGGAGCCTCGCCGGGCATGTGATATATGTTTTATGCCATACAAACAGCTTTTGTTTTTATTGGGATAAAGGAGAAAAATTCGGCTGTTTTTGGTTCAATGCTAGTCAGTTTTATTTTATCCATAATAATTATAGTTGCGGTCACAGTTAGAAACCATGATGACCGCACCCCCCCCCATTTTAAAGAATAAGTGGGGTTTTTTGTTCCACGTGGAACAAAAGAAGAGTGCTATTTGGCGGCATTACCACCTAATCTCTTGTTTTAAGCAGTTTATCATAAAGGACAGATTTAGAGGTTTTTATCGTTTTCTTGGCTTAGAGCGAGCAAATGTTGTAAATAATAAACAGCTTTTCAATTTCAATACCTTGACAACTATGTATAATTGTGCTAAATTAAATAATCAATGAAATTTGACAATTTTAATTAAACAACAAAAGGAGAAAAAATGGATGCTTTACGGCCATCAGTGCTTATTTGGTGGACCAAACTGGGGAAATATCAAGTAGTGGTAACAATTGTTACCTTGGCGGTTTATTTTAGCACTGCATATTTTACCGGGGACAAGGTACTAGCCGCCTTTGCCGCTCCCACCGCCGCCTTAATCGTCGCTTTGGGTGCTTTGGTCGTCGCCATGATCACCTTTGCCCCACCCCTGGCCGCTTCTGCTGCTGCCTTGGTTGTCACCCTTGCCGCTCCCACCGCCCTCTTGGCCACCTCGGCCGCTCCCGCAGCTACCTTGGTTATCGCCTTGGTCACCCCCATAGCCTTGGTCACCTTGGTTGCCGCCATAGTCGTGTCTGCCGACGCCAAAGAGCAGCGGGGCACCATAAGCCATAAGACAATTATTTTTACTTATGGGATGCAGTTCGTTTTCATATTCACTCCAATATGGATATCAATGATTGGTTGAGGAGTGATAAAATTGACTTGGAGCATGTCATTAAACTGCTCCTTTTTTATTTTGTTTAACAATAATTATTATGCTTTTAGATTTTACTATTGATAGTTTTTCCGATTTACTTTAGAATATTAACGCTTGTGGTATTAGCTTAGTTTCAGCCAGAGGCTGACCAAACCTTGGTTGGGGCTAGACATTTCGCGGGGTATTAGCTCAGTTGGCTAGAGCGCTTCCTTCGCATGGAAGAGGTCGCCGGTTCAAATCCGGCATACTCCACCACCCAAAACCAACATTTGTTTAAGAATTTATGCAAATTGATAAAAAGAAAACATACTTGGCGTATATAGTTAACGCCGTAGGTTCTAAACTATGGCGGGATTTATATTTTGAAGACGGTAAGAACATAACAAGCTCCGGCGAATATAGCTGCGCTGTTTTTGTTTCCACGGTCTTATATATTTTGGGTTGGTTGGATGGTTTGCATGCGACTGTAATTTCAACAGAAGCAGCTCTGCAAAATTCGGGTTGGCAAGTTGTTGAAAAACCAAAAGCAGGAGACGTGATTGTTTGGCCGGAAAACGACCAGGGTAACAAACACATTGGTTTTGTAATTTGCGACAGTGAAGCGGTAAGTAATAGTAGTCGGTTAAAAAGAATAGTTAAACATCATATAACTTACAAAGGGAAAAGAAATTGGCAAGCATTGTATCGTTTTCCAGGGATGAATGATTGACAGAAGCGAAAAAAATCATATAATAGAATCTACGTGGGCCCGTAGCTCAGTTGGTTAGAGCGCTTGCATGGCATGCAAGAGGCCGCCGGTTCGAATCCAGTCGGGTCCACCACGTCTGTAGAGTTAATTCATAAATTAACTCTACAGACGTGGTTTATAAAGGAACTGTTTTTAGCGGTTCCTTTTGTTGTTCTTCGTGGAATAGAATAATTATAGGTGCTGGCTTGACAAGGCGCGCGTGATGATATATAATACCCCCAGGGGGTATACACATATGACAGTTAAAAAACAAATTAGCAATAAAGATTTAAGCAATCGCTTCAATCGTTTGCGCGGCCAATTGGAGGGCCTGCAAAAAATGTTAGCAGACGAACGTGAGTGCTCTGACGTGTTAACACAATTAGCGGCGGTAAGGGCGGCTTTGTCTAACTTGGGTTTAGTTATCTTACAAAATGAGACATCTTGCTTAAAACTTAGGGGTAAGGAGCGCGAGCGCTTAAACGAAGTGATCGCCAGATTTTTTAAGACTAATTAATTATTGTGACATTATGACAGACAATAAATATGATATTATTATTGCCGGTTCTGGACCGGCTGGTTGGACGGCGGCTATTTATGCTACGCGAGCAGAGTTTAAGACTTTAGTTGTGTCTGGTAGAGAAATGGGAGGACAATTGATGACTACGACGGATGTGGAAAACTTTCCCGGATTTCCAGAAGGAATTCAAGGGCCAGAATTGATGACCAAAATGCAAGAACAGGCGCGGCGTTTTGGCGCGGAAATTATTGCTAAAGATGTTTCTAAAATTGTAAAAAAAGGGGAAAAAGATTTTATTGTTAAAGTAGATGATGATGAGTATCGGGCGCGAGCTGTTATTATCTCCACTGGCGCAAGTGCTCGTTGGTTGAACTTACCCAGCGAAACAAAATTACGCGGCAAGGGCGTCTCTGCTTGCGCCACTTGTGACGGATTCTTTTTTAAAGATAAAATTGTAGCAGTTGTTGGGGGCGGAGACGCAGCTATGGAAGAAGCTACTTTTTTGACCAAGTTTGCCAAGCAAGTGCACGTATTGGCGCGAGCCGATGAGGGCAAATTACGTGCCAGTAAAATAATGCAAGAACGCGCTTTTCAGAATAATAAGATAAAGTTTTATTATAATACAGAGGTGCAAGAGGTGTTGGGAGACGAAAAAGTCAGGGGTTTAAAAGTGATTAATAACAAAACTCAAGCAGTGAGTCAGCTGGACATTGATGGTTTGTTTGTGGCCATCGGCCATAAACCGAATACGGACTTTATTAAAGGCTTGGTAGGGGTTGACCGGAAGGGTTATGTGGTTTTGCAGGAAAATACTCAGAGTAGCGTGCCTGGTATTTTTGTGGCCGGCGATGTGGCTGACCATCGTTATCGTCAGGCTATTACGGCGGCCGGCACCGGCTGTCAGGCAGCCCTGGACGCCCAGCACTATCTAACAGAGTAATTTGTAAAATTTATTATTTGGTTTATAATTAAATTTCTAAATTAAAAATTAACAGTTAATTAATATGGCACAATTTGTTACCGATCAAGACTTTGCTGAAGAAGTTTTAAAATCAGACATACCGGTCTTTGTTGACTTTTACGCTCCCTGGTGCGGTCCTTGTAAAATGATGGAGCCAATAGTTGAAGAGCTTGCCAAAGAGTATGAAGGCAAGATAAAAATAGTAAAGCTAAATGTAGATGAAAATCCAACCACCGCTCAGCAATTTCAAGTGATGAGCATCCCCACTATGTTTATTTTTAGGGGCGGTCAAGCAGTTGATCAAATGATTGGTTATCAAGACAAAGCTAGCTTGAAAGAAAGATTTGATAAATTATCTTAAGATATAAAAAATCCGACACCATGCTTGGTAATCGGATTTTTGTTATGTTTGTGGAGGTTTTTAGGTAATCACATTTTTGGCCAACAAGTGTTTATCAAGATCTGACCTTGGCATGATACGATATTTTAGTTCTTTATTATTCAATATATCTACGATAGCTGCGGTTATTTCGGATGATCAGAAATTTTTGCTTAGCTGTTTTGGAAAGATTGAAATGAGCGTGGGTTATTAGCGCATTGACTAGGTAAAGGCCCATATCAATGATGCGGCGCTTGCCTTGTTTTTTCACGGAAACTAACCGTGTAATCAAGGATCGCCCACTTGTTCATGTCGCAAGCTAGTTTCACTGGGGAAATTATAGCAAACTTGTTTGAGAGGTGATTCACATTGACAAGGTATTGATATATCAAAGGCGCTCGGCTCCGCTGCGCTTTACATTTTTGAGAATAATAGCATTGTTTATCCGATACTTGTCATTGTCACCATTGCTAGAAGTACCGACGGCGCGGATTAATAAGTCAATTTTTTCAGAACCAGCAGTTATGAAGGTTGCTTCAATTCTTAAGTCGTTTATGGGTATTTACTTTGCCTTGTTAAATTTTCAATATTATAGCAATTTATCCTCCAATGAGGACGATAGTCAATAATTATTAACTAAGTATTAAAAATATGTCCGTCATTAATAGCGCAAAAAAACAGCTGGAAATAGCAGCAAAAAAATTAAATTGGACAACTGGCCAATTAAAAGCAATTGCCAAGCCGGATAGAATCATTGCCGACAAAGTTAAACTAAAATTAGATAATGGTCGGATTAAAATAGTGAAAGTTTATCGGGTGCAGCACAATAATTGGCGTGGCCCTTATAAGGGTGGCGTGCGTTTTCATCCGCAGGCGGATATTAATGAGGTTAAAGCTTTGGCTTTATGGATGACTATCAAAACAGCGGTGGCCAACTTGCCCCTGGGAGGAGCTAAGGGTGGCGCTCAGATCAATCCCAAGGCTTTGTCATTGGCAGAAAAAGAAAGATTGGCGCGAGGTTGGGTCAAAATAATGAGTCCTTATATCGGACCACAAAAAGACGTGCCGGCGCCCGATGTATACACCGATCCGCAAATTATGGCTTGGATGAACGACGAATACAAAAAAATAACGGGAGTAAAAACAGAGGGAAGTTTTACTGGCAAGCCAATTAATACAGGAGGTTCTCGGGGACGTGATGTAGCTACGGCGCAAGGCGGTTTTTATTTATTGCAAGAATTGATTAAACGAGGTTCGTTAATAAAACCAAAAGTTATTATTCAGGGATTTGGCAATGCTGGGCAGACTATGGCAAAATTATGCAGTCGCGCTGGTTATAAAATTATTGGTTTGTCCGATTCACAAGGCGCTATTTTTAATGATAGGGGCGTTGATTTAAAAGCAGTAATAGAACATAAAGAAAAGACCGGCAGCGTGATTGGTTTTAAGAAAGCCAAAACAATGGATAATAAAAAACTTTTAGAGCAAGCTACTGACATTTTAATACCAGCTGCTTTGGACAATCAAATTACAGACAAGAACGTTGGTCGTATCAAGGCAGCTATTATATTGGAGCTGGCTAATGGCCCAATCAGCAGTGGCGCTGATGCAAAGTTGTATAAAAAGGGCGTCGTGGTAGTACCTGATGTTTTAGCTAATAGTGGCGGCGTTATTGTGTCTTATTTAGAAATGATACAAAATAAAAAGAGGCAGCAATGGTCACGCGCCGAGGTGCTGGCTAGGTTGCGCAAGCAAATTATTCGCGCTGCCGATCAGGTGGAAAGTTTAGCAACCAAAAGTAATATTAGTTGGCGGGTGGCGGCTTATATGTTAGCTTTGCAAAGATTGGATAAGGTCAAAGAAAGGCGGGCGTGATATTGTCAGTAGGCTTAATATATTATAGTAGCTTTTTTATAGATCTGCCGGCGATGCAAAAAAAAAATAATTAGATGGTAAGTCATTTAGCTCCGCACCAGATGGTGCGGAGCTTAAAATTATATTCAGTTGCGAGATTTGTTATAATGTATTTATGAACAAAAAAAATATTATTGCCGGTGTGGATGAAGCCGGGCGCGGCGCTTGGGCTGGCCCGCTGGTAGCGGCGGCCGTTATTCTTAAAAACTTTTCTCGTCGTCAAGAATTACGAGACTCAAAAAAGTTGACTGATAAACAGCGTCGTTGTTTATATAAAGACATAAAGAAAGAATGTGTATATTCCATTGGTCGGGCGACGACAAAAGAAATTTTTAAGCTGGGTTTGCAAGCCGCCAATATTTTGGCAGCGCAACGCGCGCTTGATGGGCTGACGACAAAGCCAGATAAGGTTTGTCTTGATATGATACGTGGTTTTCATTATCATATACCGTTTGAATTAATTATAGATGGCGATGATAAAGAAGCTTGCATACAAGCGGCAAGTATTGTGGCAAAGGTTACTAGGGACAATGCATTAATTCGTTTAAGCAAGCGTTTTCCGGCTTATTTGTGGGAGGAAAATAAAGGATATGGCACAGCGGCTCATCGCCAAGCCTTATTACGGCACGGCATAAGCCAGCAGCATAGAATAAAGTACAAACCTATAAGAGAAATACTTGACTCTAACCAAAGATAGTTTTTTTTGTTATAATATAAGAGTTAAAAAGTATTATCAATCATTATGAAAATAGACGGCGCAGGTGGCAATCAGTTATTGAATCCAGAACATATTCTAAAAGATATATTACGTTTGGACTTTGGGTCGCGCGTGGCTGATTTGGGTTGTGGTTCAATGGCTTATTTTACTTTGGCAGCGGCACATATTGTAGGTAAAGACGGCCAAGTCTATGCGGTTGATATTTTAAAAGATGTTTTGTCATCAGTGCAAAGCAAAGCACAATTACAACGCCTAGATAATATAAAAACAGTTTGGAGTAATTTGGAAATATACGGAGCCACTCAGGTGCCAACTGATTTGGATTATGTTTTTTTGGTAACTACCTTATTTCAAAACACACAGCACTTGCCAGTTTTAAAGGAAGCTGCTAGGGTCTTAAAGGAGGGAGGAAAAATGTTATTAGTAGAATGGTTGCCACAAAACACTGCCATTGGTCCGGCCCTGGCCAAGCGTTTGAAGCCAGAACAAATCAAGGCATACACTCAAGAAGCGGGATTTAAATTACAACAAGAGTTTAAGGCCGGCTCTTATCATTATGGTATGATTTTTGAAAAGTAATATGATTAACTGGTTACAATTAGATTATCTTTTTACAAATTATATGCCGCTGATCAGTCAGCGAGTTTTATTGATAGCCACCATAATATATTTGGCTATATTTGTAGCGGCTATTGTATTTGCATGGTTGCGAAAAAGGAAAAACATTTCGGCATTGTATCGTCGTCTTTGGCAGAAGTTAGCTAGTTGGGCCTTTTCTTTCAGTTTAATAGGTTTATTATTATTATTTTTTCGACAACAATTGGTGCCATATTTAGGTATGAGGGCTTGGACTATGTTATGGTGGTTGATTTGTGCGATTTGGTTAATTTATATAATAAAGTATTGGTGGTTTGATATTCCACGCCAAAAAGAGATTGCTGAAGCGCGTAAGAATTTTGATAAATACTTACCATAAAGTAAAAAAATATTTATTAACAGGGTCGTCCATATTGGGCGACTTTTATTTTTTAAAACAATGTCAGATAAAATAAGGATTGGTAAAGCAGCTGAAGAACTAGTGGCCAGTTATTTATTGCGCCATGGTTATAAAATTGTGGACAAAAACGTTTATTATAGAGAGGGTGAATTAGACATAGTGGCTCAAAAACAAGGCATTTATTGTTTTGTAGAGGTAAAAGCAAGGCGTGGTTGTAAAGACGTTCGTCCTGAGGAGGCCATGACACACACAAAACAAAAACATTGGTATTTAGCAATTGAACATTATTTGTATGATAATGCCCATATTGTAGTTTGGCGAGCGGACTTGGCATTGTTGTGTTGGCGGGGCGGCAATGACAAGGCGCAGTTGGTTTATGCTCAGAATTTTGAATTTGATGAACAAGTAATCGCAAGCTTATAAACAGTTTGTACACTTGCGTTGGTTATACTTTTTTATTAAAGTAGCCAAGTAATAAAATAAATTTATGAAAGTAAAAAATTTATATTTAGGGGTAGCTTTATTTTTTTTATTATTACCTTTAGCGGGGCAAGCGTCCGAACAAGCCTGTAAGCGACCGGCGGATTGTCCAGTACCCGCCCCCACTATTATATTGCCAAATGCCGATCAGTTAACAAATGATGTCTTAATTACTGGTTTAAGCTGGAATCAAACCAAGGTAGATATATATATTGACGGCGTTTATAATGGTCGCGCAACATTGCGTCAAGACAATTCTGGGGTGGGAAATTTTTACTATCGTCCTTTTTTGCCTTTGACCGTCGGACAACACCAAGTCTTTGCAGTAGCCAGAAATTTATCGGAAAAAGAAAGGTCACCCGAGAGCCAGTCTAAGGAATTTACCGTTATTATTCATAATTTGCCAAAAAAAACGCAACCGTCTATAAACGAAGCGGTAAATAACAATGATATAGCCCCCACCAAGGAGAAGTTGGAAGACGCCTTGCCTTTGGCGCCAACCAATAATCATCCGGACGTTACAGTTGATGGCGACGTGGATGATAGCAGGGTTGACGTAGCTCCCCCGCAAAGCGGACAAGTTGATGTCGGCGACGGCAGAATAGAAGGAGGTGTTAGCCAAACAAATCCACATGAACCAATTATTAATAATTTACAGAAAACGGCTGATCGCCAGGAGATTATTGAGGAGTTTTTTAGCAATGACGACAATATTGCCGATGATGAGATGGCTGAGGAAGTTTTGCAAGATAATAATAGAGATCGTAAGGTGGGCTTGGGTTTATTATTGATTGTGTTTATTGTTGTGATAATTATGACGGTAGCGGGCAATCGTGGCATAGCTCCCAACAAAGATGACGCCATTGACTAGATAATCTTTTTTTGCTACACTATAGCTAGGCTAGTATATTTCATACTAGCCTTTATTAATTAAAAAAAATAATATGGCAGAAAAAAAAGAGATTTTACAGGCAATAGAACAGATTTGCCAAGAAAAGAATATTGATTTTGACTCAGTTATTGAAACTATTGAAGCGGCTTTGGCAGCAGCCTATAGAAAGGATTTTGGTGAAAAAAATCAAAATGTTAAGGCAGAGTTTGATGCACAAACGGGCGCAGTTACAGTATATGATGTTAAAACTGTGGTGGAGGATAAGGATTTGGAAGAATTGGAAGCAAAGCTAGAGGAGTGGAAAGCTAGGAAAGAGGCGGGCGAGGAGTTGGACGAAGACGAAATAGAACGTTTTAATCCTAAAACAGAGATAATGATCAGCGAGGCCAAGAATATTAAAAAAGGCATTAAGGTGGGTGATGAATTAATCCAAGAGCTAGAAATTCCAGCCGAATTTGGTCGTATGGCAGCACAAACTGCCAAGCAGGTCATTATTCAACGTTTGCGTGAAGTTGAGCGGGAAGTAGTGTTCAATACTTATAAAGAACAAGAAGGAACCCTTTTGACCGGTACGGTACAGCGGCGAGAAGGACGTTTAGTTATGGTTGATATTGGCAATGCCATCGGCGTGCTGCCGCCAGAAGAACAAGTTTCTACTGAGCATTATAACTCTGGCCAACGCATTCGGGTTTTGTTATTATCGGTGGCGATGGGCAATAAAGGCCCGCAAATTATTTTGTCACGCAGCCATGCGGACGTATTAAAAGAATTGTTTACTACCGAAGTTCCTGAAATTGGCGCTGGCACGGTAGAAATAAAAGCAATTGCTAGAGAAGCTGGAGCGCGTAGTAAGGTGGCGGTGTGGACAGAGGAAGAAAATATTGACCCGGTAGGTTCTTGCGTCGGGCAAAGAGGCACACGCGTACAAACCATTATCGCAGAATTGGGCGGTGAAAAAATAGATATTATTGAATGGGACGAAGATCCAGAAAAATTTATTGCCAACGCTTTGTCCCCGGCTAAGATAAAAAGCATTGTTTTGGACGAAGCAGAAAGAATTGCTAAGGTCAAAGTGGGTAGTGACCAACTTTCTTTAGCTATTGGTAAGGCAGGACAAAACGTTCGCTTGGCGGCAAAATTAACCGAGTGGAAAATTGATATAGAAGGTGCTGAGGAGTTGATTAATCAAGAAGAGGATGGCGTTTCTTCAGTTGATGCCACGGTTGAAAAACAAGCAGAAAAGGAAGTTGATGGTAGCGAGGGGGATAAAGATAGCAAAGAAGGCGACGCTCCAAGTGGTATAGAAAAAAAAGACGAAAAGGAAGGGCAAAAAGAATAATTAACTATAATTAATCATTATTATTAACGATAAAATTATGACAGACGGATTGTTATTTTCCCTTTTAGCTTCTATTGTTGCCATTGTTTATGGCTTTGTTTTAGCTAAGATGATTAGCAAAAAACCAGCTGGCAGCGATCGCATGAGAGAGATTGCCGGCGCCATTCAGACCGGCGCCAAGGCGTATTTAAATAGACAATATCGTACTATCGCAATTATAGCAGTTGTGCTGTTTATTTTGTTGTGGATAGCGCTTGGTATTGCTACTGCCTTAGGTTTTATAGTGGGAGCTTTTCTTTCTGCCTTGGCTGGATATATTGGTATGAATGTGTCGGTGCGGGCTAATGTGCGCACTTGTGAAGCAGCTAAAAGTGGTTTAAGCAAAGCCTTGCAGCTAGCTGTACAAGGAGGCGCTGTGACCGGTTTGTTGGTGGTTGGATTAGGCTTGCTCGGCGTGGCCGGATTTTATTGGTTGAGCGGTTTTGATTTAAAAGCTTTAATTGGTCTTGGTTTTGGCGGCAGCTTGATTTCCGTATTTGCTCGTTTAGGCGGCGGTATTTTTACCAAAGCAGCTGACGTGGGAGCGGACTTGGTAGGTAAAATTGAAGCCGGTATTCCTGAAGACGATCCTCGTAACCCAGCTGTTATCGCTGATAATGTTGGTGACAATGTTGGTGACTGCGCCGGTATGGCGGCTGATTTGTTTGAAACTTATGCTGTAACTACGGTAGCAACCATGTTGCTAGGCTCTTTATTGTTTGTAAATTATGCCAATGCAGTTATTTTTCCTTTGGTTGTTGGAGCTGTGTCCATCATTACTAGCATTATCGGTACCTGGTTTATTAAATTAGGAGAAAGTAAAAATATTATGAATGCCTTGTATAAAGGTTTGTCAGTAACCGGCATCTTGTCGGCTATCATTCTATGGCCTATTACTCGTCATTGGATGAGCGATTTAACCAAATACAGCGCCGGAGATATTTATTGGTCAGCAATTGTTGGTTTGGTGGTAACAGCATTAATGGTTTTGATTACCGAATATTATACTTCAAGTAAATATAAACCAGTTCGTTATATTGCCCAAGCCTCAGAAACCGGCCACGGTACCAATGTTATTGCTGGACTTGGCATTTCTATGAAAGCAACTGTTTTGCCAGTATTGGTTATTGTAGCTGGTATATTAGCTGCCTATAGTCTGGCTGGTTTGTATGGCATTGCTATTGCTGCAACCGCCATGTTGTCACTAGCCGGTATAATTGTCACGATTGATTCTTATGGTCCGATTACCGACAATGCTGGTGGTATAGCGGAGATGGCTGAACTTTCAGAAGAGGTTCGTAATATCACCGATCCTCTGGACGCTGTTGGTAATACTACCAAGGCCGTAACCAAGGGTTATGCTATTGCATCGGCGGGATTAGCGGCCTTGGTTTTATTTTCTTCTTATGTTCAAGAGTTTATGAGTAATGGCTTGTCGCTTGAATTTAAGCTGTCTGATCCAAATGTTATTGTGGGGTTGTTTATTGGTGGCTTATTACCTTATTGGTTTGGCGCTTTGGCCATGGAAGCAGTTGGTAAAACAGCGGGACGCGTGGTGGAAGAAGTACGACGCCAATTTAGAGAGATTGCTGGTATTATGGAACGAACCGCTCAACCAGACTATAATAAAGCAGTGGACATAGTTACTAAAGATGCTTTAAAGCAAATGGTAATACCAGCTTTATTGCCCGTGGTGATACCAATTTTGGTAGGTTTTATCTTAGGCCCGATTGCTCTCGGTGGCTTATTGGTGGGTAGTATTGTGACTGGTATTTTTGTAGCCATTTCCATGACATCTGGCGGAGGCGCTTGGGATAATGCTAAAAAATATATTGAAGATGGCAATCATGGCGGTAAGGGTTCGCTTGCTCATCAGGCCGCTATTACTGGTGACACAGTCGGCGATCCCTATAAGGACACGGCTGGTCCGGCCATAAATCCCATGATAAAGATTCTAAATGTAGTTGCTTTGCTTTTAGTAGCTTTGATGATTTAGTAGTGGTTTAAGACAATTTTAACCCCGCACCGCCTTTGGCGGCGCGGGGTTTGTTTATAAAAAAAGGGGGTCAGCCAAGCCAACCCCCATGCCATGCCGACCGTTCTTTTCTTGGAGGGATTTTGTCGGCACGGACTACATTAAAATTATTTTATCAAGCGCTTTAAATATAATTATCTAATTTAAGACTGTCAATAGCTGCTAGGGTTGCCAGCTTTTAGTCTAAATGTTAAACTAATCGGGCTAATAATTATCAATTTATTATGGAAGTTAGTAAAAAAGATTTAGAAAAAAATGAGGTAGAGCTTACTATTACCATTCAACCAGTTGAAATGGAGAATTGGCTAGTCAAAGCGGCTTCGCGTTTAGCAAAAAATGCCAAGATAGAAGGGTTTCGTCCAGGTAAAGCCCCTTATGAAGTGATTAAAAATAAATTGGGTGAGAGTAGAATTTATGAGGAGGCATTAGATGATATTATAACCCATTATTATTGGCAGGCAGTAAAAGATCATAATTTGAATACCGTGGGACAACCGCAAATTAATATTAATAAATTTGCGCCCAATAATGAGCTGGTCTTTGTTGCTAAATCAGCTTTATTGCCCAAGGTGGTTTTAGGTAAGTACACAGATCTAAAAATAGAAGAAAAAAAAGTAGAAGCTACAGACAAAGAAGTGGCTAAGGTTTTGGATGATTTGCGAGAGATGCGAGTGAAAGAGAGTGCCAAGTTGGAAGCGGCGGCATCAGGTGATAAAGTAGAGCTTGATTTTTCAATTACCCTAAATGGCAAACCTATTCAAAACGGTCAGGCGGAAAAATATAATTTGGTGCTTGGCCAAGGCAAGATGATTGCTGGTTTTGAGGATCAGGTAGTGGGCATGAAGCCGGGTGAGGAGAAGAAATTTAAGCTTAAGTTTCCGGCCAACTATCATAGCGGCGAGGTGGCAGGCAAAGACGCTGATTTTGCTATTAAAGTACATAATATTTGGCGTAGAGAACTTCCAGAATTAAATGACGAGTTTGTCAAAGAGTTAGGCGCTTTTAATACTGTTGAAGATTTGAAAAAACAGATTAAAAATAACATGACACAAGAAAAACAGTATAAAGCCAGGCAGGAGGCGGAGATCGCTATGTTAGAAAAAATTATTGATAATAGCGAATTTGAACCAATCCCTGACGTGCTGGTAGATGCGGAAAAAGATAAAATGTTGCACGAATTGCAACATTCTGTAGAGCAGCAAGGATTAAATTGGAGCGATTACCTTAAGAGCATTAAGAAGGATGAGGTTGGTTTGAAGCAGGATTTTCAAGATGGTGCAGAGCGGCGTGTTAAAACGGCCTTGATTATGCGCCTGGTGTCTGAACAAGAAAAATTACGCGTTTCTCCTGAAGAGGTTCAAGCCGAAATCGCCAAATTAAAAGAGCAATACCAAGACAACCCTACGGCTCAAGAGAATTTAAAGAATGACGGCTATATAAAATATTTGGAAAACTCATTAAATAACGATAAGGTTATTGCTTGGTTGCGAGAAAAGAATATTGTTACACCAGAGGCAAAAGAAAAATAATATGAATATTTTGTTAATATCAGATATCCATGACAACCTGCCCAACTTACAGGTTGTTTTGGATTTTGCACGCCAAGAGAAAATCGGGAAATTAATATGTTGTGGTGATATTGGATCAACAGAAACGCTACAATACATTATAGATAATTTTGTTGGTGAGATGTGGGTAGTTTTAGGCAATGCTGATCGCGATAAGGGAGATTATCAGGTGATAGCTAAGCAACGTAACAATATTCATCTGTTTATTTGGGAGGGGAAGTTTTCAGTAGCCGGCCAGCAAGTTTTATTAGTGCACGAGCCCGAGAAGTATGAAAAATTTCTAAATGACCCAAGCATAGATTATATTTTTTATGGCCACACGCATAAACCGTGGCAGGCGTTTAAGCAAGGGAAGACAATATTAAACCCGGGAAATATTTCCAATTATATCTATGCGCCAACCTGTGCTGTGTGGCAAGTGGAAAATGGTAAATTTTCCTTAATTCCATTGCAGTTGTTGTATAATAGTAAATAGATTCATTTTTTTAATATGGATAAAATTTATCAAGTCAAAGTCATCACGCGTGCGCGACAAAACAGCGTTGAAGTGACTGGTGATCAAATTAAAGTTAAGCTGAACGTTCCGCCAGTTGATGGTAAGGCAAATTTAGCGATGCTAAGATTATTAGCTAGTTATTTTAAAATAAAAAAAAGTCAAATAGAGATAGTCGGAGGCGAAAAAACACATCACAAAGTTGTTAAAATCTACGGTTAAACACAGGGTCTTTACAAAATATGAATATTTGCTATACTGCTTGTGCTAATTTGTAGCGTTGTTATGCGCGGGTGGACTGTGTAATAAGTGAATTGATAATTGTATTAAGTGTTTGAATATTTGTTCAATAAAAATAGGCTAATAATAAAGTTTTAAAATACGCGGGTGTAGTTCAGTTGGCTAGAACACCTCCTTGCCAAGGAGAAGGTCGCCGGTTCGAATCCGGTCACCCGCTCCATTTTACAAACCACCGAGCGGTGGTTTATTTTTTTTGGGTTGACTTTATGTTATAGAAGGTTTAATATAGTAGCGTTATTTACGGGCGAGTGGTGGAACTGGTAGACACGTTGGACTTAAAATCCAATGGGCTAAACCCCCGTGAGGGTTCGAGTCCCTCCTCGCCCACCATCATTATATGAAGCACTAAGCTTGTTATTATTTAAATATCTCTAGGGAGATATTTTTTTGTTTTATGGGGACTCGAACGGGACCCGTCAGACGGGTCGGGCAGGAGCGAACGAAGTGAGTGTCAGCTGAGTTGCCTGCGGCAAGTCAGGTGCTGCCCAGGACAAGACGACTCTGAGCCCTGGCGAAGAGGAGGCGCGAAAGTCCCTCCTCGCCCACCGGAATTAATCTAATTTTTATTTATAGAAAGATCGTCATGTGCGGTGTCTTTTTGTTATGGCGGTTTTAATAGCAGTTTTTTTAATATATTGGCGTATGGTTCTGCTTATATATAATCTATTTTGATTTTGACTAAATATTGTTCGGAGTATATACTAATTACGAAACTATATGAAATATTTGATTACAGCCATTATATTAGTCAGCTTCATTGGAATTGCCACATTTGGTGTTTTTGGCATGCACATAGGCGCGCAACACCATGACGGTGGTTGTGTTGCGGCGGCGATTGAAGGCGTTGATTGTCCACAGCAATCGTCCCCGGTCGATTATTTAGCCTTTCATTTGACTGTTTTTCATAATATTTCCACGACTACCTCAAGTAATATTTCAATTGCACTATTTATTTTTTCTTTGTTTGTGGTTGCGATTATTTTTGGTGTTTCAAAAGAAAACTCAGTGTCAGCTAAGCTGGCTTATTATCTTAGAAAATGGCTAGATTTATTTAAACTACCCTTTCGGGATAAGGCTCTTCGCTGGCTCACATTACACGAGAACAGCCCCGCTATTCTTTTATAGGACGTCGATTTGAAGCCGTTTGTCGAACGGTTTTCTATCGTGCGTCCACAATCCCTTGAACAAAAGGGATTTTTTGTTTTTTGTTAACTAATTATTCAGCGAGCGCCGATAATCATATCGGGCTTGTCTAATTGATTAATCACTATGAAAAAAACAGTCACAATCGGAGCATTGATTTTCCTGGTAATAATTGTTCTTATGATTTGGGGTAGGGCCAATCAAACAAGCAATGGTTTGCAAAATTCCGGTGCAATTGGCTCCGCGCAGGTTTCAGAAAGCTCGTTCAATTTTGGGACCATATCCATGAAGGATGGGCTGGTTGATCACATTTTTAAGATTACCAATTCAACCGACCAGGACATCTTTGTGAAAGAAATTTATACGTCATGCATGTGCACAGGGGCGTATATAGAGAAGACAGATAGAGAAAAAGGACCGTTTGGCATGAAGGGCATGGGTTATCTTCCGCCGGCAAATGAAATTATCAAAGTTGGAGAATCATTAAATATAAAGGTCGTATACGATCCAAATGCTCACGGGCCAGCGGGTATTGGGACAATAGATAGGCTTATTTATCTCACGGACGCGTCCGGCGGTGAGCTCCAGTTGGAAATTGAAGCAGTAGTAACCCCCTAACATCATGAAAAAAATAATTACCATACTTATAGTCGTGTTTATCGCTCTACTGGGCATTGTACTTTTAAGGCACAGCTCCGGAGCCGCCTCGCTCATTTGGGGCTTCAGTAATAACGGTGCTTGGCTGATGCCATTGGTTTTTTTGTCCGCTGTGCTTGATAGCGTTCATCCGTGTTCGTTCTCTATTCTGCTGATTACCATTGCATTTCTTTTTGGAATGCAGATGACAAGAAAGAAAATTTTACAGATTGGCGGGAGTTATATTACTGGGATTTTTCTGGCATATCTCTTGATCGGTCTGGGCATTCTAAAGATTATGCACTTGTTTAACACGCCGCATTTTATGGGTAAGCTGGGAGCAACCTTGTTGATTGTTTTTGGAGTCATCAACCTCATTAATCATTTTTTCCCGCAATTTCCGCTACGGTTAAAAATTCCCGCTGTTTCACACACCGCGATGGGCAGGTTGATGGAAAAGGCTTCGTTTACCGCCGCCTTTGGCCTAGGACTCTTGGTTGGTATTTGTCAGTTTCCTTGCATGGGCGGCCCATATCTTATGGTTATTGGCTTGTTGCATGATCAATTTACCTATTTTGCCGGCTTTGGTTATCTCGTGCTTTATAATCTGATTCTAGTTTTGCCGCTAATAATAGTGCTCTGGTTGGCAGCTGACAAAACGATTGTTGGCAAATTGCAAGAGTGGAAAAGAACCAATTTGTCCGGAGTACGTTTTTGGGCGGGTATAGCCATGATTATAATCGGTGTTCTAATTTTCTTTATTTAAATTTATGACCATAAAAAAACCAACAAAAGATGATTTTCTTGCCAAAATAGAAGCATTCAAAGATGGAGTTGGCGCTGACCTGTCTACTACCGAGGACCTGAGTATAGCGGTAATGAATCTCATTAGCCTGGAGGAACATTTCTTTTTCTCCGGCGTAAAAACAAAAAAAGACGAATATTTTGATTCTGCCCAGAAAATTCGTTCAACTCGCAAAGAATTATTGGCGATACTCATGCCCAATCACGAGGGTGAAAGTTGGTGCATTGCCAAGCATTTATTGGCGACCACCATGAGGCTAATTGAAGTGGGTAACAAATTACAATCAGACAATAAGAAAGATGAGGCAAAAAATATGTTTGGGAAGGCTTATAGAATTTATTCAATTTTTTGGGCCCTCAAATTGCAGTTGATTGATGGGCGTGAAACTAAGAGTAAGGTAGAAGGCGACGCGCAACTGGAAGACTTGGTTAACAAGCTCGCCGACTGCTGCAGCGAATAAAAATTAACGTTTACAATTATGGAAAACGAAAAACAGGAAAAAAAATCAGAAACAATAATAAGCTCCCCGACCAAAGAAAATTATCTATTGCCAATAAGCATACTGATTGCGGCGGCGCTGATTTCCGGTTCTTGGCTATATGGTGGGAGTTACAAAATCGGATTAGACGATGCAAGTGAAAATGCGTCAGATAAATATTCAAGCCAAAAACAAAGTACGCAGGCAGACTTGAGCGAGCAAGTGTTGCCGGCCGAGGGAATTGATTTACCGGTTATTTGGGGCGATCTAGGCGCCCGGCTGGTGGATAAGGGCGCGATTGATGCGGAAAAGTTTCAGGCTATGTACGATCAGCGCGGATTAATGACGGATGAATATGAGCGACTGCTTTTTGGTCAAAATAATGACCGACTTAAGATAACAAAAAAGAACGCCGGTTATTTGTTGAATCTTTTTTGGGCTCTGGGTCTGGCTAGTAGCAACCCTATTTTGGAGACCGGTGAAATGAGTAATCCAAGTTATGGCGGAGCCGGCAACTTTGCTTCTACCGGTGGATGGACAATGAGTCAAGGAGATGCTATGGATCATTATAGTAAGCACTCTTTCTTTAACCTGACTTCAGAGCAACAGGCCTTGGTGGACAAGGTTTCACGAGGCATATACCGACCCTGTTGTGGCAATTCTACTCATTTCCCAGATTGCAATCACGGCATGGCTATGTTGGGGCTCTTGGAGCTTATGGCATCACAGAATGTGAGTGAACAAAATATGTGGAACGCGGCTCTCGCAGTTAACTCTTATTGGTTTCCGGACACCTATCTTACCATTGCGACTTATATGCAAGATAATGGTATTGATTGGCAGGATGTGAATCCGCGAGAAATTCTTGGCAGTAATTATTCCAGCGCGCAAGGATATCAGAGAGTTGCCGCCCAAGTTGTACAGCCACAACAACAGCTGGGAGGAAATGGATGTAGTGTATAATTTCGTGTAGTATTTATTTGTTTAACAAAGCGTTGAAGTGGTTGGGGTTGGATAAGAATAATAATAAACAAGGCTACGCGAAAAGATATTTCATCTTGAGCAAAATAAACTTGGAGTGGGGTCAAACCATAAGCTTAGATTAAAACATTGTTTTATTAGCAATGTTTTTTTCTCAATCAGATTGAAATTAACATGAAATTCTGCTAAGATACTTAGCCAGAAGAACAGAAATAGCGTTTTACGCAGTCGCGATTTTTATAAAAAGATTGATAAGGAGGGACAATCTTGCGCGCCGTCGCCTTCTTGCGCTGTCGCTTCAACTGTTCATAATTAACAAAAAGTCCCGCGAACGCGGAACTCTTTGCAAAGCAACTAACTCACCTAAGTGAGGTTAGCTCTGACATTATTGTAAAATAATTAATAATTGTCAAGGCCACCTCCTTTAGGGGGTGGTTTTAATTATTAATTAATAAGGCAATGAACTTAAATAAAGTTTTGTTAATCGGTAATGTTACCGCAGATCCGGTGGCAAAGAAAACCAATACCGGTATGGATCTGTGCACCTTTCGCCTGGCTACTAATTATAGTTGGCGCGATCGTAAGTCAAAAGAGATGCGAGAAACAGCTGAATTTCACCGCATTATTGCTTGGGGGAAATTAGCCGATATTATTAGCAATTATGTGAAGAAGGGCAGCCTGATTTATATTGAAGGTCGCCTGACTACCCGTAGTTGGGAGGATAAAAACGGTAATAAACGTTATTTGACAGAAATTGTGGCTAATAATTTGTTGATGCTTGGTCATAGACAACAAATCACCAAGAACCAACCGGAAGAATTGGCCGGGGAAGATATTGCAGTAGAGGAAGTAGACGTGGAAGATTTGGATTAATTTGTTTATTAGAAGGGGCTGGGATCGGTTTACGACCCTGGATCGGTCTTGGCCCCGCTAATAATTTATTATTAAAGCGAAAATTATGGTTTCACAAGATTTACAAAAAATGATCGCTATAATTGCATTTGGTATTCTGTTAGCTTTATTATTATCTCACACCACTATTGTGTTGGCTGCTACCGCTGAGAATGATATTATTTTTTCGGAAATTATGTATGATGTTTCCGGGGGTGACAGCGGACGGGAATGGGTAGAAATATATAATAGCAGCGACCAAGTTATTGATATTACCGAGCAGTGGCGGTTTTGGGATGGTAGTAGTCATTTATTAAATACTGAGATAATTAGTTTAGCTCCTCAGCAGGCGGCAATTATAGTAGATGATCCAGAGGCGTGGAGACTTGACTATCCGGATTATGACGGATTGCTTTTAGATAGTGTGATAAATTTACGAAATGACGGTGAAGAGCTGAAACTCAGTTTTGATAGTGGAGAAACCTGGTCAATCAGCACAATTTATGACAATCAATTGGCAGCCGGCGATGGTTATTCATTGGTTTGGCAGAATGATCAATGGCAACAAAGCGATGTGCTGGGTGGTGACCCGGGAGTTTATAATATGGTTGGAGATGATATATGTAATTGTCCGGTTATTGTTTGCCCGACAGATGATTCAACTACAACTGACGATAATGATAATAGCGACGATATAAGTGATCAAAATAATGATTATAATGAAGACGTTCAACAAGAAAACGATAATAGCGATAGTGATATTGGAGTTAATAATGATAACGACTTGGATGATGAAAATAATAATGAGTCGTTGAATCCTATATGGCAAGTGCCCGCTAGTTTGAGCGCTGCCAATTTTTATATAAATGAATTGTGGCCCAATCCACCGGGCAGTGACGCGGAAGCGGAATTTATAGAATTGTATAATAATTCAAATATTACAATTGAATTGAGTGGTTGGGAATTGCAGGACAATGGTCATAACTATGATTTGTCCGGTACGATTGAAAGCGGTCATTATTTGGTAATTGACTATAGCTTGTCGCATTTGAGTTTAAACAATGGCGGAGAAACCATCAGCCTGATTGATCCATCGCAACAAATTTGGATGCAGGTGGATTATAGTGGCGGTGGTGAGAATAGTTATAGTCGCACAGTAGATGGCAGCTGGCAGTGGGTAGAAAGTGCGACGCCCGGCGAAACAAACTATATTCCCGTAAACAATTCGCCAGTGGCTGTCATCAGTGGGTTGTTGCCGGTCTATAATTTATCTGATCTGATTACTGCTTCCGCTAGCGACAGCTATGATGATGAAGGCGATGAATTAAGTTTTGTTTGGGATTGGGGCGATGGCGAAAGTAATAGCGAGGCCGCTGCTCAACATCAGTACCAAGCAATTGGCGATTATCAAATTGTTTTAACCGTCAGTGATGCGGCGGGCGGTCAAGACACTAGCAATTTGTCTATTCAGATTGTGGATGATGATGTGGTGGTGGACGGTATGGGCGTTGAAGATGTTTTTTCCTTAGGTGCAGTAATCGGTATAGGAGAATTAAGAAATATGGACATCAAGGATGAAGCAACAACGCGTGGCGTTATCACAGCACCTCCTGGATTATTAGCGACACGTTATTTTTATATGGTCGGATTTGATGACGATCAGGCTAATCCTGATATGGGAATACAATTGTATTATAGTGGTGATGATTTGCCAGAATTGTCAGCAGGCGATGTTGTTCAGGTGAGCGGCGCGTTGTCGCAGTCTGGCGGAGAAAAACGTTTTAAAGTTTCTCAAGCCCAGGACTTCATTATTATTGATCAGGTGACAATCCCAGAGCTGAGCGTGGTGGCTACGGGGGAAATAAATGATGATTGGGAAGGGGCCTTGGTCAGGATCCAGGGCCAGGTGGTAAAGAAGCAAGGTAGCAGTTGGTATGTGGACGACGGTTCGGGAGAGATAAAAATTTATTTTAGTAAGTACGCGGCTATTACTAAGCCGGAAATTGATAGCGGTTCTGATGATCAGGTTTTGGTAGCTGGTATTGTGGGCGAGACCAGCTCTGGTTTTAGGATATTGCCTCGTTTTGATGATGATATTGTGGTTTTAGCAAAAGCGGTGATCAGCCCAGAGCAGTCTATTCCTGAGAATGTAAACATAGTTGATGAGAGCGTGGTCAATAGCGAACCCATTGTCCCAGTTGCCGGTACTAATGATAATTATGTTGGCTATGGTGTAGCGTTGGCTGGGTTTAGTTTGGTTTCTTGGGTGGTAAAAGCAAAGTTTTTATAACAAAAAACTACTCAGTGGAGTAGTTATATAAATTTCCTTCATAACTCCCTCCTTAGCAATCTCAAAAGGTTGATAAAGAGGGAGTATAAAAAGGGAATATCTTCCGTTACCCGACTCTCGGGTTGGATTGAGAGGAAGATATCAATGTAAGTTTAATATAAAAGTTATCAACAGTCAAATTGTATTATAATATTATTTGAATATTGTTGACTTATTAATAATAAAGAGGTATAAATAATATTGATTTTTATTATAAGATTGCGAATTGCTTGGGTCCGCAGGGTTAAGCAATGAGCAAGAACAAATAAGCATGGTGAGTTAAGCGAAATGATTTTGAGTAAATCAAAAACATGAAGCGTCGGACCATGATTATGACGTGCCGGGGTGGTGGAACTGGTAGACACGCGTGGTTTAGGACCACGTGTCGCAAGACGTGCAGGTTCAAGTCCTGTCCCCGGCACCACACATCAGTAGGTGTGTTTTTTTATTTGTAAAAAAACCACCCTGAACGTTGTCAGGGTGGGGTTAAGGGTTGATGGTTATGGAGTCGCAACAAAACCAACATAACCAGTAAGGTTGGTATACCCAACCATATTGATTATATAGTTGGATGGGCCAACTCTAATACAGTTGCCCATTCCGTTTGTTGCCTCGAATGCTTCCCAACTATCATCAAAATAATTTGATACGTCCAGTGTGTCCCCACCGGCAATTGTGGAGTCTAATAGGGTGACGATGCCCCAGTAATCTGAAACGCGGACTCTACTTGAGACATTGCCATTGTTTATAACAAGTGTGGTATCTATGGCAAATGCTTCAAGGCTGCTTACCTCAACTAACTCTCCGTTTAGGGGTTGAGGATCTTCAAGTGGATTGTTGCCGAAACGAGTAATAGGGGCATAGTTGAGTATTGGCTGTCCAGAGCAGATAATATCGATGTCGATTCCCAAAAGTGCCCCCTCGTATCTATAAGGATCAACAACTTCAATCGTGTCTTGACCTTGATTATAGTGATAAATTAGGTTTAACGTATCTATAAATACACCAAGATTCATTTCAAGCAACTGACCTACTCCAGATATTGGCAATACATGTTCTTTTGTGATGCTGATAATTGGATAGGCAGCAACTTCTGTGCCAGAAACCGAGACTTGGATGAAACCGACTGTGTGGGGCACAATCATTAAATTATTATTTGCATCAAAAGTTACATCAAAGACAGGTTTATCGCCAACATTCATAATGACGTACATTAATGTACGAGTTGATGGCATTTCTCCGAAATTAATCATAACCTCAGATGCAATTTTGGCAAGGCGATCCATTTTTTTCAGGTTATTCTCTGCAGCTTCAGGTGGCAGATATTTATTACCATCTTCACCAATGAAAACTTTAGATAAAGCCTCGTTTCCTAAAGGAACAAGAATGAGCTTGCCCAGGGCTTCGGGTGGATTGTCGATTGGCTCCACCGGGTTGTCACAACTTGTGACGACCATCGATCCGACGAAAAGGATTATGATAAACACACTGATAAACATTGATGACTTTTTCATGTCACCCTCCTTAAGTTTGCCGGATTGTTAGTTCCGGATTCGGTTTTTTGTTAACGTTCTACCAAACTTATTATCTCTCTAATGAGTTTGATAGTCAATATTATCATATATAGAATATTTTGTCAACAGATCTAGAGTGGTTTATAAAGTTAAAGTTTCCACGCAAAAATAGTGACTTTTTTGGCGGTATTGTAGTTTTTTATGTCATAATACCAAACCCTTGACAGGTATGAGGCTATCATATATAATGCCTATGCTGTTGAGAGGCTGTGTAAAAGCAGCAAAACAGCAAAAGATAAGTGATATATGTATATGCGGAACAAGTTACTAAATATTAACAAGGCAAGCGGTTAGCATTGGTGATTTTTTCTACGCTAAACCCCGCTTGGCCTCAAGCGGTTTTTTGTTCCCCATAAGGACTTTGACAAGTATATAGATCAATAGATCAAATTAGCAAAATAACAAAGGTAACGTAATGAGCGTCTACTCATAAATTGAGTTTGTAACCAAAGCAGAATATTTTGTGGTTACAGTAAGGGCGCACGGTGGATGCCTAGACATCAAAGAACGATGAAGGACGTAGCAGCCTGCGATAAGCTTCGGGGAGGTGGCAAGCAACCATAGATCCGAAGATTTCCGAATGGGGAAACCCGGCCGAGTTAAAACTTGGTCATCATGTACTGAATACATAGGTATATGAGGAAGACCTGGGGAATTGAAACATCTTAGTACCCAGAGGAAGAGAAAGAAATAACGGTAGTAAAGTTGATCACCGAGTCTGACTCGGTTATTAGCTTTATTACTCTCTATTCCCTAAGTAGTGGCGAGCGAACAGGGAGGAGCCCAAACTTTATATAAGATAATCTGTCATTGTTTAATAACCTTCGGGTTATTGAACGCGGCAGTGCAATGTTCTCAAGACTAATGCTGTATAGAGGGTTGTAAGATATTACATTTGGAGCTTGAGGGTCCAAGACGGAGTATACGAAGTTTAACTTCCCTAGTTGAACGGTCTGGAAAGACCGGCCAAAGAAGGTGACAGCCCTGTAAGCGAAAGGGGTTATCGCTCCGTGGTAATTTTCTTGAGTACTTCAGGACACGTGAAATCCTGGGGGAATCTGGCGCGACTATGCGCTAAGGCTAAATATCTTTGGTGATCGATAGTGAACAAGTACCGTGAGGGAAAGGTGAAAAGCACCCCGGTGAGGGGGATGAAATAGTATCTGAAACCGTGCGTTTACAAAGAGTCAAAGGGTTATGTTGAGTTTACTCAACCTGCCCGATGGCGTGCCTATTGAAGAATGAGCCAACGAGTTTGTGTTTGTTGCTATATTTAACTCTTACGAGAGGAAGGTGTAGTGAAAGCGAGGCTTAACCGGCCGTTGTTAATTTTTTAGTTAATCTCGATCCGCTTTTGAGCAGAGAGGGGTTGACTAAAAT
>JBLYPW010000005.1:0-1031 GCA_048538275.1 Candidatus Komeilibacteria bacterium
TTGCAGCAATAAGGTTTACACTTTACAGTATAGTATTTAGGCTATTAAATAAGATAATTTAGCCTAAAAGTACTATGAATAAATATGATTCAAGATATATGCAATTACAACAAGAAAAATTAGACTGTATACTTTTAAACCAGCAAACAATTGTATCAGTAGCGAGTGAGTTGTCTGTTTCTCGTCAAACAGTCCATAAATGGTTAAATAGATACAAAAGGTATGGTATTGAAGGATTATATAGACAAAAGAGAAAAACAAGCCATAGAGCACATAATAGAACATCAGAGGTAATGGAAACGCTCATTGCTATACTAGCTAGACAATACCCTGCAGATGGAGTAGAAACGCTCTCCGATAGGCTACAATATGAATATAATACAAATCTTCACTCAACTACAATATATAGGATATTAAAGAGAAATAATATTAGATATACTGATCAATACACACAAACTAAGAAAAGATGGAAAAAGAAGCTATTTAGTCATAAAACTCCAGGATATGAGTTGCAAATGGATACCAAGTATCCCTTTGGCTACAAACAAGGTAAAGTAATATATACTATCATAGATGACACTTCCAGATGGGTATTTGTTTGGAGCTATGATACAGCCAATGCAGTTAATACTGTAGACTTTGTAGAAAAGGTACTTAAAAGAGCTCCTTTTATCATACAAAAGATTAGGACTGATCAAGGTCGCGAATTTACCAATCTCAAACTAAGAAAATTATTAAAAGAACATAATATTTTGCATAGAAAGAATACTCCTTATTGTCCTGAAGAAAATGGTAAAATAGAAAGGTTTCATAAAACCTTAAACCAAAAGGCTTTAAGATATGGTTTTTCTCCAAATGAGTCTTTAGATTCTATGCAATACAAGCTTAATCTCTTTATGCATTATTATAACTACCAAAAGAGGCATAGAGGCCTTGGTATGGATGGCTTAACACCTATACAGAAGCTAAACAAGCTAGCCAGTGTAAACCTTTCGCTGCAATGCTACAAAGCTTGACAAACTAAACTATAT